>JBBQJL010000027.1:0-43111 GCA_038325875.1 Candidatus Limnocylindrales bacterium
CCTAGGAGGCGGCCACCTCCGGCCTCGGCCTCGGCGCGCCCGCCGCCCTGGCCGCCGGGGTCTGCGCGGCGATCGACGCCTGCGCCGAGCGACGTGCGCGTCGCGTCCCGAACGACATCACGATCCGGTAGCTGAACAGGAAAGCGACCGCGACCGTCGAGCCGACGTAGATCCACCACGCCCAGGCCGAGCCGCTGTCCGTCCCGGCTGCCAGCCCGTGAGCGGTCGCTCCGATGAACGCCAGGAAGGTCAGGTAGTGGAGGAGTCGCCACGTCCGCTGACCGATCGTGCGTCGGACATAGAAGCTGGCGATCACGACGGCCATCAGGTAGAAGGCGACCTGACCCGCCGCGACGGCGACCGGCGAATGGGGCGACAGTCCCGGGACGGCGATCTGCTGCAGGCTGAACGGGACGGTCTTGTCGAGCGCGAGCAGGGCGCCATGGACGCCGGCCAGCCCGAGCCCGATCGAGGCGAGGTCCTGGTGGAGGTTGAAGGTGATCGGTCGGTGCGCGATGGCGTCGAGGATCTTGGTCGACAGCAGGAGGCCGTAGATGACCGAGCCGGCCACCGCGAAGTAGGCCAGGAAGCCGGCCAGTCGCTCGACCAGCCAGGGAAGGCTGGCGCGGTTCGCCTCCCAGGCGGTCGCCAGCGAGCGAGCCGCGCTCGGCGCGGTCGCCCCAACGACGATGCCGACCGCGACGGCGAACAACCCCCAGCGGAGGAGCTGGGTGCGTGGATGGAGACCCTGGAACTTCATGCCAACCAGCGCATCGTCGAAGGGGTGAGCAGGAGCTCGTCGCGATCGGTCAGGAGGATGGCGCCATCCACGCCCGGTCGAGCGAGCACGTCTAGCGCGGCACCGGAGCCGAGGATCACGGCTGTCTTGGCCAGCGCTTCCGCCTCACGCGCCGTCCGGGCCAGGACCGTCGCCTGGACGATGTCGGTCCGGGCCGGCGATCCAGTCCGCGGATCGATCAGGTGGTGATCGATTCGACCGTCGCGGACCCAGCGATGGACGCTCGTCCCGGACGTCGCCAGGCCGAAGCGGCGGCCTCCGTGCCGATCGGAGCCGATCAGGTCGAGCTCCAACAGGTCCTGGTCCGTTGAACGTGGATCGGCGATCCCCACCCGCCAGCGCTGCCCTCGACCCAGCCGGATCGCGACGTCGCCGTCGGCATCGACCACCGCCGCCGGGAACCGGTCGAGCAGGTCGAGCGCTCGATCGGCCAGCCAGCCCTTGGCCACGCCGTCGAGATCGAACCGGAGGCCGACCGGTCGCTGGACATCCGTCACACGGCGACCGCGATCCATCGACCAGGTCCGATCGATCGACACGAAGTCGGCCGACCGCTGCAGGGGCTGCTCGGCCTCGAGCCTGGCGTCGAGCATGGCGACATCCACGATCCCATCGCTCAGGCCCTCAGCCATCCGGGCCCAATCCAGGGCCGCGGCGAGTGTCGGACGCACCGCGACCCGGGCCGCCGGGGAGGCGTTGAGGCGGGCGAGGTCCGAGGTCGTCGTGAACCGGGTCAGACGATCGGCCCAGGCGCCGATTCGACCCAGGGTCGAACGAGCTGCACGGCGGGCGTCGGCAGCGGTGGTCATCCCGCCGTCGACGGGTCGCAGGTAGACCCCGACGGTCCCGCCCATCAGGCCGGCCACGATCGAGGTGAGCGGCGGCTCAACGCGATCGAGGCGATCGGACATGACCCGGGGGTGGCTGATGGATCCCATCGGGGAGGGCGATGGGGCGGAGGTGACGAAGGCGATGCTCATGGGACCTTCCCCGACTGGCGGGTCGTGACGACCACGACCCGAGGCTTCGGCGCCGGTGCCTGCTTCACGACCGCGCGTGGCGGCGCGGTCTGGCCGGGCTTGAGCTGGACGTACTGGATGACATGGCGCACGACGGGGGTCGGAGCCGGGGGCAGGGTGATCGTGGTGTCGGCCAGGACCGGGGCGACGCTCGCCATCGGCGGTGAGGCGAGCGCCGTCACCAGCGCGCTGGCGGCGGCCAGCGCGCCCATGCCGAAGGCGATCCGCAGCGGGCGGGCGTCGGGCCGCTGGCGCGCAACGGGCGCCGGTCGTGCGGCTGACACGGGTCGTGCCGCTGGAGTCACAGGCGCCGCTGCCACCTCCACGCGCCGCTCGGCCGGCGCCTGTGGCGGGTGGCCGCTTCGGATGTCCGCCATCAGTCGCCGCCCTCCGCGCCGTCGGACTCGCCGCCACCGGAGGTCTTCACCACCTTGTGGACGGTGATGGTCTTCTGCGGCTTCGGTGGCGCGACGTAGACCTTGTCGATCTGGACGGGCGCCGGGGCCACGACGGCCGCGGTATCGGCGCTCACAACCGATGCCGGGGCTGTCGCGGCTGCCGACTGGTCGGTCGCGCCCGGCGCGAAGCCGGCCGCGGCCAGGGCGAAGGCGAGGGTCAGCGCGGCCGCCACGGAGGCGACGAACAGGGCGGTCTTGTGGATCATGGTCTTGGTCCTCAGCGCGGGGGTGGTGATGAAGGCAGCATCGGGTGAGCCGATGGGACCGCCCTGTGCTTCCGATGAGAACCTTCAAAGACAGGCCGTTCTTCCCTCGACGCCCGGGCATCCGGCCCGTAGGATGCCGAGCGATGCAGATCCTGCTGGTCGAGGACGAAGCCAAGATGGCCGCGCTGATCAAGCGCGTCCTGACCGCTGAGCGGCACGTCGTCGACGTGGCGCCCGATGGGCTGACCGGCGCTGCCCTGGCCCAGCGCGGCTCGTATGACGTGATCGTCCTCGACCGGATGCTGCCCGACGTCGATGGGGTCACATTGCTGCGCCTTCTCCGGACGAAGGGCCTGGTGACACCGGTCCTGATGCTCACGGCCCTCGGGGCGGTCGACGATCGGGTCGGCGGGCTCGACGCCGGGGCGGACGACTATCTCGCGAAGCCATTCGCGTTCGCTGAGTTGATCGCCCGGATCCGCGCCCTCGGCCGTCGATCCGCGGTCGCGCCGGTCCATCGCCTCCAGGCCGGCGATCTGTCGATCGACGAGCTGCGCCATGTCGCCCAGGTCGGCGACCGGACTGTCGATCTGTCAGCCCGCGAGTTCGCCCTCCTCGGCTACCTCATCCGTCACGTCGGCCAGGTGCTCACCCGGCAGCAGATCCTCGACGCCGTGTGGGGCGCCGAGCCCGACGTGTACTCGAACGTCGTCGATCTGTACGTCCATTACCTGCGACGCAAGCTCGGGGAGCTCGGCCGAGCGGATCGGTTGCGGACCGTTCGGGGCGTCGGCTACATGCTCCGGGCCGAGGCCTGACCGGTCGCATGACCGACCCGACCGCCCGCCTGCTTCGCTCGACGCGCCGTCGGCTCATCGCGGTCACCCTGGGATTGATCGCCCTGCTCGTCATCGGCATCGGGGCGGCGACCGCATTCGTCGGCCTCCGGGCGCTCGATGCCGACGTCGACCGAGCTCTCGCCGCCAGCGTCGATGCGGCGGTCGCAACGCTCCACGGCGAGCTGCCCCAGGCGCAGGGGGAGACGGACGCGGACGAGACGGTCCCGGCCTCGGCGGATACGTTCCTGCTCTATCTGGACGCGTCGGGCAAGCTGCTCGCCAATCCATCGCGGATCGCGCTGACGGGCCTGCCCGACGCCGCCGCCGCCGCCGCGGTGTCGACCACCGGCCGCGACCTCCGGACCGTCGATGCCGCAGGGACCGACGTTCGCCTGTTGACCGTGCCGCTGGCCGCGTCCGCGGGTGGGCTGCCGGTCGGCTTCGTCCAGGGCGGCTTCGTGCTCACCCTTCACGACGCACAATCGAGAAGCCTGGTCGCGGTGATCGTGCTGGTCGCGGTCATCGGGCTGGTCGGGGCGGCGCTCGTGACCCTGCTTGTCACCGGTGATGCGCTCGTTCCGATCCGTCAGTCGTTCGACGCTCAACGGCGGTTCGTGGCCGACGCCTCACACGAGCTGCGGACCCCGACCGCGCTGATCCGGGCGAATGCCGAGGTGCTCGACCGCGAGGGTCTGGTGGCCGACGACGGCCGACTCCTGGTCGGCGACATCGTCGACGAATCGGACCGCCTGTCGCGTCTCATCGGCGACCTGCTCCAGCTCGCGTCCTCGGATGCGACCGGGCTGGTCCTCGAGCGTCAGCGGGTCGACCTGGAGGTCATCGCCGCAGACACCGTGCGCCAGGCCGAAGCGCTCGCCACGGAGCGCGGCGTGGGGCTGCGGATGGCCGAGCCCGGGGCCGATGGCCCGACCTGGATCTCGGGCGACCGCGACCGTCTGGTCCAGCTCCTGCTCATCCTCCTCGACAACGCCTTCGACCACTCTCCGAACGGCACGACCGTTACGGTCGGCGTCCGACCGACGGGCCGGGCGGTGGTCCTGACCGTGGCCGACGAGGGCCCTGGGATCCCGCTCGCCGACCGCGACCGGATCTTCGAGCCGTTCGCCCGCCTGCCCGGAGTCTCCCGCGATCGGGCCGGCGGCACCGGCCTGGGGCTGGCCATCGCCCGACGGATCGCGGGGGCTCACGACGGGACGATCGGGGTCGACGACGGGCCGGGGGGCGGGGCCAGGTTCGTCGTGTCGCTGCCGGCCGCCTGACGGTCCCGCCCGGATGGGCGAACTCACATCCGGCCCACAGGACGATCTCATCGGTGGGCTCGATGGTCTGGTCAGGCCGCGTGATGGCGAACGTCGCCAGCCGCGCGGCCGGCCACATCGTCCGGGTCCTCAGCATCCGAACGTAAGGGGCACCAGCTGAAACCTCGAACCCGTCGATCGCCCTCAAAGGGTCATCGACCCATCGTCCCGGAGGTCCCGACCATGGCCTACGTCATCGCCGAGCCGTGCATCGACAACAGCGACCAGTCGTGCGTGTCCGTCTGCCCGGTCGACTGCATCACGTCCGACCCGTCAGTCGACCGCAAGTTCTACATCGATCCGGACGGCTGCATCGACTGCGGCTCGTGCGAGACCGCCTGTCCCAACCAGGCCATCTTCCGGGCCGACCAGCTGCCGGCCCAGTGGGTCGACTTCGCCTGGATCGATGCGACCTGGTACCGCGACCCGGCGACCGCGCGCGATGCGGTCGACGGTGCGGCGACGGCAGCCTGACGATGGCGCCCGCGGTCGTCGCCAGGGTCCTCCCGCCGGTCGGGTCCACCGTTCGGCCCGGCCTTGAGCCGAACTCGACGCTGGTCGGTCGGATTGACCTGACCTCGACGATCGCCCGATTCGTCGTCCGGCCGGACGACGGGGTCGGCTCGTTCGAGCCGGGCCAGTACTTCGCCCTCGGCCTGACCGTCGACGGCCGGCCGCTTCTGCGGCCGTACTCGACCTCATCCGCAGCCGACACCCGGACCGAGTTGGAGTTCCTCATCCGGCTCGTCCCCGGTGGCGCCTTCACCCCGCGGCTGTGGGCGCTCCAGGTCGGAGATCGGCTCCGGATCGGACGCCCCAAGGGCCTGTTCATGCTTCGACCGGACGATCGGCGGACGCACCTGTTCGTGGCTACCGGGACCGGCTTGGCGCCGTTCGTGTCGATGGTCGGATCGCTCGTCCGCGGCGGGGCGACGGCCGCCGGCGCGCTCCGGGCGATCGTCGTCCACGGCGTATCGCGGGTCGACGAGCTGGCCTATCGCGACCGCCTCGAGCGGCTGGAGTCCGACGGCGTCGGCCTGCGCTACGTGCCCGTCGTGTCGCGAGCGACAGACCCGGCCAATGCCGGCTGGGCGGGTCGGACCGGTCGCCTGGCGGCCCAGCTCAGCGACGTCTGCTCGGCCCAGTCGGTCGATCCTGGGTCGAGCGTGGCCTACCTGTGCGGCAACCCCGAGATGATCGCGACGGCCGAGCGCATCCTGACTGGCCACGGCTTCGCCGAGGACGCCATCGTCAGTGAGCAGTACTGGCCGGCGGCCTGAGTCCGATCCACCGTCGCAGATCAGCCGTTGACGACGCTGACCTCGTCCATCGAGCCGAGGAACCAGTCGCCGCCCGTGGCCTTGGCGCCGATCGATAGTGGGGCGGCGTTGCCCATCGTCCCGAGCGACTTGGTCTTCTTCCAGACCTGGCCGTCCACCGACAGCGCGACGGTGGTGGCGTGCTTCTCGCAGGTGATCGTGTGGTACTTGCCGTCGGCCAGGTCCGGCCCGGTCGTCCGCTGCCAGGAACCGGCGGAGCCCTTGAGGTAGCAGCGCGCCAGCGACTTCCCGCTGACGTTGACGATCTCGATCTTCCAGTCGCCGCCGGACGTGCTGGCGAGCCCTTTCCTGATCAGGTCGTAGTCGTCGTCCGGCGCTTTGGTGAACGCGACGTGGACCGTCACGACCATGTCCCTGGTCCCGGCGTCGAGGTCGGCCGAGTCCGGGACGACGATGACCGATGACTTGCCGTTGAACCCGTAGCCCTTCGATCCGCCCACCCCTGGAACGCCGAGCTGGATGTTCTTGAGCGTGCCGTCATGACCGTGGCCGGAGCCGTCGCGCATGATCGAGCCGGACGTCTCATCCATGTGCCAGACCGCCGTCGGCGAGGCGCCGAAAGCCGTGCCGGCGGTAAGTGCCAGCAGGATGAGGACACCCGGCACGATGAGCGCCGACCGCATGTGAGACATCGATCCCTCCCCGAGCGAACCGTTCGATATCCCGACAAGGATACTCACGCGGTGTCGGCGTCGTGGCCCGGGCCATCGTTGCGACACGCGACAAGGGTGCATTCGGCCCCGGTCCGAGTGACCGACGGCCCTGCGTCCCCGCGGCTCGGGCCCCCAGACTGTGCCGATCGATCCGAACGGAGGCGATGCGATGACCAAGGTCCTCCTCGTCCATCACGACATCGATCTGGCCGACCAGGAGACCGACTCGCTGCGTCGGCGCGGGTACGAGGTCCAGCAATGCCTCGGGCCGATCGGCGCACATTGCCCGGTCCTGTCCGGCCGCGTCTGCGAGATGGCCGAAGCGGCCGATGTCCTCGTCTACGACGCGTGGGCGACGGGCGATCCCGACGGCGCCCGGCGCCTGATCGAGGGCCTGCGCGAGATCCATCCGGACGTGCCCGTCGTGCTGACGGCGACCGGCATGGAACCGGACTGGATCGAGGTCGCCGGCCAGCACCGGATCACTCCCCTCGTCGGGCAACCGACCGGCGCCCGGCTGGCCGAAGCGATCGAGCAGGCTCTCGCGGCTAACACGCCGGCCGACTGAGCCAAGCGTCCGCGCTGCGCCCCGGAGTGGTAACGGTCCCGTAACGCCGCCGTCGAGAATGGGCGTCAGCCCAATCAGAGCGGCTCGACGGAGGCACCATGCGCAACTCCACCAGGGTGGCGGCCCTGTCGACGATCGTGTTCGCCATCGCGGGCCTTGCGTCGTTCGCCTTCCAGCTGGCCCCGCCCATGCTTGGCTTCGACGACACGGACAACCCTGCCGTCAGCATCGCCTTCGTTCGGACGCAGCCCGACATCCACGTCTACGCGGGCCTGTGCCTGATCCTGATGGCGATCGCGCTCGTCGTCGCGATCCTGAGTGTCGCCGATGTCGTCGCGCCTCGAGCCGACTCCCTCGCCATCCGGTGCGCGTCGGTCCTCGGGCTCTTCGCCGCGGCACTATTCCTCGTGACCGGGGGCCTGCGGATCGGGGCATCGGGTCCCCTCCTCCACATCGCAGGGTTGCGGGACGAATGGGGAGAGGCCGCCTACCTTGCCTTCAACGTGGCGAGCCAGGCCGTCGGGATCAGCGCCATCGTCGCGCTCTGCCTGTGGGCCGTCGGGCTGAGCCTGATCGGCCTGCGGACGAAGGTCCTGCCACTCGCGCTGTGTGTCCTCGGCATCATCCCGGCCTTCCGCCTTGTCGGGGGCACCCTCGGTCCTATCGGGGCGCTGCCGGACAGCGAAGTCCTGTGGATCCTTGGCATGGTCTCGATCCCGGGGACGATGGTCTGGTGCCTCCTGCTCGGCCTCGTGCTCCTGCGTCGCGCCCTCGGGCCGGCGGCCGAGCCTCGGGTCGATCCAGTGCTGGCCGCCGCATAGCGCGCCACGCCGATCTGGCCGATCGCGGGGCCGGGCGCTAGCGGATGTCGGCGTAGGGCCTGGTGATGATCTCGAGGCTGTGTCCGCTCGGGTCGTCGAAGTAGACGCCGCGGCCACCATCGTGGGTGTTGGTCTCGCCCTCGAGGCGATGGCCGGGGTCGGCCCAGTAGGCCAGGCCGCGCGCCTTGATGCGGCCGAAGATCTGCTCGAACTCGTCCTCGCCCACGAGGAACGCGTAGTGCTGCGGGGAGCCCTTGCCCTCGTCGTCGTAGAAGTCCAGGGTCACCTCGTTCCCCACCTCGACGCCGAGAAAGGGACCGAAGGGCAACGCATCCGGCAGCCCGGACAGGTCCGTCAGGAAGGCTGACGAGGCGTGCTTGTCGCGCGAATAGACGATGGTGTGGTTCAGCTTGATCGTCATGGCTGCGAAGCCTCGGACCGAGGCTCCAGGATGACGACCGCCGTTTCCGAGGACCGCCGGGTGGCATACGCGTCGACGTCGTCCCCCACGTCGCGCCACCTGGCCCACAGGCGTGCGCGTTCGTCCCCTTCCGCCGCAGCACGGGCGTGCACCGCGCGCGACCCATCCTTGAGGTCGACGCTGGCGTCGGGGTGCGCCTGGAGGTTGAGCCACCAGGCCGGCTCGGCGTTTGCCCACCCATTCATCGCCAAGGTCACCAGGTTCGGCCCGTCCTCGTGGTAGCCGAGGATCGCGCTGCGCTTCGTGCCCGTCCGACGGCCGACCGTCTTGAGGCGCATCGTGCCCCACTTGTCGGTCTTCGGACGCCACAGGCCACGTCGGCCGCCGGTCAGGCGATAGACGGCACGGTGGCCCACCCAGAAGCTGCGGGCGAACCAGCGCGGAGGGAGTCGCGGACTTCCAGCGGGCGTTCCAGTCATGTGACCGTCCTCCTGCGGGCCGGAACGGCCGGCCGCTCAAGCCAGAGCGTACGCCCTGGGTCAGCCTTTCGGCTGGACGACCGCCAGCACGTTCCGGCTCGGGTCGACGAACCAGGCGGCCCAGGAGTGACCCATGTCGGCGATGCCGTCGACCGTCACCGGATCGGGGGCCTGGTAGTCCTCGATCCGTACGCCACGAGCCCGGAGGTCGGTGATGGCCGCCCGCACATCCGGCACGCGCCAGGCCAGCTGGGTCTGGGTATCGGAGGTGCCGACCGTGCTCAGGGTGACCGCCAGCTGGGTCCCGGCCCCGCAGCGGAAGACGATCCGATCGCCCTTATCCTCGCGCAGGATCTCCAACCCGAGCGTGTCGTGGTAGAACGTCCGACTGGCATCGAGGTCGGTCGACAACAGGATCGGAAACACCGGGTGTTCGCTCAGCATCGGGCTACCTCTCGATGTACATCATCACCGGCGGGATCATCCCGCTCTGCTCCGCAGCCGCCGCCAGGTCAGACGGGAGTGAGGCTTGTGCCGCCTTGAAGGCTTCCATGTCGGGGATGTCCCATGTGCTGGCGACGTGGTTGCTGCCATCCATCGCCACGTAGCTGGTCCCGTCCGACGCGACGGCCGACATATGGGCGGTCATCTCCTCCTTGAACTTCAGCCAGGCCTCGACGTCTTTGACGGCGGCAGTGACCACGACCCTCGGCATGTCGGACTCCTTCGGGACGACGTCTGAATGGCGCTAGGTGCGGAGACGCCGGTCCGCCCTCATCGTCCGGAGGATACCTCTCCCTCCGAGGCGGGGACGGCCGGGAGCGGTGACGGCCGGCATAGTTCCTTCATGCCGAAATCGAGCGAATCGGTGAACTCCCCTCGATCAGGAGGGCGCCAACAGGAACGTGCTCAGGATCGAGCTCAATGTGGCGTGGTCGCCATCGAGATCGTTGCTGATCGCCGACGCGAACAGGACGATGTATCCCCGTCCCGCATGCAGCGCGACAACCTTGATCACGTGAAGACCCTCGCCCTCGCAGGTCGTAGTCCATGTCTGTGCGGGCTCGCCTCCGAGCGTCGCCGTCGTCGGTGCCGAGTCGATACAACGTTCCGGGAGCCCGACGAGCGTCCGCAACCGCCACTGACCAAGTGTCAGATCAGGCGGGACGCTCGCCGCCGCCGCTGCGAGCGTCGGTTCGCCGGAAGGGCCTGAGAAGCAGTCCCAGTCGGATGGGCAACCACCTTCCAGAGCGACCGTGAGCCACGCCGAAGCCGCCGGTTGCGCGTGCCACCCGGGTGGCACCACGAGGCTGTACGCGTAGAGTTCTGACGGGAAGACGTTCGAGCCGGCCGACGTCGACGGGCTGGGCCGCCCGCCTGCTGCCGCCGACGACGGGGCGGCCTGCCCGCTCGCGGCCGCCGTGGGGGCAGCGGTCGTCGGACTCGACCCGGCGCTGCTCCCTACCGGCGTGGTGGATCCACAGCCCGTCACGAGGACTGCGGCGATGCAGAGCATCCGGGCGGGGTTGAGGCCGAGGTCCGACCGAGCCCGACGCGCGATCTCAGGAGCCCCGAAGTGTCCTGTGGCCATCGCCTGGAAGCCCCTTCCGGCGAGAGCCGACGACGTTGACGATGGGGCCGAAGATGCTCGCCGGGAGAGCCAACTGCGTTCGCAACCTCAACGTAGCGCACCCACTGCGGGGCCTAGTCCACGTACTGCAGCGGGGTGACCACGAAGTCGTCGGGCAGCTTCACGCCCGTCGCGTGGCTCGGGCAGTAGCCCCCGGGATTCTTGGCGAGTGAGCCTGTTGCTAGCCGTTGGCCCCCTCGTTGGCGCGGATCAACTTAGCGAGGACCCGCTTCAGGACGGTCACGTCGTGGTCGGTCAGCGGGTCGGAGAAGGAGCGCTGGATCCCTGCCAGGTGACCGGGCCAAACCCGGTCGAAGACCGCTCGGCCCTGGCCTGTGACCGCGACGTCGAACTGCCGCCGATCCTCACGGCTCAAGGTTCGCGCGACGAAGCCGTCTTGCTCCATCCGATCCAGGAGTCGAGTCAGCCCGCTGCGACTCAGTTGATAGCCCGAGACCATGGAGGCGACCAGAATGCGCAACGGCAGGACGCCATCGCGAGCCCACGCCAGGTGCACCAGGACGTCAAACTCCGCGATCGTCAAGTCCTCGTCGGCCAGATCATGGCTGAAGCGGCTCATGATGAGACTCGTCGCCCATTGCAGATCCCGCCAGGCCGAGAGGCGACCCTCGTCCATCACCTGGGGGCTGCCAGGGTCGCCTCCTGCCGCGATCGGCGTTGCGTCAACCTCGGGTGCGGGGCTGGGCGTCATAGAACGATCTGCCTGTGACTTTCGCCAGCTTGGTGGCCGCCTTGAACGTGTCGGACTGGAACCAACCCATCGCCCGGTCGACGTCATCGGTTCTGATGTGGAACAGCGCCGCGTTGGGGTTCTCGAGGTCCCGATAGGCCGGTCCGTCCTCGATGCCATAGGTCGCCCGATTGCCCGCATGGAGATAGTGCTGCTCCTCCCAGGCGGCGAAATCGTCGGTCTCGATCCGGATGAGCATGTCCTGCATCTACTTGCCTCCGTACGGGTGAAGACCCTTGTCTAGGACACCCTGGAGCAAGATACGTGATTTGTCAATATGGCCAAAGTCACGCAACGAAGTGCTTGGCGCTCGCGCCGCAGCGGCCCGCCGATATCAGTCCACGTACTGCAGGGGCGTGACCACGACGTCCGGGAACGTGACGCCCGTCGCGTGGTTCGGGCAGTAGCCGTTGATATTCTTGTCGAGGTACTGCTGGTGGTAGTCCTCGGCGAAGTAGAACGGGCCGAGGTCGGTGAGCTCGGTGGTGATCTCGCCGTAGCGCGCGGCTGACAGGCGATCCTGGTAGGTGGCCCTGGACCCCTCGGCGGCGGCGCGCTGGTCGGCGTCGGCGGTCAGGATGATCGAGCGGTACTGCGAGCCGACGTCGTTGCCCTGGCGCAGGCCCTGGGTCGGGTCGTGCTGCTCCCAGAACGTCTTGAGCAGCTGCTCGTAGCTGATCCGGGCGGGGTCGTAGGCGATCAGGACTGCCTCGGCGTGGCCGGTCCGGCCCGAGCACGCCTCCTGGTAGGTCGGGTTGGGCGTGTGACCGCCGGCATAGCCGACCGCCGTGCTGACCACGCCCGGGAGCTGCCAGAACGCCTTCTCGGCGCCCCAGAAACAGCCGAGACCGAAGACGGCCGTCTTCGTCCCGTCCGGCCATGGCCCGGCGATCGGCGTGCCCAGGATCGTGTGGATGCCAGGGACCACGATCGGATCCGGACGTCCGGGGAGGGCTTCAGCGGGGGAGGGGAGGGCTTGCGCCTTTGGACTGAGGAACCACATGCCCGGAGTCTAGCCCGTGCCCGTGACGACTTCGTGACACGGTCCCGGACCGCCCGGCAGGCTTGGCCGCTGCCGGCGTCGGCGCCATCAGCCGGGTCCCCGCCCGACCCTCGAGCACCGCGAGGGCCTGCCCAAGCGCACCGATCGCGGCGACGCCGCCGGTCAGCCGGACGAACGACGATGCGGCCGCGACCTTCGGGCCCATCGATCCGGCGCTGAACGTCCCATCGCGGACACCCGCTTCGGCGGCCTCGATGCTGAGCTCGTTGAGCGCGACCGGCCACAGGCCGCCAAACCCGCGGACCACCGACGGCACGTCGGTCAGCAGGAGCAAGGCATCGGCGCGGACCGCGATCGCCAGGGTGACCGCGGCGAGGTCCTTGTCGACGACCGCCTCGACCCCGACCAGCGCCCCCGATGCGCTCCGACTCACGGGGATCCCGCCACCGCCCGACGTGATGACGAGCACGCCGGCATCGACCAGCGCCGCGATGCTCGCCGCCTCGACGATCTCGAGCGGTCGAGGCGAGGCGACCACGCGACGCCAGCCGGTACCATCCCGGGCGACCCTCCAGCCGTGCTCGGCCGCGAGGCGTTCGGCCATCGCCCGGTCGTACATCGGGCCGACCGGCTTGGATGGAGCCGCGAACGCGGGATCGTCCGGGTCGACCACCGTCTGCGACAGCACTGCGACGACCGGCGGTCGGCGTGTCTCCGGCGGTTCCGCGGCGAACCGATCTGCGAGGGCCTGGGCCAGCAGGTAGCCGATCTGGCCCTGCGACTCGGCCACCAGGACGTCGAGCGGCGGCGGCGGCACGATGTCCTTGGCCGCGTCCGCCTCGATCGACAGGAATCCGACCTGCGGCCCGTTGCCATGGGTCAGGACGAGCTCGTGCCCGCGGCTGGCGAGCTCCGCGAGCGCGTCGGCCGCCTCGACCAGGTTGTGTCGCTGGACCTCCGTCGACCCCGCTTCTCCGCGCCGGATCAGCGCGTTCCCGCCGAGAGCGACGACGACCCGGCTCATCCGAGCGCGCGGCCCAGCGGATCGCCGGCGAGCAGCGTGTACAGGAGGGCCGTCTCGGTGTGGAGCCGGTTCTCCGCCTGCTGCCAGACCCGCGATGCCGGTCCGTCGATCACCTCATCGGTGACCTCCTCGCCACGATGTGCGGGCAGGCAGTGAAGGTAGATCGCGGCCGGCGCCGCTTCGCCCATGACCGAGCGGTCAACCCGGAAGCCGGCGAAGGCGACCCGCCGCGCCTCACCCTCGTCCTCCTTGCCCATCGACGTCCACACGTCGGTGTAGATCGCCTCGACACCGTGGGCCGCCTCTTTCGGGTCGTGGGTCAGCACGATCGACCCGCCGGTCTCGACGGCGGCGAGGCGCGCGGCGTCGACGATCGCCGGCGACGGCTCGTAGCCGGGCGGAGTCGCGACGCGGAGCTCGAAGCCCGCCAGCGCGGCGGCCTCGATGAGCGAGTGGCAGACGTTGTCGCCGTCGCCGATGAAGGCCAGCCGGATCCCCTCGAGCGGCCCGAACTCCTCTTCGAGGGTCATCACGTCGGCGAGCGCCTGGCAGGGGTGATGCTCGTTGGTCAGCGCGTTGATGACCGGGATGGACGCGCCATCGGCCAGCTCTTCGACCGACGCCTGGGCGAACGTCCTGACCGCCAGTGCATCGAGGTATAGCGACAGCGCCCGGGCGGTGTCGGCGACCGTCTCGCCGCGACCCAGCTGGAGCTCGTCCGGGCGGAGCACGATCGGCAGCATGCCGAGCATCCATGCCGCGGACTCGAAGCTGACCCGCGTCCGGGTCGACGGCTTGTCGAAGATCATCCCGATCCGCCGGCCGGTCAGCGCGCCCCGGAAGGGATGGGGATCGAGCTTGAGCCGGCCAGTCAGATCGAGCATGGCCCGAAGGCCATCCGAGCCGAGTGAAGCGAGGGTGAGGAAGTCCACAGGCGGCGGCGCGAACGCCGGTGACGACGGGGTCGCCGACAGGGTCGGCAGCTGGGCGGTCATGAGGCACCTCCGACGACGACCGGAGTGCGGACCATCCGGACGATCGGCTCGAGCGCGGCCTCCAGGATGCCGTCATCGACGGGAACCAGCTCATACCGGACGCGGGTGATCGGCTTGTTCAGGGTCAGGACCCTGGTCAGGTCGATCGGGGTCGCCGACAGGACGAGATCCGCGTCCACGGCATTCAAGGTGGCTTCGAGCTCGCCGATCTGGGTCGGGCTGTAGCCCATCGCCGGAATCAGCGGCTCAAGGCCCGGGTAGCGCTCGAGGACCTCGCGGATCGAGCCGACCGCCACCGGTCGCGGATCGACCAGCCCGGCGGCGCCGAACCTGCGGGCGGCGACGACACCGGCCCCGTAGGCCATCCCACCGTGGGTGAGCGTCGGCCCGTCCTCGACGACGACGACGCGGCGCCCGGCGATGGGCAGCCCGACCAGGCTCAGGTCGGAGCGCGCGGCCACGACGAGGGCGTCCGGGTTGAGCGCGTGGACCTCCGTCCGGACCGTCTCGATCGCCTTCGGCTCGGCGGCGTCGATCTTGTTGATGATCACCACATCGGCCATCCGGATGTTCGTCTCGCCCGGATGGAAGTGGCGCTCGTCGTCGGGTCGCAGGGGGTCGACCACGACCAGGAACAGGTCGGGCCGATAGAACGGGAAGTCGTTGTTGCCGCCATCCCACAGGACGACGTCGCACTCCGCCTCGGCCTCGCGCAGGATCGCCTCATAGTCGACACCGGCATAGACCACCCGGCCGGCATCGAGATGCGGCTCGTACTCCTCGCGTTCCTCGATCGTCGTGTCGAACCGGTCAAGATCCGCATAAGTGGCGAACCGCTCGACACGCTGCGCGACCAGGTCGCCGTACGGCATCGGATGACGGACGACGACGGGATGGAGACCCCGCTTCGCGAGCAGGGCGGCGACGAAGCGCGTGGTCTGGCTCTTGCCGGCTCCCGTCCGGCTGGCGCCGACGGCGACGACCGGTCGCCGACTCTTGAGCATCGTCCGCGAGGGCCCCAGCAGGCTGAAGTCCGCGCCGGCGGCAAGGGCCCGCGAGGCGGCATGCATGACGGTCTCGTGGCTCACGTCGCTGTAAGCGAACACGACGGTCTGGACGTTCTCGTCGCGGACGATCCGCTCGAGCTCGGCCTCGGGCAGGATCGGGATCCCGGCGGGGTAGCCCGGTCCGGCGAGCTCCGGGGGGTAGCGGCGATCGGCGATCCCCGGGATCTGGGTCGCGGTGAAGGCGACGACCTCGACCGTGGGGTCGGCCCGGTAGACCACGTTGAAGTCATGGAAGTCGCGTCCGGCCGCGCCCATGATCAGGACCCGCTCTCGCTCCATGTCCAGATCTCCTCACTCGGTACGGTTCGTCGGAGCGCCTAGCGCGTCGACGGGAAGACGTAGTCCCGGCTCGGGCTGCCAGGCTCGACGCCGTCATGCGCCCAGGTCAGGTCGGCCTGGACGGCGATGACGCCGGGGGTGGCGGCGATCAGCCGCTCGATCATCTGTGCGGTCGCTCGCGTGTCGGCCCGTCCGCTGATCCGGACGACGCCCTCGGTCACGCTGATCTCGAACAGCTCCGGGTCGACCAGCAGGTGGCGGAGCATGACCTCGTAGCGGATGTGCTCGGCCAGCTGGTCGTCGGATCGGACGTACGCGCGGACGAGGTCGGCCCGAGTGACGATCCCGACGAGGATGCCGTTCTCCGTCACGGGCAACCGGTTCACGCCGCGGTCGACCATGATCGCCGCCGCGGAGGTCAGCGAGGTGTCGGCGCCGACGGTGATCGCCGGCGAGGTCATCGCCTGGCCTGCCGTGGTGGCCCGGACCTTGGCCAGGCCGTCCCTGGTGGCCTGCGATTCGCCACGGACCCGAGCGCCGCGTCGGCGCGGCAGCGCGCTCGCCCCTTGTTCCTTGATCAGCAGGTCGGCCTCCGACACGACGCCCACGACCCGACCGTCCGCGTCGGTCACCGGGACGCCGCTGATGGCGCCGCCGACGAGGATCCGCGCGACGTCCTTGAGCGAGGTCTCCGGGTGGACGGTCGTGACGCTCGTGGTCATCACGTCGCGGACGTTGATCATGGTGGACACCACACCCTTCATCTGGCGATGGATCGTCGATCTGCCCTGAGCATGTGCGCACGGTCAGGCGGTCGACAGGTCCGAAGGTCACGTTGCGAGGGGCGTTGCGTCCCATCGCCCGTTCGGCCCGATCGGATGGGCCGGTCGGCCCTCGCCCCGCGCGCAGCAGTCGGGCACGATATCCACAGAACTGTCAGGGGATCCGTGATGCTGCAACCGTCTGTCGCGATCGACCCGAAGTCCGCCGCCGTACGGATGGCCGGCCTCGGGTTCCTGGCCGAGCCGGATCTGCCCGATCGGCCTGGACCGGCCTACCTGCTGGTTGCGCTCCGGGCCAAGCCGACCCTCCGCCACTACGACCCCGAGACCGTCGAGTACTGGGTCACCGCGGGCGGCCGCGGCACCCGGGCGACGCTGACCCATGCCAGCCGGATGCCGGTCGAGGCGGAGTTCTCCTGGGGCCTCATCCGGATCGTCGATCGGTTGTCGGTCTCCAACGAATACCTCACCTTCGGTGGGCAGCTGTCGGCGGACTCGGTCGATGGTCTGTCGGTGGTGGTCTTCGTCTCGTCGGCGCCGCTCCTCCGGCGGGGCGGTCACTCGCAGGGCTGGGACGAGGGCGCCGAGGATCTCGGCGCGTTCTTCGCCCGGCTGATGGTCGCGGTCGACTACGCGCCCGGGTTCGAGGCGGCGATCGGGCGTGCCGACCCGGTCACCCGCTACGCCGCGTTCATCGACGACCTGGCCGAGCGATATCGGCGCAGCCAGCCGCTCCGGTCGACCCACGCCGAGCTGTGGCGCTTGCTCCAGGTCGAGGAGGGGCGGCTGCGCCAACGGGAGCCCGAGGCCTGGGCGGCCGGGATCGCCCTGCGCGCGGCGGCGGGGATCGACCGCTAGTCAGAGGGTGGCGTTGGCCACCGTCAGGTTGCGCTCGGTGACCGACCTCAATCGAGCCGCCTGGGTCGGGTTCAGCCGACCACACACGCGCTCCCAGTGGATCGCCACCTCGTCACCGGGAAGCAGGATGTCGCCGAAACCCTCGCCATTCACCGGCGGGAGATGCGTGAGGCGCCCGGGACCCAGCTCAAGCTGCCCATCCCGGAGCTCGAGCGGCGGGAGCTCGACGTCGAGTCCGCCAGCGCCGACCGACACGATGCGACCGGGCCGGACCAGGCATCGCTCGAGCACCCTGAGGAGGTCCGCCGGGAGACCCCCGCGCATGAGCCCGATCCGGGGCAGGATCTCGAGGACGTGGAAGCTGTGGTGGACCGCCGACGCACCGGTGGCCTTGGCCTCGAGCCAGCGCCACTCGCGTGGCTCCGTGCGTCGACGGAACCGCTCGGTCAGGTCGTCGTGGCGGGCGCGCGGTCCGACCCGACCGAGCAGGTCGTTGCCCAGCCAGTAGGCCTCGACGACGCGCGCGTCGAGCGGGTCGGCCAGATCGTTCTCGGACGCGATGAGCTCGAGGTAGGGGTAGGCGCCCTCGAACTGGCGCGCGAGGCGTGTGAGCTCGAGGTCCAGCCGGCCGGTCCGGACGCCTTCGGGCAGGGTCTGCCCGGATTCCGGTCCGCACAGCCCGAGGTGATTGGGCGGGAAGGCGAACCGGGCGAAGAGGAGCGGCCCGGGCAGCCACGGCCCGACCGCCCCGGTCAGGCCACGGGCGTCGCGGGCCGAAGCCTCGGATGGAAACGCCAGTGGTCCGATCATCCGCTGGCCTGCCTCGTCGACTCGGCGACCGGGGTCAGCCGACCGCGCCGGAGCGCCGTCCAGACCACGACGGCGATGCCCACGGCGAGCAATCCGAGACCGGCCTCGACCGCCGGGGCCGGGATCGTCCCGGTCCGGGCCGCCGAC
Organism: Candidatus Limnocylindrales bacterium; assembly: GCA_038325875.1. Taxonomy (GTDB): domain Bacteria; phylum Chloroflexota; class Limnocylindria; order Limnocylindrales; family CSP1-4; genus Chersky-267. The sequence goes on from JBBQJL010000027.1 coordinate 18,269, forward strand.
AGCACGCCGGTCACCAGGGCGCCCCCGACCAGGATCGCGGTCACCAGGCTGGCCGGTGCGCGCTGGAGCGCGGCGTACCAGGTCGTGACGTAGCCGAGGAGGAGCAGACCGGTCAGCGCCACGATCGTCCACTGGTGGATCGAGAACGCGGCCACGGCCCCGACCCGCCCGGCGGCGACGAGGAACCCGAAGATGACGACCGCCCCGAGCGCCATCCGGGAGGTGGCGGCCAGTCGAACGCTGACACCCTCCCCGCCGAGCAGCCGACGCGCGACGATGACCTCGACCGACCAGAGCAGGGTGGCGGCGAGGATCATCATCTCCGCCTGTCCGGCCCCGAGCGCGCCCGTTGGACCGATGAGCAGCAGCCCGGCCAGCAGCGCCAGCAGAGCGACGACCTGGGCGATCCCGAGCGACTCGCCCAGGAACACCAGGGCCAGCGCCGCCACCCAGATGAACATCGTCTTCTGGATCAGGCCGGCGCCGGGTCCGGTCGCGACCGCGAGGCCGCTGAAGAAGAGCACGAACGGGATGCTCCCGCCGATGACGGCCAGGCTGACCAGCCCGACGCCTTGCCGGCGACCGACTGCTCGGAGCTCGCTCGCCCCGCCGGTCGCGAGCAGGATGCCGAGGAGGACCAGGCCGACAAGCGCATTGCGTGCGCCGGTCAGGGCCACGGGGTCGCCGAACTCCTTGACGACGAGCCCGTTGACGAAGATCGAGACGCCCGAGATGCAGGCCGTGGCCGTCGCCAGGCCGATGCCCCATGCGGTCGTGCGCGGGATCGACATCGATGTCCTCCTAGGGTGTTGGTCGGTCGGGTGGCAGCGTCGGTACGGGCTGAGCCATCGCCCGAGGCGGGCTGGTCGGTAAGCGCTGGGACGTCGCGGGCTGGATCCGCTCGAGAGCCTCGTGGTCGGCGAGGTCGACCCGTCCCAGGACGGTGCCGAGCCCGACGAGGACGAGCTCCCCGGGTCGAAGGTCCGGGATCATCAATGACATCGCCCGGCGCTGAAGTCCGTCAAGATCGACGAGCGCCTGGCCGTCCTCGACCGAGATGACCCGGCCGACGGAGGTGAGACACATGTCAGGCCTCGGCTCCGGAGGCGGACGCGCTCGCTCGATGGTGCGAGGCGAGGTGGAGCAGCTCGGCACCGATCGCTTCGCGGTAGGCCGGCATCGCCGCTCGGACGACCCGAGACAGGGGCGTGCCGTATCCGAACCGATGACCGGCCAGACCGATGAACGCCCCCGACACCGGCTGATCGCGGATGACGCCGGCGAGCGCGACGACGAGGTGGATCGGCAGCTCATGCGATGACCGCGGCGTGAAGCTCGGACGCTCGGTCAGCTCGGCCAGCGTCAGCTGGACGACCTGTCCAGGTTCCGGACCGGCGACCGCATCGAGGATCAGGCAGTCGACGCCGGATGGCAGGTCGACCAGGTCCTCGACCCGCAGCTCCAGGCAGCGCCGGACCTCGAGCTCGGTCTGGAGACCGGGCGGCAGGGCCGGGAGGAGCGTGGCGACGGTCGCCAGGGCAGCACCGTCGTCACCGCGATCGGCGTTCCCGCAGACGATGATCCGAACGGTCGGAGCGTGGAGGTGGCCGGTCATCGCGCCGCCTCGACGGTCAGGTCCAGGAAGTGCGTCGCGCACGAGATGCACGGGTCGTAGCTCCGGATGAGCTGCTCGAGGTGGTGGGTGGCGACGTCGTGCGGCTCATCGAGGATGGCGGGCGCGAACGAGGTCATGTCCGCCTCGATGGCAGCCTGGTTCTGACTTGTCGGCGGGACGATCTTGGCCGTGGCGATCCGACCCCGTTCATCGACCTCGTAGTGGTGGAACAGCAGGCCGCGGGGCGCCTCTGTCGCCCACGAAGCGGTCCCGGGTCGAGGCTTCCAGGGTTCGGCGGCGCGATCCGGTGGGACGTAGCCGTCGACGATATCGAGCGCCTCCGCCACCGCGTGGACCAGCTCGATCGCCCGGGCGGCGATGCTCCAGTACGGGTTCCGGCGAATGGCGTCGGCCAGCCCGATCCGATCGAGTGCGGCGCGCGCCAACGGGTGGAGCTGATCGGCGGCCAGGGTGATCCGGGCCGCTGGCCCGAGCAGGTACGGGATCCGGTCGCCCATGTGCGCCTGGAGCGCGTGCGACCAGGGGACCTGCTCCTCGTGGAAGGCGGCTTCCCAGTCGGTCGGGGCCAGATCCAGCCCGTCGGACGAGACGATCCGCCCGTCGCTCATCGGGTACTCGGTCGGGTGGCGCAGGGAGACGAACCGTTCTTCACGCTCGAAGTCCGGCGCGACGAACGTCGACACCCAGTCGACCGTCCCGAGGGCATGGCCGAGGGCTGCCTCGAGGTCCGGACGCATCGCCTGCAGTTCCCGCTTCGTAGGCACCTTCGAGAACCCGCCGACGCGGACGCTGACCGGATGGATCGGCCGGCCGCCGAGGACCGCCACGATCCGGTTCCCGGCCTTCTTGAGGGCGAGGCCCCGCTCGACCGCGCCGCGGTCCAGTGCCGCCAGCTCAACGGCGTTGGCGCAGCCGAGGAAGTCGGGCGCATGGAGAAGGTAGACGTGGAGTGCGTGGCTCTCGATCCACTCGCCGCAATAGAGCAGGCGACGAAGCGAGCGCACGGCCGGCTCGGCTGTGATCCCAGCCAGGTCCTCGAAGGCATGGACCGCCGACATCTGGTAGGCGACCGGGCAGATGCCGCAGATGCGCGCGACGATGTCGAGCACCTCGTCCTGGGTCCGCCCGACGACCAGCTGCTCGAAGTAGCGCGGCGCCTCGAAGATGGCCAGCTGCGCTTCGGTCACCTGTCCGTCGCGAACGACCAGCCGAAGCGACCCTTCGCCCTCGACCCGGGTGATGCCTTCGACGTCGAAGCGTCGCTCGCCGGTCTGTGGATGGGTCCCGTGCATCAGGCGTCCTCCCCTTGGTCGCTCGCGATGGGGGGTCCGCCCAGGCTGTCGATGACGCTCCGGAAGGGCGGGGCATAGGCCGTGAACCCCGCGAAGAGTCGGGCGGTGTCGGCGTCGGTTCGACCATCCCGCTTGAACCAGGTGGCGAGGCTGGCGCCGTTGGCTCCTTCACGCGGCCCGAAGCAGCCATAACAGCCGCGGGCATAGGCGGGGCACAGCGCCCCACACCCCGTGTGGGTGACGGGGCCGAGGCACGGGCCGCTGCCGGTCACCAGGACGCACACCGTGCCGCGTCGCTTGCACTCGAGGCAGACCGATTCGTCGGGCAGTTGCGGCCGACGGCCGACGGTCAGGGCGGTCAGCAGCTCGAGCAGCTGGCCCGGATCGATCGGGCAGCCGCGCAGCTCGCCGTCGACCGCCACGTGATCGGAGATCGGGGTCGACGTCGCCAGCGACTCGACGTATTCGGGATGGGCGTACACGGCCGCCCGGTATGCATCGTGGTCGGCCCAGTTGCGCAGGGCCTGGATCCCGCCGGCGGTGGCGCACGCTCCGATCGTGACCAGCAGCGGCGTCTCGCGCCGGATGCGGACGATCTCCTCGGCCTGCTCGGGAGTGCTGACCGAGCCCTCGACCAGCACGACATCGAATGGGCCGGACGAGCGGTAGGACGACGCCTCGGCGAACTCGACCAGGTCGAACCGGGTGAGCAGGTCGAGGAGCTGGTCCTCGAGGTCGAGGATGGTCAGCTGGCAGCCGTCGCATGAAGCGAACTTCATGATCCCGAGTCGCGGTCGTGACGCGATCATGGCTCGCACGGCGCCGGTCATCACAATCCCTCCCGTCCGAAGGCCGGGCCCATCTCGGCGAGCGAGAAGACCGGGCCGTCGCGACAGACGAACGCCTTGCCAAGCTGGCAATGACCGCACAGGCCGACGCCGCACTCCATGTGTCGTTCGAGGGTCACGAAGATCCGATCGTCGGTCACGCCGCGGTCGCGCAGCACGTCGACGGTGGCCGTCATCATCCGCTCCGGTCCGCACACGAAGGCCACGGCCTTCGAGCCGTCCAGGTGGCGCTGGTCGAACAGGCTGGTGACGACGCCGACGCGACCGAACCAATCCGGTCCGGCCCGATCGACGATCTGGCCGACGTCCAGGTCGGGCCGAGCCGCCAGCTCGGACAGCTCCTCGACGTACAGCCGATCGGACGGGCTGCGGGCGCCATACAGCAGGCTGATCTCGCGGAAGCGGGTGCGTTCGGCGAACAGGGCGTCGACCAGCGGCCGCAACGGCGCGAGGCCGATGCCGCCGGTCACGATGACGACGTCATGTCCCTCGGCCGCGTCGACCGGCCAACCGCGGCCCATCGGTCCACGCAGGCCGAGCGAGTCGCCGCGGCGCAGCCCGCACATGGCGCGCGTGGCAGCCCCCGCTGCCCGGATGGTCAGCTCGAGGCCGTCGGGGTGGAACCGCGACACGGAGATCGGCGCGGCCGAGAACGCGGGCAGGGCGGCCATCACGAACTGGCCGGGACGGCCGGCGAGAAGGTCGGGGTCGTCGGTGTCGAACCGGATGGTGACCGTGTCGACGGTCTCTCGCCGTCGCTCGGCGACGAACGCCCGCGAGTAGGTCGGCGACTCGACCGCGTCCGACAGCGGCGTCATCGCCGTCAGGAGGGCGGGGGTGGTCGGTCCTGGGACGGCCTCGATCCGCTCAGGACCGGGGACTCCGATGATCTGGGTCGTGGCATCGCTCAGCTCGGTCGGCGGTGGTGCCACCGCCAGCAGCTCTGCACGGACATCGATCCCGACCGGGCACCAGGTGATGCACCGGCCGCAGCCGACGCAGCCGGACGAGCCGAACTGGTCCCACCACGTGGCGAACTTGTGGGTCAGCCACTGGCGGTAGCGATCCTGGACCCGCGGTCGGAAGTTGCCGCCGGCCACCCGCGAGAAGCCGAGGGTGAAGCAGCTGTCCCAGGTGCGTTCGGCCGTTGCCTCGAGACCGTCGAGGTCCGACACCTGGGTGACGCTCGTGCAGAAGCAGGTCGGACAGACCAGGGTGCAGTTGGCGCACGCCAGGCAGCGTTCGGCGATCTCCGCCCAGCGCGGGCTTTCGGCGGCCGCGCTGAGGCGGGCAGGAAGCCCGCCGGTCGGGACCGGGTCACCCATCAGCTCGCGCGCGGCGGCGACCGCCGATCGCGCGGCCGAGGTCCGAGCCTCGTCGGCGGGGGACAGCTCGAGACGCTCAAGGAGCCGCTCGCCGGCCGGCGAGCCGGCCCGCACCACGAACCCGTCGTCGAGCTCGGTCATGGCCAGGTCGAACCCAGCGGTGACCTCCGGGCCGGTGCCCATCGAGGTGCAGAAACAGGTGTCAGCCGGCGTCACGCACTCGACGGCGATGACCAGGGCGGCCGCCCTTCGCGCGGCGTAATCGCGATCCACGGCCGGCCCTCGAGCGAGGACGGTGTCCTGGGTCAGGAGCGCGGCGATCTCGCATCCGCGAACGCCGAGAAAGGCGACAAGCGGCGCAACCGGGACCGCATCCTCGAAGGTGACCTGGCCGTTCACCCGCCGCCCGATCGTGAGCGGCACCCGGGGCGGGAAGGTCTCGTGCTTCCAGGAGGTCGGCCCGACCGCATAGTCGAACTGGCGGTCCGTGCCGGTCGACCTGAGTCGGTAGGACCCGGGGGCCTGGTCGGCCGTCCAGCCGGATGGCAGGTCGGCGGCTCGGTGGATCTCGTCGTAGACGACGGCGCCCTGGCTGATGGTCGGCCCGATGACCCGCCGACCGTCGGCGGTCAGCAGGTCGAGGAGTCGGTCGAGACCGGCTCGCGGCAGGAAGCCGGGATCGACGGAGGAGGGGATCACCACGGTTCATCTCGATGCTGGGTGAAGAGGTCGAGGAGCTGCATCCGGGTGCCGGTCAGCCGGCTGGCCACCGCCTCGAGCAGCGACTGATAGACGGCAGCCGCAAGGACCGGGTCGGCGTCCAGTGCGGCCCGCAATCCCGCCCCGTCGATGAGCAGGAGGTCCGTCGGCACGACGGCGACGACGGTCGAGGTCGAGCGGTGAGGCGGCACGACGGCCGACCAGCCGATGATCTCGCCGGCCTCGACCGTCAGGATCGTGGTCATGCCCCGCTCTGGAACCCGGAGACGGAGCGCGACCCGCCCCTGGACGACGATCCCCAGGTCACGCGTGAGATCGCCCTCGCGCAGGATCTGTGCACCGGCCTGGTACGAGGCGGACCCCACCAGCGCTTCGAGTCGGGTGAGCTGAACCTCCGGTAGACGGGCCCCGAACCACGTGTCCCGGAGCGATCCAGACTGAGATCCGCGGATCATCAGGCAACCTCCTGTTCGCTCTCAACGGTAGGCAACGGGTGACCCTCGGCCGTGTGCCGTTCGGCCCGTATGGCGTGGCCAGACGTCACTGACGGTTCAGGGCTGACAGGAATGTCTAGAGCCGATGCCGATGCGGCTTGGGGAGGGCCCCCAGCGCTTCGGAGGCATCGACCAGGACCGGCAGGAGGTCGTCCACCGTGACGACCCCGATCGGAGTCGTCTCATCGGCGGCGACGATGACCAGGCGGTGGATCCCGTGGTGCTCGAGCCGACGGGCCGCCTCGACCAGCGGCGTGTCCGAGTGGGCAACGACAGGATGCCGGCTCATCACATGACGGGCCGTGTAGCCGCTCCACAGGCGGGACCCGTGACCGGACGATACGGCAGCTCGGATCAGATCCGTGTGGCTGACCACGCCGACGAGGACACCGTAGGCATCGATGACCGGCAGACCGGAGATGTCGTTCTCGGCGAGCAGCTCGGCGATCTCCTCGAGCGGCGTGTCGGCTCGGACGACCACCGGGAACGGGGTCATCACCGCGCCAACCGGCAACGGCGGATCGGTCCGAGGCGCCCCCTCCACTGTCATGCGGCCATCGTGATCCGGCAGTTCGCCCGCTCGCATCGGTCCCATGACCCGATCGGAAGTGACGTTCGGCCCTTGTCTGGCGGGTCCCCGAGTTCGGACCATTCGGCAGGGCCGGATGGCACGTCCAGTCGTGACTTGGGGCCGGTGCGCCGACGCCCTCCTCGGCGCAGGCTCGGTTCGGGATATCGACCCCACTCGGTCGGGTCCCGCCGGAAAGGAGCAGAGTCACGATGAAACGGATCCTGCTGGCCTACGACGGCGCCGAGCCCGCGCAGAAGGCGCTCGCGACGGCCGCCGATCTGGCCAAGAAGTTCGATGCGAGTGTGACGGTCATCAGCGTCGTGCCGGTGCATCCCGGCCGCTCGCCGATCGATCCGTGGGACGATCCCACGGTTCACAAGACCCAGCTGCATGAGGCGGCCACGGCGCTTCGCGAGCTTGGCATCGAAGCCGAGCTGATGGAGCCCGCCGGCGACCCGGCGACGACCATCGAGCGGATCGCCGCCAAGGGCCACTTCGACACGATCGTGATCGGCGCCCGGGGCCTGAGCGCGTTCGAGCGGTTCCTCCAGGGAAGCGTCTCCGAGCACGTCGCGACGCACGCGGACACCACGGTCGTCATCGCACGCTGACCAACTCGGGAGGAGACCGAGGGGCCGTCCGAGTGGCGCAAGCCGCTCGGACGGCTCGCTCGTCGCGGCGGTCAGTGAGGCGCGACCTCGCGGTCTCGGCCGTCGTCGCGGAAGTGCGCAGCCTCGCGCCGGTGGGCACCGTCACGGTGGTGCGCGGCCTCAAGCTGCGCGGCTTCGGCGGCTGTCCGACGCGGGGCCTCCTCACCCTCGAGCTCGCGGAGCATGGCCACGAGCTGGCGGTTGGTCATCCGGGAGGAGCGCCGGCCGGCGACCTGACGGTTGCGGTGGTGCTCGCCGTCCGACACCCGGATGGACTTGATCAGATGCTCGTGGGTGGCTCCAGGGCCGAGGACGGTCAGGTCGGCATCCTCGGGGAGTCGACGCGTGACGTCCTTCATGAACCGGGTCAGATACTCATGTCGGCGGGACTCCTCGGCGTCCTGTGATCGACCGCCGCCGTGCCGGATGGCCGGATCGTGGCGGAGATGGCCGGTCGACTTGGTGTGGTCCGGTACCTCGGAGGTAACCCGCTCGATCTTGGCCTGGTGGTCCTCCCATCGAACGACGATGGCCGCCTGGGAGTCGACCCAGACGAGGGCGCGAGGACGCTCCCGGTCAGGCGATGCGCGGCGGTCGTCGTCCATCTCATCGTGCCTCCTGAAGGAGTGCCATGTGGGTCGAGTGTCGGGCGTGCTCGACTCCGCTCGCAACGGCCATCGGATGTCTTCGTGAGAGCCGAACGGCCCCACCCGATGGTCCGATCGAGGGCACCGCCGGGATGGTCGGCCGGGAGCGCGGTGTCGACCGCTGGCAAGCCCTGAACCGGCGCGTCGGTGCCCGACATAATGGTGACGTGGCGACCGCTCGGCCGACTCCTCCGACTCCGGTCCTGATCTTCGGCGCGCACATCGCCGCGCTGGGGGTCCTGCGCGTGCTCGCGGAGCGGGGGATCCCGTGCTTCGTCGTCGACGAGACGACGAACATCATCGTCCGATCGCGCTGGTATCGCCCGGCCGAGCGGACACTGCCCGAATCTTCGGACTCGGACGCCCTGGCCCGCTACCTCGAGTCGCTCCGCCTGCCGCGGGCGGTTCTCATCGCCTGCAGCGACCAGTGGGCGCTCGCCGTCGCCGGCCTGCCGGCGGAGCTGCGCGAGCGATTTCCCGCCAGCGTGGCCCCGCGAGCGGCGGTCGAGCAGCTCGTCGACAAGGATCGGTTCCGGGCCCTGGTCGAGCGGCTCGACCTGCCGCGGCCTCGGACGTTGCCGATCGGCGGGCCGGCCGACCTCGAGCTCGCCACCGATGACGACCTGGTCCACGGGTTCCTCAAGCCGACCGAATCGCAGCGCCACAACAAACGCTTCGGGACGAAGGGTTCGTTCATCCATTCGCGCGCCGAGGCGGTCCGCCTCGTCGATCAGGCGAGCGCGGCCGGGATCACGTTCATGCTCCAGGAATGGATCCCCGGGAACATGTCGAAGACGTACCTGATCGACGGCTTCGTGGACCGCAATGCGACGATCACGGCGATGGTCGCCCGCCGTCGGGTGAGGATGGACCCGCCGAGGCTGGCCAATACCTGCTCGGACGTGACGATCCCGTTGGCCGATGTCGAGGATTGCCTGCCGGCCCTGCGAACGCTTCTCGTCGAGCTCGGCTATCGGGGCATCTTCAACGTCGAGTTCAAGCTCGACGAGCGCGACGGACGGTTCAAGATCATCGAGGTCAACCCACGCCCGTTCTGGCTCATCGGCCACATCGCGAAGGCCGGGCTCGACCTGCCGTGGCTGGCCTACCTCGACGCGCTGGAGTTGCCGGTCCGTGCCCCGGCGCCGTACCGGCCCGGTCGCTACGGCATGTACGAGATCCCGGACGCGACCGCCATCGTCCGGGCGTGGAGCCACTTCCGCCGACCGGAGGGACCGGTCCTCGAGCCTTGGTTGCGCGGCGATCGGGCGCTCTTCTGGTGGCGCGACCCGCTGCCTGCCGTCAGCGGGGTGTGGCAGATCATCGCCCGTCGGGCGGGTCGCGCGGTCAGTCAGGTCCGGGGCCCGACCGGGCGAGGATCAGCGGGCACGTAGCCTGCGCGACTCGGGACGCAGCCCGGTGGACCCCGGCGACAGCCCACGGCGAGGTCAACCGGTCGATCAGGAGCAGGCTCGAGCCCTGGATCTGGCCGACCGCGCCGCGGTCGACCTCGGGCACTCGTGCGTCGGGCGGCATCGCCCCTACTTGATCGCCAGCGGATTCACCGGCGAACCGACGCCGCCCGTGATCGGCAGGGGCGGAGCCGTGAACAGGAACTCGTAGCGGCCGTCGGCAGCGCAATCGTCGGCCAGCCCCTCGAGATCGAAGATCTCGCCGACGAGCAGGCCCGTGTGCACGATCAGGATGATGTGGAGCGGCTGGAATACGTCCGAGGTCTGGTTGGGAAGGACCTCCATGCCCCATGTGTCGGTCGCGATGGCTGCCAGCTCATGGTCGAAGATCCAGGTCGCCGCGTCGAGGGCGAGTCCCGGCGCCGGACCGCCGGCGTACGCCCCCCAGGTTCCCTCCGCGCGGCACTGGGCGATCTGTCCCGTCCGGATCAGGACGATGTCGCCGCGACCGACGGTCACCCCTTGCGAGCTGGCACAGGCCTCGAGGTCCTCGACGTGGATCTGGTCGCCCGGTTCGAGCCAGGTGCGGCCGCGACTGCGTGCGACGTCGAGCAGCACGCCTCGGCCGACGACCCGGTCGCGCGCGTTGGCGATGTCGTTGCGGAGCGCCCCTTTGCTCCCGACCATCGTCGCGTCGTAGCCGTTGTAGATCCGATTGTCAAAGACGATGTGGGCGAGCGAGTCCCACTGCGTCCCGGACTGGAGCGGCAGGATCAGCAGATCATCGGTGCCGCGGATCCAGCGATCGCGCCCGCCATAGAAGTCGCGCACGACCGTGCCGGTCGCCGCCGCGTTCCCGTCGCGGATCATCAAGTGGATCGGGTTGAACCGACCGAAACCGCCTGTCTGCGGACCGTTCTCGTCGAGCGGGATCGCCAGCGAGAACACCCGTCCCGAGCGGACGAGGCTCGAGGCCGCGACGACATCGCTGTCAAGGATGTGGTTCAGCGTCCCGAGCTCATCGTCGGGTCCCCAGCGACCCCAGTTGGAGCAGCGCTCGGCCAGCTGTCGGACCGTGTCGATCCCGGGCGCATCGGGGATGTGGACATCCCGGGCGGTGATCGTCATAGCTCGCGAACCCGGACGCGATCGTAGCGCGTCACAGGGGCGATCGCCTCGGGGTCGATGACCGCGTCGATGATCGTCGGGCCGCGTCGTTCCAGACCCGCGGCGAGCGCCTCTCGGAACTCGGCCGCGGTGGTCACCCGGAAGCCGTTCGCGCCGAAGGCACGGGCGACGAGGCCGTAGTCGACATCGTGGAAGTCGTTGACCTCCGGGACGACCTTGCCGTACAGGAGCGCCTGCACGTGCGCCTCGAAGGCCAGGGTCTGGTTGTTGAGGACGATCACCACGACGGGCAGCCGCAGCCGGATGGCGGTTTCGATCTCACCGATGTGATAGCCGAAGCCGCCATCCCCGGTGATGCAGATGACCTGGCGGTCGGGCAGCGCCAGCTGGGCCCCGAGCGAAGCCGGGAACGCCCAGCCCAGGGACCCGTCGGCGCGCAGGAATTGACGTCCCGCGCGCCTGACCTCGGCGAGTGCCCCACCCCACGCGGCGGCGTATCCGGTGTCGGCGACGAGGATGGCATCGTCGGCCATCTGCGCCTCGACCTCGGCCATCACGGCCTCGGGACGCATCGGACCACCGTCGCTGCCGTCGCGAGCCGCCAGACCGGCCCGGCGCTCGCGCCAGGCGGCACGCTCCTGGGCCAGGACGGCGGCGTGGGCGGAGGCTGCCGCCGATGGCCGGGCGCCGGCCCGGTCGCTGGCGTCGAGTACCGCACTCAGGAATGTCCGCGCGTCGGCGACCAGCCCGAGGTGGGTCGGGAAGTTCAGCCCGATCACGTCCGGGTCGACGTTCACGTGGATGAGCTTCGCGTCCTTGTCGATCAATCGATACGAGTCGGTGACCAGGCCGCCGAGCTGGGTACCGATCGCCAGGACCACATCGGCGTCGCGCAGGGCGGCGTTGGCGTAGTTCCGCGAGTAGCGTCCGACGCTACCCAGCGCCAGGTCATGCGTCTCGGCGATGCTGCCCTTGCCCGCACTGCTGGTGACGACGGGAATCCCGAGCCGCTCGGCGACGAGCCGCAACGCCTCGTACGCGCCGGATTGATGGATGCCGTTGCCGGCCAGGATGATCGGGCGGTTCGCACCGGTCAGGGCCCGGACGACCGCGTCGGCATCGGCGTCCGTGGGAGCCGGGCGGGAGAGCGGGAGCTCGAGCGGTCTGTCGGCTGCCGCCGGCGGTCGGTAGTCCGCGACCGTTTCCTCGAACAGATCGCTCGGGATGCCCAGATAGACCGGGCCGGGGGGTCCGTTGAGCGCATGCCGGGCAGCCTCGCGGACGAGCTTCGCGACCTGCGACGGGATCGACGCCTCGACACCCCATTTGGTCACCGAGGCGAACAGGGCCGGCTGGTCGAGCTCCTGGTACTCCCTGCGGAACCGATCCGCCCGGCGCATCGCGGACGTCAGGGCGACGACCGGGCTGCCTGACCAGAACGGCTCGGCCATGGCCCCGGCCACGTTGGCTGCCCCCGGGCCATAGGCACCGTAGACGAAGCTCGGCCGCCCGAGCAGGCGGGCGTAGGCATCGGCCATGTAGACCGCGGCCGACTCGCTCCGCGCCAGGACCTGGCGGATCCCGACGGCCTCCAGGGCGATCCACAGCTTGTTGTCACGGCCCGTCATGAGGAAGAAGTGTTCGACCCCGAGAGCCCGGAGCTCGAGCGCCACTGCGGCGGCCGCCGACGTGGTCGGGCCGACGGTCGGCGCTCCGCTGGCGTTGGCGACCGGTGTGGCACTGGCGGCCGGTGTGGCGATGACGGCGGCCGGTGTGGCGATGACAGGTTCCCCCAGGTTCTCGGGCAGGTGCCGGCAGGGCGGCGGTGTCCCTATACAGCGGTACCCCGGGCAGCCTGTCAATGGTCCCGGGGTTAACGGCCGATAGTCCCGGTGCATGCTTGCAACGAATGCCGACGGATCGGACCGGACCGCTCGTCGCGACCGCGCGAGCGGCGCTACGCTCCGCCTTGGTGAGCTCAGCGGAGGGCCGAGTGGACGTCGAGATCGGGCGCGATCGATACGAGGTGGTCGAGGGGTTCTTCAGGCGTCCGAAGGGCTGGACGTTCGTCGAGGTCGCCGACGTCGGCGTCGACGGCGACGACAACGTATACGTCTTCTGTCGTGGCACCCATCCGGTGATGATCTTCGACAGGGAGGGGCGCTTTCTGGACGCCTGGGGTGAGATGGGCGAGAACTACTTCACCTTCCCCCATGGGCTCAGCGTCGGGCCGGATGGCTTCGTCTACACGGCCGACAGCCGCGACCACACCGTTCGGAAGTGGTCGAACGACGGCAAGCTCGTCCTGACCCTTGGCCGCGCCAACCAGAACGCTCCGGCGTTCAGTGGGCAGCCGTTCAACCGGCCGACCCACGCCACGGTCGCATCGAACGGCGACATCTACGTCAGTGACGGTTACGGCAACGCCAGGATCCACTGCTTCAGCCCGGAGGGCGAGCTCAAGTTCTCCTGGGGCTCTCCCGGGAGCGGGCCCGGGGAGTTCAACACGGTCCACAGCGTGTTCATCGACCACGACGACAACGACACCGTGTATGCCGCTGACCGATTCAACAACCGGGTCCAGTTCTTCACCCCCGTGGGTGAGTATCTCGGCGAATGGGCTGGCCTGCGCCTGCCGCAGAGCGTCAGGAAAGGTCCGGACGGCGCGTTCTACGTCGCCGAGCTGTCCCACCGGGTCACGGTCCTCAGCCGGGCCGGCGCGGTATTGGCTCGCTGGGGCGACGGGGTGGAGGTCGACGACGCCGAGATCGGTGGAGTCGCCCTCGCCCTTCCCGACGCGCCGTCGCGGGCGCCGATGGTCAGGGGCCGAGTCCACAACGATCCAGGGCCCGGGCTGTTCTGTGCGCCGCACGGCATCGCCGTCGATTCCGAGGGCAGCTTCTACGTCGCCGAAGCCTCGGAGTCGTGGATCGGACTGGATCGCGGCAGCCGCAGCATCCAGAAGTTCGTGCCCAGTTGAACGGTCACCGCTGTTCGGAGAGCCGGGCCCGAAGCCGGCCCCCCGTGGTAGGTTGAGGTCGACGCGGGAGTAGCTCAGTCGGTAGAGCGTCAGCCTTCCAAGCTGAATGTCGCGGGTTCGAGACCCGTCTCCCGCTCCAACTCCCAGCCGGTACATGTTTCGGCCCTGACCCGATCCGATGCCGCCAGTTCGGCCGTTCCGTCGGCCCGCACAACGGGAGAGTTCCGATGAGATGGGTCACCCGCGAGCATCCTCACACCGATCGGATCGCCTGCCCGTGGCTCATCCGCCGGTTCATCGATCCCGAGGCGGAGATCGTCTACGTCGCTGGCGACGACGTCCTGTCCTACGCGGAACGCGAGGGCGCGCTGAGCTTCGATGCGCCGGGCGCGAAGTACACCCACCGCAACGGGGGCTGCACGTTCGAGACGCTCGTCGAGGACTACGACCTCGGCGGGGACGCCGCGCTGGCCCTGATGGCCAAGGTCATCCACGGCGCCGATATCTCGGAAGACAGCGACCTCACCCCGCAGTCGCGGGGCCTGGAGGCGATCGCCGCCGGCTTCTTGCAGCTGGGCGTTTCCGACGAAGAGCAGCTCCGGCTCGAGCTGCCCGTCTACGACGCCCTCTACGCCTGGGCGCAGCAGCAGCTCGCAAAGGGTTGATCGGCGTCGATCACACGGGTCGACTGACGACGATCACGGGGCTTCCGGCGCACGACCGCGACACGACGGGATCGTCTCGTCGTATGGTTGATGGGCGTGTCGGCGAGCAAGCCGACGGCCATCGAGGAGGCGGGATGGAAGACCTCAAGGGCGCGGTCGTGGCGATCACCGGTGCCAGCGCGGGGATCGGCCGCGCGACCGCCCGCGAGCTGGCTCGGGCAGGGGCGAACGTCGTCCTTGGGGCGCGTCGCCGCGAGCGGCTCGAGGCCCTCGAGAAGGAGTTCCCAGGGCAGGCCGTGGCGGTCGAGATGGACGTCCGCTCGCCGGACGACTGCCGTCGCCTGATCCACGAGGCGGTCGACCGGTTCGGGCGGCTGGACAGCCTGGTCGCGAACGCGGGCATCGGGATGTACGGCGGCATCCTCGACAACACCGATGCCGCGCTGGCCACGATGCTCGACACGAACGTCGCCGGGACCGTCTGGCCGATCCGGGCCGCGGTTCCCGAGATGCTCAAGAGCGGCCGCGGCGACATCGTCATCGTGGCCTCGGTGGCCGGGTTCCGCGGCGGTGCTGACGAGGCGGTCTATGCGGCCACCAAGTTCGCCCAGGTCGGCCTGGCCGGCGCGCTCGACCGCGAGCTGCGCGACAAGGGGATCCGGGTGACCACGATCGGACCGGCCGGGACCTCGACCGAGTTCGCCATCGGCACCGGGCGGACCGAGGACATGCCCGAGTTGCAGACCTACCTCAAGCCGGAGGACATCGCGTTCGCCATCCGGACCGTCCTCGAGCAGCCGCGTCGACTCCGGACGCAATACTGGACGATCTGGAGCATGGCCCAGGGGAGCTGACCGGCCGAGCGCCGCGACTACCGGCCGGTGACCCGCCGGATCTCGGCCGAGATCGCCGGCACCACCTGGTGCAGGTCACCGATGACCGCGTACGAGGCCTTGCTCATCATCGGCGCATCGCGATCGGTGTTGATGGCCAGGATCGACTTGGCGGCCTTGCATCCGACGATGTGCTGGATGGCGCCGCTGATCCCGCAGGCGATGTACAGGTCGGGCGCGATCCGGGTCCCCGTCTGGCCGACCTGCTCCGCGTGGGGCCGCCAGCCGGCGCTGGTTACGACCCGCGACACGCCGACCGCGCCGCCGAGCAGGACGGCCAGCTCCTCGATCTGGCCGAAACCGTCCGCCCCCACGCCGCGACCGCCACCCACGACGACGCGAGCGTCGGCCAGCGAGACCAGGCCGGCCTTGGGCGGGACCCGGCCGACGACGCGCACTCGGAGGTCGGCTGCGGTCGGCTCCGGCCGGACCGCGATCAGCTCGACCGAGGTCGGGGCGGTCGCGGTCTCCGGCTCGACGGCGTGCTCGGCGATGGTCAGGAAGCGCGGCGAGCCGTCGAGTCGCGCATCCTCGAGGAGGCTGCCGCCCCACCGCTGGCGGGTCACCAGGAACGGCTCGCCCGGGGTGATCTCGGTGCAGTTCGCGGCCATCGCGGCGTCGGCCATCGCCGAGGCGTAGGCCAGCACCTCGTTGCCCCGATCGCTGCCGGCGGCCAGGACGACCGTCGCGCCGCGCTCCGCGGCAAGGCTGCCGAGGCTGCGTCCCCAGGCTGCCGGTGCGTACTCGTCGAGCGACTCGTGGCTCAGGGTCAGGGCCGTGGCCACACCCGCCGCGCCGAGACCGACCGCGACGACCGCGGCGTCCTGGCCGAACAGGATGGCCTCCAACGGGACCCCGGTCGACCCGGCCAGCCGGCCTGCCACGGTCAGCGCCTCGAGCGAGGAGCGACTTGGAAGCAGCCCGTCGTGCTCGACGAAGACGAGGATCATGCCGACACCAGCCCGAGTCGGACCAGCAGCTCGACCACGGCCGGCGCGGCCTCGGCCCCCGTCCCGAGGATCTCGACGCTGCGCTCCTGCTCGGCCGGCAGGCGCAGCCGGAGCTTCGTCGGTCCGCTCGGTCGCGGGGCCGGCACGGACCGCGCGATCTCCTTCTTCTTGGCCCGGAGCCGCCCCGGGACGGACGGGTAGCGCGGAAGGTTGATCCCCTCGCGGACCGAGACGACCGCCGGCAGCGGCACCTCGAAGACCTCCCACCCGCCGGCGGCCTCGCGCCGGGCGGTGGCCACGCCGTCGTGGATCTCGAGCGACTTGACACCGCTGATGCAGGGCAGGCCAAGCGCGACCGCGACCCGGATCGCGACCTGGTAGTCGCCGCTGTCGGCAGCCTCGTTGCCGAACAGGAGGAGGTCATAGGTGGTGCCAGCCTCGGTCTCGGCGCGGACCGCGTCGACGATGGCTGCTGCGGTCGCGACCGGATCCCAGTCCCGACCATCCGTCTCGAGCAGGATCGCCCGGTCCATGCCGATCGCCATCGCATCGCGGAGCTGGTCGGTGGCAGCCTCCGGACCGAGGGTCAGGACCGTGGCGGCGCCCCCGTTCGCCCCGACGATCCGAACCGCCTCCTCCACCGCGCATTCCTCGTGCGGGCTGACCGTGAAGCCGAGGAACCGCGTGTCGATGTCCTGGGCGTCGTCGGTCAGGGTCACTCGACCGCCGGTCTCCGGGACGCGCTTGACACAGACCAGGACGTTCACCCGCGGATCCTCGCGTTGTCCGGATCGAAGGGCGGCGTGCTGCCGGCGACCGCGACGGTCACCGGGTAGCGCTCGCCGAAGTACTCGACCGCGAGCTTCGTCCCGACCACGGCGCTGTCCGGCGGGAGGTAGCTCATCAGCAGGTGGGTGCCCAGCGAGGGCGCCGAGCCGGCACTCGTGACGTATGAGCGACGGCCCTTGGCATCGATCAGCGACCGTCCGTCGGGGGTGAGGATCGGCTCGCGGCCCATCATGTAGCGCTTCACGCCGGAGGCCGCCGTAGCGTCATCGAGGGTGAGCGTGCACAGCACGGCGGCCGGCGGTCGCGAGCGCTGCTCGAGGTAGGCCGCCTTGCCGACGAAGTCGGCGTCCTTGACCTTCGGCCTGGCCATGCCAGCCTCGACCAGGTCGAAATCGAGCTCCAGCTCGGCGCCATGGGCGCGGTAGCCCTTCTCGATCCGGCCGGTCGTCCCATACACGCCGATGCCGACCGCGGCCAGCCCGAACGGGCGGCCGGCCTCCCACAGCGAATCCCACAGCCGGAGGCCTTCCTCCATCGGGCAGTAGATCTCCCAACCGAGCTCGCCGACGTACGAGATCCTCGACATCGACGTGCGGACGCTGCCGATGTCGACGGTCTGGGCGGTCCCGAACGGGAACGCCGCATCGGACAGGTCGGCGCTCGTCGCGGCGCTCACCAGGTCGCGGGCGCGCGGTCCCCACAGCCCGAGGGTGTACAGGGCGGACGTCTGGTCGTGGACCTGGACCGAGCCGTCTGCCGGCAGGTGGTCCGTGAACCACTTCTTGTCGCGCATCCCCATCCCGCCACCGGTCACCACCCGGAAGCGGTCGGCGCCGAGCCGGATGATCGTCAGGTCGGCCATGATCCCGCCGCTCTCGCTCAGGAGCGGGGTGTAGACCACCCGACCGACCGGCACGTCCATCTGCCCGACGACCAGGCCCTGGAGGTAGGCGAGGGCATCCTGTCCGGTCACGTCGAAGATGGCGAATGCGGCCAGGTCGACCAGCCCGACTCGCTCACGCATCGCCAGGTGCTCGGCATTGACGATCGGCGACCACCAGCGCGACTCCCACTCGGCCGCGCGAGGCATGACCCGCTCGCCGAACTCGGCCAGGAGCGGCGCGTTGGCGCCGTACCAGAACGGGCGCTCCCAGCCGGCGGCCTCGAAGAAGACGGCATCGAGCTCGCGCTGGCGACGGTGCACCGGGCTGAGCCGGACGTCGCGGTTCGACGCCCACTGCTCCATCGGGTGGGTGATCCCGTAGGTCTTGTTGAAGCCCTCGGCGCTGCGTGCCTCGACATGGGCGGCCGTTCGCTGGTGATCGTAGAAGCGAGCCACGTCCGAGGCGTGACAGTCGATCTCGGGCGTCCCAAGGGTCATCCACTCGGCGACGGCTCGGGCGATCCCCGGCGCCTCCTTGATCCAGATCGCAGCGGCGGACCATAGACCCTTGACCTCGGGGAGCTCGCCCAGGATGGGCATCCCGTCCGGCGTCAGCGAGAGCAGCCCGTTGATCGCATAGCGGACGCCGACCCGCTCATCGCCCAGGACGGTGGGGACCAGCTCGAGCGCGTGCTCCATCTGTGGGTCGAAGTCGTCGTCCGTGAACGGTAGCTCGGTCGGCGACAGGGCCGCTTCCTCGAGCGACGGGATGTCGTCGGGCGACATCAGGATCGGGCGGTGGGCGTACGAGCCGACCTCGAGGTCACCGCCGTGCTGGCGCTCGTACATGTTCGTGTCCATGTCCCGGACGATCGGGAAGACGATCTCGCCGACCGTGTCGGCGAACTGCGGAACCGGGCCGACGCTGATCATCTGGTGGACGGCCGGCGTGAGCGGGATCGACCCGCCCGCCATCCGGGCGATCCGCGGGCTCCAGATGCCACAGGCGATGACCACGGTGTCGGTCGCGATGTCGCCCTTGTCCGTCCGGACGCCGGCGATCCGTCCATCGACGACGTCGATCCCGATCATCTCGGTCATGGCCGAGATGATCAGCGCCCCCTTCGCCACGGCGGCCTCGCGCATCAGCGTGCCGGCCCGGAGCGAATCCACCACCCCGACACTGGGCGTGTACCAACCGCCCAGGATGACCGACGGGTCGATGTACGGGACGAGCTCCGTGACCCGCTCCGGGCTGATCAGCTCGGACTCGATGCCCCACGACTTCGCGGACGCCAGCCGACGCTTGAGTTCCTCCATCCGCTCCGGTGTCCGGGCGACCTCGATCCCGCCGCTCTGGGTGAAGACGCCGAGCTCCTGGTACTGCCGGACGCTGTCCAGGGTGAGCGCCGCCATCTCCTTGTTGTGGTCGGTCGGGAAGATGAAGTTGGACGCGTGACCGGTCGATCCGCCCGGGTTCGGCAGCGGGCCCTTCTCGATCAGGACGATGTCCCGCCAACCCAGTTTGGCCAGGTGATGGACCATGCAGTTGCCGACGATGCCGGCTCCGATGACCACGACGCTCGCTCGCTCAGGCAACCCACTCATCGGTCCGGGACCGTCCTCTCCGCCGGGCGATCGGGCTCGCCTCCGGCCTCCATCGGCTGGCGCGCGGCGGGTCGGGACCGACCCTCGGAGCGGCTCCGCGTGCATCTCCGACCATGCTACCGGCGCGACGGATCGGCCGCCGGACGATCGGGCGAGACGAGCCCGGCGGCTCGGCCGCCTGGCGGCGGAGCCACTGCCTGACCGGGGTGGGCCCTGATCGGGTACTGGGCGAGCCCGGTCTCGCCGGATCCGCGACCGGCTCGTGATCACCTCACGGCAGCGGCGTCGCCACCGTGGCGATCCCGGCGATGCCGGCGGCCTCAAGCCTCGCGAGTCGCTCGACGGCCGGCGGTCAGGTCTCCAGGTTCGGGAGCCGCGGCGACTGACACGCGTCGCTAGACTCCACCTCGTGACGAGCGACCCGGATCCCGGCTCCGACCTGGTCCGGCCCGCGACGCCCGCCGAGCGGACCGACGTCCGGGCGATGCATCGGGCCAACCGGGCCGCCTGGGACGAGGCGGCCGAGCGCTACGAGGGCTGGCTCGCCGAGGCCATCGATCTCATTCGGAGCGGCGCCACGAACCTCCTGCCTCCCGAGCTCGAGCTCATCGGCGATCTGCATGGCCGCTGCCGCCGGGCGATCCACCTCCAATGTGCCGGCGGCCGCGATTCCCTGTCGCTCTGGAACCTCGGCGCGGACGAGGTCGTCGGGGTCGATTTCAGCTCCCGGATGCTGGACCTCGCCGCTCGCCTGACGGCTGCCACCGGTGCGCCCGCGCAATGGATCCTGGCCGACGTCCTCGAGACGCCCCACGCGCTCGACGGGACGGCGGACCTGCTCTACACCGGCCGCGGTTCGCTGATCTGGATCCAGGACCTGGCCGCCTGGGCGGCGGTCCTCGGCCGGCTCGTGGCCCCGGGCGGTCGCCTGGTCATCTTCGAGGGTCACCCAGCCGAATGGCTGTTCGATGTCGATGACGACGGCCGCTGGTTCGCCACCGACTATGACTACTTCGCCGGCCCCGAGGCCTCCAAGGGCTGGTCCCCCGGCTACATCGACCGCCTGTCTCTCGATGAGCCCGACCAGAGCTGGAAGTTCGCTCGGTCGTGGACGCTCGGCGAGATCGTGACGGCCGTGCTCGGCTCGGGTCTCCGCGTCGAGCGGGTCGCCGAACATCCGACGGACTGGTGGGGCGGTCACGGCGACGTTCGGAAGGAGGAGCGCGACCGGATCCCGCTGTCGTTCTCGATCGTTGCGTCGCGCGACCCAACCGACGTCGGCGGATCCGACTCGCCGGGGACGCCGGGATGACCGCCGACAAGCTGGGCCGAACGAGCGCCGGCATCCTCCTCTACCGTCGTGCGGCGGGGCGGCTCGAGGTCCTGCTTGCCCATCCGGGCGGTCCGTACAACGCCGCGAAGGATCACGGCCACTGGACGATCCCCAAGGGCGAGCTCGATCATCCCGGCGAACCACTTCTGGTGGTCGCCCGGCGCGAGTTCCTCGAGGAGACCGGGCACGAGGCCGGGGACGCGACCCCACTCGAGCTCGGTGAGATCCACCAGAAGTCCGGCAAGCGGGTGGTCGCCTGGGCGATCGAGGGCGACCTCGACCCCGCCCTCGCGCAGAGCAACACGTTCGAGATGGAGTGGCCACCGGGCTCCAGCCGAGTCGAGCTGTTCCCCGAGATCGACCGGGTCGCCTGGTTCGACCCGGCCGAGGCGCGCGTCCGGCTCAAGGAAGCGCAGGTTCCCTTCCTGGAACGACTGGCGGACGTCCTCGAACCCTGAACCCGCAGATCGCCCGAGTTCGGGTCAGCGGGCGCTGGCCATGCGGGGGAACGGAGACTCGGCCATCTTGGCCTCGAAGCGCCGGGCGGCCAGCTCGAGCTTCTCCAGATGCTCCGCCAGCTGACGGCGGGCCGCCTCGGCGGCTGCGTCGAGGCCGCTCAGCTCGAAGATGCCCCAGTGCTTGATGACCGGCATCAGGACCTCGTCGCGATGGACCCGGATGTCGTAGATCCCCGCCTTGGCGATCTGGGCCGCCTTGCGCAGAAAGCCCGGGATGGCGGCGCCGGGCATCTGGAACGCGAGCACCTCGTCGACGATCGCCCGGACCGCGGCCGATGGCTCGATCTTGAGGGCGGCCGAGATGATGTCCCGGTAGAAGACCATGTGGAGGTTCTCGTCGGCGGCGATCCGGACCATGATCTTGTCCGCGACCGGATCGTCGGAGTAGCGCCCGGTGTTGCGGTGGGCGATCCGGGTCGCCAGCTCCTGGAAGGTCACGTAGGCCAGGCCGTGGAGCGTGTCCGGCGAATCGTGGTCGTAGCCGTGCTGGAGCTGGGTCATCCGGCCGCGCTCGAGGGCGATCGGGTCGATGTTCCGGGTGACCGTCAGGTAGTCGCGCAGGACGATCGCATGGCGGCCTTCCTCGGCGGTCCAGCGGCCGACCCAGTTGAGCCAGGCGCCGTCGCCGTCCCCGAACATCCCGTGGATGAGCCGATGGTAGCTCGGCAGGTTGTCCTCGGTCAGCAGTCCGATCTCGAACGACGTCTGGGCGACGCCGGTGAGCCGAGGCTGATCGGGCGTCCACGGCTCCTTGTCGAAGTCGCGACCGAGTCGATACGGGATGAAGTCGTGGGGGAACCATTCGACCGCCACCTTCTCGTGGCGGTCGAGCAAGCGAGCCGCTTCGGGCTCGAGCTGGATGAGAAGGCCCGGCTCGTCGTAATCGACGGCGCCGGCCGCTCCCGGGTCGGGCGCGGGGGCCGTTGGCTGCTGGGTCATCGGTCGGTCGGTCCTCGAAGGTGGCCGGCCGCGGAGGGCGCTCGAACGGAGCGCGCGCGACGACCAGGGGAGAGCCTACTCCCGTTGGGCCGTTCTCGACGTGGGACGCGTGCACGTCTGCATCGACCGTCTCATCTAGAGTGGACGCCGCGTCCAGCTGAGCTGAACCAGAGGAGGGTTCGTCGTGCGTCCGTGGTCCCGTCCGCTTCGCGGCCGCCTCGACGAGCTGACCATCGTCAGCACGGCTCTCAAGGGCAATCGCCTCGGCGATCCGGTCGAGCGGCCGCTGTGGGTCTACCTCCCGCCCGGCTATGCCGAGGCTCCGGCCCGTCGCTACCCGACGATCTACCTCATCCAGGGGATGACCGGCCAGCTCGACATGTGGCGGAACCGCTCGGCCTTCCGGCCGACCACGCCGGAGAACGTCGATGCGCTGTTCGCCGGCGAAGGATCCGGGGCCGGCGCGCCGCCGCCCGCCATCGTCGTGTTCGTCGACTGCTGGACCTCGGTCGGCGGGAGCCAGTTCCTCGATTCGCCCGGGACCGGCCGCTACCACACCTACCTGTGTGACGAGGTTGTCCCGTTCGTGGACGGCCGCTACCGGACCCTGGCGGCTCGCGAGCACCGCGGGATCAGCGGCAAGTCGAGCGGCGGGTACGGCGCGATGGTCACGCCGATGCTTCGACCGGACCTGTTCGGCGGGCTCGCGACGCACGCCGGGGATGCCCTGTTCGAGACCTGTTATCAGCCCGAGTTCGCCACCGCTGCCCGCGCCCTGCGCGACGACTACGGAGGCTCGTGGGACCGCTGGTCGGCGGACTTCCGGAGCCGACCCGCGTTCAGCCGGCCGAACGACGACGTCCTGGTCGACGCCTACGCGATGGCGTCCTGCTACTCGGCCGACGAGGACGGCACGGTCCGCCATCCGTTCGACAGCGCCACCGGCGAGCTCATCCCGGAAGTCTGGGCACGCTGGCTGCGCTGGGATCCAGTCCGGATGGGACGGACACAGGACGGCGCGGGCGCGCTGCGGTCACTCCGGGCGATCTACATCGACGCCGGACGCCGGGACGAGTACTTCCTGGATCTCGGCGCCGAAGCATTCCGCCGGACCTGCCTCGCCGCGGGCGGCCCGGAGCCGTTCTTCGAGCTGTTCGAGGCCAGGCACGGCTCGATCGAATACCGCTACCCGATGGCGATCCGGTACCTCGCCGAACGCCTGGGCGAGTGACGCTCAGCCGGGGTCGTCGACCTCGCTGCCCGGGTCCAGGCGATCCTGACCTCTAGGCTGGCGTGACCGTCGGCTCCGGCCCGGCGGACGCCCGGTCGAGGTCGAACCGACGCAGGCTCGGGACGGCGAACGACACGACACCGACGATGGCAAGGGTCAGGATGCCCCCGCCGACGACAGTGGGGACCGCCCCGAAGAAGTGGGCCGCCACGCCGCTCTCGAAGGCGCCGAGCTCGTTCGAGGCGCCGATGAACACCCAGTTCACGGCCGCGACGCGACCGCGGATGGCCTCTGGCGACAACACCCGCAGGATGGTGCTCCGGATGATCATGCTCAGCCCATCCGTGACCCCGCTCAGGAACAGCGCGATCAGCGAGATGACCATGCTGGTGGACAGCCCGAACACGATCATGCTCAGCCCGAAGCCGGCCACGCACAGCAGCAGACTCTTGCCAGCCTGCCGACCCGGCGGCCGCCGGGTGGCGAACAGCATGACCGTCAGCGCCCCGACCGATGGGGCGGTCCGCAGGAGGCCCAGCCCGACCGGGCCGACATGGAGGATGTCGCTGGCGAACACCGGCAGCAGGGCGATGGCCCCCCCGAAGAAGACCGCGAACAGGTCGAGCGCCATCGATCCGATCAGGGGCGGCGTGTGGATCACGTAGCGGATCCCCCCGAGGAGGCTCTGGATCAGCGCCTCACCGCGGGCGGGCGGAGGGATCGGCTTGCGCGAGATGGTCGCTACGAGCACGGTCGAGATGGCCAGCAGCAGACCGATCGCGCCGTACGTGGTGGCGACGCCCAGCAGGGCGACGGCGATGCCGCCGGCGGCCGGGCCGACGATCGACCCGGCCTGGGACACGCTGCTCGTCCAGGACACGCCGCGGGCGGCCTGGTCGAGAGGGATCACCTGCGCCTCGAATGCGGACAGGGCCGGACGCTCGAAACCGCTGGCGACGCCGGTCGCGAACACGACCACCAGGATCGCCAGGAGTGAGATGCCCGCCGCGCTCGACGACAGCAGCGCCAGGGCCAGGGCGCAGGCCGTCACCGCCGCGCTGGTCAGGACGACGATCGTGCGCCGGTCGCGCCGATCCGCGAAGTAGCCACCGAACAACACCAGCGACAGCGCCGGGATGGCCTCGACCAGCCCGAGCCAGCCGAGCGACAGTGGATCGCGAGTGATGTCGTAGGTCTGGAAGGCGACGACGGTCACCAGGGCGCTCATGGCCAGTGCGTTCGTCAGGCGGGCGCCGAGCAGGGCCCGGAACTCGCCCGACGCAAGGAGCGATCGGCCGTCCGCCGGCAGCCCAGCCCCGGCGGACACGTTC
>JBBQJL010000028.1:0-42803 GCA_038325875.1 Candidatus Limnocylindrales bacterium
ACCCGCGAGGCGGAGGCAGCTTCCACGCTCACTCTACTGCCTAAGCAGCGAGAGCGAGAGTCGACTGGCGGTTGCCAGGTACTTCTTTTTGCCACGTGATTAACGAGGCCCAGTGGCGTCCTCGGCTCGCGTTCCCCGGTAGCCAGGCCCTGTCGAAACCACACATCCCCACAGGTCCGAGAACCGGCTCGGATGCGGGATGCTATCACCTATCGGTCGTGACCGAAAAGGACGGTGTCCGACCAGAGCGCCCGAAGTCGTTCGACCGACGACGGCCTAGGTGGCTGTTGGTCCTACGGGTTGGTGGCCAGGCGCGGTGGTCCGGCCGCGAGACGACGTCGGAGCGACTCGACCGTGGCCCCGCTCCAGTCGGTTTCGATCCACCACGTCGCTCCTGCGTCGGCCATCGGCGCGAGGCCGGCGCCGGCGGCGACCGGATCGGGCGAGGTGACCCCCTCGACCATGATCTGGAACGGCGTCTGGACGCCGCCATGCCCCGCCAGTCGCTCCCGTCCGATATAGGCGGCCAGCGCCCGGATCTGGTCGGGATCGGTCGTCTGCGGCAGGATGCCGTCGAAGCGCAGGGCGCGCCGGGTCGACCGTTCGTTGGGCCACGCGCCGACCACCCAGATCGGGATCCGTGGCCGCTGGACGGGGGTCGGGCGGAAGGTCATCGGTGCGAATCGGTAATGCGTTCCTTCGTGGCCGTGCGGTTCGCCCGACCAGAGTCCCTCGAGGATGGCCAGCGACTCGTCGAGCAGCTCGGCTCGGACGCGAGCCTCCGTCGCCTCGCCCACGTTCCCGAAAGCCGCGTCATCGAGGGCACCCAGCCCGACCGGCACGACCAGCCGTCCATTCGACAGCACGTCCAGGGTCATCGTCTCGCGGGCCAGCTTCCACGGCCGGCGACGCGACGGTGGGCTGACGATGGCGCCCAGCGTGACGCGTTCGGTGCGCATGGCCATGGCGGCCATGACGATCCACGGGTCGTAGATCTCCATGTCCGCGATCGCGATCGCGTCCCAGTAGAAGACGCCGTCCCAGCCCGCGGCCTCCGCTTCAGCCGCGAGGTCCCCTGCGGTCCGGGGATCGCCGGCCGTGACCAGGAATCCGAACTTCACCAGATGTCGCCGATCGTGAAGCCTTCGGGGAACGGATCGGTCGGGTCGAGGACGTAGCTCGCGAAGCCGGTGATCCAGGCCTGCCCCGTGATGCTCGGAACGATCGCCCGGTACCCCCCGATGGTGGTCTCCTCGAGCAGCTGTCCCGTGAAGACCGTGTCGAGGATACCCTCGTGCCGGAACGCGTCACCGACCTTGAGCAGACCCCGCGCGTGCAGCGTGGCCATCCGGGCGGATGTCCCCGTCCCGCACGGGGAGCGGTCGATCGCGCCGGTCCAGGTCGCCGGCCGCGCCCAGTCCAGCGTGCCGGTCGACACCGTTACGACGTTGCGGCGGCTGTTGGCCGGATCGTGGGGCGGGCCGGACAGCTGGCCGATGGTGATCCCGGCAAAGCCCGGCTGGTCGGGATGGACGACCGGCAGCTGGTCGGCGGCAGCGACTTTGATCATCTCGGTGATGCGGACGATATCCGCGCCCTCGTCCGGGGTGAGCCCGAGGCCGAACCGCTCGGCGTCGGCGATGACGTAGAACATCCCGCCGTAGGCAACGTCGACGGTCACGGTCCCGAGGTGCGGCACCTCGACCGGCGCGTCGAGGTGGGTCGCGAAGGCCGGCACGTTCTGGAAGGTGACGCCACGGACCTTGCCATCGGTGCACGTCGCGGTGACCCGGATGAGCCCGGCCGGTGACTCCAACGTCAGCTCGGTCACGGGCTCTTTCATCGGCAGGATGCCGGTCTCGAGGAGCACGGTCACGACACACATCGTGTTGGTCCCGGACATGCCCGGGTATTCGATCTGTTCCATGATCACGTAACCGGCGTCGGCCTCCGGGTTCCACGACGGCAGGATGAGGTTGCAGTTGGCCGCCGGATATCCGCGCGGCTCGCGCAGCATCCGCAGGCGAAGGTCGTCGCGGTTGGCCTGCAGCCAGGTCATCGCCTCGAACATCGTGGCGCCGGACACGCCCGTCACGCCGCCGACGATCACGCGACCCGGTTCGCCCGCAGCGTGGGCATCGACGGCCTCGATGACGGGCCCGACGCGCAGCCGTCCGGGGATCTCGGTCACGGCCTAGCGACCGCGCTGGGCGTCGGCCAGCTCGCGCGCGACGTCGCGCTTGGCGTCGCGATCGGCGATGTCGCGGCGGCGGTCGTGGAGCTGCTTGCCGCGCGCGAGCCCGAGCTCGATCTTGGCTCTGCCCTTCTCGTTGATGTAGAGCCGGAGCGGGACGATCGTCTGGCCCTTGGCCTTGGTCTTCCCGAGCAGCTCGTCGATCTCGGAGCGGTGAAGAAGGAGCTTGCGCGTCCGCTTCGGCTCGTGGTTGTAGCGGTTACCGCCCTCGAACTTGGCAACGTCTGCGCCGACCAGCCACGCCTCGTCGCGCTCGATGCGAGCATAGGCGTTGGACAGGTTCGCCTTGCCGGCCCGGAGCGATTTGATCTCGGTCCCGGTCAGGACGATGCCGGCCTCGAACGTCTCGTCGATGGTGAAGTCGTGGCGGGCTCTTCGGTTGAGCGCGACGGTCGTCTCGTCGCCCATGGTGGTCTCCTGGCTGGTCGGATTGGTCGGATCGGCCGGATCGGCCGGAGCGGCCGGAGCGCGCGAACGCCGGCCCTATGCGGGCCGGCGTTCGAGTGCTTTACCACCCACAGGGGTGTCCGACTAGACGGCCATCTCCTGCGAGGTGGTGCAGCTACGCGTACTGTCGATCACTGCACATCACCTCCTTTCGTTCTCGGAAACCGTACCCGATGCACGAGGCGAGCGCAAGAGTGGCGCGAGCGCGGTTTGTCATTGCGTGGCTGCCTCGCCGCCGTAGAGCCGCCCCGCCGCCAAAGGGTCTCCTCCGCTGATGCCACTCGAGAGCATATCGGCGAGCTGGATGCCGGGGCCGCCCGCCCCGCCGCCGATAGGCCTCACCCGCTGATGCCACTCGAGAGCATATCGGGGGACTGGCGGCTCGCCGCCGCCGCAGCGCCGAGGGTTCTTGATGCTCTCGAGTGGCATCAAGGCGTGAGCCCCTTGTTGCTCGCGAGCGGTCGCCGCCAGGGCCGCCATGACGCTCAGGCGGCGACGTCCGACACAAGCCTCATCGCGGCCCCGCCGAACACCTCCAGCGCCCGCTCGAGATCCGGATCGGACCCAGCCGGCACGACCTTCGGCAAGGTGACGACGACATCGGGGGTCAGCCCCACGGTGTGGACCCAACGCTTGTTCGGGGTCAGCCAGCGCGCGACGGTCAGCTTGAACGCGCCCCCCTCCCCGGTCAGTTCCTGCCACTGCTGGATGGTCCCCTTGCCGTACGACCGCTGACCGACGAGCGTCGCGCGCCCGGTATCCTGCAGCGCGCCGGCCACGATCTCGCTGGCCGATGCGCTGCCGCCGTCGATCAGCACGACCACCTTCACCTTCGGGTCCGTGGCGACGCCATCGGTCAGGGCCTCGGTCGGGGTCTGGTTGCCCTTGGCGTCCTGCTGCCAGAAGATGACGCCGGAGCCGATGAACTGGCTGGCGATCTTGCGCGCAGCGGTGACGAACCCGCCCGGATCGCCGCGCAGGTCGAGGATGAGGTTGCGACGGCCCGCCGTGAGGTGATCCTTCAGGGCTGCCACCACCTGGTCCGCGGCGGCGTCGGAGAAGCTCGCGAGACGGATATAGCCGACGGTCCCGTCGCCCAACACCTTGCTCGTCACCTCCTGCGTCTGAACGACGTCGCGAGTGATGACGAAGACCTGGGCTGGTTGGGCACCACGCTCGATGGTCAGTCGCACGTCCGTGCCCTTCGGACCACGGATCCGGTCGCGCGCAGCGTCGACGGTCAGGCCATCCAGCGGCGCGTCGTCGACGAGAGCGACGACGTCACCCGGCTCGAGCCCCATCCGCTCGGCGGGTGATCCGGGCAGCGGCTGGGTGACGATCAGCCGGCAGGTGGCTCCGAGCGGCGAACAGCCTTCGGTGCCGTCCGCGGCCTTGGCGGTGATCTGCGCGCCGATCCCCTCGAACTGGCCGCTGATGCCCTGGAGGCTTTGCCGGTACTCGTCGGCCGACAGATACGCAGAGTACGGATCGTCGAGCGCGCCGATCATGCCGCGGATGGCGCCCTGGATGAGCGTCTCAGGGGCGACGTCGCCGCCGGCATAACGGTCAGTGATCGTGTGGTAGGTGTCCCAGAACGGCTGGAACGCGGCCCGTTCGGAGGCCGGCGTGCCTGGGTCGGATGCCGCCTGCCGGCCGAGCGTGTAGCCCGACACGAACAGGGCAGACCCTCCGAGGAGCGCGATCAGCAGGATCGAGATCGAGACGAGCGGAAGGCGTCGTGGCGCCCGATCAGGTGGTCGAACCATCGCCTTCTTCCTGCAGCTGCAGCGTCTCCGAGAGGGCGCACAGCATACGACGAGTCTTCGGCGAGGGCCGTCGGGCAGGGCCATGTGCGGCCGGTGCTTCAGCGGATGAGGTAGGTCCGCACGGACAGCCACGACCCCAGGATCCCGAGCCCGACGCCCGCGCCCATGACCAGCGCGACGAGGTCTCGCGTCAGCGAACCGAACTGGAGCGGCAGGACGCGGAAGAAGTCCGCCATGAAGGCGCTCAGCGGATCGGCGACGGCAGCCAGGATGGCCAGCGTCAGCAGCGACCCGAGGAGGCCGACGAATGCGCCCTCGAACACGAACGGCCAGCGGATGAACGCGTCCGATGCGCCAACGAGCCGCATGACCTCGATCTCCTCGGCCCGCGCGAGCACGGCCAGGCGGATCGTGTTGATGATGATGAACAGGGCGATGACTCCAACGATCACGAGCACGACCGTGCCGGCCGTTCGCAGGATGCTGGTGACCGTCAGTACGCGCTCGACGAGGTCCTCGATGTTGATGACGTTGCGGACGCTCGGGTCGGCTCGCAGGGCGTCACCCACGACGCGGACCTGCGACGGGTCGACCATCTTGACCTCGATGCTCGCGTACAGGGGGTTCGCGTCGAGGTAGCGGGTCAGGTCCTCGCGTCCCTGCGCCTGCATCGAGGCGCGGAACCGGACCAGCGCCTGGTCACGGTCGACATACGCGACCGACGCGACCTCGGGCATCGCCTTGAGCTGCGCCTGGAGCGCCGTGACCTGGGGGACGGTCGCATTGGGTTGCAGGTAGGCGACGACCTCGACCTTCTGCTCCGTGAACTGGAGACCGGCCAGCAGCCCCGTCTGGATGATCCAGAACCCAGCCAGCAGGAGCAGCATCAGCACCATGGTGGCGGTCGCGGCGAGGCTCATCACCGCGTTGCGCCAGAACCCCTGCCACGCCCGTCCGACGCTGAACAGCACGAACGTGATCACCGCTCAGTCCTCGCGGTGGTACGCGCCACCGACCTCGTCACGGATGATCCGGCCCTCC
Organism: Candidatus Limnocylindrales bacterium; assembly: GCA_038325875.1. Classification (GTDB taxonomy): domain Bacteria; phylum Chloroflexota; class Limnocylindria; order Limnocylindrales; family CSP1-4; genus Chersky-267. Next base: position 5,509 of record JBBQJL010000028.1, read on the forward strand.
TCGAGCGCGACGACGCGCTTGCGCAGGGCGGTCACGACCTCGGCGTTGTGAGTCGCCATCATGACCGTGGTGCCGAGCTCGTTGATCCGCAACAGGAGCTGGAGGATCTCCCAGCTGATGAGTGGGTCGAGGTTGCCGGTCGGTTCGTCGGCGATGATCAGCCGCGGATCGTGGACGAGCGCCCGAGCGATGGCGGTCCGCTGTTGCTCGCCGCCGGACAGCTGCGACGGCGTCTGCTTCGCCTGGGCCGACAGCCCGACCAGCGCCAGCACTCGATCGACCGCCGGCCGGATCTTGCGCCGCGGCGTGCCCGTCACCTCGAGCGCGAAGGCGACGTTCTCGAAGACCGACTTCGACGGCAGCAGCTTGAAGTCCTGGAAGATGATCCCGATCTTGCGCCGCATCTTCGGGACTTGGCGACGGCCGAGGCGGGCGACGTCCTGGCCGTCCAGGACGACCGCGCCGCGCGTCGCGACCTCGTCCCGGATGAGCAGCTTGATGAGGGTCGACTTGCCGGCCCCGGACGGCCCGACGAGGAAGACGAAGTCGCCCTCCGGGATGACCAGGTCCACGTCCCGCAGGGCGAGCTTGCCGTTCGGGTATTGCTTGGTCACGTCGTGCAGGATGAGGACGGCTCGTTCCTGCTTGGCCTGGTCTCGGGTCCGACCAAGGACCCGGCGGCGGATGAAGCGCGAGGCGCTCGACGCTGGGGCGACGGTCACAGTGGGCTCCGCGAGCATGGTGGGCGGCGGTCGTTGCCGCGAATGGTCACGATCTCACCGACTCCGACCGCAGGCACGACAGGGGAGCCACATCGGACCCGAGGCTACCACTCGGGCGATGGTCCGGCAAACGGGTGGACCAGTGGCGGATGGCCGGAAACCCACCGTGTAGCGCGCCGATCACAGGAGCCCGGGCGAGATCGGGAGATAGTGCGAGAACGTCGCGAATGGCCGATCCCAGCACATCAGCACCGGGAACGTGTCCATCCGGAAGCCGGCTTGCAGGCTGGCCACGACAGCGCGGTCCGCGGCACCGCCGACCCACAGCGCAAAGGCTCCGCGCGGGACCACGGCGTTCATCAGATGCCCGAGGATCGGAGCCAGCAGCGCGTCGTCACGAACCGCCACGGGCCCGACCCGGCCCGCCTCCCCGGCATAGCCGTACCCGACCGCTGAGCCATCCGGCCCGAGGTACAGCCAGCCGTGGCGCGATTCCGAGCGGAGGAAGCGGTGGTCGACCGGATGGGCCACCCCGAGCCGCTCGCGATCGAGCGTGTCCACGGCCTCCACCAGCATCTGGTGCCCCTGGCCGCCGGGCGGACCGGTCGCGATCTCGTCAAAAGCCATCGGCCTGACGCCGGACGGCAGCTCGCCGAACGCCTCCGGTCGCCGCGGCAACCCGGTCAGGCTGAACAACGGCATGCGCGGGACCATGCCCTGCGCGGCATACATGGCGTTCGAGATCGGCTGGGCGCTGTCCGTCGCGACGGCGCGGACCATCGAGCCGTCCGTCGGGGCGACCCTGGCGAGCAGCTCGCTCCCGAGCCCGGCGCCCTGGAACTCGGGCAGCACGAACAGCATCGACAGGTACCACAGGGTCTCGCGGGTCGTCGCGGCGGCGAATCCGGCCACCCGATCCCAGGCGCCGGAGCCGTTCGGGACCGTCGCCACGATGAACCGGTCGGGATCGGTCGACCGGAGGTGGGTGTACAGCCGGGTGATCGGTGCCATCTCTGGTGGGATCTCGGCCTGCCCGAGGTGGCCGATGTAGTCGTTGATCGACGTCCGCCAGATCGCCGCGCAATCGGCCAGCTCGTCCGCCCGGACCGGTCGAAAGGCGAACCCGGCCGTCGCGCTCCCCGGCCGAGCCACACCGGTCACCGGGCGACCGCCTCCTCGCCGATGCCACGCTCGAGCTCGGCCTGCATGAACGCGTCCAGATCGCCGTCGAGGACCGCGCCGGTGTTGCCGGTCTCGTAGTTGGTCCGCAGGTCCTTGACCATCTGGTAGGGATGCAGCACGTAGCTCCGGATCTGGTTCCCCCAGCCTGCCTCGACGTGCTCGCCCTTGAGCTTGCGGACGGCCTCCTCCTTCTCCTCGAGCGCCCGCTCCAGGAGCCGGGACTTGAGGACCTTGATGGCCATCTCCTTGTTCTGGGTCTGGCTCCGCTCGTTCTGGCTCTGGGCCACGATCCCGGTCGGCAGGTGGGTCAGCCGGACGGCCGAATCGGTCTTGTTGACGTGCTGGCCACCGGCGCCCTGCGACCGGAAGGTGTCGACCCGGATCTGGTCCCAGTCGAGCTCGATCTCGACATCGTCCTCGGCCTCGGGCAGGACCTCCACCAGCGCAAAGGTCGTCTGCCGGCGATTCTGCGAATCGAACGGACTGATCCGGACCAGCCGGTGGACCCCGCGCTCGGCCCGCAGCCAGCCATACGCGCGCCGGCCGTTGACCGCGACGGTCACGCTCTTGAGGCCGGCCTGCTCGCCTTCCTGCTGATCGAGGATCTCGGTCGGGAAGCGATGACGTTCCGCCCAGCGGAGATACATCCGCAGAAGCATCTCGGTCCAGTCGGTCGCCTCCGTGCCGCCGGCGCCGGCGCTGATCGACAGGAGTGCGGGTCGCTCGTCGTATTCACCGGAGAAGAGGAGCGCCGTGCGCTCGCGGCGGAAGTCGGTCTCGAGCGCGGCAGTGTCGTGCTCCAGCTCGGTCTCGAGCTCGGCATCGGGGGCTTCGTACAGGAGCTCGACGGCGGCCAGCAGGTCGTCGGCGCGGGTCAGCAGGACACGCCACGTCTCGATCTCGGAACGGAGGCCATCCGCCTCGCGGAGGACCTTCTGAGCGCTTCGGCCGTCGTCCCAGAACCCGGGTTCCTGGGTCAGCGCCTCGAGTCGGGCGACGCGAGCGTCCTTGTCGTCGAGGTCAAAGATGCCCCGAGGTCGACCGGATCCGCTCGGCCAGGTCGCGGATGGCTGAGGCGTCCACCTAGGACCGGCTCGCCTGTGCTTCCTGGAGCAGGATCGGACGGAGCTCGATGAGCCGCAACGCGGTCTTGCTCCGGGCGACGACGGGGTTCACGCAGGGACAGTAGCCATTGTGGGGACAGACGCCGCAATTACCGTCGCAATCCAGGGCGGCGGCGTAACTGCAACCTCGACAATCCCGCTCGCAGGCGATGAGATCGATGAAAGATGCTTCCTCGGCCTGCTTCACGATTCCCTCTTCTAGTGGGCGGGGGAATGGCGGGGAAGTTTCGCTCAGCGAACGGAAAGGGCCCCCTCCGAGCCGATCCGGTCGAAACTTGGCCCAGTATACCGGGACAAGGCTGCCAAGCCAAGAGGGAGAATGGCCGGAATCGGCAGAATCAGCGCGGTTCGGAGAGTTCTCCAGCCGGTGCGCCACCGATCGTAAGGTAGAGCGCCATGGCGCCCAGCTCGTGGGCGTAGGCGGCCGCCAGCCGGCTCGGATCGGACCCGACCGGGCTGGTCGAGGTCGGCGAGCCCCAGGCCTCCAGGCCGAGGTCTTCGGCCATCCGCAGGACGCGCAGCATGTGGGTCGGATCGGACACGAACACGGCATCGTGGAGCCCGTGCTCAGCCAGGATGCGCGCGACGGTCTCCAGCGATTCGAGGGTCGTCCGGCCCTGGTCCTCGACCAGGATCCGGTCGTCCTTGACGCCCCTCTGGAGCGCATACGCTCGAGCCACGGCCGCCTCCGTCGTCCGGTCCCCATCCGCCTTGCCCCCGGTCACGACGAGGTACCGGTAGTCACCGGTCAGGAATTCCTCGACAGCATGGTCGAGCCGGGCCGCGAAGACGGGTGACGGTCGCCCGTCGTACTGGGCCGCCCCGAGGACGACCAAGGCGCCGGCCGGCCGCCGCTCGTCGGTCCGACCCTGATCCCAGATCCGGAATGCGCCGTAGGTTCCCAGCGCGACCGCGACCGCGATCCCGGCCAGGACCAGTCGGCTGAGATCCCTGATCAACGCGATCGGCGAGCCACGACCGGCGCCATCAAAGTCCGTGGCACTTCTTGTACTTCACGCCCGACCCGCAGAAGCAGGCGTCGTTGCGGCCGATCCGCCGGCCGTCCGGCGTGTAGCCCGGCCGCAGCGCGCCGGACGTCGCACCACCGCCGACGACCTCGTCGCCGAGCGATTCGCGGACCGCGCGCACGTTCGGGCCGCTCGGCAGGTTGCGGGCCAGCGGCGCGGCCGATCCGGCGGAACCGGCGGCGCCTGCGAGGATACCGGCCAGCGGGGCTCCGAGCTGTCCACCACCGACCGGTTCGTCGCCGTTCGTCCCGTCGCCGGCGGTTCCGCGCAGGGCGGCCAGGGTGGCGGCGTCGGGCAGCGGCAGCGGTGTCGGCGGCGGGTCGGCCGGCTGCCGGTTGACCGTGACCCGGAAGATCGTATTGGCCAGCTGGTGGCGGATGAAGTCGCGCAGCTCGGTGTACAGTGCGAACGCCTCGCGCCGGAACTCGTTGAGCGGATCCTGCTGGGCGTAACCGCGCAGGCCGATGCCGCGGCGCATGTCGTCGAGCTCGGTCAGGTGCTCGACCCACAGTGAGTCGATGGTCCGGAGCAGGACGAGCCGCTCGATCGTGCTCCAGTCGGCCTCGCCGATCTCCTGCTCCTTGGCGTCGAGCCGGGCGTCGACCAGGTCCCCGAGGTACTGACGCAGCGCCTCGCGGCCACCGATCTCCCAGAGGCGGTCCTCAGCGGTCTCGTCGCCCTCGAAGCCCATCGTCCGGAGCGCGGCGGACAGGCCCTCGAGGTTCCACTCGTCGGGTTCTTCCTCCGAGCAGAACTGGCTGACCAGGGCATCGAGCTCCTCGTCGAGGAAGCCGATGATCGTGTCGCCGAGGTCCTCGTTGTTGAGGACCTTGTCCCGTTCGGCGTAGATCGTCTCGCGCTGCTTGTTGATGACGTCGTCGAACTCGACGACCCGCTTGCGGATGTCGAAGTTGAAGCCCTCGACCCGGCTCTGGGCGCTCTCGATGGTCTTGCTCACGAGGCGGGATTCGATCGCCACGTCGTCGTCGAGGCCCATCCGCTCCATCAGCCCGGCGACCCGGTCGGAGGCGAACCGCTTCATCAGGTCGTCGTCGAGCGAGAGGTAGAACCGGGAGGTGCCCGGGTCCCCCTGGCGACCGGCCCGTCCACGGAGCTGATTGTCGATCCGGCGACTCTCGTGGCGCTCGGTGCCGATGATGTGGAGGCCCCCGGCGGCGACCACCTGCAGGTGACCCTCGGCACAGATCGCGCTGGCCTCGGCCAGCGCCTCGTCGTAGGTCGCCTTGTCGACCTCGGCGGGATTGAGCCCCTTGCGATGGAGGATCTCGCTGGCTAGCCCGGCAGGGTCGCCGCCCAGCTTGATGTCGGTGCCGCGTCCGGCCATGTTGGTGGCGATGGTCACCGCCCCGGTCCGACCGGCCTGGGCGACGATCGGCGCCTCCTTCTCGTGGAACTTGGCGTTGAGGACCTCGTGCTTGATCCCGCGTCGCTTGAGCATCTCGCCGAGGAGCTCGGATTTCTCGACCGAGACGGTCCCGACGAGGACTGGCCGGCCGGCCTCCTGCATCTCCCCGATCTCCTCGATGAGCGCCTCGAACTTGCCCTTCTCGGAGCGGTAGACCAGGTCCGCCTCGTCATCGCGGATCATCGGCCGGTGGGTCGGGACGGCCACGACCTCGAGCTTGTAGATCTTGTGGAACTCCTCCGCCTCGGTCATCGCGGTGCCGGTCATCCCGGACAACTTGTCGTACAGCCGGAAGTAGTTCTGGAAGGTGATCGTGGCCAGGGTCACCGACTCGCGCTGGACGCGTAGCCCTTCCTTCGCCTCGACCGCCTGGTGAAGCCCCTCGGACCAGCGCCGGCCCGGCATCTGCCGGCCGGTGAACTCGTCGACGATGATGATCTCGCCGTCCTTGACGATGTAGTCGCGATCACGCTTGTACAGCGCGTGGGCGCGCAGCGCCTGCTCGAAGTGACGGGCGAGGGTAGGGTCGGCGTCGTACAGGTGCGGGACGCCCAGCCACTTCTCCATCTTGTCGATCCCGGTCTCGGTCGGGCTGACCGCCTTGTCCTTGAGGTCGATGAAATAGTCGCCGCCCTCCTCCGCGCCCTCGGGTCGCGGAGCGAGCCGAGGGACGAGCCGGGCGAAGGTGAAGTACTTGTCGGCCGACTCCTCGGCCTGGCCGCTGATGATCAGCGGGGTGCGCGCCTCGTCGATCAGGATGTTGTCGACCTCGTCGACGATCGCGAAGTTCTGGCCGCGCTGGACCCGCTGCTCGAGCTCGACGACCATGTTGTCGCGCAGGTAGTCGAAGCCGAATTCGTTATTGGTGCCGTAGGTCACGTCGGCCAGATACGCCTCGCGTCGCTCGACGGGCCGGAGGTTGACCAGCCGCTCGTCGCTGGTCGGGTAGCCTGGCTCGAAGACGTAGCTCGCATCGTGGGTGATCATCCCCACGCTCACCCCGAGGAAGTGGAAGGCCGGTCCCATCCACTGCGGGTCGCGCCGGGCGAGGTAGTCGTTGACGGTCACGACGTGGACGCCGCGGCCGCTCAGCGAGTTGATGATCGCGGCCAGCGGACCGACCAGTGTCTTGCCCTCACCGGTCTTCATCTCCGCGATCCGGCCCTCGTGGAGCACGGCGCCACCGATCAGCTGGACGTCGAACGGCCGCATCCCGATCGTCCGCCGCATGGCCTCTCGGATCAGCGCGAAGACCTCCGGCATGGCGGCGTCGAGGGCGACCTGGATCCGGTCCGACTCCTTCTTGCGGCGGGCCCTGGCGAGCTCGCGGCGGCGCTCGGCCTCGGGGTGGTGGAGCTCGTCCTCGGCCAGTTCGTCCGGCGTGGCGATCTCGCGGGTCTCCTCACGGATCTCGTCGAACCGTGCGCGGACCTCGGCGTCGGACAGGGCTTCCAGGTCGGCCTCGAGGGAGTTCGCCTCGTCGACCACTGGCTGAAGCCGTTTGATCTCACGGTCGTTCGAATCGACGAACCGGTTCAGGAAGCCAAGCATGGGGCGACAGTATAGGCGAGGACCGACAGCGACCCTCCCGGGGCGGTCTGGTCGGGGCTCAGCCCAGCTTCCAGAAACCGGTCCCGTAGCCGGCGAGCAGGATGACGAGGGTGACCGCGCCCAGCCCGATCCAGAACAGGACCGACATCGTCGTGGAGGTCGGATCCATCTCCGGGTTGGTCAGCTTCGGCGCCCGCCTGGCGCGCAGCGCCGAGCCCCAGCGCGGCGAGCGCAGGTCGTCGCGCCAGTCGCCGTCGTGACCCGGCCGCTTCTCGAGGCCGCCCTTGCCGTCGGGCTTGTGGAGCTGAAGGGTCATCGGTCCCCCGGTTTGGTGGCCGCGAAGCGGGTGGCCATGGGTGTGGCTCGGACCGGCACGGCGGGCTGGGCGACCTCGTGATCGTCGTCGTCGCGAAGATCGAGGGTCCGGGCGATCCCGTCCTCCCACATCAGCATCTGCTGGGTCAGGGCGACGTCGCTGCTGAACAGGGCGCCGACCGACTCACCGCGGTGGATCCGCTTGATCGCCTCGCCGATCAATGGGGCGATCGAGAAGGTCTTGATCTTGGCGATCCGCTTGGACGGCGGGAGCGGGATCGAGTCGGTCAGGATCAGCTCGCGCAGGCTCGAGTCGCGGATCCGGTCGACTGCGTCGGCCGACAGCACGCCATGGGTGGCGCAGGCGTAGATCTCGCTGACGCCCTCGCGCTCGAGTGCGCGGACGATCTCGATGAGCGTCCCGGCCGTGTCGATCTCGTCGTCGACGATGATCGCGCGCTTGCCGCGCACCTCGCCGATGACGTTCATCAGCTCGGCCCGATCGAGGTTGCCGACCCGACGCTTCTCGATGATCGCCAGCGGCGCATCGACCAGCTCCGCGAAGGCGCGGGCGCGCTTGGCGAAGCCCAGGTCGGTGACCACCACCAGATCCTCGAGGCGCTTCGTGCGGAAGTAGTTCGACAGGATATGGACAGCGGTGAGCTCATCGACCGGGATGTTGAAGAAACCCTGGATCTGGCCCTGGTGGAGATCGAGGGTGAGGACCCGGTCGGCGCCGGCGACCGTGATCATGTCGGCGATCAGGCGGGCGGTGATCGGGACCCGGGGCTGGTCTTTCTTGTCCGATCGACCGTAGCTGTAGAACGGGATGACCGCGGTGATCCGACCGGCGCTCGCTCGCTTGAACGCGTCGACCATGATCAGGAGTTCCATGATCGACTGGTTCACGGGGTGGCTGGTCGGCTGGACGATGAAGATGTCCTTCTCGCGGACGTTGTCCAGGATCTTGACGAAGATGTTCTCGTTGGCGAACTGGAAGACCTCCGCCTGCCCGAGCTCCACGCCCAGGTAGCGGCAGATCTTGCGCGCAAGATCCGGATTCGCGTTGCCGGTGTAGATATCGAAGCGGTCCGAGTACACGGGCGCCTCCTCTCCGCCGAACTGCGTCACCGGATCACCTCATGCCGTCGGGCCGTCGCCCGGGTCGTCATTGTCATCGATGGACCCCTGCTCCGCCAGCCCCGCTCGGAATGCGGCGATGGCCACCACCCGGTCGCCGTCGGCCAGGCGCATCACGATCACCCCGCGCGCGCCCGAGCTGTAGCGGTTGATCGAGTTCGTCTCGGTCCGGATGACCTGGCCGCCGGAGCTGATCAGGAACAGCTCCTCGTCCTCCTCGGTGACCTGCTGGACCGCCGCTACGTCGCCGGTCTTGCGACCCTCGAGCGCGATGAGCTGGACGCCCTGCCCGCCGCGATGCTTGACCCGGAACTCGGTCAAGGGCACGCGCTTGCCGTACCCGGTCTCGGTCAGGACGAGCAGGTCGGCATCGGGCTGGACGACGCTCATCGAGATGACCGAGTCACCCTTGCGGGCGAGCCGGATGCCGATGACTCCGCCGGCCGGGCGACCCATCGGGCGGACCTCGGTCTCGTGGAAGCGGGCGATCTTGCCGAGGGCCGTGGCGATGATGATGTCGTCGTTGCCGGTGGCCGTGTCGACCCAGGCGAGCTCGTCGTCCTCGTCGAGGGTGATCGCGATGATCCCGCTCGCACGGACCTTCTCGAACTGCTCGAGCGGTGTCTTCTTGATGATCCCGTGCCGAGTCGCCAGGACGAGGTAGGTCCCGGCCTTGAAGTCGTGGAGCATGATCGTGGCCATCGGGACCTCGCCCGAGTCGACCTGGACGCCGGGCAGGTTGATGATCGGGATGCCCTTGGCCTGACGGCTGGCGTCCGGGATCTGGTGGACCTTCGACGAGAAGACCCGACCCCGATTGGTGAAGAACAGGGCCCAGTCGTGGGTGTTCGCCACGAGCAGGTGCTCGACGGCGTCCTCCTCGCGGGTGACGTGGCCGATGATGCCCTTGCCACCGCGATGCTGGCGCCGGTAGGTGGCCACCGGCTGGCGCTTGACGTAGCCGCGGCCGCTGATCGTGACGACGACGTCCTCGTCGGCGATGAGGTCCTCGTCGGTCATCTCGCGACTGGAGTCGTCGACGACCCGGGTCCGGCGCTCGCCGGCGTACTTCCGCTTCAGTTCGGCCAGCTCGTCCTTGATGATCCCGAGGACCCGGCCCGGGTTGGCCAGGATGTCCTCGAGCTCGGCGATGAGCTGGATGACCGCGAGGTACTCCTCTTCGATCTTCTTCCGCTCGAGTGCCGCCAGGCGGGCCAGCCGCATGTCGAGGATGGCCTGGGCCTGCAGCTCGGACAGCTTGAAGCGGGTCATCAGGTTGACCCGCGCGGCTTCGACGTCGGTCGACTCGCGGATGGTCTTGATGACCGCATCGAGGTTGTCGAGGGCGATCTTGAGGCCCTCGAGGATGTGCGCTCGGGCGCGGGCCTTGCCCAGCTCGTACTCTGTCCGCCGCCGGACGATGTCGCGCCGGTGGTCGACGTAGTGCTGCAGGACGGCCTTGAGCGACAGCGTCTGCGGCTGGCCGTCGACGAGGGCGAGCATGTTCAGGTTGAAGGCTGAGGACATGGCCGTGTGCTTGAACAGGTTATTCAGCACCTTGTGCGGGTTCACGTCCCTCTTGAGCTCGACGTAGATCCGCATCCCGTCGCGGTCGGACTCGTCGCGCAGGTCGGCGATGCCCTCGATCTTCTTGCCGTTGACCAGCTCGGCGATCTTCTCCATCAGCGCCGCCTTGTTCACCTGGTAGGGCAGCTCGGTGACGATGATCGCGGTCTTGCCGTTGCGGGTCTCCTCGAACGCGACCTGGGCGCGGACGATGACCCGGCCGCGACCGTGGGCGTACATCTCGCGGATGGCGTCGACCGTTTCCTGCTCACCCGTGAAGGCGTTCCGCCGCGTCTCGTAGCGGTACAGGCTGCCGCCGGTCGGGAAGTCCGGGCCCTGGACGTACGCGCACAGGTCGTCCGAGGTCAGCTCGGGAGCGTCGATCAGGGCGACGATCGCATCGCAGATCTCACCGAGGTGGTGCGGCGGGATGTTGGTGGCCATCCCGACGGCGATGCCCGAGGAGCCGTTGATGAGCAGGTTCGGGAGCTTGGCCGGGAGGACCGACGGCTCCTGCTGGGTCCCGTCGTAGTTCGGGACGAAATCGACGGTCTCCTTGTCGATGTCAGCCAGGATCTCGGCCGAGATCGGGGTCAGGCGCGCCTCGGTGTAGCGCATCGCAGCGGCGCTGTCGCCATCGACCGAGCCGAAGTTCCCCTGGCCGTCGACCAGCGGGTAGCGCATCGAGAAGTCCTGGGCCAGGCGGACGAGGGCGTCGTACAGCGCGACATCGCCGTGCGGGTGGTACTTGCCCATCACCTCGCCGACGATGGCGGCGCACTTGCGGTAGCTGCTCGTCCCGCTCAGGCCCATCTCGCCCATGGCGAACAGGATCCGACGGTGGACCGGCTTGAGGCCGTCGCGAACGTCGGGCAGGGCGCGAGCCACGATCACGCTCATCGCGTAGTCGAGGTAGCTCACCCGCATCTCGTCCTCGATGCGGATATCCCGGATCTTCCCGATGTCGTCGGTCACGGTCTAATGTCTCCTCGAGTGGCGAGATCCGGGAAGCGTTCGCGATGGGCGGCGGGGCTCGGCAGGCCGGCCGTCCCCGCGAAGCGCGCCGCCGTGGCGGCCGCGCGTGAGGTCGATGGGCCGCTCGACCGGCGGCGGATGCCGTCGAGCCGGCTGCGGAACCGCTCGGCGGCGTCCGGGGGCAGCTTGGCTAGGGTATCCCGGAGGACCCAGGCGCGGTTCCCGTCGCCGGCGGCCGCCGCCTCGTGGGCCTGCTGATCAACGAAGACCAGGACGGCCTCGCGGTCGACGATCGTGAGGGAACGGAGAGCCCAGGCGAGGGCCTTCTGGACGTCGGGCTCGGCGTCGCCGATGAGCTCGCCGATCAGATCGAGGCCGTGGCCCACGACCTCGGCGGTCCGGCCGGCGCGACGGTCGACGAACGGGAGGGTGGCCACGGTCGACCCGACCAGCCGCCGCTCCCATCGGGACGGCGAGAAGACGAGGCCGTCGAGCTCCGCCCAGCGGTACGGCTCGAGGATGATCCCGCGGCCCATCGGATGGGCCAGCGTATCGACGGTGATCCAGTCGCCCGCCTCGCGAGCCGCACGCCGCAGGAGCTGCCAGGCGCGCTCGGCGTCGTTGGGCAGGATCCGATCGAGCAAACCGAAGGCGAACCAGCGCGGTTCCAGTCGCGGTTCGGCGAACAGGCGCGTGGCGACCTCGAGGAAGCCGGACGAGCCGCTCTTGCGAGTCGCGTCGCGGAAGGCTCGTTCGACCGCTGCGGTCAGCGGCCAGCGCACACCGACGACGGGGCCGATGCCGGGAGCGATCCGACGCGTCCCTTCGAGATACTGGGGGTCGGCCAGGTCGGCGAAGCCCGCGGCCAGGGCCTGGGCGAACCCTTCAGGGTCTCCGACCGACTCCGCCAGGCGGCGACCGAGAGCCTCGGCCTCAGGCTTGTGAGCTGCCACGAACTCGACAGCGCGGGCGGTCGTCTCCGAACGCCGCGGCTCAGCCAGCGTCGCGGCGTTCGTCTCGGCCGTCGTGTCCATGCGGCCGGTCTTCGTGGTGGTAGCGGTGGTGGTCATCGGGCGTCCACCGGTTCGGGCGTGGCGACGCCGGCCCGGATCATCGTCCGCGGTCGATAGCCGTAGCGCGCCTGGAGCTCCTTCTTGCGCTCCTCGTCGGCGGCGAGATAGACCGCCTCGGCCGAAGCCAGCACGGTGCCGTCGGCAGCGCGGATCTCGCCGGCGGTGTCGACTAGCCGGCGGCGTGCACGGACGATCCAGCCCTCGGCTCGGATCGGGGCCCCGATGTGGACGGGGCGTCGGAAGTCCACGCTCATCCGCGCGGTGACGCCCCAGCTCTCCTCGGCGACCAGCGACCAGGCCATGACCTCATCGAGGATCGTGGCCAGGATCCCTCCGTGGGCGATCCCGTGCCAGCCCTCGAACTGCTCGGGGAGGGTCAACTCGGACCAGGCGCGGCGCTCGCCGAGATGGAGCTCGAGGTGCATCCCGTGCTCGTTGAGCGACCCGCAGGCGAAGCAGTTGTGCGGCTCGAACTCGAAGGCCGCGGTCGTCAGGGTCGGCGCGGTGGTCGCGCTCGTCCGATCAGACGTCAAGGTTCTGGACCTTGCGCGCCTCGGTCTTGATGAACTCCTTGCGCGGCGCGACCTTCTCGCCCATCAACATCGTGAAGATCTCGTCGGCGAGCGTGGCGTTCTCGCTGTCGACCCGCAGGAGCGTGCGTGTCTCCGGGTTCATCGTGGTCTCCCAGAGCTGATCGGCGTTCATCTCGCCGAGGCCCTTGAACCGTTGGACGGAGATGTTCTTCACGTTCATCTGTTTGACGATGATGTCGCGCTCCTTCTCGGAGGCGGCGTACTTAGTGATCTTGCCGGTGCTGACCCGATAGAGCGGCGGCTGGGCGATGTACAGGTAGCCCTGCTCGATCACCTGGGGCATGTGCCGGTAGAAGAAGGTCAGCAGCAGGGTCCGGATGTGGGCGCCGTCCACGTCGGCGTCGGTCATGATGATGACCCGGTGGTAGCGCAGCTTGGCGATGTCGAAGCTGTCGCCGATGCCTTCGATCCCGGCCCCCAGGGCGATGATCAGCGGCCGGACATTGTCGCTGGCGACGATCTTGTCGAGGCGAGCCTTCTCGACGTTGAGGACCTTGCCGCGCAACGGCAGGATGGCCTGGAAGCGACGATCGCGACCCTGCTTGGCCGAGCCGCCGGCCGAGTCGCCCTCGACGATGAAGAGCTCACTCCGCTCGGGGTCGCGTTCCTGGCAGTCGGCCAGCTTGCCGGGCAGGCTGAGACCGTCGAGCGCGCCCTTGCGGATGACCAGGTCCCGGGCCTTCCGTGCCGCTTCTCGAGCGCGAGACGCGGTCAGGCACTTCTCGATGATCCGTCGGCCGTCGCCGGGGTTTTCCTCCAGGTATTGGTTCAGGCCGTCCGAGACCACGGTCTGGACCTGCCCCTTGACCTCGGCGTTACCGAGCTTGGCCTTCGTCTGACCCTCGAATTGAGGCTCGACGAGCTTGACGCTGATGACCGCCGTCAAGCCTTCCCGAACGTCGTCACCGCTGAGGTTCGGGTCGTTGTCCTTGAGGACGCCGGCCTTGCGGGCCCAGTCGTTGAGCGAGCTCGTTAGGGCCGCCCTGAAGCCCGTCACGTGGGTGCCGCCGTCCGGGGTATTGATGTTGTTGGCGAACGCGAGGACATTCTCGGTGTAGGTGTCGTTGTATTGGAGGGCGGCCTCGACGGAGGTGTTGCCCTCCTTGCGCTCGACGTAGATCGGGCGCTGGGTCAACGCTTCCTTGTTCCGGTTCATGTGCCGGACGAACGACATCAGTCCGCCTTCGAAGTAGAACGAGCGCTCGCGATCCGCTCGCTCGTCGACGAACCGGATCCAGACGCCCTTGTTCAGGTAGGCGGACTCGCGCAGTCGCTGGCTGATCGTCTCGAACTCGTAGTCGATCGTCTCGAACATCTCCGGGTCGGCCCGGAACACCGTCGTCGTCCCATGGCGGTCCGCCGCCGGCCCGACCTTCTTGACCGGCGTGATCGGCTTGCCGCGGGCGTACTCCTGGGCCCAGACGCTTCCGTCGCGGGCGCTCTCGACCCGCAGCCACTCGGACAGGGCGTTGACCACGCTCACGCCGACGCCGTGGAGACCGCCGGACACCTTGTAGCCGCCGCCGCCGAACTTGCCGCCGGCGTGGAGGACCGTGTGGACGACCTCCATCGCATCCTTGCCGGTGGAATGCTTGCCGACCGGAACGCCGCGCCCGTCATCCTCGACGGTGACCGCCCCATCGGTCGCGATGGTAACGCTGATCTTGGTGGCGAATCCAGCCATCGCTTCGTCGATCGAGTTGTCGACGACCTCCCAGACGAGGTGATGCAGTCCCCGAGCGTCGGTCGAGCCGATGTACATACCGGGGCGGCGACGGACCGCCTCGAGGCCTTCGAGGACCTGGATGCTCTCGGCGTTGTAGCCGGCCGACGCGCTCTTGCGCGACGGTCGTTTGCGGGCGGCCTCCGGGGCTGCGGACGGCGGAGCTGCGGTCGTCGCGGCGGCCGCGGTCTGGTCGGTGCGCTCGGTCACGCAGGTCCTCCGGTCAGGCGCTCGTAAAGGCGACCGAGCTCCTCGTCGCTGTAAAACTCGATGACGATGCGGCCGCCACGCCGGGTGCGGGCGAGCGACACCTTGGTCCCCAGGGCTCGACGGAGGTCTTCCTCGACGCGCTCGGCGTCCGGGTCGGAGATCCGCCCCGTGGCTCCGGTCGGTGCCGGCTCGCGGATACGCCGGACCAGCTCCTCGACCTGGCGCACGGACAGGTTGCGTGCGACCGCGATCTCGAGCAGAGCGATCTGCTGGCTCGGCTCGAGTCCGATCAGCGCTCGGGCGTGGCCCTCCGACAGGCGACCATCGGCGACGGCAGCCAAAACGAGCGGGTCGAGCTCAAGCAGGCGGAGGGTGTTGGCGACCGTCGAGCGGGCGCGGCCCACCTTCTGAGCGACCTGTTCCTGGGAGTACCCGAAGTCGCCGATCAGCTGCCGATAGGCAAGTGCCTCGTCGAGCGGGTTCAGATCGGTCCGTTGGATGTTCTCGACAAGGGCGAGCTCAAGCTGGTGCTGATCCTCGAGCTGGCGGACGACGGCCGGGATCCGGGTCAACCCGGCGAGCCTGGCCGCGCGCACCCGACGCTCGCCGGCGACCAGCTGGTAGCCCTCGAGCGTCGCGGTCACCAAGATCGGCTGAAGGACGCCGTGCTCGGCGATGCTCGCCGCCAGAGCCTCGAGGCCCGCCCGGTCGATCGACTGGCGCGGTTGGTAGGGATTGACCACGATCCGGTCGAGGGCGATCTCGGTCGGCGCCTCTGGGCCGCCTACTCGGCCCGGGATGAGCGACGCGAGGCCGCGTCCGAGTGCCGGAGGCCGCTCGCCGGGTCGCGCGCTCATCGATCCACCGCGGATCCGCCGACGACCACCGGGTTTCCCGATGCCTGAGTCACGGGAACGGTAGTCGCGGGGACCGCGTTCACCGCGAGAACCGTGCTGGCCGCCGGAGCCGTGCTGGCTACCGCGATGTTCGTCGGACCCGCCCCTGCATGCGCGATCTCCCGTCGTTCCCGGCGCAGGAACTCGGTGGCGAGGTCGCGATACGCCTCGGCGCCCTTGGACTCGGGCCGGTATAGGGCGATCGGAAGCCCGTGGCTGGGTGCCTCGGACAGCCGGACACTGCGAGGGATGATGGTCCTGTAGACCGTCGCGCCGAGATGGCGGCGCACCTCGGAAGCGACTTCCGTCGACAGGTTCGTCCGAGCGTCGAACATGGTGAGGACGACTCCCTTGATCGAAAGGTCGGGATTCAGGTGGTCACGAACGAGGTTGATGGTGGCGGTGAGGTGGCTGAGGCCCTCGAGTGCGTAGTACTCGCACTGGATCGGGATGAGCACGGCGGATGCGGCGGTGAGCGCATTGACGGTCAGCAGCCCGAGTGATGGCGGGCAATCCAGGAATACGTAATCGTAGGCCCCGACGATCTCCTCGAGCGCCGTCGAGAGGCGCCGCTCACGCGCCAGGAGCCCGGCAAGCTCGACCTCGGCGCCGGCGAGGGCAGGCGACGACGGTACGAGATCGAGCCCGACGACCTGGGTGCCGACGGTCAGGTCCGTCATCACCCTCGAATCGATCACAGCGTCGTAGACCGAGCGCTCGACGGAGCGCTTGTCGATGCCGAACCCACTCGTGGCGTTGCCTTGTGGGTCGAGATCGATGACGAGGACCCGTTCGCCGGCGAGGGCCAGATAGGTCGCCAGATTGACCACCGTGGTGGTCTTGCCGACACCACCCTTCTGGTTGGCACAGGCGATCGTCTGGCCCATCAGGCCCCCGGTCGAAGGGTGCTCACAAGCGTGGATTCTATCATCTGGAGCCTCTTCTCACTCTCACCTGGCCGTATCTCGACCCGTCGGTCGATCATCGCAGCATGCCCTGCACGGAAGATCACCTGGGCGCGCCACTGGCTCGGTGTTCCACGTGGAACTGGTAGGCGGCGTTCCACGTGAAACGAGTCGGATAGGCGGCGTTCCACGTGAAGCGACCAGATCCGCGGTCGATGGCCTCCGTGCTGGAGGTGCCAACTTCGGGTCGGTTGTGCCTCGGCGATCCTCGGGTCGAGTGCCTCGCGCGCTCGTTCGGTGGACGTGCTTGCCCCCTGCGAGAGGCACCCCTACGTTCGCCCAACGGAGTCGACAAGCGTGGCTCGCGTTGCTTGGCCAGTGGGCACTGCCGTCAGTCGGGCCTCGCCCTCACGCTGCCAGCGAGGGGCGTTCCACGTGAAACAGCCGACTCCTGAGCCCCGTCACAGGGTCGACCAAGCACGATTGCCGGTTCCGGAGAGGCCTCGGTATACTCGGGACTGACGTAGCCGCAGCTCGGTCGTCGCGTTCGATCGCGCATCCGTCGAGCGGCCGGGCACCAGGCCGAGGTTCGACACAGCAGATGCGTCTGACACTCGCTGCCGTCGGAGCCGTAGTAGCGGCCCTCCTCCAAGTGACCATCGTGCCGTATCTCCGGATCGGCGACGCACAACCGGATCTCGTACTCGTTTTCGTCGTCACTGCGACCATCGCCGGCTCCGTCGAGGCCGGACTCCTGTCCGCATTCATGGGGGGCTTGATCATCGATCTACTGGCCCCACGGCCACTCGGGATGACCGCATTCATGTTGCTGCTCTCAGTCGGGCTCGCGGCGCTGCTCGGTCGTGCCCTCGATCGGGTCCGTTACCTCGTGCCGGCACTGGCCGTGTTCCTCGGCAGCATCCTGTGCAGCGTCCTGTTCCTCGTTCTGTACGGCGCCCTTCGCGAGCGGATCCCGGTCGCCGACCCGGTTCGTGCGAGCGTGCCTGACGCGATCTACAGCACCGTCGTCGCTCTGATCGTCGGTCCGATCGCGGTCGGTTTACGGCGCCGGAGCGCGGAGCGAGAGCGCGTCGCGTGGTAGCGCCAAGCCTCGTCGACGAGCGTCCAGGGCGCGAGCGTCAGCTCGTCCGCTTCCTCGTCTTCGGCCTCGTGGTCGTCATCGGCATCAGCGGCCTGACGGCGCGGATGGTCTACCTGCAGTTCGTGCGCGGGCAGGTCTACCAGGCGAAGGCCGAGCAGAACCGAACGGTCGCCCAGTCGATCCCATCGACGCGTGGGCTCATCTACGACCGCAATGGCCGACTGCTTGTCACGAACGAGCCGAGCTACGCGATCAAGATCCGCCCGTCCGACCTGCCCTTCTCTCGGCGTGCCGACGTCGTGACCCGCCTGGCCGCGTTGCTCGGGATGGATCAGGCCGACATCAACATGGCGATCGACTCTAACCCGGGATCCAGGTTCGACCTCGTGCGGGTGGCCCAGGACGTCCCGATCGCGACAGCGAACATCATCGCGGAGGAGCGACTGGCGCTCCCCGGAGTCGAGGTCGCGGTCGAGGCGAAGCGTCACTACGTCGACGGGCCCCTGATGTCGCAGATCATCGGGTACACCGGTGCGATCGATGCGGTCGCCCTCAAGGAGCTCAAGGATTCGGGCTACCTGTCGGACGACCTCATCGGGCGCGCAGGCGTCGAGGCGTCGTATGAGGAGACACTCCGGGGCACGTACGGCCAGGAGACCGTGGAGCGTGACGCGACCGGGCGGAAGCTTCGCGTCTTGACCACGGATCGCACCGCGCAGGCCGGCGACTCGCTCAACCTGACCATCGACACCAAGGAGCAGAAGCTCGCCGAGAAGGCCGTCACCTGGGCGATGCGCAGGGCCGGCCTGAAGCGGGGCGTGATGATCGTCATGAACCCGCAGACCGGCGAGATCCTGGCGATGGTCAGCCTGCCCACGTACGACAACAACAAGTTCGCCGAGGGGATCAGCAACAAGGACTTCGCGAAGCTCCTGAAGAACCCCGAGAAGCCACTCCTGAACCACGCGATCAACGAACAGTTCCCACCGGGCTCGACGTACAAGCTGGTGACCGGCCTGGGCGTCCTGTCCGACAAGAAGCTCGGACCGAACGAGCTGGTCCAAACGCATCCCTATATCCAGATCGGACCGGATCGGTTCTGGGACTGGAACCACGCGGGGTTCGGCGCGCTCGGGATCAAGCGCGGGTTCGCCATGTCGAGCGACACGTTCTTCTACCAGATGGCTCAGCGGCTCGGGATCGAGCGACTCGCCTATTGGGCGCGCCAGCTCGGGTTCGGGGCGAAGAGCGGCATCGACCTCCCTGGCGAGGTGCCCGGGATCGTTCCCGACAACCAGTGGAAGCAGGACACTTTCGGCCAGGCGATCTTCCCCGGCGAGGTCCTCCAGGCGGGCATCGGGCAGGGCTACGATACCGCCACGCCGCTCCAGATCCTCAACGCCTACGCTACCGTGGCGAACGGCGGCAAGCTGTATCAGCCGCAGGTCGTCCGCGAGATCGTGGACGCGGACGGGACGGTCGTCCGACCGTTCAAGCCAAAGCTGATCCGCAAGATCAAGGCGACGACGGAAAACATCAAGATCATGCGCCTCGGGGCGCGCGAGGTCGTGACCAGCGGCCACACCTTCAACCTCAGGGACCTGCCGATCGTGGTCGCCGGCAAGACCGGCACAGCGGAATTCGGGGTTCGCGACTCGAAGGGCCGCCTGCCCTTCCATAACTGGTTCGTCGCGTTCGTCCCCAAGCATCGTAACGTCGCGCGGCCGGACTCCGAGCTGGCCGTCATCGGCTTCGCGTACGACTCGAACACTGTCGGGAACACCGCGACTGAGATGGTCAAGTACTACCTCCAGTTGCACTTCAACCTGCATGTCGACCTTCGCCGCACGGATCTCCTCCGCCGCGGCAACTTCTACGGCGGGAACTGATGGGCGTCCTCAAGGCCGAGCCGGCCCGGGCCCAGGACTGGGCGGCACGCTCTGTCGGGGGCGCCTTGCGCGCCTTCGACTGGCAGATGCTCATCTTCGCGGTGCTACTGACCGGGATCGGCATGGCCATGGCCTACAGCAACACGATCGCTGCCGGCGACCCCGTGTTCAACCCCGGATCCACGTTCGCGCGCGGCCTGATCTGGATCGCGTTCGCGGCGATCGCATTCGCGATCGCGACCGCGTTCGACTACAAGTGGCTGCGGACCTTCGCCTGGCCACTCTACTTCGTGAACCTGGCAGTCCTGGCCGTGACGCTGGCGATCGGCAACGGGGTCAGCGGTGCCGCCCGCTGGATCGCGCTCGGGCCGTTCCAGTTCCAGTTCAGTGAGCTGGCGAAGATCGTGATGATCGTCGTCCTGGCCAACTACCTGGCCAGCCGGCACGAGAAGCTCGGGTCTCTCAGGACGATCCTCGGCGCCTGTTTGCTTACGGTCCCGGCCCTGGTCCTGGTTCTGCTCCAGCCGGACCTTGGGACGTCGCTCGCTCTCGGCGGGATCCTTGCCGGGATGCTGTTCATGTCGGGCTCGAGCCTGCGCTGGCTGGCCGTGCTCGGCGGCCTGGTCATCGCCGCCGTGCCGTTCGCCTGGACCTACATCCTGAGGGACTACCAGAAGCAGCGGCTGCTGAGCTTCCTCGACCCGTCGGCCGACCCACAGGGTTCGGGGTATCAGCTTCTCCAGAGCCAGATCGCCGTCGGGTCGGGCGGCCTGCTCGGCAAAGGGTTGACGAACGGGACGCAGAACCAGCTCGACTTCCTGCCCGTTCAGACGACGGACTTCGTGTTCGCGCTGCTGGCCGAGGAGCTCGGTTTCGTCGGCGCGATCCTGGTCTTCGGCCTGTTCCTTGCGCTGGTCTGGCGGATCCTCCTGACGGCCTGGCGCTCGCAGGACCCATTCGGGCTGGGGATCGCCTCCGGCGTGGCCTCGATGCTGCTGTTCCAGCTCATCGTCAACGTCGGGATGGTCATCGGGATCATGCCGATCACCGGTATCCCGCTGCCATTCATCACCCACGGCGGCGCGTCGCTGATCAGCATCGCCATCGGGCTGGGGATCCTCCAGAGCGTCAACATCCGGCAGACCCGCGCCGAGTGGTAACGCAGCCTGTAGCGACCCATGTCGGCTGGGCGATACGCCCGGGCACGTGGCCTGCGGGGTCTGAGAGGCGAACCCTAGCGGCGGCGGAACAGCCCTCGACGCTGATCGTCGACCGTCGCGCTCCGTCGTCGACCGGCCGCGCGCAGGAGTTCGTCGAGTTCCTCGCGGTAGATGCGTCCGATCGCCATCCGATCGAGCCACTCGAGGTATTCCGGGTCGCGTCGGGCGACCTCGCCGAGCGACCAGCCTGAGTAACGTCCGAAGGTGAGGACGGTGCCCGACGGGTTGCCCGGCGGCGGCCCCGCGGCGCCCTCACCGTCGGCGGTGCGCATCCGGCTCGGGTCGTAGCCGCCGCCGACGGTCGAGCGTCCAGTGGTCCAGTCGCGCGACACGGTCTGCGGGCGCAGGGGCCGGCCGGAGGCGTCCATCCGCGGGGCGCTCGACGACGACCCACCGCCGGACCCGCCAGACGCGGGCGCGCCACCGGCATCTGCGCCGGAACCCTTCGGCCGCGCGGCGAAGGCCGAGCCTCGGCTGCTCGGACCCGTGGAGCCCGGCCCGCTGTCGCCCTGCGACGCACCCGACGTCGCGAGGTCGGCGGCCAACCGATCGCGCAGGGCCCGCTCGCGATCGTGGGCCGCGCGCCGGAGCGGGTCGCTCAGGAGCTCCATCGCGGCATTGATCTCAGTCATCCGGGCGGCTGCCTCAGGCCCCGGTGCCACGTCGGGGTGGTACTTGCGGGCAAGCCGGCGATAGACGACTTGGATGATCTCGTCGTCGGCCTCGGGGTCGATCTGGAGGATCTTGTACGGGTCGGCCGGTTTCTTCTCGCGACTCATCGAATGGATTCCGCCCCGACCTCCGCGGCGAATCGCGCCCCGGCCGCCTCCATCGCCCCGATCTGATCACCCGTCGAGACGAACTCGTCGCCCGCACTGCCGCCGATCTCGCCGGCGCGCCGGAAGAGGTACTTGAACACGTCGCGCGCGCCGGCCGTGACGGGCAGCGCCAGGATCGCCCCGAGCAGCCCGAAGATCGCCCCGCCGATGATCAGCGCGGTGATGACCATGCTCGGGTGGAGGTCGATCGCGTCGCTCTGGATCTTTGGCACGAGGAAGTTGTTCTCGACCAGCTGGATGCCGAGGTACAGGAGCAGTGCCGCGAGGGCCGCCCCAGGGCCCGCCGTAAGCCCCAGCAGCACGGCCGGGACCGCCGAGATGATCGGTCCGATGATCGGGATGAGCTCGCCGAGCCCGGCGATGATCGCGAGCAGAACGGCGAACCGGCCGAAGATCGGATCGACCAGGAAGCCGAGGACGGTCAATCCGATGAACGAGCCGAGCCCGACGACGCCGCCCAGGATGATCTGGCCGCGGATCCACTTGCCGAACACCTCGTGGATGATCCCGACGATCGCCCAGGTGTCCGCCCGCCATGCGGCCGGCAGGGCGCCGTCCAGGCCCCGCCGCAGCTTCGGTCGATCCTTGAGCACGAAGAACAGCCAGGCCGGCAGGATGAGGTAGCCGAAGATCGAGGTCACGAACGAGGCCGCGCTGTCGACCAGCGGCTGGAGGAAGCTGATGTCGAGGTGATGGACCGCATCGAGGGCCGCCGCGACCGCGGAGTCGGCCAGCGTGCGCAACTCGGCCGGCAGGCGGAACCGGTCGTACAGCTCGTTGAGATGATCGAGCTGGAACTGGATCTGGCTGAGGATCTGGGGCAGCTCGTCGGCGAACGTCGCGATCTGCTGGACGAGCGGAGGGATGGCGATGGCCAGGGCGACCGCGACCACGCCGACGACGACCACGTACACGAGCAGGACCGCGATCGCCCGTCGGATCCCGAGCCGGGCGAAGCGCTCCACGAGCGGGTCGAGCAGGTAGGCCAAAAGTAGGCCGACCACGAACGGGCGGACGGCCGAGCCAGCCGCGAAGAGCACCACCGCGACGAGGACGGCGGCTCCGATGACCACGGCCACCCGCGGTGTCGGGGCGGTCAGGCGGGGCACCCGAGCCGAAGCCGCGGCAGTGCTGGCCGCCGGGGCCGGCGCGACGGGCGCAGCCGGTTCGCCACTCGGCGCAGCCGGGAGCGCCCGAGCGTCGTCGTCCATCGTCGGTCAGACTAGCAGACGTGATCGACCGCCCCGACGGGTCGCCTGACCAGCCCCGCCAGCGCTGGCGGATCGTGTTCGCTCGAGGTGCCGGCGTACCCACGACGTCCTCCGCCGCGCCCGCCGCGTGGGAAGCCGCGCTCGCATCCGCCGACCTGCCGGTCGCTTACAGCCTCGGCAAGTCGCCGCGGCCCCGACTGGGCATCGCCGCTCTGCTCCCGAGCGGGATGTCGGGCGAGGCCGAGCTCGCGGATCTCGTGCTGACCGAGCGGCTGACCGTCGCAGACCTCCGATCGCGACTCGACGGGCACCTGCCCGCCGGTCACCGCCTGGTCGACCTGTATGACGTCTGGCTCGGCGCGCCGTCGGTCATGGCCCAGCTCGTGGCCGCCGACTACCGGGTCCAGGTCAGCGGCGCCATGACGAGCGAACTGGCCGCGACGTGCACGACGCTTATCGCCGCAGCCTCGCTCGAGCGCTCTCGTCAGAAGGGCGACGGCCGCGCCGTCGGGTACGACCTTCGACCGTTGATCCTGAGCCTGGCCGCGGAGTCGCTCGCCGGACCCGCTGCCGAACCGACCCCCGACACGACCCTCCGGATGCGCCTCCGTCACGCTCAGGACGGCCCGGCGGGGCGGCCGGACGAGGTCGTGCTGGCCTTCGGCGAGTCCATCGGACGCCCGCTCGAGCTCGGCTCGATCGTCCGCGAGCGACTCCTCACGACGGATTTGCCGGAGGCCGGCTGAACCCCGTTCGGTTGACGCTCGAGCGTGCTCGCCGTACCATCAGCGTTCGCGTCCGACCCAGGTCGGCGTGTCAGCCTGTCCCCCGACACCCACCGAGGATCCATGTACGCAGTCATCGAGACCGGCGGAAAGCAATACCGCGTCGAGGTCGGCACCCAGCTCGAAGTCGAGCTGATCGATGCCAAGGCCGGCGACACGGTCACGATCGACCGCGTCCTGCTCGTCGCCGACGGTGATGCCGCCACGATCGGTCATCCGGTCGTGACCGAGGCCAGCGTCAGTGCCGAGGTCCTCCGCCAGGAGCGCGGCGACAAGGTCATCTCGTTCAAGTACCGTCCGAAGGCCCGCCGCCGGGTGAAGAAGGGGCACCGCCAGGAGCTCCACGTCCTGCGCATCGCGGACATCGTGCTGAACGGCAAGAGCGCCGCCGCTTCGGTCAAGAAGGCCGAGACGGAGGCCAAGACCGAGCGCCAGCGCCTCGAGGAGGCCGCTCGTCGCCAGGCCGCCGAGGACGCCGCCCTCGCCGCCAAGCTTGCCGCCGCCAAAGCCAAGACCGAACCCAAGACTGAAGCGAAAGCCAAGTCCAAAGCCAAGGCAACGCCGGCGGCGAAGGCCGGGCCGAAGACCAGCGCCAAGCCCGCGACCGCCAAGAAGCCGGTCGCCTCGAAGCCTGCGGCCGACGCCGCGGCTCACAAGCCGCGCGCCACCAGGAAGGACGAGTAGACCCGATGGCACACAAGAAGGCCGGCTCGAGCTCGAAGAACGGTCGCGACAGCGTCGGCCAGCGCCTCGGCGTGAAGGTCGGCGATGGTCAGCTCGTTCCGGCCGGCTCGATCATCGTCCGCCAGCGCGGGATGACCTTCCTGTCCGGTGATGGCACCGGCCTCGGCCGGGACTACACCGTCTTCGCGACCGTCACCGGCAAGGTCCGGTTCGAGCACCAGACGAAGTCGAAGAAGCGCATCCGCGTCGAGGCGGTCCCGGCCGTCGTGGCCGAGGCGTAGCGCGCAGCAGCACCACAGCCGACGACCACCGGCGGGCAGATGACCCGAACGGACGGCGCCGGAGGAGACACCCGAACGTGAAGCCCGAGATCCATCCCAAGTACCACCAGGCCCAGGTCCACTGCGGATCGTGCGGCATCGAGTACACGCTCGGTTCCACTCGTCCCGAGCTCCGTGTCGACGTCTGCAGCAACTGCCACCCGTTCTTCACGGGCAAGCAGACGATCATCGACACCGCCGGCCAGGTCGAGCGCTTCCAGAAGCGCCTCGAGCGCTCTGCCCGGGCATAGTCCCGGCCAGGCGCCAGCGGCCGGCCGCAGCGCCGTGAGCCGGTAGACTTCCGCGATGGCGCGCTACACCTACGGCGGACAGGCCCTCATCGAGGGTGTGCTCATGCGCGGTCGCGATTCGATCGCCGTCGCCTTCCGCAGCCCGGAGGGCGGGATCGTCTGGCAGACCGAGCGGCTCGACTCCGGCTTCCACGGCAGTCGCTGGGCGAAGATGCCGCTCCTCCGCGGCCTGGTCGTCCTGTACGAGACCCTTGTGGTCGGGACTCGCTGGCTCGTCCGGTCGGCCTCCCTCGCCGCCTCGGAAGAGGGAGTCGAGCTCGGCCGGAGTGCCGTCGCGGTCATGCTCCTGGTGACCCTCGCCGCCGGGATCGGGATCTTCTTCCTGCTCCCACTGGTGATCGCCACAGTCACCACCAGCCAGATCGACAACGGCCTCGTCCAGCACCTGGTCGAGGGGCTGATCCGGGTCGGCATCTTCATCGGCTACCTGCTGCTGATCGCCCAGGCCGGTGACGTGAAGCGCGTCTTCCAGTACCACGGCGCCGAGCACATGACCATCCACGCCCTCGAGGCCGGCGACCCGCTGACGATCGCCGAGGTGCGCAAGTACCCGACCGCCCACCAGCGCTGCGGGACCGAGTTCCTGGTGGTCGTGATCGCCCTGTCGATCATCATGTTCAGCCTGGTCGGCCGGCAGACACCGCTGGTCATGGTCGTCAGCCGGATCGTGCTCATCCCGGTCATCGCGGCGGTCGGCTACGAGCTGCTCCGCTTCGGCGCGCGGCACCGCGCCAACCCGATCGTCCACGCCGTGATGCTGCCGGGGATCTGGGTCCAGAAGATCACCACCCGCCAGCCGACCGACGACATGATCGAGGTCGCCATCGTGTCGATGGAGCAGGCGCTTGTCGCCGACGGGGAGGCGGTCCCCGACGGCAGCGCCGCCTTCGAGCGCGAGCCGCTGGCCGAGGCCGAGGGACGGATCAAGGCCCAGCTGGCCGCCGCGAAGGCCGCCGAGGCTGCCCCGGCCGCTGGGGGCGACGCGGTCGCCGCCGAGCCGAAGCCGGGGGCGGTCCCGGTCGAGACCGAGCGGCCCGTCTCCGGCGCATGATCGACGCCCGGCTCCGCGAGGTCGTCGCGCGGTACGAGGCGGTCCAGGAGGAGCTGGCGCGACCGGAGACCTCGACCGACCCCGAGGCGATCCGCCGCCTCGGCCGCGAGCTGTCCCGGCTCGAGCCCGTCGTGTCCGCGGTCCAGCGGCTCGAGTCGACCCGGACCGAGCTGGCCGGCGCCCGCGAGATGCGCGACGGCGATACGGACGACGAGCTCAGGGTGATGGCCCGCGATGAGGTCACCCGGCTCGAGGCCGACGAGGCCCGTCTCATCGAGGAGCTCAAGATCCTGCTCCTGCCGCGCGACCCGGCTGATGACGGCGACGTCATCATGGAGATCCGGGCCGGTGCCGGCGGTGAGGAGGCCGCCCTGTTCGCGTCCGAGCTCCTCCGGATGTATCTGCGCTACGCCGAGCGTCATCGCTTCTCGGCCGATCCGATCTCACTGAACGAGACGGGCATCGGCGGCCTCAAGGAGGCGATCGTCGAGATCAGCGGCGACGGCGCCTATTCGCGCCTCAAGTTCGAAGGCGGCGTCCATCGCGTGCAGCGCGTCCCGGCGACCGAATCGAGCGGCCGGATCCACACCTCGACGGCGACCGTGGTCGTGCTGCCCGAGGTCGAGGAGAACGAGATCGTGATCGACGAGGAGAAAGACCTCCGGATCGAGGTCAAACGCTCCTCGGGGCCGGGCGGCCAGTCGGTCAACACGACCGACTCGGCGGTCAGGATCACCCACTTCCCGTCCGGTCTCGTGGTCGAGATCCAGGACGAGAAGAGCCAGCACAAGAACAAGGCCAAGGCCATGTCCGTGCTGCGGGCGCGCCTCCAGGACCTCGAGCTCCAGAAGCAGCGCGCCGAGAACTCGGCCGCCCGCCGATCGATGATCGGGGCGGGCGATCGGTCGGACAAGATCAGGACCTACAACTACCCGCAGGACCGGGTCACCGACCATCGGATCGGGATGGACCTGTCGAACTTGCCGCGCGTGCTCGACGGCGACCTTGACAAGCTCATCGACGCCCTGATCACGACCGACCAGGCCGAGCTGCTGTCGACGCTCGGGGACGAGCCTCGAGACGACGGGGCTTCCGGCGGCGCTGGCCGTCGGACCTAGGCAACGACGATGCCCACCGTCGACGAGCTGGTCCGGATCGGGACCGACCGATTGACCGCCTCGGGCTCGGAGAGCCCTCGTCTCGACGCGGAGCTGCTCCTGGCGCGCATCCTGCGGACCGATCGGACGAGGTTCGCCGCCCACCCGGAAACGCTGGTCGGGGACGCCGCCGCAGCTGTATACGAAGGCGACCTGGCCCGGCGCGAGCTTGGCGAGCCGATCGCTTACATCCGCGGCTTCCGCGAGTTCCACGGACTCGCCCTGGCCACCGACCCGCGGGCGCTCATCCCGCGACCCGAGACCGAGCAGGTCGTTGACATCGTCGAGTCGGAGGTCGTCAGCCGGTTGCTCGTGGCTCCGCGGCCGCCGGGCACGCGCCCGCTGCGGATCGCCGACGTCGGGACGGGCGGCGGCACGATCGCGGTGGCATTGGCGGTGGCCCTGCGCAAGCGGCGGATGCTCGACGAGATCCGGATCCTGGCCACGGACATCGCCCCGGAGGCCATCCAGCTGGCTCGCGAGAACGCGGTCGGGCACGGCGTCGCCGATCGGATCGAGTTCGCGATCGCGGATCTGCTGCCGCACGACGGGCACCTACTCGACGTGGTCGCGGCGAACCTCCCATACGTGGCATCCGGGACGATCGACGAGTTGTCAGTGGCCCTGTCGTTCGAGCCGCGCGGGGCGCTCGACGGTGGATCGGACGGCCTCGATGTCATCCGCGACCTGCTCGACCGGCTGCCCCGCGTGCTCCGGGAGGACGGGGCAGCGGTCCTCGAGATCGGCTCCGACCAGGGGCCGGCCGTCCGCGCCGAGGTCGCCGCGCGGATGCCCGACTGGACCTGCGAGCTGCTGGTCGACCTGGCCGGGCTGACCCGGATCGCGCGCATCGAGCGAACGTCGCTGGAGCGAACGGTTCGGGTGGATCGTGAACCGCTCGAGCACGACGCTCTGGCAGAGGGTGAACGGCCCGAGCAGGGCGGCTGATCATGGCCGACCCGCGCTTCCCGATCCGGTTCCTTGCGCTCGACCTCGACGGCACGCTGGTCGAGCCCGACCTCGTCCTGCGCCCGAAGATCCGGGCGGCGATCCGCGCCGCCGTCGAACGCGGGGTCCGGGTCGTCATCGCGACCGGCCGGATGCCCACGAGCGCCCAGCCGTTCGCCCTGGAGCTCGGCCTGACCGACCCGATCATCGGCTACCAGGGTGCACTCGTCCGGGCGATGCCCGGGCCGGGCGGCGGGATCGGTCGGCTGCTGTATCACCGACCGCTGGCGGCACAGGTCGCGCGCGAGACCATCCGCTGGACACGGGCGCAGGGCTTCGCGCCGCACATCAACCATCTCGAGCGATTCGTGATGCCGACCGGCGACCCGCGGACGGACGACTACTCGGCGTTCCTCGGAGCGCGGGCCGAGGTCGTGTCGGACCTGGAGCGATGGGTCCGCCACCCGGTCTCGAAGGTCCTGGCGGTCGGCGAGGACGGGCGACCGCTCGAGGTCCTGGCCGCCGCGCGGGCCCACTTCGCCGGGCTGGCCGAGGCCACGGTCAGCCACCCGCAGTTCCTCGAGTTCCTCGCGCCCGGGGTGTCGAAGGGGCGCGCCGTGAGCAACCTCGCTCGACGGTTCGGGATCCCGATGGAGCAGACCCTGGCGATGGGCGACCAGTTCAACGACTTCGAGATGATCGAGATGGCCGGTCATGGGGTGGCGATGCCCTCGGCGCCGGCCGCCGTCCAGGCCGCCGCCCGGTATGTGGCCCCACCGCTCGGGGACGAGGGCGCCGCGGAGGTCATCCGCGCCCTCGTACTGGACGGACGCGAGTCGGCACGGAACGTCGGGTCGCTACGCCCCGGCGGCGCGGCAGCGTGAGGCCCACTGCCACGTCCTGTGTCGCTGCCAGGGCCCGATCGTGACGCCGCCATGTCCCGTGCCGCTGGCACCGCCCCAGACTCGAGCGCGGCCATCACGTCCCGTGCCGCTGGCATGCCCAACACTCGAGCGCGGCCACCACTCAGGGTGGGCGGAATGCCGATCAGCACACTGGTTCGATCGCTCGAAACGACCGGTTCGGCTATCGGCCATGCTCGGTCGCCGCGGTTTCCACCACCATCAGTGGTGCAGGCCGATGGTTGGCTCCTCGGCCCGGTTCGTGACGCCACGGTGAGCCCACTGATCGTCGCCGACGATGCGGCCGGACGGGCTCTCGCGATCGCGGCGCTCCGTCGCGGGGAGCTCGTCGCGATGCCCACCGACACCGTCTACGGGATCGCCGTCGCGCTCGACGCGCCGGGCAGGATCGAGCGCCTGTTCGCCGCCAAGCGACGCCCGCCCGAGAAGGGCCTCGTGCTGCTCCTGGCCGATCATCACCAGGCCGGCGACGTGGCCGAGCTGGGCGCCGCCTTCCACGTCCTGGCGGCCGCGTTCTGGCCGGGGGCGCTGACCCTCGTCGTCGGTCAGCGCGGAGACGTCTCGCTGCCGGCCGCGCTGACCGGCGGCGCGTCGACGATCGGTCTGCGCCTTCCGGACCACGACGCGCCTCGCGCGCTGGCGGCCGAGCTCGGGCCGTTGCCGGTGACCTCTGCGAATCGCTCCGGTGAGCCGGACGCGACCGATGCCGCAGGCGTCCTGGCTATGCTCGGCGACGTTGCGGATCTGGCGATCGTGCTCGACGGAGGACCGGTCCGTAGCGGGGCGCCGTCATCAGTCGTCGACTGCTCCGTCGTCCCGCCGCGACTGCTGCGCGCCGGTGCACTCTCCGCCGAGGTCCTCTCGGCCGTTCTCGAGGACGCGGGCCTGCCCCCGTTGCGCGCCGAATAGATCTCTGAGCTGGGCGGTAGGGCGCAGCCAAACGGCCACGGCCTCGGCGCAACGAACGACAGCCACGGTGATGGCGACCGTTGTGGGACCATGGCCCAGGCCCGAATCCGCCGAAGAGCGAGGGATCCGATGACCACGACCGCCCCCACGGGACTCGCCTGGGCCCCGATCGCCGATGTCGACCCCGAGGTGTGGGAGGCGATGCTCGGCGAGCGCCGCCGCCAGCACGACAAGATCGAGCTCATCGCCAGCGAGAACTACGTGTTCGGGTCCGTGATGGAGGCCCAGGGCAGCTGGCTGACCAACAAGTACGCCGAAGGCCTGCCCGGCAAGCGCTACTACGGCGGCTGCGAGTTCGTCGACGTAATCGAGCGACTTGCCCAGAAGCGCGCCCTGGAGCTGTTCCCCGGTGCGGAGCACGTCAACGTCCAGCCGCATTCGGGCGCCCAGGCCAACATGGCGGTCTACCTCAGCACGGTCAACCCGGGCGACCGGGTGATCGGGATGAAGCTGGACCAGGGCGGCCACCTGACCCACGGGATGGCCCTCAACTTCAGCGGCCGGTTCTTCCAGATCCACGGCTACGGCGTTCGCCGCGAGGACGAGCGGATCGACTACGACGCCCTCGAGCTGCAAGCCGGCGAGGTCCGCCCGAAGCTGATCATCGCCGGCGCCAGCGCCTATCCGCGGATCATCGACTTCGAGCGGATGGCCGACATCGCCCACTCGGTCGGGGCGCTCCTGTGGGTCGACATGGCCCACATCGCCGGGCTGGTCGCGGCCGGCCTCCACCCCAGCCCGTTCCCGCATGCGGACCTGGTGACCACCACCACCCACAAGACGCTCCGAGGCGCTCGGGGCGGCCTCATCTTCAGCCGGACCGAGCTGCCGCCGACGGCGGATCCGGCCGACTACCCGATGGTCAAGCCGACCCTCGCCGCGACGATCGACCGGAGCGTCTTCCCCGGCGTCCAGGGCGGCCCGCTCGAGCAGGTCGTGGCGGCCAAGGCGGTCGGCTTCAAGCTGGCTCAGACCGCTGAGTTCCGCGACTACCAGGTCCAAGTCCTGGCCAACGCCCGGACGCTCGCGGAGACCCTCACCGGTGAAGGCATGCGCCTGATCAGCGGCGGCACCGACAACCACCTCATCCTGGCCGACGTGACCTCGTTCGGGGTGACCGGCAAGGAGGCCGAGCGCCTCCTGGACGAGATCGGGATCACCGTCAACAAGAACGGCATCCCGTACGACACCAACCCGCCCAACATCTCGTCCGGCATCCGGATCGGGACGCCCGCGACGACCAGCCGCGGCTTTGCTGAGGGCGAGATGCGGGACATCGGCCGGATCATCGTCGAAGCCATCCGCCGCCGCGACGAGCCGGCGGCCCAGGCCCGCCTCGCCGCCGAGGTCGCCGGGATCGTCGCCCGCTTCCCCGTCCCGGGGCTCACCGAGGCCTGATGTCGTTCATCCCGGGTGTCGGCGCGATCGCCCCGGCGCTCGTCGTCGCGTTCGTGGCCGCCGCCCTGCTCGCGCTCATCCTGACGCCGCTCGTCCGCCGCTTCTCGAAGGCGTTCGGCCTGGTCGATCGACCGGACCCCCGGCGGGTGAACACGCGTCCGGTCCCGCGCGCCGGCGGGTTGGCCGTCGTCGGGGCATTCCTGCCGGTCGCGATCGTGGTGGTCATCCTGGTCGACCGCGGCGCGGTCGCCTCGGTGGTCATGCCCAGCACCGTCCATCCGACCGAGCTGTTCGCCCTGCTCGTCGGCGGCCTTATCGCGGCGGCCATCGGCTTCATCGACGACGCGCGCCAGATCCGGGCGCGCTGGCAGCTCCTCGGTCAGGTCGGCATCGCCCTGGTCGCGGTCGGCTGCGGGGTCCAGATCGACGCCATCGCCAACCCGGTCGGACCGGGACTCATCCAGCTCGGCGAGATCTTCGCGGTCGCCTTCAGCGTGCTCTGGATCGTGGGGATGATCAACAGCATCAACTTCATCGACGGGCTCGACGGGCTGTCGTCGGGGATCACCCTGATCGCCGCCGCGACGCTCGGCCTGATCAGCCTGACGACCGACCTCCGTCAGCCATTCATCGCGATCCTGTGCTTCGCCCTGGCTGGGGCCCTGCTTGGCTTCCTGCGCTGGAACTTCCACCCGGCCTCGATCTTCCTCGGGACGAGCGGGGTCATGTTCATCGGCTACACGCTGGCCGTGCTGTCGATCCTGGGGACGGCCAAGGTCGCGGTGGCGCTGCTCGTCCTCGGGGTGCCGATCATCGACACGTTCTGGATCATCGTCCGGCGGCTGGCCAACCGACGCTCGCCGTTCACCCCAGACCGTGGCCACGTCCACCATCGGCTGCTGGACCTGGGCCTCAGCCACACTCAGACCGTCCTGCTCATCTATGCGATCACCGGTGTCCTCGCCGCCCTGTCGTTCGTGCTGTCGGGGGCCAGCCAGCTGTACGCGTTCCTCGGGGTCGTCGTGGCGTCGGGCATCGTCCTGTTCGTGTTGACCGGCCGCGAGGCGGTCCAGGAGGACCTCGAGGCCGACACCTACGACGAGCCGCAACGGCAGGGCTAGGCGGGTCCGTTCGGGCACGTCCGTTGCGACACTGCAACGGCGGTCCTACCCCAGTAGTACCCCCCGGGCCGATGTGGTGCTAGCATCGACGGAGACCGTCCCGCGTGCCCCGGCGGCCGGTCTGTGGGGGCCTATGACCAACCAACTCGTCCTTGCCGTCGTCGCGCTTCTGATTCTCCTGGTCCTGCTCTTCGAGGCCGAGGAGACGTGGCGCTGGCGCGGCTCGGAGAACCGACCGCAGTCGCGCTTCCGGATCGTCCGTTTCGTTCGCCGCGCGGCCGGCGGCGTGCTCGCGATCTTCACCCTGCGACGCTCGTCGGGACGCCACACCTCGAAGAACGACCCGGCGCCGATGGCGTCCGAGGACGTCGCCCGCCGCCTCGGCATGACCGAGCAGGCGGGCCCGGTCCACATCGCCCCGCAGCGCATCACCGTGTCTGGCGCCCGACCGATCGAGCCGATCCCCGAGCTGATCCCGGTGGTCATCGTGCCACCGATCGCCGAACGGAACTCGCGCGTGCGGCTGCTCCGCGACACGGTCGGCGCCTCGCTCGTCCTCGCTGGGTTCGTGATCGTGGCCGTCAACGTGGTCATCCCGCCGCCGACTTCGCCGCCGCCGCCATCGGGCCAGGTCCTGGAGGCGACCGCGACCCCCTTCGTGCCGTACGTCGTGGCGCCGGCCACCGTCGAGCCGCAATCCGAGCCACCGCTCGCGAACGCCTCGATCGGCCCGGATCCGTCGGCCAGCGGGACTGGCCTCGTGTCGGCCACGCCCTCGCCGACGCCGACTGATAGGCCGACCCCGAGGAAGACGCCCACGCCGCCGCCGACCATCGCGCCCGCCCAGACTCAAGCACCAACGGCCACGCCGAAGCCCACGAAGAAGCCGACGCCGACCCCGAAACCGCAGGCGGTGAGCATCGGGACCTTCTCAGCCGGCCCGAGCTCGATCACGACCGATGGCGGGGCCGTCACCTTCACGATCTCAGCGTCGAACGGCACCCACTACACAATCGACGTCGACGATGCGGGCCAGACTCTGTCGGGCCCGATGTCGGGTTCCGGCCCCTTTACGGTTGACTACACGTATGGCAGCGGGCCGTACACCACCAATATCAACCCAGTGCTGACTGTCACTGGTCTTGGCGCACCGGACACTAGAGCGACGACCATCAGTGTTCCGTAGGTTCTCTGCCGCACTCGCCGCCACCCTTCTTATCGTTGGGCTGGTCGCTCCCGCGTCAGCGCTCGCCGGCGGTGGGATCACGCCAAGCTGTGTCAACGACAGCGTGTCGGTGGACGAAGACGGCACGATCAGCAACGGTCAGGTGACGTGCAGCGACGTTGACGCTGGCACGGCCGACTACGAGCTCGCCAGCCCGGTAGTCCACGGGACCTTGAACCTCAACACGTCTGACGGCTCGTTCTCATACTCGCCAGATCCCGACTACTTCGGGAGCGACCCTTTCGACTTCACGGTCACCGACGGCGACGGGACGTCCCCGGTGAAAACCATCTCGATCACCGTCGATCCGGTCAACGATGCGCCCACGTTCACCAAAGGATCAGATCAGACCGTCAACGAGGATCCGGGACAGAAGACCGTTTCTGGCTGGGTAGCGGCGGTCGACGCGGGGCCCAGCAATGAGAACAGCCAGACGTTCACCTACCCGATCTCGAACGACAACATCGGGCTGTTCTCGTCACAGCCGGTTGTGGCGCCAAACGGCACGCTCACCTTCACGCCTGCCCCGAACGCCAACGGCAGTGCCACGGTCACCCTTCATGTCCAAGACAGCGGTGGCACTGCGAACGGTGGCGACAACAGCAGTGCATCGCAGACGTTCGACATCACCGTCAGTGCCGTCAACGACCCTCCGACGTTCACGAAGGGCGCCGACCAGTCTGTCTCGGAGAACGCCGGCCTCCAGACTGTGACCGGTTGGGCGACCAACATCCTCGAGGGTCCCGCCAATGAGTCGGGTCAGACCGTGTCATTCTCAGTCTCGAACGACAACAATCCCCTCTTCTCAACCCAGCCGGCGATCAGTTCGAACGGGACGCTGACCTACCGCCCCGCGACGAGCGCGAGCGGTTCGGCGACGGTGTCGGTCACGTTGGGCGACAACGGCGGCACCGCGAACGGCGGCGACAACACCAGCACGATCGCGACCTTCACGATCGATGTCGGCAGCGTCAACGACCCGCCGAGTTTCACCGAAGGAGCCGACCAGGGCGTGTTCGAGGATGCGGGCGCGCAGAGTGTCGCCGCCTGGGCCAAGAACATCAGCCCAGGCCCGTCGGACGAGTCCGGGCAGTCGATCACATTCGTCATTGACAGCAACAGCAACACGGCGTTGTTCTCCGCCGGCCCGGCGGTCAGCGGGACGACGGGCAACCTGACCTACACGACGGCCGCCAATGCCAATGGCTCGGCCACGATCGTCCTACATGCGCGTGACAACGGGACGCCCCATTCGGACAGCGCCACCGCCACCCTGGTCATCACCGTGACCGCAGTCAACGACCCGCCGACGTTCAGCAAGGGCGGTAACCAGGCCGTCCTGTCGAACTCCGGAGCGCGAACAGTTGCAGGTTGGGCCAGCTCGATCCTCGAGGGCCCGTCCAACGAAAGCTCCCAGACGGTCGCCTTCACCGTCACCAACGACAACAACGCTCTGTTCTCCGTCCAGCCGGCGATCAGCCCGACGGGCACGCTGACCTACACACCAGCGCCCAGCCAGGACGGCGTCGCCGTCGTCTCGGTCCAGCTCGTCGACAACGGCTCGAACGTCAGCCCGAACGACAACAGCAGCGCGATCGTGACCTTCACGATCAGCGTCACGGGGATCAACGACCCCCCGAGCTTCACCAAGGGCGCTGGCGTCGTGGTCCTCGAGGACCCGGGAGCGCAGACGGTCAGCGGCTGGGCGACGGCGATCGGCAAAGGTCCGCCCGACGAGAGCGGCCAGACGGTCACGTTCGTTGCATCGAACGACAACAACCCGCTGTTCTCGTCCCAGCCGGCCGTCAACGGCTCGACCGGCAACCTGACCTTCACCCCGGCCCTGAATGCGGTCGGGACCGCCACCGTGACGATCTACGCCAGGGACAACGGCGGGGTTGCCAACGGTGGGAACGACACGAGCCCCTCCCAGTCGTTCAC
Organism: Candidatus Limnocylindrales bacterium; assembly: GCA_038325875.1. GTDB lineage: Bacteria > Chloroflexota > Limnocylindria > Limnocylindrales > CSP1-4 > Chersky-267. Next base: position 41,032 of record JBBQJL010000028.1, read on the forward strand.
GATCACTGTCAACGCGGTTAACGACCCGCCGAGCTTCGTCAAGGGTTCGGACCAGGCGGTCCTGGAGGATGCGGTCGTCGCACCGGTGGTCGGTTGGGCGACGGCGCTGTCCAAGGGACCAGTCGACGAAGCGGGCCAGACGTTGACATTCGACGTCGTGTCGAACACGAAGCCGGCGTTGTTCCTCATCCCGCCGGCCGTCAGCGCGACCGGGGCCCTGTCATACACCCTCGCCGCGAATGCCAACGGGACAGCGACGATCGGGATCGAGCTCCACGACAACGGGGCGACAGCGAACGGCGGCGACGACACCAGCACCATCCAGACGTTCAAGATCGTCGTCACGCCCGTGAACGACGCCCCGACCTGCGTGAACGCGACGGCGGCGACGTTCGTCGGCTCGCCGCTGAACGGAACGTTCACGACGTGCACGGACATCGACGGCGACAGCCTGAAGTACGTGTCCGTGACCGACCCGACCCACGGCACGGTGACCGTCAGCCCGACCGCGAGTACCTTCACGTACGCCCCCGCGACGGCCTTCCAGGGCACCGACTCGTTCACCTTCCAGGCCAACGACGGGCACACCCCGTTGAACCTCTCGAACATCGTGACGATGAGCATCCTTGTGTCGCCGGACCCGATTGCCAAGAACGACGTCGCTCCGACCGACTTCCCGGCCCTCCAGCAGGGCAGCGGCGCCACCGCGATCCCGGTGCTGGCCAACGACATCGACAAGCAGGGCGGGCCACTCAAGATCGTCTCGACGACTCAGGGCACGAAGGGCAAAGTCGTCATGCTCCCTGGTGGGACCGGACTCACGTACGACCCGACCGCGTTCGCGACGGGCACCGATTCGTTCCGCTACACCATCGAGGATAACCAACAGCGGCAGAATTCAGCGACGGTCGTCGTCGTCATCAGCCCCGCCACGCCGATCGGCGCTCGTCCGACGGCGACGATCGTCAGCCCGTCCACGCTCGGGTCGACCACGGGCAAGGTCCGGATCACCTGGACGAACCTCGACGACGGCACCGGGCTGAAGTCATACCAGCTCCAGGAGAGCTTCAACAGCGGAGCGTTCAAGACGGTCAGCCTGAGCACGGCGAAGTCGACCAGCGCGCTCCGGAGCTTCACCTTCGGCAAGCCGTACAAGTACCGGCTCAAGGTGACCGACACGGCCGGCAACGTCAGCCCGTGGGCGATCAGCGCGACATTCGTGGTCTCGCGCGTCCAGGAGGACACGGTCGGGGTTGCCTACTCGGGCCCATGGGTCGCGGCGGCATCGACCACCTATTCGGGGGGCAAGGCGCGTTACGCGAACGCCGCCGCCGCCAGCGTCACCTACAGCCTCAGCGGCGAGGGGGTCGCCTGGGTCAGCTCGAAGGGTCCGACCCGCGGCAGCGCCCAGGTCCTGATCGACGGTGTCCTGGTCAAGTCGGTCAGCCTGTTCACCTCCACGACGACCGCGCAGCAGGTCGTCTTCAGCACGGCCTGGCCGACGATGGGGCTGCACACCATCAAGATCGTGGTCCTCGGGACCGCCGGCCATCCACGCGTCGACCTGGACACCTTCGTCATCGCGAAGTAGGCGGCCTCGGGACCCGCCCCATCCCGCCCGCTCGCAACCCGGCCGCAACCCGGCGTTTGCTCACGATCGGGGCGGGCTGCTATCATCCGGGGGCTTTGTCGAGTCAGGCCGGAGCCTATTTCGCCCTGTTCTCGGAGATAGGGATCCTCCTGCTGATCACCACGCTGGTTGGTGCTCTGGC
>JBBQJL010000029.1:0-41306 GCA_038325875.1 Candidatus Limnocylindrales bacterium
AGGCGCTTCCGAGTCTGCGGCCGGCGCCGGGTCCCTGAACAGCGCGAGGTACGGGCTATAGCGGAACACACGATTCCGCCGGAAGCCGGTGGCCTCGTCGAGAATCCCGCGTTCTGCGAACGCGTGCGCCAGCTTGTTCGCTGTCGGCCACGAGACCCGCAACGCCGTCCCGACCGCGTTCACATTCACGAGAGGTTGCGCGAAGAGGTAGTCGAGGAGCTGGATACCGTTCGCGCCGAGATCACCCGCGAGCGCTCGGTGATGGTCACGGAGTGCCACGATCGCCCCCGCGGTGCTTGTGGCCTCATTGGCTGTTTCGGCCACTCCCCGCAGAAAGAATCCGAGCCAGCTCTCCCAGTCGCCTTCTTGCCGAACCGCCATCAGTCGGTCGTAGTACTCGCTGCGATGCCGCTTCAAGAAGTAACTCAAGTAGAGCAGCGGCCGGTGGAGCACTCCTCCGTGGACCAGCAGGAAGGTGATCAGAAGGCGGCCAACCCGCCCGTTGCCGTCGAGGAAGGGGTGGATCGTTTCGAACTGAGCGTGCGCCAGCCCGGCATGCACGAGTCGAGGCAGACCTCCAGGCTCGTGAAGGAACTTCTCGAGGTCGCCCATCGCGGTTTCCATCTCGTGAACCGGCGGCGGCACGAACGCTGCCTCACGGAGGCTGCCTCCGCTCGGCCCGATCCAGTTCTGCGTTCGTCGGAACTCGCCCGGGCTCCGTTCCGCCCGCGGACGTCCCGCATCAGTCGCTCGTGGATCTCCTTGATGAGCCGATTGGACAACGGGAGCGTCGCGAGGCGCTGGAGGCCGTAGTTCATGGCCGCGACGTGGTTCACCACCTCGCCAACGTCGCCCGGCAGCTGCGTTCGATCAGCGTCGAGCTCATAGGCCAGGACGTCATCCAGTGTGCTCTGCGTCCCTTCGATCTGTGAGCTCAGGACGGCCTCCCGCCGGACGTACATGGCCACGAACAGATCTGGATCGGGAAGAGTCATGCCGACTCCGTCGAGTCGACCGATCGCCTGGTCGGCCGACGAGAGCACAGGCACGAGACGGCCGAGATCGACCGATGGGTCAGGTGGTAACGCGGTCGGAATGAACGCCATGTACCCGGCTGGTTGGCGAACGAGGCGTCCAGCTCGAGCGGTCTGGGAATGGACAGTAGGGTCAGCCATGTCGCCTTATTCAAGCATGACGGCCGTTGCTTTGACAAGGGCCAGGGAATCCTGCTGCTGTGCAAGCGGGTTTTGCCATGGCTCGGCGGGCATCAGTCAATCCAAGAGAATGGGGTCAAGCCTTTGACATGCGCCAACCTTTGCCGCCTTATCCAAGTGGACGATCAATGGCCATCGGTGGGCCCCCAGGGCGGTGAGACGGGACCGCCAGGATCAGCAACCCGAACTTCGCCGAACCGGCCAGAGCGATCTGGTCTGAGCATCAAGACCTCGGGCCGAGCGAGCGGTCCGTCGCCCCACGACCGTCGCACAAGCCCTACGGAGAGACGATGCGCGTGACGAAGGAAAGCGACGCTTGCTGGACTCGGCCCGTAACCTCCCAGCATCCCGGAGTTGGAAACAGGATTGCCGTGGACTGGAAGCCGATGTCCCCGTACCCGTCAGGAATCCACGCCGTCAGGGGCGGCGACGAGCCATCGAGACGATGTCCGGTGATTTCAAGGTGCCCGGCCAGCGCTCGATACCACGGGAACTTCACCGAGATCGATCCGTTCGCCTGGATGTCGCTCGCGTTGGCCAACACAGTGCCGTCAGGCCACAGCTGAGTGAAGAGCTTCCCATTGCCCTGGTAAACCCCGGCCTCCGGCCACGCATCTGGCCGCTGACCGTTCGCGATCGTGACCGCGCAGCTACTTTCGCTCTCAGATGTCGGCGATTGGGAGGGGACCGATGGCACCACGGCGGGCACCTGACTCATCGTGGGCGTGCTCGACGTAGGCTCCGCGGTCGTCCCTGAAGGTGACGCTAACGGCACGACTGACCCGCACGATGCAACGAGAGTCACGACGAACGCGCAACCGATGATCCTGCTGGGCACGTCGCCTACGTCAGGCATCTGTCCTCTGGGGGCAAGGCCGAAGCATGGGACGAGAGGATCCGAATCGCAGGATACTCGGTCACTCCGTCGGTGCGACAGGACGGTCGCTCAGGACGACGAGACGGATCGTGTAGCTACGCGACGGGTACTGTTATCGGATGAGCGCGGCCGACCTACCGGACTCCATCGCCGCCAACATCGTGCAGTGGACGCAGACCAACGCGGAGTACACGGATGGATCGGCCGAGGCCTCATGGCGCGCCGATGACATCACTTGGGGCGTCTTCGGGGTCCCAGAGGAGGTCCTCGGGTCACCCCTCGGTGAACTGCCGGGCCTCGATGTCGTCGAGCTCGGCTGTGGTACCGCGTACTTCTCGGCGCGGCTGGCGAAGCGCGGAGCGCGACCGATCGGGGTCGACCCGACGCCTGCGCAGCTTGAGACGGCCCGCCGGATGCAGGCGCTGACGGGCATCGGGTTCCCGCTCGTAGAGGCTCCTGCCGAGCACGTCCCCCTTCCGGATCGGTCCTTCGACGTCGCGATGTCTGAGTACGGGGCGTCTCTATGGGCCGATCCCGCCCTCTGGATCCCCGAGGCGGCGCGGCTCCTTCGGCCCCTCGGCCGGCTCGTCTTTCTGACGAATTCGTTCCTGATCTATCTGTGCTATCCGGATATCGGAGTGGCAGTCGAGACCCTCCAGCGCCCCCAGTTCGGCCCAGGGCGCATCCAATGGCCCGAGAGTCCGGGCATCGAATACCACCTTGCGCACGGCGATTGGCTGCGCCTCTTGCGGGCCAGCGGTTTTGATGTCGAGGACCTCATCGAGATCCAGGCGCCGCCCGACGCGCTCGCGCACGAGTACTACGAGAACGTGACGACCGACTGGGCACGCCGCTGGCCGGCCGAGGAGGTCTGGGTCGCTAGAAAGCGCACCTGAGGCAGGGTCGAGCGCGATTCCAGCCAACGAAATCCCCCGATGGCCAAACCCTTATCGCAGGATAATCGGCGCCTTCTCCGCTCGATCGATCGTGCTCGGCACCCACCTGGCTTCACCGCTTACGGCCTGGCGGCTCCCAAAGCACGCGCGATGCCAAACTTCGATTCGCCCCGAAGACCGACCTCGGTCTGGCACGATGCCCGATGGAGGCTGCACGACGCCGATGCCACGACCAGCGCCCAAGAACCTGCGCAACCCGGACGAGTCCGTCCGCCTGCCCGGCGTCGAGGAGGACCTCGTCCACGTTGACGATCAGATCGTCGCGAGGATCGTCCAATACCCGGGCTGGCGCTGGTCGGCCGACATGCGGTCCGTCGCCGGCGGGACGTGGTGCGAGAGCCACCATATCGGCGTCACGCTGTCCGGCCACCAGGGTGCCTTGCTCCGAGACGGGACGGTCCTCGAATTCGGGCCGGACGACGTCTACGACATCCCTCCGGGGCACGACGGCTACACCATCGGCGACGAACCAGCCGTGATGATCGAGTGGTCGGGGCCCCGGACGTGGGCCGGACGAAATGCCCGGTTCCTCGATCGCACCCTGGTGACGTTGCTGGTCACCGACATCGTCGAGTCGACGACCCTGCTGGCGAAGGTCGGCGACACCGCCTGGCGCGAACTCCTCGGCCGCCATGTCGACCGAGCGCGAGCGGAACTGGCCCAATCCCGGGGCACGGAGATCGACCTCGCCGGCGACGGGCTGCTTGCCTCGTTCGACGGTCCGGCTCGGGCGATCCGCTGTGCCGTGGCGATCCGCGATGGCGCCCTCGCCGATGGGCTGCACGTGCGCGCTGCGGTCCACGTCGGAGAGGTCGAAGTCGTCGGCGAGCGGGTCCGCGGGCTGGCGGTGCATGAGGTGGCTCGGATCGCCGCTGCCGCCGGCTCCGACGAGATCCTCGTGTCGCAACCCACGCGCGACCTTGCCACCGGCGCCGGTCTGACATTCGTGGATCGGGGCCTTCACGCGCTCAAGGGCATTCCCGAGGAGCGGCGGCTGTTCGAGGTCGTGGCGGGTCCAGCCGAAGGTTGACTCCGGCCAACGCCCAAGATCGGGCGCCAACGACCGCGAGCGGTCAGGAGCCTCGACGACCGACCAGGAAGTAGGTCGGCGTGGGGCCCTTGCCCTTCACGTCGATCAGGCCGCGCGCCTCGAATTCGAAGATCCCGCTCAGGCGCTCCATCACCGCGTGCGTCACCTGCACCCGCCCGGGCAGACCGAGCGATTCCATCCGGCTGGCCAGGTTCACCGTGTCGCCCCATACGTCGTAGATGAACTTCTTCGTGCCGATCACGCCGGCGACCACCGGCCCGCAATGGAGCCCGATCCGGAAGGTGACGCCGAGCCTGACCGCGGCGTCGATCTCGGCGATCGCGGCTCCCAGGTCGAGGGCCATGTCGGCAACCCGGGCGGTGTGGTCGTCCGAATGCTCGGTCATCCCGCCGACGACCATGTACGCGTCGCCGATGGTCTTGATCTTCTCGAGCCGATACCGTTCGACGAGCTCGTCGAACGCCGTGAACACCTCGTTGAGCACGCCGACCAGCTCGGCCGGTGACATCGTCGCCGACAGGCTGGTGAACCCGACGATGTCAGCGAACAGTAGAGTGACGTCGTCGAACCGGTCGGCGATCAGAGACTCGCCGTTGCGAAGTCGCTGAGCGATCGGTTCGGGCAGGATGTTGAGGAGCAGTCGCGCGTTGTCACGCGCCAGGCGCTCCCGCTCCTTGACCGCCGTGATGTCGGTGCCGTAGACGTTGACGAAGCCGAACTCGGGGACATCCACGGGCAGGAGCGCGTAGGTCCGTCCGCCGGCCTCGAGCTCGACCGTCGTGCCGGCGGCCCGTCGGGCGCTCTCGAGCAGCTCGTCACGCAGGCCCACCGGCAGGTCTCCCCCGACCGCCATACCGACGCCGGCGACCAGGTCGGCACTGGCTGGGTTGGCGTAGGCCAGCTGGCCGGTCCAGGTGATCCGGAGGACCGGGTTCGGGTTCTCATCCGGGAACTTGACGATCGCCCGTTCGGCCGTCACGTCCATGCCGTACAGGTTGGTGAAGTCGAGATCGCGGATCGGGATGGGCCAGACGGCGTACGTCCGGTTGTCCCAAACGAATTCGAGGAAGCCGTGGGTCGGCGCGACGGCCTCGAAGCGGGCCACGACCTCACCCGGCAGCGGGTCGCCCACGGCGACCCCGAGCGCCTTCAGCACGCCGCCGCTGGCGGGGTTGGCGTAGATCAGGTGGCCGTCGGCATCGATCCGCATGACCGGGTTCTGGTTGTCGTTCGGGAAGCGGTTGATCTGGCTCAGCTGCTCTCCGGACAGCAGCGCGGCGCCCTCGTGCGGTTCGTCGGCAGTTGCGGGCGGAACACGAGCGGCCATGTTGCCGATCGTATGTCCGCCGTCAATCAGACCGACCCGGGAGGAGCTCGGCGGGCCTAGCCTGCCGTTGTCGTCTCGAGGATCCTGGCCGAGGAGACGCCGGACATCGTCGGCTACGACCAGGACCTGTGGGTGGCCCGGCTCCACCACGGTGAAGATCCCGAGATCCTGCTCGGGCTATTCGAGGCGCTGCGGCGCTCCAACCTCGAGCTCTGGGCACGAACGCCGGTCGCCGATCGGGACCGGTTCGGGGTCACCCGCGAGCGTGGCGAGGAGACCTACGACCTCACCTTCCGGCTCGCGGCGGGCCACGACCGGGTCCACCTGGAGCAGGCTCGTCGGACACTGGCTCAGATCGGCGGCCGGGCCTGACTTGATCCGCACTGACCCGACGCAACAATCCGGTGGGGCGGGGCGTCGGAGGTTGGACGCCGGGCGGTGACTGGCAGGCAACAGAGGGCCGCCCGGCGTCGCCACGTCCGGCGGTCTAGACTTGGGCTCAAGCCGGCGAGCCGCCAACAGACGCACGGGAGACGAGGACCTGCGCCAGGCCACCAAGCTTCGGCCCGACACGAGGCCGACCGACCGTCGCCGCATCCTCGCGGCCGTGCTGTCGGCGCTGATCCCCGGACTCGGTCAGGCGTACAACCAGCGCCGGCGACTGGCCCTCGGACTGTTCATCCCCTTCGCGATCGTCGTCCTGCTCACGGCCCTCGCCGTGTGGGCGATCCCCACGCCTCGGCTGCTGGCCAGCGCCATCGTGCCGAGCACCCTCGAGGCGTTGCTGCTGCTCAACCTCGTGCTCCTCGGCTGGCGCACGGTCGCCCTCGTCCAGGCCTTCTTGGACTCGCGCTTCGAGCTCCGGCCGGGCGGGCTCGGGCTGGCTGGGCTGGCCGTCATCGTCCTGGTCACCGTGCTGCCGCACGTCGGTGCGCAGTATGTCGGGAGTCTCGCGCAGTCGACCTTCGCCAGCGTGTTCGACGGGGCCGTGCTGGGCACGCGGACGGAGGCCCGCGGCCCGGTCCCGGGCGAGGATGCGCGGATGAATGTGCTGCTCGTCGGGATCGATGCCGGTGCCGGTCGCGACCACGCCCTGACCGACTCGCTGATCGTCGTCTCGCTCGACCCGGTCGGCAAGACGGTCAGCATGGCCTCCCTGCCACGCGACCTGGTCAACGTCCCGCTCGGCGACGGGCGAACGTTCGGGCCGAAGCTCAACAGCCTGCTGAGCTACGCGACGAGCCACAAGGACGAGTTCCCGGCGGGCGGGATGCGCACGCTCGAGAACGCGGTCGGGGCGCTGCTCGGGATCCCGATCCACTACTACGCCACGGTCGACCTGAACGGGTTCGTCAAGATGGTCGACGCGGTCGGTGGCGTCGATGTGAACGTGAAGCAGGCGCTCGACGACCCCAAGTACCGCGGCTACGGGGTGACCGGCAACAAGGGCTGGCAGGTCGACGTAGGCGTGCACCACTTCGACGGCAAGGATGCGCTGGCCTACGCCCGCATCCGCCGGTCGGTCGGTCAGACCGACTTCACCCGGCAGGAACGCCAACAGGAGATCCTGCTCGCCCTGCGCTCCAGGGCGGTCAAGGGCGACGCGCTGCTCAGCCTGCCGAGCCTGCTCCGCGCCGTCGGCGACACCGTCTCGACCGACCTGCCGCCCGAGCGACTGCCCGATCTGGCCGTCCTGGCCGGTGAGATCCCGGCCAAGAAGATCGTCCGGGTGGTCGTCCGTTTCCCGCTAGTCCACCCCGCCAAGCCCGGCCAGAACAAGTACGGCGCGGTCCAGCTGCCGGATGATGCGGCGATCCTGGCCATGGCCCTCCGGCTCTTCTCCACGCCCGGGACCCCACCCAAGGGCTGGGACCCGAAGGCGACCCCGGACGCGAGCGGCGGGCCCTACTCGAGTCCGGGTTCGAGTCCAGGGCCCGACTCGAGCCCGGGTTCGAGAGCAGAGTCCGACTCGAGCCCGAGCCCGTCGGGGCCTTGAACCCGACTCAGTGACACAGGGCTACGAGCCTTTCGAGGCTCTGGGACGCTCATCTCCGCGCGGGGGTCATGACCGCCGCCACGTCTGACCGCCGCCACGTTTGACCGCCGCCACGTCTGACCGCCGCCACGTCTGGATGACAGCGGGCATATCACCCCCACGACTACGCCGCGGCCATCCTGGGTGCAAGTTCGCCCAACCTCGGCCATAGACGCCTGATACGGCACCGATTATCAGACCCGGTGATATTCGAGCCCTCAACGCCGCCGCGCGGAGAGGACCGAGGCGTCCAGGCTGCCTGATAGCACCGCTGGTGATATTCCGACCCCTGGGCGCGGCGGCACCGCTGGTGATATTCCGACCCCTGGGCGCGGCGGTGACGCTGGTGATATTCCGACCCTGGGCGCGGCGGGGACGCTGGTGATATTCCGACCCCTGGGCGCGGCGGGGACGCTGGTGATATTCCGACCACTGGGCGCGGCGGGGACGCCGGAAGGTGCTGGAAACGCATGTGGAAACGACGGAGCCAGGGCCGAAGGACTCAATAGCCGAGGGCCGCAGGACTCAGTAGCCGAGGGCCGCCAGCTTCAGGGCCATCCGTCGCGCGGCGCGGGCACGGTGCGAGATGCGATGTTTCTCCTCGGCCGTCCACAGCCCGAGGGTCCGTCCGCCGGGCGGCTCGGACGCCGGCTCGAAGATCGGGTCGTAGCCGAAGCCTTCGGTTCCGCGAGGCTCGACGGTGATCCGGCCTCGGCACATGCCGCGGGTCGCGGCCGCGATCGGGACGAGACCGCGCCGGCGGCCAGACGCCGCACCTTGGAGCCCACCAGAACCGTCCCCGGCTGCCGCGTCGGCCAGGGTCAGGATGCAGACGTAGCGGGCGCCCCGCCGCTCGGGCGGCAACCCCGCCAGGGCCGCCAGCAGCTTGGCGTTGTTGTCGGCGTCGGTCGCGTCGGGTCCGGCGTAGCGGCGGGTGTGGACGCCGGGCCCGCCATCCAGGGCGTCAACCTCGATCCCCGAGTCGTCGGCCAGCGTCGGCAGGCCGGTCAGCCGGGCATAGGCGCGGGCCTTGATCCTGGCGTTGACCGCGAACGTGGCGCCGTCCTCGACCGGGTCGAAATCGTGCGGGACGCCCGCGTCATCGAGCGAGATCAGCTCGGCGACCGCCGGATGGAGCAGCTCGCGGAGCTCGCGCAGCTTGTGGGTCGAACGGGTCGCCACGACGATCCGCGGCCGTGACGTCCCACCGTGCACGAGCCCGCCCCCACTCAGCGCTTGACGGTGGCGATCGCCGCGGCCTGGGCTTCGAACAGCTGGGCGAGCCCGACCTGGGCAAGGTCGAGCAGCCCGTTCAGCGCCGCCCGGTCGAACGGCCGACCCTCGGCGGTGCCCTGGACCTCCACGTACTCGCCGGAATCGGTGCCGACGACGTTGAAGTCGACGTCAGCGTGCGAGTCCTCCGGGTAGTCGAGATCCAGGTACGGGACACCGTCGACGATCCCGACGCTGACCGCCGCGATCCGACCGAGCAGGGTCCGCTCCATGCCATAGGTGATGAGCGCGGCCGCGAGCGCCACATAGCCGCCGGTGATCGAGGCGGTGCGCGTCCCGCCGTCCGCCTGGAGGACGTCACAGTCGATGGTGACGGTCCGCTCGCCGAGCTTGGCCAGGTCGACCACGCCGCGCAGCGACCGACCGACCAGCCGCTGGATCTCGTGGGTCCGGCCGCCGATCCGCCCCTTGGCCGCCTCGCGCTGACTGCGCTCCGCCGTCGCCCGCGGCAGCATCGAGTACTCGGCGGTGACCCAGCCGGTGCCCTTGCCCCGGAGATGCGGGGGGACGCGATCCTCGACGGTCGCGGCGCACAGGACCTCCGTGTCGCCGACGCGGATCCGGCACGAGCCTTCCGCCCATTTCTGAACGCCGAGGGTCAGCGTGATCGGGCGAAGCTCGTCGGGACGACGGCCGTCCGCGCGAACCGTGGGCGGGCGGGTGCCGATCGTCATCGCGGGAGTCCCTCCGTGGCGGCCGCGGCGGCCCTGGCGGCCCGCTCCTCGACCTTGGCAGCATCCCACAGCTCGTCGAGCTGAGCGAAATCGAGGTCGCGCAGGGCGACGCCACGCGACGCCGCGGCCCGCTCGACCGAGCCGAACCGACGCCGGAACTTGTCGTTCGCCGAGCGGAGCGCCGCCTCGGCCTCGACACCGTGACGGCGGGCGAGATTGACCAGGACCAACAGCAGGTCGCCGATCTCCTCCGTCCGTTCCGGAGCGGTCTCGGCGGCCCGCAGCTCGGCCAGCTCCTCGTGGACCTTGGCCACGATCCCGTCGATCGTCGGCCAGTCGTAGCCGAGGGCGGCGGCCCGCTCCTGCATCTCCTGGCTGGCGGCCAGCGCAGGCATCGCCCGGCTGATCCCCTCGAGGGCGCTCCGCGGCAAGGCGGGGCCTGGCTCAGCCTCAGCCTCGGGGCCGTCGGTCGCCTCGCCGGCGGCCGCCTCAGAGCGTTCGGCGGCCTTGATCGTCTCCCACTGGCGGATCACGTCGGCCGCCGTCCGCGCCTCGGCATCGCCGAAGACGTGCGGGTGACGTCGGACGATCTTGGTCGCGATCGCCGCCTGCACGTCGGCCAGGTCGAACACCCCGGCCTCGGCTGCGAGCTGGGCGTGGAGGACGACCTGGAGGAGCAGGTCCCCCAGCTCGTCGGCGAGGTTCGCCGAGGCGCCGTCGCCCAGCGCGTCGTAGACCTCGTAGGCCTCCTCGAGGAGGTGCTTGCGGAGCGACTCGTGGGTCTGCTCGCGATCCCACGGACAACCGTCGGGCTGGCGCAGGCGAGCGGAGATCCAGGGCATCGCCCAGGGCCCCGCAGCGGCGAGCTCGGGCTGGACCGGGCCGAGAAAGAGCGGTCCGTCGAGGTCCTCGGTCCGGAGGTCGCCGACGGTCGTGGCCTCGGCCACCCGCGACCGGCCGACCGGATGGTCCGCCGGATAGAGTCGCGCGAGCAGGGTGAGCGGATCGGAACCGCGCGGGCCTGCGCGGCCCGGTAGCGGCCGGGCAGGGGCTTCGGCGCCGGCGACGACCCCATCCGCACCGCCGCCACCGCCGCGCCCGATGAGGACGGCCAGCGGGACGATCAGGAGCGGTCGGGACGGCTCGATCGGCGTGCCGATGAGGTGCTCGGCCGTCGCGACCTGGAGCCCGGCGGCGGGATCCAGGCCCCAGCGCAGGCGCGCCTCGGCGAGCAGCGCGTCAAGCACGATCGGACGACTACTGGGTCGGAGCCGAGAGGTCCGGCGTGATCGTCGCCTTGGCCTTCTCGGCGTCGTACCAGTTGCGGAACGCGCTGCCCTTGAGCGTCTCGAGCTGAGCGCCGTCGGGCAGGCGAGTTGCTTCCTCGGTCACGTTGAAGATGTAGAACCCGCTGTCCGTCTTGAGGACGTCGCTGACCTTGCCGAGCGGGGCATCGAAGACCGCCTTCTCACGGGCCGCATCCAGCTGGAATCGGGCGACCCAACCGAGGTCTCCGCCGGTGGCCGCGTCGGCGCTGTCGGAGTTGTCCCTGGCCAGCTTGGCGAAGTCCGCGCCGGGCGCGCTGGCCAGGACCTGCAGGCCGGCGACGCGGCCCTCGGGGGGCAGTCGGCGATCCTCGTACAGGATCACGTGCCAGCCGTACTGGCTCTGGACCGGCCCGATGATGTCGCCCTTCTTGAGTCCCTCCTTGAAGATCGCGTCACCGAAGCCGGTATCCAGCGATCCGCGGGTGAACCAGTCGAGCTGACCGCCATTCGCGCCGGATTGGCTGTCCTTGCTGTCCGCTTTGGCGATCTTCTCGAACTCGGCCAGCTGCTGGTCGGGCGGGAGCGCCTTGAGCTTGTCGTAGGTCGCCTGGGCCTGGGCCTTCGCGGCGGCCAGCGAGGCAGCGTCCGTCGGCAGCGGGCTGGCGCCCCCCGGATCCGCGCCACCGGGGGTGTACAGGATGTGGCGGACCTTCACCTCGTCACCCGGCCCCTGGTAGTTCGCGGTCGACAGGAAGATCTCGCTGACCTTGCGCTGGAGGGTCGGCACGGTGGTGTTGTCGGCCACGACCTTCTTGGTCAGGGCGTCCCGAATGAGGTCGGCCCGGACCGCGTCGCGATAGGCGCCCATCGGGACGCTCGCGTCCTTGATCTTGTCGACCCAGGTCGGATCGACCGTCTGCGGCGAGATCTCAGCCAGCCGACCGATCCGGTAGGCCCCATCGGTCCCGACCACGACCTCGGTCAGCCCGGGCTGAGTCAGACCATAGATGGTGCTCAGGAAGACGGGATCGAGCGCCGTGTTGGCCTTGAGGACCCAGCCGACGTCGCCGCCAGTGGCGGCGTAACCGTCGGTCGAGACTGATCTTGCGACGTCCTCGAACGCCTTGCCGGACTTGAGGTCCGCCAGCGCCTGGGTCGCCTTGGCCTGGGCCGCGGCCTTTTGAGCGTCCGTCGGACCGGTCGCGCCGGTGCTGACCTCCGGTTCGACCGTGATCATCCCGACGTGGCGTTCCTCAAGCTGGGTCCCCTCGTCGACCAGCCGCTGATCGATCTGGGCGTCGTCGACGATGATCCCCGCCGACTTCGCGAGCTGAGCCTGGAGGGTGGCGTCGACCAGGCGGTTGAGCGTCGATGTCGACTGGTTCTTTCGCTGCTGCTCGAGGATCTGGACCCGGGTGTCGGCCTCGGCCTGGGTGATCCGCCCGAGCTGGAGCTGGTCGCGGACCTGGGCCTCGGCCTGGTTGAGCCGGAACGAATCGACCAGAGAGCCGTCGCGATAGGCGTCCTGAGTGACGGTCTGGCCGTTGACCGAAGCGACCTCGGTGAAGTGCTGGCCGGCATAGGTCGACGCCGCAGCACCGATCAGGGCGACGACCCCGATGAAGATGACCAGCCCGAAGGCGATGTTGACGTACAGGCTCTGGCGATCGCGGGAGTCGCGGCTGGAGCGCGATGGTCGCTTGGCGACCGGGGTACGAGTGGTCATTTCGGACGTGGTTTCCTGCAGCTGGATCCCGACGGTGGCGGGAGGGACGGGGTCGGTATCGTACACCGACGTCGGTCGATGCCTCGGCGTCAGATGGGCGGGATGAGCTCCCCGTGATCTCCGACCGGGTGGTCGAGCTCGGCGGTGATCCCCCCGTCGCGCCGGGCGATCACCAGGAACTGGAACGTGAGCAGGTCGCGCAGGCCAGGGATGGCCGCGAATCGCGCGTAGCGGTTCCGTCGATGCGGCCGCTCGATGAGGCGATAGCTTCGATCGATCCGTTCGACCCGATAGCCGGCCTGGGCGAACAGCGGCTCAAGGTTGCGCCGGGCGAAGAAACGCAGGTGGGTGCTGTCGTGGATCCCGCGCGGGCGGTACGGCCAGCGCTTCCTGATCAGCACGTTCCAGGACGTGTCCCAGAACCCGACGTTGGGCAGGCTGGCCACGATGACGGCATCGGGCGCAAGGACGGTCGTCAGGATCCGGAGGGTCCGCCATGGGTCAACCAGGTGCTCGAGGATGTCGCCGGCGACGACTCCATCGAACGGCTCACCGCCCAGGGCCTGGGCGATCGCCTGGGCATCCTCGAGGTCGGCGGCCACGACTCGATCGAGCTTGGATGCGGCGATGGCGGCCATCGGCCCATCGAGCTCGACGCCGGTCACCCGGGCCCCGGGGATGCGTCGCTTGACCGCGGCCCCGACCTCCCCCGTGGCGCAGCCGAGGTCGAGCACGTTCCGGCACTCGCTCGGCAACCGCTCGACCAGATCGGGTCGAGACCCGATGTACGACGGGTTGAACCCGCTCCCGTCGGACCCACCGGCGGCATCGCCGTCACCGACCGACGTGGCGGCGGCCCTCGGTGGCGCAGCTGGGAACGGCCGACCGGCGAGCCGGAACGCCGCCCGTCGAACGGGTCGCGGGAAGCGTCGGAAGACGTCCCGGGCGGCGCGACGAAGGGTGGTCATGACGGGAGCTCCGTGATCCGCTGTGGGTGACGGTCGAGGTGCGGCTGGAGCGCGGCGATCAGCGTCCCGGCGCGCTGGGTGAACGTGTGCTCGGCCAGGACGATCCGACGGCCGCGCGCGGCCAGTGCGGCTCGCTCTTCCGGGGCGGCGAGATAGTGCTCGACGGCGGCGCGCAACGCGTGCTCATCGCTGAAGGTCGGGACCGCCCCGTCGAACTCGCGGTCGATCCCGGTCACGGGGTCGGACAGGACGAACGCGCCCGACGCGAGCGCGTCGTAGATCCGGTTCGAGATGAACCCAGCCGCACGCATGTCCGCCCAGGTGTCGTTGAGCACGATGTCGGCGGCGCCGTAGTAGCGATGCAGGCCGACGTTGGGAATGTGCACCCCGCGATGATGACGCGGATCGAGGCCGGCCTCATCCCAGCCGCGTCCGTACACGGCAAGGTCGTGCTCGGTCGGGAGGAGCCACTCGATCACCGGACGGTCGGCACGGTGGTTGGCAACGTACAGCAATCCGTGATGCGGGCCGGTCGGGTCCGGGTAGAACCGGTCCGGGTCGGTCGCCTGATGGAGTGGCGCCACGTCGATCCCGGCCAGGGCCGCCATCCGCTCGGCGAACGGGCCTGACGCGACGAATGCCAGGTCGTAGTCGTCGTACAGTTCCCGGCTGGCCAGATCTGGGTGGCTGATCTGCCACAGGACGTTGACCTGGCCCGAGCGGTTGGCGGCCGGGACCTTGCCGAACACGTGGATCGTGGCATCGTCGCGCGCGGCGGCGTCCGAGCCCCAGTCCCGGAGAAGTCGTACGCGGGTCGGGTGGCCCGACAGCTGGAACGCCCGTTGGAGCATCCGCCCGAAGTGGTAGTCGCCCCAGGTTCGGGCGTTCGGCCAGTTCGAGGCGCCGATCCGGATCGCGAACCGGGTCGCCTCGACCCACTCGACCAGGGCGTGGTGGAGGACGTGCGCGCCGTCCGCCGAGCGCAGGTCGGTCCCGACGAGGGGCATGCCGGTCTCGGCTGCGACCGCCCGGGCCGGGTCGCTCGCGGCGGCGACCAGCAGGTCGTACTCGGGCAGCTCGGTCGGCGGGCGAGCCGGGTCGGCCAGCCAGGCGACCCTGACCAGGCCGGTGGGCGTGTCGAGGATCTCCGTCTGGTCGTCGGCCACGATCACGACGTCCGCCGCCTCGAAGTCCGGAGCGCCCAGCTCGACCAGCTCCCCGGGCGCTCCCACCCGGACGATCCGCCAGTCGAGCCCGCTCGGGGCTCCGTTCGGCAGCGCATCGTCCGGTCCGCCGCAGACCACGACCGTCAGTGGCTGCTGCGACCAGACGTGCCGTCCGGCGATCACGTCGAGGAGGACCTCGCGGGCGAGTCGCGGCCCCCAGCGGTCGAGGAACGTCGCCCGTTCCGGGTCCGGCGGCGGGATCGACCGGCTCGGTGCGGGTAGCGGCGTCGGCGGTTCCGGCCCGAGCTCGGTCCTGACGGCCACGGTCGCCCGTCCGTCGAGGAGCACGCCCCCGCCGTTCGACCTCAACCGAAGGCACAGGTCGGCGTCAAGATGGGGCGCGGCCGCCGGGCCGGTCTCCACCCCGTCGTAGGCGTAGCCGGCCAGGATGCCCGCGCCGAGCAGCGCCTCGCGCCTGGCGAGCAGGCAGGTCAGCGCGACGGCGGGCACCGGGACCACCCGCCCGGCCGCCTCCACCGGATCGCCCCCGACGTCGAGGTGCCGCGGCAGGGCGACGCCGGACGTCCGCGCGAAATCGATACCGGCCGACAGCAGGGTCAGGTCCGGCTCGCGTTGCGTCGCCGGGACGGGCCGCCGGCCCCGCGCCCGGACCACCAGCGGGCCGGCGGCAACGGCTCCGCCGAGGACCGTCTCGACGAGGTGGCCCAGCCAATCGGGCCGGAGCGGAGCCGCTGTCGGGTCGAGCAGACAGACCAGCTCGCCCGCGGCACCGGCAATCGCGGCCTCCATGACCGCGGCCCGTTCGGCGCCGGCCGGAGCGTCGGAGATCAGGATCTCGATCGGTCGGTAGGTGGTCCGCTCGAGGGTGGCTCGAAGGTCCGTCGGAATCGTCCGGCCGGCCCGCCCGACCACGACGATCGACACCAGCGGGCCGTCGACGACCGACGAGGCCGGCTGTCTGGACGCCAGTCGTCGAGCCATCGACCGCTCGGTCCACGGCCACGCCCGAAGGCGCTGCCTCTGCGCGGCGGTCCAGGCGAGCCGAGCCGCCGTCCGTGCCTTGCGCCGGGGGACGGCCAGCATCGCTAGGCCGTCGGGCGCTCGCCGGTCGTCGGAGCGCCGCCGGCGAGCTCGTCGATCAGGGTCGCGTAGCGGTCCGCCTCGGCGGCCCAGCCCAGCTCGCGGACCCGTACCCCGGTCCTGGCGACCCGGGCCTCGCGCTCGAGCGGTTCATCGGCCAGGCGGGCGATCGCGTCGGCCATGGCGACCGCGTCTCCGGACGGGTAGGTGATGACCGCATCGGCCGGGAACGTCCGCTCGACCAGCGGGAGGCGGGAGGCGATGACCGGCTTGCCCATCGCCCCGTACTCGAACACCTTGGTCGACAGAGTGACCGCGGTGAACTCGTCGAGGCGGGTCGGAGCGATCCCGATGTCGGCCGCCGCCACGGCTGCCGGCACCTCTTCGATCGGGATCCGGCCGTGGAACGAGACCCGATCGGCGATCCCCTGCTCGGCGGCCTGGGCGCGGAGCGATCCCTCGCTGTCACCCCGGCCGTACAGCTCGAGCCGGATGTCAAGATCCGGACGCGCGCTTGCCAGCCGGGCGATGGCGTCCAGCGCGACATCCAGCTCGTAGGTCGGGGTCAGCGCACCGGTGTAGACGACCCGCAGTGGGCCGTCGGCGCGAAAGGTCCGGCGCGGATGCGCGCTCGGATCGAACAGGTCCAGGCTCGGCGAGTTCGGCACGATCGACAGCTTGTCGGGATCCACGCCGAGGCTCACCAACCGGTCGGCCATCAGCTCGTTGACCGACAGAACGCGGTCGGCAAATCCGATCGACAGGCGCTCCTGGAGAAGGAGACCGCGCCGGACGAACGGGCTCCGGACGTTCGGGAAGCGGGTCTTGAAGAACTCCGGCATCGCCTCGTGAAGGTCGAGGATGACCTTCACCCCGACGAGCTTGAGCGGCAGCGCCGCGAAGACCAGGAAGTCGGGCAGGCTGTGGACCTGGACCACCCCGTAGCGCCGGCGGCGATGCGCCTTGGTGGCCGTCCAGCCGGCGCGGACGAGGAAGCTGAGGTACTCGCGAAGGTAGACCGGCAGCCCGGCGCCCTGGTGACGCTGGACTCCCAGCCGGGTGACCCGAACGCCGTTCAGCTCGCCCTCCCGCTCGTCGTCGGGCTGGCGGAGCGAGATCACGAAGACCGGTCGGCCACGGGCGACGAGGGCCTCGGCCTCGCGGCGGACCCGGGGGTCCTCCTCGTAGTACGAGTGGACGATCATGCAGACGGGACGGACCCGGGCCTCCCGCACCGTCGGCGTCGTCACCGAGTCAGCGACCGGCCAGGGTCTTGAGCCGGTCCAGCAGCGCAGCCTCCGAGCCGTCCGCGGCCGGGACGATCCGGTCCAGCAGGTTGCCGGCGGCCGTCGCGCCGGCGCTCGGGCTCCCCTCGAGCTTCGTCACGAGGCGATCGAGCGCCTCCGCCGAGATGAAGATCTTGTCAGGCGGGATGTTGAGCTTGGCGAGGTCGATCTTGTACGTGTGGACATCGATCGTGTCGCTCGGTCCGGTGTAGGTCCGCATGTCGAGCTCGGTGAAGCCGTTCTCGGGGGTCAGCACGTTGAGGACCTCCTTCGACGACCGGGCGCGGGTGATGGGATAGACGTAGTAGAGCGCGTTGGCATCCCTGAACTGCTTCGTCATCTGGCTCGACGAGTAGACGTTGAACTGGTTGGCCTTGATCGGAGCGGTGTCGATGGCCACGTAGTCGGTGGGTGTCCCGGTCTCGCTGCGCAGACCCAGCGGAGTCTTCGGGTCGTCGAGGGCTAGGTAGTGCCGGACCTGGATCGCCTTGTACCCGGCCGGCAGATCGATCGATGTCTCCATGCTCAGGTACGGACCGAATGCGACCGCACCGCCCTTCGGGACGTTGGCCTTGATCCAGGCGATGGTGTCGGCGGTCGCGGTCGTCTCGTTGGCAGCAGTGATCCCTGGGATGCGCGTCGCGCGAACGCCGACGGCGCCCATCGCGACGACGAAGACTCCGGCGGCCAGGACGGCACCGACCGCGCCCAACCGACCACGGCGCCGAAGCCAGCGCCCGATCACGACCGCGACGACGGCCAGGACGACCACTGCGCCGACACCCCCGAGGATGACCTTTGGCGTGATCCGCTGCAGGGTCGACGCGGCCAGGATGAGGACCACGAGGATGGCCAGTCCGGCGAACAGCGCGGCGCTGATGCGGTCCCGCTCGCGCAGGCGCAGCAGGCCGTGATACCAGCCGATCGTCCCGGTCAGGATGACCAGGGCCAGCTCCTGGATGTAGTGCCGAGGCGTCTCGCCCACGCCGACGACGAGCAGGACGAGCGGGATCCCGCAGATCATCGTGACCAGGGCGTCGGAGCTGGCCTGGGCCACCCGGCGACGGTCACGGATGAGCTCCGCCACGAGCAGGAACGTCCCAAGCCCGTAGGCGAACGTGAGGCGGACCGACCCGAGCGAGTTGGCGACCATGTACACCACCTGGCGCGGATCGAACAGGGACGCGCCGAGCAGTTTCGGCGTCCGACCGAAGAAGATCGTCAGGAGGACGAACCAGACCAGGACGGCGCTCCAGCCGATGACCGTCCGATCCTGCAGCCGAGCAGGGATCCGGCGAGCGGCCGTGACGTTCCAGCCGCGCCGGTCGATCCCCGTTGCGATCCGCCCGGCGGCCAACCCGACGCTGAGGAAGATGACGACCGCGGTCGCGATCGGGATCAGCGTCCACTCGGGGAAGTCGGCTCGATAGACCTGGTGCGTGTAGCCGGCGAACATCACGAACCACCACGACATCCCAACGGCGGCGGTCGCCAGGGTCACGGCCGCGGTCCGGACGGTGTTCGTCCAGCGGACCCCCCACATCGCACCCAGGATGAATGGGACGATGGCGAACGGCAGGATCGTCTCTTTGATCAGGAACGCGACGGCGAAGATCGCGCCGAGGACGACGGCACGCCACAGCGCGCCTGTCCGGACCACGCTGAATCCGACGACGACGTACAGCAACGTCAGCGCGATCGACGGCAAGTCGATGCCCGCCGTCCGGGCGATATCGAAGACGTACGGCAGCGCTGCGAAGAGCACCGCCGTGATCGCGCCGACCGCCGGCCGGACCCGCCAGCCGAGAAAGCCGATGAGAACGATCGTCAGCGCCCCGCTCAGGACGTTGATGAGATGACCGGTCGCCACCGGGTGGATGCCGGCCAGCTTCTCCGGGAGAGCGACGATCACCGGCCAGAGCGGAGAGTGCTTGAGAAACACGACGCCGAAGGCCGTCGTCGGGCCGTTGCCGTCGAGGAAGTTGCGGCCCACGGCGATGTACTTGGCGTCGTCGAAGGTCGGGTTGACCGGCGGCGCGAGGGCCAGGAAGATCATGAACAGGATGGGCGTCGCGGCCAGGATGAACAGGCTGACTCGACGTTCGAGCGAGATGTCGGCCGGGCTCAGCGTGGATGTCCCCGATCGCCCACCGGTCCCGGCAACGCCCGTAGCCGGGCTCACGCCCGGACCGTCCAGCCGGCACCCAGCCGGAGGACCTGGCGCTCCGCCGTCGCCTGGCCGTGCGAGCTGTCGACGGTGTCGATGACCAGGCCGGCCGTCGCGTAGACGCGCTCCCAGTCGATGGCCTTGTGCGGGGTGACCACGACCACCGCGTCGCTGGTCCGAAGCAGGCCGTCGAGCTCGATCGAGTCGCGGGCGATCCCGTCGGTGTCCCGGAAGCGGGGCACGTGCGGGTCGTGGTAGGTGACCTGCGCACCGCGCGCGGCGAGACCGGCCAGGATGGCCGCGGCCGGCGAGTTGCGGGCATCGCGCACATCCGGCTTGAAGGCGACCCCGAGGACGCCGACCCGCGCACCCTTGAGCGCCTTGCCGCGGTCATTCAGTCCTTCCCCGACCAGGTCCACGACATGGCGCGGCATCGCGAAGTTGATGTCGCCGGCCAGCTCGACGAAGCGATCGACGAAGTCGAACTCGCGCGCCCGCCAGGCGAGGTAGTACGGATCGACCGGGATGCAGTGGCCGCCGACGCCAGGACCGGGGGTGAACTTCATGAACCCGAACGGCTTGGTCGCGGCGGCGCCGATGACCTCCCAGACATCGAGGCCCATCCGCTCGCACAGCAGGGCCAGCTGGTTGACCAGCGCGATGTTGACATTGCGGAAGATGTTCTCGAGGAGCTTGGCCAGCTCGGCCGCGTCCGGCGACGACAGCTCGATGACCGCGTTGTTGATCCGGCGGAGAAGGGTCGCGGCGCGGACGGTCGCCTCGGGCGTGGTCGCGCCAACGAGCCGCGGGACGTCCTTGGCGGCACTGGTCGGATCGCCCGGGTTGACCCGCTCCGGTGCGAACGCCAGGTCGAAGTCCCGGCCGGCCATCAGCCCGCTCTGCTCGAGGACTTTGCGGAACGGTCCGGTGGTGGTGCCGGGGAAGGTGGTCGACTGGAGCACGACCAGCTGGCCTTTCCGCAGATGGCGCCGGATGAGTTCGGCGGCCGACAAGACCGGCCCGAGGTCCGGATCCTTGGCCTGGTCGATCGGGGTCGGCACGCACACGAAGATGACGTCGGCCTCGCTCAGCCGGGCGGCATCCGTCCCGACGACCTGCATCCCGGCCGCGATCGCGTCAGTCAGCCGGGCGTCCGGGATGTCGTCGATCGGCGAACGGCCGGCGCTCAGCTCGGCGACTCGGCCGGGGTGGGCATCGACCCCCTCGACCTCGAGACCGGCTTCGACGAACGAGATCGCGAGCGGCAGCCCGACGTAGCCCAGGCCGATCACGGCCAGGCGACGGTCTTCAGTCATGGGTCCTCCAAGTCCGGTCACCGGGATGCCGGGGTCGCGCACCCGGCGCCGCGGACGGGGCAGGCGGGGCGCAGCGCACGGCGAGAGGATACCCGGTCTCAGCCGATCGCCGTCCGGCCCGCCAGCCAGCTCTCGACGATCGCCGCGATCCGCGGCCCGGCGGCACCGTCCCACAGCGGGGGCGGCTCGGTCGGGACCGAGGTCGATCCGTCGAGGACGGCCTGGGTCGCAGCGACCACGTCGTCCGGGTCCACCAGGCGATTCGTCCCGTGACTGATCGTGATCGGACGCTCGGTATTGGGCCGCATGGTCAGGCACGGGACGCCGAGCACGGTGGTCTCCTCCTGGATCCCGCCCGAGTCGGTGACGACAACGGCCGCGCCGCGGACCAGCGACATGAACTCGACGTAGCCGAGCGGATCGACGACATGGACACGCGGGTCGTCGCCCAGACCGGCCGCCTCGAGCGTGGCCCGACCGCGCGGATGGAGCGGGATGACGAGGGGGACCAGCTCGGCGACGCCGCGGACGGCCGCCACGATCCGCCCGGCGGTCGCCGGATCGTCCACATTCGCCGGCCGATGAAGCGTGGCGACCCCGTACGGGCCCTCCAATCCGAGCTGTGCCCGGGCGGCGGTCACGTCGAACCGGTCCAGGTTGGCCAGGAGGGTGTCGATCATCGGGTTGCCCACGAAGTGGATCCGGGTCGGGTCCACACCCTCGTGGACGAGGTTCGCCTCGGCCTCCGGGCTGGTGGTGAATAGGAGGTCGGCCAGGACGTCGGTCACGACCCGGTTGATCTCCTCGGGCATCGTCCGGTCGAAGCTGCGCAGGCCGGCCTCGACGTGGGCGATCGGGCGCCCGAGCTTGGCCGCGACGACCGTCGCCGCGAGGGTCGAGTTGATGTCGCCGTAGACGAGGACCAGGGCCGGGTCCAGCTCGGCGAACGCCCGCTCCAGCGCGACCATCAGGGCCGCCGTCTGGCCGGCATGACTGCCCGATCCGACGCCGAGGTTGAGGTCCGGCTCGGGCAGCCCGAGGTCGCGGAAGAAGACCTCGGACATCTTCTCGTCGTAGTGCTGGCCGGTGTGGATGACGACCTGCGGAACGGCCCGCGCGGCGAGCGCGTGGATGACCGGGGCAGCCTTCATGAAGTTGGGCCTGGCCCCGACGACGTGTGCTACGGTCTCCGCCATGGTCCCCTTTCAGATGAGCCGCGGGCTCGCCCCCTGCCTCAGTGCCTCCGGCGCAGTATCCCCGAATCCGGGCGGGCCCGACGCCGTCCGTTGAGCCGACCGACCGGCCCGACCGCGGCCCTGCGTCACGCCCTGGCTGATCCACGCTCCGCGCTGGACGTCCTGCGCTTCCACAAGCTCCGCCTGATCGTTCGGCTGACCGACGGCCTCGGCGCGACCGGCCGGCGGCGCGTCGGGCGGGTCTTCCTGGCCATCTCGCGGCCATTCCTCCTCGTCTCGTCGCGCAGCGCCAGCGGGGCCCCGCTGCGCGCGCTCGGCCTGCGCTGGACGATCTCGGCCATCGCGGCGGCGGCGGCGGCCGAGCGGATCGGGACGGATCCGCGGACGAGCCGCCGCGGCGCGATCCGCCTCGCCAGGGTCTGCCTCGAGATCGGGGTCGCGTCCGCCGCCGGACGGATCCTCGACCGGGTCGTGCCGGCCCCGTCCAGCCCGATCGAGCTGATCACCCGCGCCGATGTCGACTGGCGACTCGGGCGCTATACCTCCGCGGCTGCCGCCGCCGAACGCGCCCTGGAGGTCCGACCTGGCGACCCGACCGCCCGCCTCATCCGGGACCGGGCGCTCGGCGAACTGGCGGTCCTGACGCCGGGCTGGCGACCACACCTCGAGGTGGCGACGCAGCGGCGCCCAGCCGTGCCCGGCCGGGTGCTCCACCTCCTGACCAATTCGCTGCCCTACCGCCAGGCGGGTTACACGGTCCGCGCCCAGAACGTCGCGCGCTGCCAGATCGACGTCGGCCTGGACCCGCACATGGCCACCCGCGCCGGGTTCCCGGCCAACGAGGGGATCCACGGCGTCCCGCAGACGTCGGTGATCGACGGGGTGACCTACCACCGGATCCTGCCGGAACTCGATCCAAGGACCGGCGCCGACGCCCTGGTGACGGCCAACGCCGAGGCTGCCCGGTCGCTCGTCGAGGACCTCCAGCCGGCCGTCCTCCATCCGGCCTCGAACCACATCAATGCCCAGGTCGCGTTCGCCCTCCGGGACCGCTACGGGATCCCGGTCGTCTACGAGGTCCGCGGCTTTCTCGAGGAGACGTGGCGTTCGCGGGCCGGCGAGGACGTCGCGGACAGCGATCGCTACCGCGCCTCGCGCGAGATCGAGACGGCCTGCATGCGTGACGCCGACGCGGTGGTGACCCTGTCGGAGACGATGCGCCAGGACATCCTGGCGAGGGGCGGGACCGACCCGGATCGGGTCGTGGTCGTGCCCAACGCCGTCGACATCGACCGGTTCGTTCCGGGGCCGCGCGATCCGGCCGTGGCCGCCGGCCTCGGGCTGGGCGACGACCCGGTCATCGGCTACATCTCGAGCTTCACCGGCTACGAGGGGATCCGCTACCTGATCGAGGCGACCGCGGAGCTCCGGCGTCGCGGCCGCCGCGTCCAGTGCCTGCTGGTCGGTGACGGCGAGGAGCGCTCGGCGCTCGAGGCGGTCGCCCGGGCCGAGGGTGTCGACGACGGAACGGTCCTGTTCACCGGCCGCGTCCCGCACGACCGCGTCCTCGACTACTACCGCCTGATCGACGTGTTCGTCGTGCCCCGCACCAACGATCGGGTGTCACAGCTGGTGACGCCACTCAAGCCGTACGAAGCGATGGCGATGGAGCGTGCGCTGGTCGTCAGTGAGGTCGCAGCGCTGCTCGAGATCGTGACGGACGGCGAGACGGGTCGGTCGTTCCGCCCGGAGGACCCGATCGCCCTGGCCGACGTCCTCGAGCCGCTGCTGGACGATCCCGCCGAACGGTCCCGGCTCGGCCGGGCGGCGCGGGCGTGGGTTTCCGAGCATCGGACGTGGTCCCAGAACGGACGTCGCTACCACGATCTGTACGAACGCCTCGGGGTGGCCTGACCCGACCCCCGTCCGCGGAGGGCCGTGCTACCCTACGGCGGCTCATGAGCGTTCCGACTACCGAGGCGATCGCCTCTCCTCGCCCCCGCGCGAACCGCCGCCCCGGTCGCGTGGCACTCGTCCGAACGGGCATCGGCGAGATCGTCGGGCGACGGCGGCTCACCCGCTACCTGGTCGGCGCCGAGCTCAAACGGACCCACGCTGACACGGCGTTCGGCCAGATCTGGTGGGTCCTCGACCCGCTCCTCCAGATGATCGTCTACGCCTTCGTGGTGACGGTCATCTTCGCCAGGAAGACGCCGGACTATCCGCTCTTCGTGTTCGCGCCGATCCTGGCCTGGAAGTGGTTCAGCGCGACGCTCAATGAGGCGGCGCTGTCGATCACCGGGCGGCAGGGGCTCATCCGCCAGATCCAGTTCCCCAAGCTCGTCCTGCCGACCTCGGCGGTCTTGGCCGGGACGGTCAGCTTCGCGTTCGGGTTGATCGCCCTCGGGATCGTCTACCTGTTCTTCCTGCCGCGACTGAGCCTGTGGGTCCTGACCATCCCGCTGATCGCGAGCGTCCAATTCGTGTTCACCCTGGCGCTGGGGATCCTGTTCGCGGCGATGAACGCCTTCTTCCGGGACATCCAGAACGTGCTGCGCCACCTCCTCCGCCTGTGGTTCTACCTGTCGCCGGCGCTTTACGCGCTCGACACCATCGCCAAGGATCACCCGTCGCTGTACACCCTGTTCTCGCTCAACCCGATGGCCGTTCTGCTCGACTCCTATCGGGCCGTGACCTGGGGGATGACCAACCCGAACTGGGGCGGTCTGGCGATCCTGCTGGTCATCTCGGCCTTCCTCGTGCTCGTCGCGATCTACCTGTTCAAGCGGGCCGAGCCGGCCTTCGCGAGGATCCTGTGACGACCCGAGAGCCGGTCATGGACCCGATGCGCCCGGCCGGATCGGACGTGGTGCCCGAGCCGCCCGCCGTCGAGATCAGGGACCTCGGCATCCGCTACGACCTGCGCCTGACCAAGCGAACGACCCTCAAGGGCTCGCTCGGCGGGATGCTCCGGCGCAGCCACGGCAGCGAGAACCACTTCTGGGCCCTGCGCCACCTGTCCTTCACCCTCGCCCAGGGCGAGTCGCTGGCGGTCATCGGGCCGAACGGCGCCGGCAAGAGCACGCTCCTGCTCGCCCTGGCCGGGATCCTCGAGCCGACCGAGGGCGAGATCCTCAGCCACGGCCGGGTCTCCACGCTGCTGACCCTCGGCGCCGGCTTCGAGACCGAGCTGACCGGCCGGGACAACATCGATCTGGCCGGTGCGTTCCTCGGGATCGAACAGGGACAGATGGACGAGATCACCCCGTCGATCATCGAGTTCGCCGACATCGGCAAGTTCATCGACGCCCCGGTCAAGACCTACTCGGCCGGGATGCGGGCACGGCTTGGCTTCTCGATCGCCACCGCCGTCACCCCGGACATCCTGCTCCTCGACGAAGTCCTGGGGACGGGCGACCAGACGTTCCGGGCCCGCAGCCAGGCACGCGTCCGCGAGCTCGTCGGCAAGGCCAAGGCGATCGTCCTGGTCACCCACGACCTGTCGTTCGTCAGCGAGTTCTGCAATCGGGCGATCCTGCTCGAGCGCGGCGGGATCATCCAGGAGGGCGAACCGGGCACGATCGTCGACCTGTATCGTCAGCGGGTCGCCGAGCGGAAGCTCCTGGCCGAGGAGGATGCCCAGCGCTTCGCGGTCGTCCCGGAGGCCGTCCGGACCAGCCGCTGACGGTGGTCAACCGGCGGCGTTCCCGCCGGTGCCCGGACCCGGGGGGTCCGCGCCGAGGCCCGCATACACGCCGACCAGTCGCTCGACCTGTCGCTCCCAGGCGTACGGTCCGGCGGCGGCGGCGAGCGCAGCCTCGCGGAAGGCCAGGCGACGCTCGGGTGGGCTGTCGAGCACCTCGCGCAGGGCCGCGGCGATGGCCGCCGGGTCGGTCGGATCACACAGGACGCCGCAGCGGGTGCTGCGCACGATGGCGGCCATCCCGGGCAGGTCCGAGGCCACCACCGGGACGCCGGCGCCCATCGCGTCGAACAGACGCGTCGGCGTGGTCAGGCGGTGGTTGAGCGTCGTCGGCTGGATGGCCATCGCGGCGACGTCGGCGATCGCCGTCCAGGCCGGGATGTCCTCGGGCGGCACGCCGGGCAGGAAGCGGATGCGGTCGGCTGCGGGCAGCGTCGCGGCCTCCGCGGCGAGCCGATCGCGGAAGGCGCCGCCGGGTCCGACGACGAGCAGGACGGCCTCCGGCACGTCGGCGATCGCCCGGCAGAGCTGCTCCACACCCCGCCCTGGTGCCACGTTGCCGAGGTACAGGACGATCCGGGTCGAAGGCAGCAGGCTGAGCCGCCCGCGGATGGCGTTGGGCGTCGGCGCGTGGCGACTCGCGTCGATCGCCCCGTCCGCCCGGGCTGCTCCCGCGGCTGCCCGCGCCAGCGGCCCGTTGTAGATGACGACCGGGCTGCCGCCGAGCGTCCGGCGGAGCACGTCGGCGTACGGCTGGTTGGCCGCCAGCACCGCGTCGGCCGACCGCGCCCACGACCGTTCGCGCCGAGCCAGCAACCAGCGCCACGGCCCCGGCAGGCGGGCGAAGCGCGAGCTCTCGACCTGGAGGTCGCGGACGTCGTAGACGACGCGGCCGCCACGCCGCTTGCGCAGGGCGAGCGCCACCGGCAGCGTGATCAGGCCCTCGGCCTGCCACACGTCGGCGGCCGGGACGACCTGGCCGATCCGGTCCGCCCACTGACGGGCGAGCACGAGATAGCGGACCGCCTGGATCGGCCGCCCGACGATGGCCGTTGCCGTCGCGCGGATGCTCGACCGTCGCGTCGCGGGTGGCGCCGCGGTCGCGGACGCGGCACCACCATCCGCTTCGGGGAGGCGCGGACTCGGCAGGAAAGGCAGCGGCCGCGGCTGCTCGATCCGGACGACGATGAACCCGTCGCGCTCCTCCCGATCGGGCAGGCCGTCCGCCCGACGGGCGACGACCGTGACTGACCAGCCCTCCTCGGCCAGGCTGCGGGCGATCTTCCAGGAGCGCGAGTCCGCCACGAACGGATTGTTGAGCAGCAGGACGAGCCTCGGCGCAGTCATCCGCCCGCCTCGGCGCCGGTCGTCGCGGCCAACCGACGGTAGAGCGCGATCAGGTCGTCGCGGGTGGCCTCCCAGCTGTAGCGCTCGAGGGCGATCGTCCGGCAGCGCAGCCGGAGCGCCTCGCGCTCGTCCGCGGGCAGGGCCAGCAGGTCGCCGATCGCCGCGGCGATGGAGCCCGGCGAATCCACGTCGCAGCAGCGGCCCACACCTTCGGCCGTGGTCAGCCGGCAGTGCTCGGTGCCCTCGCCGACCACGATCGGGACGCCGGCCATGAGCGATTGGAAGAGCTTGTTCGGGAGGGTCAGGCGCTGATTGAGCGTGCGCGGCGGAGCCCCCACGAAGGCGACATCGGCGCCGGCCGTCCACTCAAGCAGCTCGCCCTCCGGGACCGCTGGCAGGACGACCATCCGATCGGGACGACGGGCCGCCTCGCCCGCGAGCCATCCGGCCAGATGGCCGAACCCCAGGAAGGCGACGACCGCACCCGAGGCGATGAACCGGCCGTCGTCGGCGGCCGCCACGAGCTCCTCGATCCCCTGGTCCACCCGGAAGGCGCCCTGGTACAGCACGATCGGCCGCGGAGACGACGAGGCCGGTGCGGCAGAGACGGCGGAGGACTGTGGACCGAGCGCGGCCTCGACCGCGATCCGCAGGCGATCCGACGGGACCAGGCCGGGCGTCTCCGGGTGCCAGGCCGGGGGACAGTTGAGCAGCACGACCGGCTCGGCGACCCCGAACCGCCGGGCGATCTCGCGAGCCATCGACGGCGTCGCGGCGAGGACGCCGGCCGCCTCGCGGACGAGCCCGCGCTCGCGGCGACGGACGAGCGCCCGGAACACCTGCGGCAGCTTGACCAGCCGCGCGGATTCGGTGTGCAGGTCGGCCACGTCGTAGACGAACCGTCCGCGCCGACCCGTCGTCATCCGGGCTGCATCGCGCGCCACGGGCAGGGCGATGAGCGCCTTGGCGTGGACGACCTCCGCGCCCGGCGCCGCCTCGGCCACGGCGGCCGCCCAGGCCCGCCCTCGCCGGATCGTCGCCAGGATCTCGAGACCGCGCCGGAACGGCGCCCGGAGCCGGTCCGCGCCCCGGGCCGGGCCGGCGGGCAGCGCCTCGGCATCGGCCGCCAGGCCGACCGTCCGGAGGAACAGCGAGCGGATCGCGCCCGGCAACGGTCGGAGGCCGCTGCCGATCCGCCGGTCGAGGGCCGCCCGGCGCAACTCGACCCGCTCGGCGAGCGTCTCGGCTGCCGGGAGTCCCGGACCGGCCAGCGCGACCACCGTGACCGCGTGGCCGTCCTCGGCCAGGGTCGTGGCGGTCTTGAGCAGGCGCGACTCGTACTCGAACGTGGTGGCAGCGACGATGGCCACCCGAAGCCGGCCCGGGACCGGCCCGGGACCGGTCATCGCGGGGCGGGTGCCGATCGGAGCCGGGTCCGCGACGGCACGCGGACCGGCTCGCGCACGTGCTGGCCGACCGCGGCCCGGACCGCGGCGATCACCCGTTGCTGGTCGTCGATCGACAGGCCCGCGTACATCGGCAGGCTGAGCGAGCCATCCGCCACGGCATCGGTGATCGGCAGCTCGGCCTCGATCCCGCGCTCCAGGACGTACGGCTGGCGATGGATCGGGACGGGACACTCGATGGTCGCCTCGACGCCGTGCTCGGCGAGATCGGCCGCGACCGTATCCCGCGCCGGGCCGAGGCCCACGGTGTAGCGGTGGAAGACATGGCGCCGGCCGACCGGCACCATCGGCCGACGGATCGGCAAGTCGGCGAAGGCGGCGCCATAGCGGGCGGCGATCGCCCGCCGAGCGGTGATCCCAGCCTCGATCCGGCCCAGGCCGACCAGACCGATCGCCGCGGCGACCTCAGACAGGTGGAAGTCGAAACCCAGGATCTCGACCTGTCGCCCGCGCCGGCCGTGGTCTCGGTAGCGCCGGATCCAGTCGGCCAGCCGATCGTCGTCGGTGCTGATCAGGCCCCCCTGGCCCGCGCCGTAGAGCCCGAACGCCCCATGGCCCCACGAGCCTGCCCGACGCCCGCGGAAGGTCGCCCCATGGGCACCGCCACCGTCCTCGATCAGCGCCAGTCCGTGGCGGTCGGCGATGGCCGCGATCATGGCCATGTCGGCGACCAGCCCGTGCAGGTGGACCGGGTAGATCGCCCGCGTCCGCGGACTGATGGCGGCCTCGATCCGGGCCGCGTCGATCAGGTAGGTGTCCGGCTCGATATCGACGAAGACGGGACTGGCCCCGGTGAACAGGATCGAGCTGACGGTCGCGTTGACGGTGTGGCTGACCGTGATGACCTCGTCGCCGGGACCGATCCCGAGGCCGGCCAGGATGCACATCCGGGCGACCGTCCCGTTGACCACCGCGACGGCATGCCGAACGCCCACGAAGTCGGCCCAGCGCGCCTCGATCTCGGCCGCCCGTCGGCCGGGTGCGGTCGCTCCGGACAGGAGCGCCTCGGCGACGGCTTCGGACTCTTCGGGTCCGACGTCTGGCCGCACCGCAGGGATCACGTGCGCGCTCGCAGTGCGCGACGACGGATCGATCACGGGGCCTCCGGTGGTGACAAGGTCGGCTGCGGCGAACCAGCCTCCGTTGACCGCCGACCGAACCTCGAGTATAGCCGCGGGCGGGTCAGCGGAAGCGGCGGACGATGAGCCAGACGAGGGCGAAGATGGTCCCGGCGGCGATCCCGCCGCGCCAGTCGAGGAGGACCGTCGCCTGGCCGTCGGTCCGGGCGGCGATGACCACCGCCGCACCCGATCCGCGAGCGAAATGGACCTCGCGCGCGAAGACCGAGCGGACGAGCGACTGGCCGATCCGCGCTTCCTGGGCGGCCACGACGCCGGCCGAGGACATGGTCAGGCTGGCCTCCCTGGAGGCCAACGCGCCGACCGCGCCGAGCTCGACCGAGACCCGCTCGGCGCGGGCCGCGCCGATGGCGCCGAAGCTGACGCTCAGGTCGCCGGCCTGGACCGCCCCGAGCGCCTCGCGCTGGACGTGGGTCGGCTGCGTCGATGGGTCCTGGGTGACCAGTGGATCGTCGTTCATGGGTCGCTCCGGTCGCGGGTCTGTGCGGTCAGCCTAGCGCGGAAACGGCGTCCCCGCCCAGAGGCTCGGGCCCCGGCGGAACCCGCGCGACGGGTCCTTACGTCACTCGGGGTATCCTGCCGGGCGTCGGATGCACTGACGCCGTCCGCCGAGAGGGTCAGATGTCCAGCCGGTCCCACCATCCCGTCCGCCTGATCGCCGCCGCCCTGGCCGCCGGTCTGCTCGTGGTCGCGTGCGGGAGCACGAACCCGAGCTCGACCCCCCTCGCCCAGGTCTCGACCAGCCCGTCAGCGACGACCGCGACCGAGGCCCCGAGCGGTTCGCCCGAGCAGAGCCCCAGCCCGAGCGCGGAGCCGACGCCGACCCCGGAGCCGACCCCGGAGCCGACCCCGGTCACCATGCCCGCGCCGTTGACCGGCCTGCCGGTCAGCCCCGCCCGGGCCCGCCAGCACCCGATCGCGGTGATGGTCGACGACCTCGGCGCCGCGAGACCACAATCGGGCTTCAGCGCCGCGTCCATCGTCTGGCAGGCGCCGGCCGAAGGTGGGATCCCGCGCTACATGATGGTCTTCGGCGAGAACCAGCCCGGCGACGTCGGACCCGTCCGCAGCTCGCGCTACTACTACATCGCCTGGGCTGCCGAGTGGAAGGCCATCTACGCCCATGCCGGCGGTTCGCCGCAGGCGATGAAGACGCTCCTGGCCAACGGTAACGGCAAGCTCGTCTACAACGCCGATGAATTCCGCTGGGCGGGCTCGTTCCGTCGGATCAG
The DNA here is from genome assembly GCA_038325875.1 of Candidatus Limnocylindrales bacterium. Classification (GTDB taxonomy): domain Bacteria; phylum Chloroflexota; class Limnocylindria; order Limnocylindrales; family CSP1-4; genus Chersky-267. Next base: position 30,509 of record JBBQJL010000029.1, read on the forward strand.
CAGCCGCTTCGCGCCGCACAACCTGTACACCACGGGCAAGCAGCTCACGTCGCTGGGCAAGGGGCTCGGCGCCAAGGCGATCGATGCCAAGCCGGTCTGGCAGTTCGCCCCCGATGCCCCGCTCGACGAGCGGCCGGTCGGTGGGAAGATCACCTTCGCCTACCCGACCAGCATCATCCGCTACGACTACAACCGGACGACCAACACCTACCTCCGGTCGGTCAGCATCGAGGGCAAGCAGAAGGACGCCTCGACCAAGAAGCGGGTCGCTCCGAAAAACGTGATCGTCATGCTGATGAGCTTCGGGCCGCTCAACGACGGCCACCCCGCGAAGCATCGCCTCGAGGCGAAGGTGGTCGGCAGCGGACCGGCCTGGATCTCGACCAACGGCAAGACGATCAAGGGCACCTGGCGCAAGAAGTCGCTGACCGCCCCGACCAAGTTCTACAACGCCGCTGGTGTCGAGGTCACCCTGACCGCCGGACAAACGTTCATCAATGTGATGCGGACCGGCACGCCGATCAAGATCACCAAGGGTGCGCCGCCGCCCGCGCCGCCCGCGTCGCCGTCGCCTGGGACATCGCCGTCCCCCTCCCCGTCCGGTGTCATCGCCGAGCACGTGGCCGCTGTCTGACCGTCAGCCCTGGTCGGGTCAGGCCGCGGGCTTCTTCGGACCGTGGCCGCGCAGCTCGTCCCAGCGCAGGGTGAGCACGACGATGAGCGCCTCGACGATGATCCGGCGGGACATCTTCGACTGGCCGGCGCGCCGGTCCTGGAACACGATCGGGACCTCGTCGACCCGCGTCCCGAGGCGACTCGCCCGGTAGGTCATCTCGATCTGGAAGACGTAGCCGCCGGCGTGGACGCCGTCGAAGGGGATCGACCCGAGGGTGGTCGCCCGCCAGGCCTTGAACCCGCCGGTCAGGTCGTGCGGCTTGAGGCCGAGGACGATCTTGGCGAACACGCTCCCGCCGCGCGAAATGACCCGCCGGACGATGCCCCAGTCGCGCACACCGCCGCCGGGAATATAGCGCGAGCCGATGACCAGGTCGGCCCGGTCCTCGAGGATCGGGGCGATCAGCCCGGGCAGGACGGCCGGGTCGTGGCTGAAGTCGGCGTCCATCTGGATGACGATCGCTGCACCGCCCGAGATGGCCACTCCGAAGCCGTCGAGGTAGGCCCGCCCGAGACCCTGCTTCGAGGTTCGATGACGGACGCGGACGCGGGGGTCGGCCCCGGCCAGCTCGTCGGCCATCGTGCCAGTCCCATCGGGCGAGCCGTCGTCGACGACCAGCAGCGTCGCGCCGGGAAGCTGGTCGAGGATCGCCGCGGAGATCGGCCGCAGATTCTCGGCCTCGTTGTAGGTCGGCAGGACCACCCACGCCCCGGTGCCGACCGGGCTGTCCGCGTCGGGACCCCGCAGGGGTGAGATCGTCACGATCACCTCGGGCGTGACTGGCTGCGTCGACTCGACGGTCATCGCACCCAGTGTACGGGACCGAACTCCGCCTCGGAACCCGCGCTACGGCCTTGCCCAGCGGTCTCGAGACCTCGACCCTCGGCCGACGTCAGCAACTTAGCCATGTTCGCGAAGAGCCCGTAAGGGAACCTTCTAATCGACCGACACCAGGCGGACGGTCGCGTTGCGGTGGCCGGCGCTGTCGGTGGCGCTGATGCGGACGGTCGCGGGGCCGCTGCCGCCGGGGGCGACCAGGAAGCTGACGATGTAGCGGCCGGGGGCGACGAGGCGGGTGAAACGCCGGACTGGCGGCCGGCCGGTCTGGTCGAAGGTGACGACCGGCCGGGACTTCAGGCCCTCGACCGAGCTGAACCGGACGGTCAACGTCCGGCCGGCCTTGAGCTTGGTCGCCGAGAGCGTGAGCGCGAACGCGTCGACCACGATCGGGCGGCGCAGGGTCGTGCTACCGAGGCTGCTCGAGGCGGTCAGGACCAGGGTGTAGGTGCCCGGCGCGACCATTGACCCGCCGGCCGCTCGGCCGTCCCAGGCCCACGCGACGGTGCCCGCAGCGCGCCTGCGCCCGGTCCATGGAGTGCGGACCACCGTCCCGTCGGCGGCCACGACCTGGAGCGTGGTCGTCGCGGCCCGGCTCAGCCGGAAGGTCGCCCGAGACGTCTTCGCCAGGGCGTCGAGATCCTGCGGGTAGAAGGCGGCCGGGGCCCAGCGCAGCCAGCCGGCGGTGCGATCGATCCGGACGGTGGCCGTCGTCGTCCGGCGGTTGCCGGCTGAGTCCTGGACCGTGACCCGGACCAGGTAGGTGCCATCCGGTAGCCGCACCCCGCTCTTCGTGCGGCCGTTCCAGCGGATCGACCCGGAGGTCCGTGGGCCGGTCAACGTATCGGCTCGAACCAGCCTGGTCCCATGGGTGATCCGGACGGTCGTCAGCGCGGGTTCGGCGTTGATCCAGCGGAGGACGCTGGCGTCGGCTGCCCCATCGCCGTCGGGTGAGAAGGTCGCTGGGGTCGCGGCCAGGGCCGCGGTCGGGGCGGTCCCATCGACCACCACGTCCCACGACCGAGCGGCGAAGTTGCCGGCCGGGTCGAGGACCGCCAGGGTCAGCCGATAGCGTCCGTCGGCGGCGGCGGCCCCCGTGTCGGTCCGACCGTTCCAGGACGTCCGGGGAGCGCCGCCGGCCCCGGATACGGTCCGCACCGGGCTCCCGGCCGTCGCGCCGGTGAGACGCGCTGCGGTGAGCCGCCAGCGGGTCGCGCCGGTCGAGCGAGCGCTCATGGCCACCGCGTCGTGCCGGCCGTCGCGCGGCGGGGAGATCAGCCGGCCGGCGATCGACGCCGCCGTCAGCTTCGGGCCGACCGTGTCGATGGTGACGGCGTACGCGGCGACCTGGGCCGGGGTCATCGGCCGGATCGACGGCGCTGTGTAGGTTCGCGCCCCCGCCTGGCCCACCAGCTGGAGGACGTAGCGGCCGTCGACGAGCCGCTTGCCGTCGATCGTCCCGTCCCAGGCCCACCCCTGGGCGCCGACACCGACGTCCGGCACGGCCCGCGTGCCGACCAGGGTGCCGTTCGCCCGGAAGACCCTGAGGGTGAGCGCGTCGAGGGCCAGGCCGTTGGTCCAGCGCAGGGTCAGGCCGTCCTCCGAGCCATCGCCGTTGGGCGAGAACGCACGCGCAGCCAGGGCCGCGGCTGAAGAGCCGACCGACGCCGCGCCGCCGGCGCCGAACGACAGGTGGCTCAGTCCGGCGTCTACGATCGTCGTGTTGGGCGGCGTCCGTGCCGCGAGGAACGCCGTCGTTCCGTCGGTCGCGGCCACCCAGGCGGTCCGGACCGGTTCGGTCGTCGCCCAGGTGCTGAGCGGGCCGGCGACCTGGAACCAGGTGTAGCCGTCGGCCCGGACGGGTCCGCGGGTCAGCGCCACCACGGCGCCGCTCCGGAGCGTGGCGACCGCAGGGCCACTCGTGTTGGGCCGGGTGCGCATCGTGAGGGTGGCGGCCCTGACCACCGCGAACCCGCCGGTGTGGAGGCTCGGCCGGCCGCTCGGGAGACTGGCGATGTTCCATCGGCCGCGGTTGCCCTTGGCATCGGTCGCCCGTGCCCGGAAGGCGTAGCCGTGACCGTTGCGGCCGGACCAGATCGCGTCGAGGGCGCGGGTCCTGCTCAGCCACGCCTTCCACGGCCCACCGTCGACCGAGACCTGCACGTCGTAGCCGCGGATCGGGTTCATGTCGAGAGCCGTCCAGCTGACCAGGAACCCCTCGTCGCCCTGGCGTGCAGCGAGGACGTCGATGCCGGTCTCGGGCGGTGTCGTGTCGTGGAGGAACTTCGCGACGATGACCTTGTACAGCTCCGGCCGGGTCCCGTCGTAGCCGAGCGCCCAGATGCCCGCGCCGCGCAGCCCGTATCGGTTGATCAGGTCGTACTTGGCACGCAGGCTCCGGGTGTCGTCGAAGTAGACCTCATGCCAGGTCGTGACGCAGCCGTAGGCTGCGGTGCAGTTGCGTCGCTTGTAGGCGATCCAGGCTGACGACTCGCGGCTGTCGTAGCGCTTGGGGTGGGTCTTCGCCAGGGCGACCGCGTTGTCATAGGTGACCGAGGCGGACCAGCCGTACTTGGTGCCCGTCCGGGTCCTCGCCCTGGGTCGGTCGGTCGTGGTCGACCAGGCTCGCCCGTAGTACGGGATGCCCAGGATGAGCTTGCTCGGCGCGACGCGGTCGGTGAACGCCTGGACCGTGTCGAGCAGGTCATAGCTCGGGCCGGCAAGCGGGGCGATCGAGCCGGCCGAGGCCGAGCCGGCGTTGCGGTAGTCGTAGCCCATGATGAAGATCGCGTCCGCGCCGCCCGGAGCGGTGGCGTCCTCGATCGGGTAGTTGCCGATCCAGCCGGTCGTGTCGAATGTCAGCTGGTAGCCCCGGGCGACCCTATTCAGCTCGGTCCGGATCGTCCGGACGAGAGCGGTGAACTCGTCCGCGCGGCCGGACACGAGCGGCTCGAAGTCCAGGTTCACCCCGTCGGCGCCGCGGTCGCGCACCGCCGCAGCGATCTGTCGGGCGAGGTTCAGCCGGGCGCCGGCACTCCCGAGCAGGGCCGACTGGTCGGCCGCCTGGTTCGTCGTCCAGGCGAACGACTGGACCGTCAGGACGACCCGGGTATGGCGCTTGTGGGCGGCCTTGATGATCGAGCCGAGACGGGCGCTGGTCCAGCCCGACCAGCCGGTCGAGATGGACCCGTTGCCATTGCGCTTGCGCAGGTCGCCGCTGGCATCGGCACCGACGCCGAAGTAGGCGATCGTCGACAGGAGTTGGTAGTTCAATCTCGTCGAGCCGTCGCTGAGCTCCCAGTACGGCAGGAACCCGAAGACCTGGCGACGGAGGTCGGTCGCAGCAAGTGGGTCGAGCGGCCCCTTCGTCGTCACGCGGAACGACGCCGGGTCGGCCGCGATCGCGGGTGCCGGCGCCGATCCAGGTGCGGCCGACGAGCGGTCGACGAAGCGCGGGGTGGGGCGCGGCCCGGTCCTGGCGGCGACGGCCTCCGGGGCCGACGAGGCCGGCGACCAGACGACCCCCTGGCGACTCGCCGCCATCGTCCGGCCCGTGGCGGCAGCCGCAGGCAGGGCGCGCGGCGTGACCCCGCCGACCGACCAGCCATCGTCCACGCGCGGGGTGAACGGGACGTCGACCGCGCCGCCCGGCGCGAAGACGATCTGGTCGTTCTCGTGGGCCGCCGCGTCGAGCGCGATGATCGACGGCTCCTGGACGCCGTCAGGGGGCTGGGCGGCGGCGGTGGGGTCGGGCGCCGCCTCCGCCGTCGGGTCGGCCCACGTCGTGGCGATGTCGCTGGACGTCGCCTCGACGGCCGAGGCGGGTTCCGGGACGATGCGCATCCGGGGGCTGGCCAGGGCCGCCGAGCCGAGCGGCTCGATCACGAGCATCGCCGCGAAGGCGACGGCCGCGAGGGCGCGCCGAAGCCGGCGGCGGGCGCGCTGGGGAGTGGGCGGCCGGGGGCGGTCGTCGATCACGAGATCCTCACGGCTTGCGGTCAGAGCACGACCGTACGCGCGAGGGGTGGCCGCGAGTATCGCCCGATGGTCCCGGTCAGGGGCCGTACGGTGGGCTGCGGTGCGGTCGTGTGCGGTCGCCGTCCACGGCGCCGGGATCAGTGCAGGGCGAAGACCCGGGCGGCCCGATTGATCTTGCCCGCCCCGTCGGTGCCGCTCAGCGAGAACCGGACGGTCCCGGCCGATCCGGTCGACTTGAGCTTGATCGTGACCTTGTAGGTGTACGAGCCCAGCTTCGTCATGGTCACGCTGAAGGCGCTCGTGCCGGACTGGCTGACCTTGACCCGGGGCAGCCCCGTGAGCAGCTCCGGGCTGGTCGCATACAGGGTGATCGTCTGGCCGCGGCCGGGGGTCGAGTCATTGAGGCTGATCCGGAAGCCGTCGGCGACGACGGATGCCAGGCCGGTGGTCGACAGCGTCCCGTCGGTCGCACTGATCGCCGCGGTGTACGTCCCGCGCGGCGCCATCGTCCCGTCGGTCAGCCGGCCGTCCCAGTCGAAGACGTGGGTCCCGGCGCCGGTCGAGACCGCGTCGATGAAGGTCAGGATCGCCTCACCGGCTTCGTTCCGGATCTCGCCGGTGATGGTCGCCGAGACCGACAGGTCGAACGAGAAGTGGACCGTCTTCGAGTACTTGTCGAGGTCCTGCGGGAAGAACACGGTCTTGGCCACGGCGACGTGACTGAGCGTCTTGTAGACGCCCACGGTCGAGTCACGGCCGAGGCCGACGTTGCCGGCGAGGTCGCGCGGGGCGAGGGTCACCGTGTACACGCCGTTCCGGGCGACGTGGCCGGCATCGTCCATGCCGTCCCAGGCGACCTTGCCGGGCCCTGAGGCGACCCGGGTCGAGGACCTGCGGACCGCTGCCCCGTCGGCGTCTTTCACGGAGCCGTCGATGTAGCCCGGCTCGCTGGTCGAGTAACCGAAGCTGACCGAGTCGGCTACGCCATCGCCGTTCGGACTGAAGGTGGGCGGGCCGGCGTCGGCGCCCAGGACGACGGTGTCGACAAGGACGGGCGCGACGGTGTCGACGAGGAACGTCCCGGTCTTCATCCCGTCGGGGTTGCCCCAACCGTCCTTGACCGTCATCTGCCAGCGGTACGTCCCATCGGGGACGGGCGAGCCCGACACGAGCCCCGACCAGGTGACACTGAACGCAGCGCCCGACCCGGTCTCCGTGGCGAGCACGTCGCCGGCCGCGTTCAGGAACTTCGCCATCCAGTCGGCCGACTCGGAGATCCGGCCGGTCAACTGGTAGGTGTCGCCCCTGCCGTCGCCGTTCGGCGAGAACGCGCCGTCGCCGTCGTCCGCGGTCCATACGACCGGGCTGGCGCTGTCGCGCGGGACGAGATCGGCGCCGGACATCCAGCCGGTCGTCGCACCGTCGAGCGTGGCGACCTGGAAGATCGGGGCGCCGGCTGGAGTCGTGGCGGTCGACCGGGCCAAGACTCGGACCCGGGTGTCCCGGACCAGGCTGGCCGGCGGGCCGCTGTCGCCGCCAGGGGTGAGCGTCTCGTCGGCGAAGACACCGGCGGCGTCGACCCCGACCGAGGCGGCGCCGGGGACCCGGAAGTCGGTCGGGTCGGTGCCCGTGTCGGCGTAGGCCGCGCCGGTGATCTCGTCGGTCGTCGTGCCCAGCCAGCCGGTGACCGCCCGCCAGTAGCCGCCAGGTGTCCCGTCGGGGTCCATCTCGGCGGTGGCTCCCTTGGTCCGGCTCGACGCGAACGAGAAGGCGTTGTCGTTGAACGTCGGCGAGTCGTGGAAGGCCTGGTCGACGCTGTTGTGGGTCGTGAACAGCTGGCGGACGTACCACGCCGGACCGAAGTGGCCCTCGGCGACGACCGCCCGGGCGCCCGCCTTGAGCCAGCCGGCGGCCATGTTGTCGACGCGCTGCTTGGCCTGGCTGAGCGTCGGCTTGGGCTTGCCGGACTCGGAATTGCCCGAGGCGTAGCACAGGTGATGAAGGAGGACGATCGCGTTGGGGGCGAGCTGGACCTCCTTGGCCAGGTAGTACTCACCCCAGTATTGGGTGGTGCTGTTATTGCCGCCGGCGGTGGGGTTCAGGCCGAGGCCGTTCTGAGAATACGGCCACGGACTCGTCCGGTACGGGCTCGGGAAGCCGTTGCCGTGACCCATGTAGATGACGACCGAGGCGCCCTGGAGGGCCTTCTTGGCCGCGGCCCAGGTCGCGTTCGGGGTATAGACCTTGACCACGTTCGAGGTGTACTTGCGGGCCTCGGTGTAGGCGGCGTCACCATCGGACGTGTAGTAGCCGGTGGAGCTGTCGACGGGGCCGACGATGATCACGACCTTGGGCTGGGGCGTGGCGGAGTCGGTGGTCCTGGCGGTGGCGGCCGCGCCCGTGCCCGGGGTGCTGGAGGCGCCGGCGGCCGGCACGGCGTACGCGGCCACGACGAGCAGGCTGATGGCGATCGCGGTCGCGAACCTTCGCACCGGAGGCGTCTCCACATCGGTCGGCGGCCGACGTCGGCGCCCGTCCCGCGATACGTGCGGTCCGGGCAGCCCACGACGAGCCGGATGAGTTCGAGTCCAGCCTCCAGACCGGGTCTCGCACGCTCAATGGAGACATCGTCCGGGGCTCCATGACCCGAACGCCGCCGCTCCGGTGCGGGCATGGGAGGAGCGGTGCGGTGGTGGTCCGCCGGGTGCGGTGCGCCGATGCCCCGCTATCGGGATCGTTGGCCTGACAGCGGACATGCCAACCTCCCTGTAGGCGGACACGGACTTCCTCGCTGACGGACAGCTGATCTCCCGGTGGGCGGACAGCTGATCTCCACGTCGCCGTCCAGTCCAGCCCCGCGATCCCCCCGGTGGGCGACCCTTGCGGTGTTCCGACACGCAATGGTCATCACCCGTACCGGAGGGATCGTGCAGAAGTCTGACAGGGAGATCATGGAGATCCTCGAGGCGTTCGATCTCACCCGCTGCCCCCATTCCGCAGCCGACCTCGCCGGCTGTGACCCCAAGACCGTGGCCCGCTACGTCAGCGCCCGGGACGAGGGCGCCGACCCCAACAGCCGGCTCGCCCGGCCGATGCTCGTCGACCGGTACCGGGACAAGATCGAGGAGCTCGTGGAGCGCTCGGGTGGCCGGGTCCGCGCCGACATCGTCCACGAGCGCCTGCGCGCGCTCGACCCCCTCGCGCCGTATGCCGCGAGCGAGCGCACGACCCGCCGCGCGGTCCGATCTGCGAAGGCGGCGTTCCGGGCCGGCCGGCGGCGGACGTACCGGCCGTGGATCACCGAGCCTGGCATGTGGCTCCAGTTCGACTGGGGTGCGGGTCCGGTGATCGAGGGCCGGCCCACCCTCCTGTTCTGCGCCTGGCTCGCTTGGAGCCGCTTCCGGGTGGTCATCCCCACCTGGGACCGCACCCTGGGCAGCCTGCTCGCGTGCCTCGACGCGACCCTGCGCCAGATCGGCGGGGCGCCGACCTACGCCCTGACCGACAACGAGCGGACGATCACGATCGAGCGGATCGCGGGGATCGGGGTCCGCCACCCCGAGATCGTTGCCGCGGGGCGCCACTACGGGATCGAGGTCAACGCCTGCGTGCCCTTCGATCCCGAGAGCAAGGGCGGCTCGGAGAGCACCGTCAAGATCGCCAAGGCCGACCTCGTCCCGACGAGCGCCAACCTGCTCCCCGTCTATCGGAGCTTCGGCGATCTCGCCGCCGCCTGCGTCGCGTTCTGCGCGCAGGTGAATGCCCGGGTCCACCGCGAGACGGGGCGCCGTCCCGACGACCTGCTCGCGCTCGAGCGCGCCCACCTGCACGTCCTGCCCGTCGAGCCGTACACCGCGGCCCTGGGCGAGACCCGCACGGTCGGCGACGACCAGACCATCCGGTTGGGCTCGGTCCGCTACTCGACCCCGCGGGCCTTCGTCGGCGCCGAGGTCTGGGTGCGGGTCAGCGGCGACGAGGTCGTCATCGTCGCCCGGACCGAGGCTGGTCTCGCCGAGATCGCCCGCCATGCCCGCTCGACGCCGGGCCGCCCGAGGATCGACGACGCCCACTTCCGCGACCATCCGGCCGGACGAGGCACCAGGGGAGCCCGGCCGAGACCAGTCGACCCGACGGAGCGGGCCTTCCTTGCCCTGGGATCGGGTGCCGAGGCCTGGCTCGTCGAGGCGGCGGCATCAGGCACGGTCCGGGTGCGGGCCAAGATGGCCCGGGCGGTCGAGCTCGCGGCCCTCGTCGGACGTGAGCCGGTCGAGGTCGCACTCGCCACCGCGGCCGCCGCCGGACGCTTCGCCGAGGGTGACCTGCCCTCGATCCTCGACTATCTCGCCGGTCGCGCGTCCGGCGAGGGGTCCACCACCCTCGACGAAGCGTTCAGCGTCCAGCCGGGCACCGCCGCCTGGACGGACTTCGGGCGGTGAACCTGCCCGAGCCGCCGCCCCTGCCGCCCGAGCTGACCGCGGTCCTCCATCGGCTCCGCCTGCCGTACATCCGCCGGGCGGCCCCCGAGGTCTGCGCCACCGCCCGTGCCCAGCGCTGGGATCCGGCCGAGGTGCTCCGGGTCCTGCTCGCCGAGGAGGCCGCCGGGCGGGACGCGGCCACGACGGCCATGCGCCGCCGGGCGGCCGGCTTCCCGTCGGGCAAGACGCTCGAGTCATGGCGGGAGGCGGAGTCCGCGATCCCGCTGCCGACCCAGCACGCCCTCGCCACGCTCGAGTGGCTGGGGAGGGCCGAGAACCTCGTCCTCGCAGGTCCCTCGGGCACTGGCAAGACCCACTATCTCGAAGGCCTCGCCGCGGCTGCGATCGACACCGGGCGCCGGGTGGCCTGGTTCAGCCTCGAGTCACTCACGGCCACGATCGGGCGGGCTAAGGTCGACGGCTCGACCGGACGGGTCGTCGCCCGCATCTGCCGGAGCGACCTCATCGTCGTCGACGACATCGGGATGCTGCCGGCAGGGCAGGAGGCGGCCGAGGCCTTCTACCGGGTCGTCGACGCGGCGTACGAACGGCGCAGCGTGGCGGTGACGAGCAACCTCCACCCGTCGGGGTTCGACACGATCATGCCCAAGACGCTGGCCACGGCCACAGTCGACCGGCTCCTCCACCACGCCCACGTCGTCCTCACCGACGGCGCCTCCTACCGGCTCGCCGAGGCGACCGCGGGGAAGGGGGTGGTGCCGCTCGGCTGACCACCACGGGAGATCTGCTGTCCGCCGGCGTGGAGATCACGTGTCCGCGGAGAGGGAGATCTGGTGTCCGCCCAAGAGGAAGTCCCGATGTCCCTTGACAT
>JBBQJL010000030.1:0-38718 GCA_038325875.1 Candidatus Limnocylindrales bacterium
GGCGGGCTCGGCCGCGATGGGTCCGCGGGCTCGGAGGGGTCGGCGGGCTCGGCCGCGCTGCGTCCGCGGGCTCGGAGGCGGAGGCGGGGTCGGCCGCGATGGGTCCGCGGGATCGTAGGGGTCGGGGGGCAGGGCCGCGCGGGCGGCCCCCTCCGCCCTGTCCGGCCCTTCCCCGCGGAGCCCGACGCCGCCTCCCACCCCGCGGACCTATCGCGCCCGAGCCCGCCGACCCCTCCGAGCCCGCTGATATCACCACCATTGTTAGCAAGGGCCTTGGATCGTCGCACTTGCCCGTCGCGGGTCGCCTGCGTGCGCGGATATCACAGGCATTGATGCTGCGTCGGGCAGACGAGCCGGATCCGGTGCGACATGCGTCTGGCGGCGTCACTACCGTCCCTGCTAACACTGGCCGTGATATCGGGACAGTTGGGCGGCGTCGGCGATCAGGGTCGAACCAGGCGCTCCCCGCCGCGCCGACGCCGGTCACTCGATTCCGAGCTCAGCTATCCTCAGCGCGTGAACTGCTCGAACTGCGGCACGCAGAACCAGGCGGGAGCGCGGTTCTGCATGGAGTGCGCGGCGCCGTTCGCCTCCCCGTGCCCGAATTGTGGGGCGGTCAACCCGCCGACGGCCAAGTTCTGCTCGGAGTGCGCCACGCCGCTCCTCGGTGCCACGCCACGAGCCGCGGCCGTGCCCACGGACTCGGCCGGCACCGGCCCCGCCGCCGCCACGACCCCGGGCACCGGCCCCGCCGGCCCCGCCGCGTCCGCCACCACCCACGACGCGGTCGCCGAGCGGCGGATGGTGAGCGTCCTGTTCGCCGACCTGGTCGGGTTCACGACCTACTCCGAGGGACGCGACGCGGAGGAGGTCCGTGAGCTCCAGACCCGCTACTTCGAGATGGTCCGCGAGATCATCGCCCGCTACGGCGGTACGGTCGAGAAGTTCATCGGCGACGCGGTCATGGCTGTGTGGGGCGCCCCGATCGCCCAGGAGGACGACGCCGAGCGGGCCGTTCGGGCCGCCCTCGACCTCGTCGGCGCGGTCGGCGCCCTGGCACCCGGGATCGAGGCGCGGGCCGGCGTCCTGACCGGCGAGGCCGCCGTCACGATCGGCGCCACCAACCAGGGCATGGTCGCCGGCGACCTGGTCAACACCGCCAGCCGCCTCCAGAGCGCCGCGCAACCCGGGACTGTCCTCGTGGGCGAGGCGACCCAGCGCGCAGCCGGCGGCGCCATCGCGTTCGAGCCGGCGGCCGACCAACAGCTCAAGGGCAAACAGAGCCCGGTGCCCGCCTGGCGCGCGGTCCGGGTCGTGGCCCAGCGCGGCGGGGTCGGTCGGTCGGAGGCGCTCGAGGCGCTGTTCGTCGGTCGCGACGAGGAGCTGCGCCAGCTCAAGGACCTGTTCCACGCAACCACTCGCGAGGGTCGGCCTCGCCTGGTCAGCGTCATCGGGCCGGCGGGCATCGGCAAGTCGCGCCTGGCCTGGGAGTTCCTCAAGTACATCGATGGGCTGCTCGAGCGGGTCTGGTGGCACGACGGCCGCAGCCCGGCCTACGGCGACGGGATCTCGTTCTGGGCGCTGGGCGAGATGATCCGCGGTCGAGCCGGCCTCCAGGAGGATGACGACGAGTCGACGACGCGCATCCGGATCGCCGCGATGCTCGAGGAGCACGTCCCCGACGAAGCGGAGCGCGCCTGGATCGCGCCCGCCCTGCTGTCCCTCCTCGGGGTCGAGTCGGGTGTCGGCGCACAGGAGCTGTTCGGTGCCTGGCGGACCTTCTTCGAGCGCCTCGCCACGAGTGGCCCCGTGGTCATGGTCTTCGAGGACCTCCACCACGCCGACCCGGGCCTGCTCGACTTCATCGACCATCTCCAGGAATGGAGCCGCAACGTTCCGATCCTGATCCTGACCCTCGCCCGCCCGGAGCTCATCGAGCGCCGGCCCGACTGGGGCGCGGGCAAGCGCAGCTTCAACTCGATCCACCTCGAGCCGCTATCCGTCGCGGCGATGCGCGAGATGCTGGCGGGGCTGGTCCCCGGTCTGCCGACGGCGGCTCGCGATGCGATCGTGGCCCGCGCCGACGGGATCCCGCTGTACGCGGTCGAGACGGTCCGGATGCTGCTGGCCCAGGGCCGGCTGGTCCTCGAGGATGGGGTCTACCGGCCGGTCGGCGACCTGACCGACCTGGCGGTACCGGAGACGCTGACTGCGCTGATCACGGCCCGGCTCGATGAGCTCGACGCGGCCGACCGGACATTGGTGGCCGATGCCGCCGTCCTTGGCCAGAGCTTCTCGCTGGCCGGGGTCGCCGCGGTGTCCGGCCACGATCCGGTCGATCTCGAGCCGCGGCTGCGCACCCTCGTCCGGCGCGAGCTGCTGGTCCAGCAGGTCGACCCGCGCTCACCCGAGCGAGGGCAGTACGCCTTCGTCCAGCCGCTCATCCGTGAGGTCGCCTACAACACGCTGGCCAGGCGAGATCGGAAGATCCGGCACATCGCGGCCGCCCGCTTCTTCGAGTCGCTCGACACCGACGAGCTGGCGGGCGCGTTGGCCGGCCATTACCTCGCCGCCCAGGGCTACGCGACCGACGGACCCGAGGCGGACGCCCTGGCTGCCCAGGCCCGGGTGGCCCTCCGCGGCGCGGCGGAACGCGCGGCTGCGCTCGGTTCGCACACGCAGGCGATCGCCTTCCTCGAGCACGCCCTGGCCGTCAGTCCGGCGGCGGCCGATCGCGCCGACCTCCACGAGCGGGCACTGGCGTCCGCGATGCAGGGTCTCGTGGGTGAAGTCGCGGAGCGGCATGGGCTGGGTGCGCTCGAGTCCTGGCGCGAGCTGGGGGATCGGGAACGGATCGCCTTCGCGCTCGCCCACCTCGCCGAGGCGATCGCCCAGTTCGGGGCGGAACCCGAACGGGTGCTCAAGCTCTTGCTGCCCGCATGGGAGGAATTCTCCGACCTCGAGGAGACAGCGGCCGGCGTCGCGTTGATGCTGGGGATCGCCCGCGGCTACGCCCACGAGGATGATCGGATCGGTATCGACTGGGTCGAGCGTGCGCTCCCGGTGGCAGAGCGGCTCGACCTGCTGCCGCAGACCGCCAACGGCCTGTTCCGATTGAGCTCGGCTCTGTTCCGCCTGGGTCGCCCCAGGGAGGCTCTGATCCTCATGCGGGGGGTCCACGCTTTGGCCGTCGAGAACGGCCTCGGCGACGTGGACCGAAGCTCCCGGACGACGCTCACGTTCTTCGAGCAGTTCGCCGATCCGACGGCCGGCCTGGCGATGGCTCGCGACGGCCTGGAGATCGCCAGTCGACACGGATCCGCTCTCGGTGGCTTCCTCATGGTCGGCAATGCCGTGTCCTGCGCGATCCGGACGGGCGAATGGGCCTGGTCGTTGACCCTCCTTGAGGAGTGGCTTGCCAACGAGATCACCGGGGCGTTCTACCTCGAGCTGTACGTCGACCGCGCCGTCCTGATCGCCCTCCGCGGCGGCGACCCGGCGGCCGACCTGGCGGAGGCCGAGCGTCTGCTGCCGGGCATGCCCGACAGCCAGTACTCGTCCTACTGCCATTGGGGTCGGGCGTGGGAAGCCTTCACGGCTGGGCGGCTGACCGAAGCGCGCAAGGAGGCCGAGACGGCCGCGGACGTGACCGACTACTTCGTGCCGATCAGCCTGCCCGTGGCGGCTCGGGCCGCGCTCTGGGCGGGAGACACGGCCGGGGCTGGGGATGTCGTGGCTCGGATCGCGGCAACGGTGACTCGTGGCCAGGCGTTCGGCCTCGATCTGCTGACCTTCCGCGCCGGGGTGGCGGCGCTCGAGGGTCGGCGGGCGGATGCCGTGGCGGCGTACCGAGAGGCGCTCCGCGGCTGGCGCCAGCTCGGGCTCGCCTTCGATGAGGCGATGGCCGCGATCGACATGGCGACCCTCCTCGCCCCCACCGAGCGTGAGATGGCCGAGGCCCCGGCGGCCGTCGCCTGGGCCCGCGAGACCCTGACCCGGATCGGGGCCGTGCCGCTCCTCGCCCGGCTGGAGGCAGCGAACGATTCGGTCGTACCGGTGGCATCGGGCGGCTGACCGTCAGGGGCTCCAGAACCCCGAGTCACCGTCGGCGATCGGGCGGGCATCGGACCCGTCCGCTGGTACGACCACCAGTTGATTACGCCCGGTCGGGTCGACAAGCGGCAGAAGCAGTGAGGCGCTGTCGGGCGACCAGAGCCGGTGGCTCAGGGCGTACTGGTCGAAGTAGGGGAGCAAGGAATCCACGAAGTGGCCGGCCAGGCTGACGGCACGCTGCGAGCGGACCTTGCCGGTGGCGACGTCGATGAACGACAGGTGCGCCACGACTCCGGGAGCCGCGACGACGCGGCCGACCCTTGCCACGGGCCGCGGCGCGACCGCCACGGCCAGGATATTCGCCGGCTGAGGCCGCGGCCCGACCGCGACGGCCAGGCTGACCGGGGCTTCGGCCGTCACGGTGTCGTCGCCGGGTCGCGCCGGCTGGAGGGCGGCGATCGTGCGACCGTCCGGTGACCAGAACGCGGCGATGACGGGGCCTGGGATCAGCGTCCGGACCTTGCCGGTGCCGGCGTCGATGAGCCGGAGCGGCCCGATCGGCAGCCCGCCGCCTCCGCTGGCGTCGGCCGCCGTGGCTGCGGAGATCGTGGCCAGCCGGTCGCCGGTGGGGTCGAACACGAACGCCGCGGGCCCGAAGACCGGCAGTTCGTGGCTCGTCGAGCCGTTGCGCGAGGCGACCACCAGCCGACCAGTGGTGGTGGTCGCGGCCCGGACGTAGGCGAGGTACCGGCCGTCGTGGCTGACGCTGACCGAGCGGAAGGCGCCGGTCCCGGGGAAGGACGCCGCCGCGGGATCCAACCAGGGTGGGGTGCTATCCCGCGCGGCCTCGCCGGTGAACGCCTTGGCTCCGAGCCCGACGTGGAGGAGGAGCCGCCGAGCATCGATCCAGTCGAAGTACAGCGGGGAGCCGATGCGGAGGATCGTATCCGGACCACTGCCGTCGACCGGAGCCCTGCCGTTGGCCGGGGCGATCCGCAAGGCGATCGAGTTGCCCTGGGTCGCCAGGAACGTGATCGACCGCCCGTCGGGCGTCCAGTACAGGTAGAACGGCGGCCGGTCGGCGCTCTGATAGGCGATGACCGGGCTGTCGCGTCGGCCCGGGATCGGCGACCCGGCCGGGATGACGTTGAAGACGTAGATCGCGACACCGTTCGGGCCCTGGCCGATGATCGCGATCCGCGAGCCGTCCGGCGACCAGGCCGGGTAGCCGAGGACCACGCCCGGCATCGGATAGGTGACCAGCGAGCCGCCACCGTCGTCCATCGTGCTCAGCTCGCCGATGTCGCTGACCACCGCGATGAGTCCGGGCGAAGTCGGCGCGACCGCGATGTGCGGAACTGGGGCGAGCGTCGGAGTCGGCGAGGGCGGCGGAGCGAGCGAAGCCGGGAGCCGGGGCGATGGCTCGGCCTCAGCGGCCGCCGCCGATGGGCCGACGGACGACGCGGGATTCCCGCCACCGAACGTCCCCGCCGAAACGAGTCCGAAGGCGACGATCCCGACCACGACCAGCGCCGCGATCGTCGCCTTCAGGCGTGCTCCGGTATCGCCCTGGAGCTTCTCGGGCGTGGGCACCGGGTCGGCGTCGGGCCGCATGTCCGCCATCGTTCAACCATACGCGCGCGGCAGCCTGACGGATGCAACTCGAGGACGGCGCAGGCCCTTTCAGACCGGGGCGCTGACCTTTGCGGCTGCGATCGGAATGTCGATCTCGGTCAGGTAGTCGGCCGGCGCAACATCTGGACCCGGCTGGTTCAGGTACCGCTCGCGGGCCGGGCCGACCGCCTCGAACCCATGGTCGCCGACCCATTCGGTCAGCTCGGTGTAGGCCGCCCCGAGGCCGTCATACGCGCCGACATGGAGGGTCCGTGCGACGGTCGCCGCGGGCAACAGCCGCGAGGTCATCCCGTCACCGGCAGCGACCGGGTGCGGCACCGGCACGCAGACCTCGGCGTCGACGGCGCCGGGCCCGAACGCGTGATAGACGATGAACGGCGCCTCGGTCGCTTGGAGGCCCAGCTCGCCGACATGGCTGAAGAGCGTCTCGTACGACCGGCCGATGAACCCGGGCAGTTCCGCGGTCGGCAGCCGTTCGCGGATCGACACGATCGCTTCCTCTGGAAGGTCGTGGGCGGTGACTTCGTAACGCATGTCGCAGCTCCTCGAGGATGTGAGGGCCGGCCGGAGTCACGCGGCCGGCCCCTTGGAACGATCAGCTGGCTTCATGCAGACACCTCCTTCAGTATCTGGCGCCTTCGATGGTGGCCCTTGGGCCCGCCCGCGAGGAAGTGCCGGAAGTCCCGTCGTTGGCCCGAAGTCCCGAGTCGATGGCACGGCGACGTCCATGGTTGACACGGCGATATTGGGTCTATATCATGGGTCCATGGGCGAGCGAGTGAAGCGGACGTACAACCTTCCGCAGCAGACGGTCCACCGGGTGCGTGAGTTGGCTGCCGACGGGGCGCTTGCATCGAGCCAGGACGCGGTCGTCGAGTTGGCCGTCGAGCGTCTGTACCAGCAGGTCCGAGCGGACGAGGAAGCGCGACGCTGGGCCGAGGCCTCGAGCGATCCCGACTTCCGGACCGAGATGGCCGGGATCGGGCGAGAGTTGCATGAGTCCGACGCGTGGCCGGCCTAGCCCCCGGTCCGCTCCGCTGGGCGGTGGTCCTGATCGACCTCGACCCGGCGCTCGGGCACGAGCAACGGGGAACCAGGCGAGCGCTGGTCGTGTCGTACGAGGCCTTCCATCGGTCCGGCCTGGCGACGGTTTGCCCGATCACCACGCGTGGGCCGAAGTACCCCGGTGAGGTCGCCATCTCCGCCGATGTCGCCGGCCGGACCCTCGACGGCCTGGTCCTGTGCCACCAGGTGCGGACGATCGACATGGCCCGGGTGAGCGCATTCGAGATCGGTGGCCGGCCGCAGCAGTTGACCGACCGTCAGACTCGCGCCGCCGTGCGTACCGCGCTGGCTCACCAACTGGGGCTCGACCTGCGTCCGGAGTCCGATGGCGCGGCATAGGCGGCCGCTGCCGTCGAGCGGCCACGACGAGATGACCCGGCGGGTGTCGACGGGCCGACACGCCGGCGTCGAGTCCGATGTCATGGTCGGCGGCGGGACTCCCGCTGGGGGAGGGCAGCGCGCGCCGAGGCAGAGGGACCGCGCCGTGTCGTACATCGATCTCCAGGTCGACTCGAACCGACTCATCGCCGACGGCGCCTCGGGCCGCCTCTCCGCCCACACCTGGATCACCTACCGGGCCACCAGCACGAGCGTCCGCGTTCGGCTCGAGTCTCGTCTCGGCACGACCGCAGCGTGGGGGATCGTCCCGCTGCCGGTGGTCATGCTCGAGCCCGACGGCACCCTGCCGAAGGGGTACCGGCACGCCGGCCGCTTCCGGACCCCGGAGCTGAGGCCGGGCGAGACGTACCAGGTTCGCGCCTTGGTCGACGGGCACGCCGCGGTCTCGACCGCCACGACCGACGTCGCCGACGCGGCCTCAGGCGACGCCGATCCGGCCGTCGAAGGCCTCGAGACCGTCCTCGTGCTGGGCGCCGACCGCACCGACTGACGAACCTGTGTCAGCGTCTAGACCGCTCCATTCGCCGCCTGCGTCAAACGTACGATTGAGCAGGGTTCCGGCGGACGCCCGACACCGCACGGGTGCCCGGATCGATCGAGAAGCTGGATCGCGATGAGCCACGGCACGACAAGGGCCGGGGCCAACGGCTCGAGCCTCACATCCGGCTGCGATGGTCTATCGTGGGCGACCCGCAACAAACCTCGCCGCCGCGCGGCCGCGCGCCGAGCATGGAGCCTGCCGAGCCACCGATGATCCGCCTCCTCAAGACCTACCTCGGGCCATACCGGAAGGCACTCGTCCTGATCGTCGCGCTGGTGACGGTCCAGGCGCTCACCACCCTGTACCTGCCGAACCTCAACGCCGACATCATCAACAATGGCGTGGTCACGGGGGATATCCCGTACATCCTCCGCACCGGCGGGCTGATGCTGCTGGTGACCCTGCTCCTGGCGACTGCCTCGATCATCTCCGTCTACTGGGGCTCGAAGACGGCGATGGCCTTCGGCCGCGACGTCCGCGCGGCGATCTTCCACAAGGTCGTCAGCTTCTCCCAGACCGAGACGAACCTGTTCGGCACGCCGTCCCTGATCACCCGCAACACGAACGACGTCCAGCAGGTCCAGATGGTCCTGGTGATGGGCCTCAACATCATGATCCTGGCCCCGATCATGGCCGTCGGCGGGGTGATCATGGCCGTCCGGGAGGACGCTCAGCTGTCGCTCATCCTGCTGGTCATCGTGCCGATCATGGCCGCCTTCATCGCGGTGATGATGTCGCGCGCTCTGCCCCTGTTCCGGGCGATGCAGGTCAAGATCGACCGGATCAACCAGGTCGTCCGGGAGAGCCTGAGCGGCGTCCGGGTCATACGTGCGTTCGTCCGGACCGAGCACGAGGAGCGCCGCTTCGACGAGGCCAACCAGGACCTGACCGCGACCTCGCTGCGGGTCAACCGGCTGTTCGCCCTGATGCTCCCGACGGTCATGCTCATCTTCAACCTGTCGTCGGTCGCGATCATGTGGTTCGGCAGCATCCAGGTGGACAGCGGCTCGCTGCCGATCGGGAACCTGACCGCGTTCCTGGCCTACGTGATGCAGATCCTGTTCTCGGTCCTGATGGCCGTGATGATGTTCGTGATGGTTCCGCGGGCCGCGGCGTCGTCCGAGCGGATCCAGCAGGTCCTCGACACCGAGGCCACGATCGAGGACCCGGACGCACCGACCGCCATCGCTGCCCCGCGCGGGCTCGTCGAGTTCCACGACGTCGAGTTCCGCTACCCCGGCGCCGAGGACCCGGTCCTGCGCCGGATCTCGTTCAGCGCCGCGCCCGGCCAGACGACCGCGATCGTGGGCAGCACCGGCAGCGGCAAGTCGACCATGATCAACCTCATCCCGCGCTTCTACGACGTCACCGGCGGGTCGGTCACGATCGACGGGATCGACGTCCGGGCGATGGCCCAGGACGACGTCTGGAAGACGATCGGGGTCATCCCCCAGAAGGCGTTCCTGTTCAGCGGTACGGTCGCCAGCAACCTCCGCTACGGCGCGCCCGAGGCGACTGACGACGAGCTGTGGCAGGCCCTCACGGTGGCCCAGGGGAAGACGTTCGTCGAAGAGATGCCCAACGGGCTCGAGGCCGAGATCGCCCAGGGCGGCAAGAACGTGTCCGGCGGCCAGCGCCAGCGCCTGGCGATCGCTCGTGCCCTGGCCAAGAAGCCACTCGTCTACATCTTCGACGACAGCTTCTCGGCGCTCGACTTCAAGACCGACGCGATGCTCCGGGCCGCGCTCGAGGCTGAGACTCGGGCGGCCACCGTGATCATCGTCGCCCAGCGGGTCGGCACGATCATGCACGCCGACAGGATCGTGGTCATGGACGGCGGCTCGATCGTCGGGATGGGCACCCACCACGAGCTGTTGGCCGGCTGCGAGACGTATCGCGAGATCGTCTACTCGCAGTTGTCCGAGGACGAAGTCGCATGATGGGCCGGCCGGGCGGCGGAGGCCCGGGTGGTCCCTCCGGCATGGGCGGCATGCGTCCCGGGATGGGCGCGCCGGCGGCCAAGGCGCGCGACTTCCGTGGCTCGTTCGGGCGGCTCCTCCGCGAGCTCCGGCCGGAGCGCCCGCTGATCGCCGTGGTCATGGTCCTGGCCATCGTCGGCGTGGCGTTCAGCATCGCCGGGCCGAAGATCCTCGGGACGGCCACCAACATCCTGTTCAACGGGGTGGTCGGCACGCAGCTCGGGACGCAGTTCCCGCCGGGCACGACCCAGGATCAGGCGGTCGCGGGGATGCACGCCGCCGGGCTCGACCAGCAGGCCGACATGGTCGCCTCGATGAACGTGGTGCCGGGGGTCGGCGTGGACTTCGCCGCGCTGGCCCGGGTCCTCGCGTTGCTGGCGGTCGTCTATGTGCTCAGCGCGATCTTCACCTGGGCATCGTCCTACATCATGGCCGGTGTCGCCCAGCGGACGGTCTACACACTCCGCCGGAAGGTCGACGCCAAGCTCGGCCGGCTGCCGTTGAGCTACCTCGACGGCCACGCCCGCGGCGACACCCTGAGCCGGGTGACCAACGACATCGACAACATCGCGAGCACCCTCCAGCAGAGCCTGACCCAGCTCCTGACCGCCGTGTTCACGATCATCGGCGTGCTCGGGATGATGCTCCTCATCAGCCCGCTGCTGGCGTTCATCTCGATCCTGGTCGTGCCGGCTTCCTTGGTCGCCACGATGTTCATCGCCAAGCGCTCGCAGACCCAGTTCGAGGCGCAGTGGAAGCGGACCGGCAGCCTCAACGGGTATGTCGAGGAGATGCACACCGGGCACAGCCTGGTCAAGGTCTTCGGTCACCAGCAGGAGGCCCTGGACGACTTCGCCGAGCAGAACGAGGCGCTCTTCCAGGCCAGCTTCCGCGCCCAGTTCATCTCGGGCACGATCCAGCCGGTGATCAACTTCATCGGCAACCTGAACTACGTGGCGATCGCCGTCATCGGCGGGGTCCAGGTGGCCAACGGCACGATGTCCCTGGGCGACGTCACGGCGTTCATCCAGTACTCGCGCCAGTTCACCATGCCGATCGCCCAGACGGCGTCCATCGCCAACGTCCTCCAGTCGGCGGTCGCGTCGGCGGAGCGGGTGTTCGAGCTGCTCGACGAGCCGGAGGAGGTGCCGGACACCGCCACGCCGCAGCGGCTCCACGCGGCGATCGGCCGGATCACCCTCGAGGACGTGTCATTCCGCTACCTGCCGGACGTGCCACTCATCGACGACCTGAACCTGGACGTGCAGCCGGGCGAGACGGTCGCCATCGTCGGGCCGACGGGCGCCGGCAAGACGACCCTGGTCAACCTGCTGATGCGCTTCTACGAGATCGACCGTGGCCGGATCTCGGTCGATGGGATCGACATCCGCGACCTCACCCGGGACGACCTCCGGCGGACGTTCGGGATGGTCCTCCAGGATGCCTGGCTGTTCGGCGGGACGATCCGCGAGAACATCGCCTACGGGGCCGATGGCGCGACCGAGGAGCAGATCGTGGCCGCCGCCCAGGCTGCCCACGTCGACCACTTCGTGCGGACGCTGGCCGCCGGCTACGACACCGTCGTGGACGACGACGCGACCAACGTGTCGCAGGGCGAGAAGCAGCTGCTGACGATCGCCCGGGCGTTCCTGGCCGATCCGCCGGTGCTCATCCTGGACGAGGCGACCAGCTCGGTCGACACGCGCACGGAGGTACTCATCCAGCGGGCGATGGCCCGCCTGATGAAGGGTCGGACGTCGTTCGTCATCGCCCATCGCCTGTCGACCATCCGCGACGCCCACACGATCCTGGTCATGGACCATGGCCGGATCATCGAGCAGGGGACCCACGACCAGCTGCTGGCCGCCCGCGGCTTCTACTACGACTTGTACAACAGCCAGTTCGCCGAGGCCCTGCCCGAGGCGGTCTGACGATGCGATACTCCGCCGCATGAGGTTCCGAACGACGCTCGTGGGTGAGGGCGACTCGGCCGCCGGGATCGAAGTCCCGCCGGAGGTCGTCGAGAGCTTCGGCAAAGGCAAGAAGCCGCCGGTCACGGTGACCATCAACGGCTACACCTACCGGAGCACCGTGGCGGTGATGGGCGGCGCGTTCATGGTCGGGGTGAGCAAGGCCAACCGGACCGGGGCCGGTGTCGCCGCCGGCGACAAGGTCGACATCGACATGGAGCTCGACACCGAGCCGCGCGTGCTGGTCGTTCCGGCCGACTTCGACGCTGCGCTCGACCGCGATCCCGAGGCCCGCGCCTTCTTCGACAGCCTGTCGTACAGCAACCGTTCGCGGTTCACCCTGTCGATCGCCGATGCCAAGACCCCAGAGACCCGCCAGCGCCGCATCGACAAGTCCGTCGCCACGCTCCACGAGCGCCGGATCTAGGCGGTCTGCGCCCCGGCGAGTGCAACGCTCGGCGTCGGGTCCTCCCGGGATCGACCGGCGCGTATGTCGACGGCATCGCCGTGACCCGGAGCGGATTCACCGCGGTGGGTGGGCTCGTCGAGACCTACACGGACGATGACGGCTCGCTCATCAGTCAGCCAAGTGGCTCCGTCGCGTGGACCTCGCGCGATGGACGCCATTGGCGGCGGCCGACGGCGCTCGGCGGGGACTTCGAGGTCTCCACCGCCGAAGACGTCGCCGTCGCGCGCGATCGCACTGTCGTGGATGGTGGCCTTGACGCCTGCATCCAGTCCTGGACCTCGATCCGCCGATCGCCGTGGTAGTCGCCGGCCGATCCGTGGTCCCAATGCCCCGGCGAGTACGCGACGATGCATGCCGTGGCTGCGCTGCACAGGACATTCGTGGCGACCGGCTTCTTGATCAACGACAGCGGCGCCGATGTCCCGGCGCTTGGCCTGTGGGCCTCGCCAGACGGGCTCGGATGGCAACTTGTGGACGTGCCCGCGACCCGCGGCTTCGACGGCGCGCTCGGGCGGGACGTGATCGCCTGGCACGGTCGGATCGTCGTCGTCGGCGCGACCGGGATCTACCTCGGTCAGGCTCTCCGGGCGACCGTCTGGATAGGCCGCCCGACCGACGGCTGACGAGCTCCGGTCATCAGCCTCGGATCGGCGTCCGGGTGGCGCCGCCGTCGGTCGGAAATGGCCGGACGCTCCCGCACGTGGTCGCGAAACGTTCAATGTCGGGCGCAAGATGGCTGCATGACACGACTGCTGCCCGAAGGCGAGACATGGTGCGCCGGGTGCTCTGACCGAGTCAGGACTTGAGACGGTCCGTCGCTTCGATCGTCACGATCGCGACCGCCGCGGCGTTGGCGAT
This sequence comes from Candidatus Limnocylindrales bacterium, assembly GCA_038325875.1. Classification (GTDB taxonomy): domain Bacteria; phylum Chloroflexota; class Limnocylindria; order Limnocylindrales; family CSP1-4; genus Chersky-267. Next base: position 12,970 of record JBBQJL010000030.1, read on the forward strand.
CGCCGTGTCCGTGGCCGGCTGTGCGCCTGGTGGGTCGAACTCGCCGTTGTCGCTCGCCCCCAGACCATCGGCCTCGACCGCCCGATCGAGCCCGATCACGACGACACCGACACCGAGCCCGATCACCACGACGCCGACAACGCCGACGCCGATGCCGAGCCTGGTGCCCACGCAGCCGCCGACCACGATCGCCGTCATCCCGATCGTCGGCTTCTGGTCATCCGAGCGATCGCTGTCGATGGCAGAGCTCGGCGCGGCGCTGGCCGGTCACGACCGTCGGTTCCGCGCGGTCGTCGTCGGAGCGCCCGATCTCCCTGGGCTGGCAGCGGCTCTCGGCGTCCGGCCGGGGCCGAATGTCCGAGAGGTCACCCCAAGCGCCGCGATCGCCGCGGTCCAGGGCCACAGGGACGTGCTCGGGATCATCCGGGCGGACGACGTTCGACCGAGCGTGCGTACGCTCGGCGTGGGCGATCAGACGCTGTTCGGAAACGCCCGAGTCCGCACCATCGCGGCCTGGCCGCTGATCGTCGCCGGGTCGACGGTAGCCTCAGCGACCTCTGCCCCTCGGTCATTCGACCCGGCGGCGACCTGGACGCTGGTCGCCGGTGGCGACGTGATGAACGACCGCGAGGTCTATCGGCAGACAGTGCTGCTCCACCGTGGACCGGACTTCCCCTGGAACGGAGGCACCGCGCGGATCGTCCGTCGGTCCTGCTGCAGCGCCGGTCAGCCCGTCGTGACGGCACGCCGAACCGGCCACGCCGGAGCGGTGGCCGCACTGTTCCGGGACGCCGACCTCGCCCTCGTCAATCACGAAGGGCCGGCTCCGAGGCAGGCGAGGTACCACCCGTCGGGACTCACCTTCACCTTCGACCGACGGTTGGAGGCCGGCCTTGCGCACGCCGGCATCGATGTCGCGTCGCTCGCCAACAACCACATCCGGAACGCCGGGTCGACGGGGGTCGGGCAGACCGCGCGGGCTGTCAAGGCCGCAGGGATCGCTCCGGTGGGCGCCGGCCGGAACGCCACGGCAGCCCGTCGACCGGCCTCGTTCAGCGTCGAGGGCGTCCGGGTGGCCATCCTCGCCTATGACGATGTGGATGTCGCCACCGCCGGCGCAACGCGCACCCGTGCTGGTGCGGCCCCGCTGGACCTGCGCCGATGTCGGGCGGACATCGCCGCGGCACGCTCGGCCGGAGCCGATGTCGTCATCGTCGCCCCGCACTGGGGTACCGAGTACACCTCGCACCCGACCGCCCGGCAGCGTCACCAGGCCGCCGCCCTGATCCACGCCGGCGCCGACGTCATCCTCGGCTCGCACTCGCACTGGGCCGGCGCGATCGAGACCATCGGCGACGGCGTGGTCGTCTACTCGATGGGCGATCTCATCTTCGACCTGCCGCGCTCCGAGCAGACCGACGAGGGCCTGATCGTCGAGCTGACCTTCGCCGGGAGCCACCTCGCCCAGATCGACATCCACCCGACGATCGAGCTGGACCGCTCGCAGCCGAACCTGCTCGACCCCGCCGGCGACGGCCGGGTCGTCCTCGACCGGGTCCGTCTCGCCTCGCGGGCATTCCTCGACTGGTAGGACCGCAGCCGCCGCCGGTCACACGCGGTGACTTCTCCGCGTCATCAGGGGCGAAGAGGGAGGCCCAAAGGTGATCAGAGTCGCTCGATCGTCCCGTTGGATCGCGTTGGCAGCCACGACGACACTCATCGTCACGAGTTGCGGATCGCCGACACCACCGCCATCGGCGTCCCCGGCAGCCGTCGCGTCGGCATCGCCCGGGCCCTCGAGCGTATCGGGCCCGGCCACCCCATCCTCGACCCCGATCGCGACCGAGGCGCCTTCACCGTCCCTCGAACCGTCACCCTCCGCCGAGCCTTCGCCGTCCACGTCGACCGCGCCGACTCCGAGCCCGGACGCCGTCGTGACGACCTGGCCGTTCCAGACGAAGTTGACCGTGAGCGACGTCCTGTTCCGACCCGACGGCGGGGTGGTCATGGAGGAGATCCAACCCGATCCACCGTTCGTCCGGCTGGTGGCGCTCGACCCCGTGGGCCAGGTCCAGCCGGGCTGGCCATGGATCGCGCCAGCCCTCGGCGCGTCGGTCGGCTATCCGTCGGTGGAAGGCGCACTCGCTCCCGATGGCACGATCGTGGTCGTGGTCGGGACGAAGTCCGGCGGGCAGGCCCTTCATCGCCTCGACCGAGCCGGCAAGGAGCTGGCCGGGTACCCGATCCAGGTCGCGACCTACGGGACGTGCCAGGTGCCCGTGGTCGCGCCATCAGGGACCGCCTACGTCACCTGCGACCTGATGGACACACCCGATGCCGATGTCGCGCGCGCCGTCACCTACGCGTTCCGGCCAGATGGTTCGACCGTCTCCGGCTGGTCGGTCCACACCGGCCCGACGACCGGCGCCGCCCAGCTCGCCGCCAACGGGACGCTCTACCTGACGATCGCCAAGAAGGGTGGCACCCGGCTGGTCGCGCTCGGACCCGACGGGCGGCTGCGGGCGGGCTGGCCCCGTCTCGTCCCCGAAGGTGCCTCGCTGACCCTCGGCCCGGCTGGGCGAGTGTGGGTCACCTGGCGCGTCTACGGCGCGGATTCGGGGGAGTGCGGACTCCCCGTCTGGACCCGCTACGAGGTCCTCGGACGCGACGGACGGAAGGTCCGTGGCTGGCCGGTGAGCATCCACGGCTGGAGTTCGGACCCGACCGTCGCAAGAAGCGGCACGACCACTATCGCAACCCAGGCCGGACGCCTGGTCGCCTACTCACTGGCCGGCGTCGTCCGGGCCGGCTTCCCGACCGCGATCCCGATCCGCCCTGCCGCGTGCTACGGCGGGTCGATCCCGCAGCTGGCCGGGGCGGGGAACGTGCTCATCGCCGGGTCGACCGTCCGGTTCGGGCCTGGGCCGGCCAACGGCTCGATCGCGCTGATGACGCGCACCGGGTCGTCGGTCGCCGGGTGGCCAGTCAAGGTCGGCTACGAGCTGGCGACCGAATGTCGGAGCTGCACCCCCGGCCCCGGCGCGATCGTCCTGCCGGCGATCGGGGCGCGGCGGATCTACGTCGGCGCCTACAGCGGCGACCGGCCGCGGGTGGTCGTCCTGGATCGCGCCGGCCATCGGCCGCCGGCTGCCCAACGCCACCTCGCGACCGGCGGCTCGTGGGAGCTCGCCTGGATCCGGATCGCCCCGACGGGTCGGGTCTGGACCCTGATCGTGGGCCAGGAGGGCGGCGGCATCCTCCAGCCGATCGCCCAGGACGGGGTCCTGCCGGCGCCCTGACGGCCGGACGTCTTCCAAGGCCGGAGCACGGTCCCCGGCCCGCACACCGGCACGATGGGTCATCGAAGAACGGGCTGGACGGCCCTGTCCGCGTGCCAGCGTGGACGCCAGACTCTCGGGCGAGTGAGGTCATCGAGCCATGCGTTCCCTACCCGACACGTCGCACGAGCACCACGAGCGGATCGAGCCCCACGTCGACCGGCTCCCGGAGCTCGCCGAGATGATCGGCCGGGTGTCGCCCGAGGCATTCGCCGCCAGCTTCCAGCAGGAGTGCAGCTTCATCATCGGGCGGCTCACCCCGCACATGGAGGCGATCGAGACGACGCTCTACGGTCGGCTCGAGGAGCTGATGGGCCAGCGCCACTCGATGGCCCCGATGCGCCGTGAGCACGAGCAGCTGCGGGGACTGTTCGGGTCGCTCTGCCAGTACAGCGAGCTCGTGGCCGAAGGGACAATGAGCCAGGCCGACGAGATCGGTCTTCGGCGCGTCCTGTATCGCCTGTTCGCGATCCTGAAGGTCCATCTGGCCGAGGAGGAGCTCTACCTCGGCGTGCTCGATCACAACCTGTCAGCCGAGGAGAAGGATGTCCTCGCCCAGGGGATCGATCACGCCAACGCCGAGCCGCTCTAGAGGATCCGGCAGGCCGCCGGTCAGCCTCGCCCCCGGGGTCCCGCCACCGCCTCGAGATAGCGCGCGTTGAACTCTGCGATCAGCCGAGCCCGCTCCTTCATCACGGCGGCCCAGGCATCGAGGGCCGCGTAACCCGATTCGGTCAGCTCGTAGTCGCGGCGCTGTGGCCCGTTCGATTCGGTCGACCACGATGAGCTGACCTGCCCGCCGTCCTCGAGATCGCGCAGGGTCCGATAGACCTGCCCGATGTCGACCGGCCCGCCGCTGATCCCCATCTCCACGAGCTGGGCCGTGATCGAGTACCCGTGCGCGCCGCCCCCGGCCAGCAGGACAAGGACGAATGGCTCCATCCAGCGGTGCCGCCCACCGAGGGGCGCCCAGCCACGATGGATCGGGACGCCCGCCCCGTCGCGATCCGAGGCGAGGGGATCCGGCTCGGGGGGCTGACGTCCGTCGGTCGGTTGGTGAGCGCTCGACGCATTCATTGGCTTCTGAAGGATAGTCCCCAGGAACCGAGTCCCGTCCCGTCGTGCGCGGCGTGGGGACCCTGACGCCGTCGAAGACGACTATCCGACGATCGTCCGACCTGGTTGTCGGTCGAGATGCTCGTGGATCCGCTGGGCGATCGCTTCCTCGACGACGGTGTCGGGATCGCGCAGGCCGCCGAGCGTCGTCCGAACCCCAACCAGGCTCGCGTACAACGGCGGACAGGTCGGACAGGTCTCGAGATGCGCTTCGACCATCGTGCGGGTGGTCGAGTCGAGCTCATCGTCCAGGTACGACGAGACGTGGCGGCGTATCCGCCAGCAGCGGAGCGGTTGGGCGAGGCTCGCCTGGCGGCGTTCGTCGCCCTCGGCCAGTGCGCTCACGAGCATCATCCGACCCCTGCGCAGTCGTTGTTTGGTGGCCGGCAGGCCTGCCGCCATCGCTGCCCCGATCTCGACCGAGGTCCAGCCGAGGACGTCGTGAAGGACGACCGGGACGCGGTAGATCACCGGCAGGCGCGCGAGCGCATCCTCGAGCTCGTCCCGGAGCTCGGCTCGTTCGAGGACCCGGTCGGGGGCGACCGAGTAGCGATCGTCGCGCCAGTCCGCCTCGATGCTATCGATGTCGAGCTCATGGTGGTGCGTCCGGGAGCGATCGATGATCCGGTTGACGAGGCTTCGACGGAGCCAGCCCAAGAGCGCCGCTCGATCTCGAAGCTGGTCTTGCCGGCGCCAGGCGCCGACGATCGTCTCCTGGGCGCAGTCCTCTGCCTGGTCCGGGTCGCGGACAAGACGCGTGGCCAGGTGGACCAGGTATGGGAGTGCGCCGACGAGCTCCCGGGCGAATGCCTCGTTGTCGGTCGTCGCCTCGATCGTCGGACTCGTCTCGCCGTCGGCCACGTTCAGGTGGTCCTCACCGGGCTGCCTTCACCGCCGTGCCGTCTTCGTCGAGAAGCCGAAGAGCGCGTACAGCGGGCAGAAGCCGACGATCCCGGTGACGAGCAGGATCGCCGCGACGACCCACACGACGTAGAGCCACGGCGCGCTGACGGCGCCGACCACAGCGGCCGCCGCCAGCACGATCCCCGCCACGATCCTGATGATCCGATCGCTCGTTCCTTCGTTGCGTCCGAACTTCATCTCGATGACCTCGCTTGTTGACGGGCGGGTGCCCGTCCCTATCCAGAGGACGAGACTGAGAACCCGATGGATACATCCGGCTGGCTGCCTCGAGTGAGATGCACTGCTGTCCCGGGTCGTTCGGCCCTTGAATGCATCAGTTGGCTCGGTCCATCATCGTGGGCATGACAGTCGACCAGATCGGCGGAAGCTCGCACGACCACAGCGATGACCGGCCCCATGACGACACGCATCACGTGGTGAGCGCGTTCGCCCTGCTCCTCTTCGAGAGTGGCCTGGAGACCGTCGACGCGGTGTCGACGCGCCTGACCCAGCTCGGAGTCGTCCGCGGTCCGATCGAGCGCGCCAGCCTGAGCCGCCTGATCGCGAAGCTTGAAGGGGCCGGGCTGTTGACGGCCCGAGCGACGCTCGACCCGGCCGGCCCCACCTACGAACTGACCGCACAGGGACGGGCATTCACGAGCGACTGGGCGCTGATCATGCGCGACCGAAGGCGCCTGAGCCGCGCCTTCCTCGCGCTCTACGACCGTGTCGACGCGTAACGGCTGATCGGGGCTCAGGACTCGGTCGGGCCGGAGTGCTCCATCGCTGCGGCGAGCTCCGCGGCGGCTTCGGCCGACACGCCGTGCTCGATGATCCCGAGATAGAGCTGCTCCTCGGCGAGGTGGATCTTGAGCAGCGCATACAGCCGGAAGGTGACCCGGCGCAAGGCGACCGCTTCACCAGTCTGGAGCCGACCCTCGTCCAGTCCGGTCTGCAGGCCGACCAGGTCGGCCACCAGCTGGCGGATCTCGCCGTGCTCGCGTCGCATCGGCGTCATCGAGTGGCGGTTCTGGAGCATCCGCTCCAGCTCGGGGTAGAGGGTGTGCTCGGCGGCATCCATGTGGGGGATGAGCAGGCCGGTCAGGAACTCGGCCAGCTCGTCGACCTTCGGACGGAGCTCGGCGATGGGCGCCGACCCGATCAGGTCGCCGGTCGCCGGCATGAGATCGACGTGGTGCATCAGCCGCAGATGGTGCTCGACGGATACTTGCGGCAGGGTCGCGGTCATCGGAGACCTCCTCGGCACTCGGCCGGCTTCACGGATGTGGCACGGGCCTGGGCCCGGCCGAAGATGGACGGCGACACGTCGTCGGGTCGCCGGCTGTCGGTCGTGTCGTCAGCCACCGGCGCCCTCCTTGTGCGGCTGCTCCGCCGGCGTTGCCCCCAGGGCCAGGAAGAACAGGGCGACGGGTCGATAGATCGCGTGGGCGAGCTTCATGAACGGGGCCAGGATCACCAGCTCCATCGCCACCGCGACGTGGAACAGGAAGACCCAGTAGCCCCACGCCGGGGCGCTCGGCAGGTACAGCGCGACCTCGAGGGCGAAGCCGGTCACGCCGGTGATCCAGATGAGGGCCAGGAAGGTCCAGTCGGCCGTGGTCGAATGGCGGACCGAGCGCTCCTGCCCGCGGTAGCGCTGGACGATGAGCATCGTCGCGCCGTAGACCAGGAGGATCCCGGCGACCGTGCCGAGCAGGCGGACCGGATACCAGATCGGGACCGGCGTGCCCGTGGCCTTGATCCCGGCGAGCGCCAGCCCGTAATCGAGGATGGTCGCGCCGAGCAGCCCCAGGAACCCCCACATCGTGGCGGCATGCAGGAACCAACGGCGGAGGAACCACGGCTGGCTCGATGCGTCCGTGTCGCAGTCGTCACGGTAGCGACGCTGGCCGAGCGTCTCGATGGCGAGGGCGCTCCACAGCGCAGCCGCCGACCGCCGCACGGGGGCGCGTCCGCCGACGACCGACCGGACCGTGACGCCGTTCCCTCGACCGACCGCCCGAGCCATCGTCGCGACGCCGACGAGGCCGGCGACGAAGACGACGATCATGACCCCGATCCCGAGGTTGTGGATGAGCTCCTCCGGGATGAACCCGAAGATGTCGAACGAAGCGGTCCCTTGGGGCCCGTGACCGGCGTACATGAACAAGGCGAAGAAGGCGGCCAGGCCGACGGCGATGAGCGTCCCCACGATCGGCCGGGTGTACATCGTCCGGGCCAGGCCGGTCCGGTCGTAGTTGGCGATCGCGTAGCGTCGGGCAGCGGCCATGAACTCACTCGGCTCAGCCTGGGTCGGGCAGGTCTCCGAGCATTCGCCGCAGGCGTAGCAAGTCCACAGCTCCTTGCTCGACAGAAGCCGGTCGCGCAGCCCGACCTGGGCGTAGCGGATCATCCGCCTCGGGAAGGTCGAATCGTTCGAGACGAGCGGGCACGTTGCGGTGCAGTTGCCGCAGCTGAAGCAGGCCGACACGTCGGCCGCGCCATAGCGCTGGAGATCGGCCAGCAGGCCGCTGTCGACGAGCGCGGTCATGACGGGTCCCTCGCGATCGTCTCATAGCGGAAATAGCCCTCGTCGGTCACGCCCTTGACCTCGCGCAGGTGGCCGTAGCGGCGCATGCCCATCACCCAGAACACGACCTCGTGGGTCGGACAGTCGATCGCGGCGGCGATCTCGGGCACGGTCCGGGGCTCGTCCCGGAGCAGCTCGAGGATCCGGGTCCGCATGACCGGCTCCTCGCGGATGACCTCGCGGAGCTCGCGATTCGGGGCGTTCATGCGACCGGGACCTCCAGCAGCTTGTCGATCATCGCGGTGATCTGGGCGTCGGTGTAGCCGAGCAGGTCGATCGCGTTCTCAGGGCAGACCGGTACGCAGCCACCACAGCCCTTGCAGCCGGTCTCGCTGATGACCGCCACCGATCGGTCGCCGGCGGCCGCCATCTCGATGGCACCGTACGGGCAGGCGTCGAGGCATTCGCCGCAAGCCGTACACGCGTCGGTGTCGACGATCGCCACGAGCGGGTCGAGCTCGGCGAAGCCCTTCTTGAGGATGACCGCGCTCTGGGTCACGGCCGCCAGCCCAGACGCCACGCTCTCGGTCGAGTTCTTCGGACCCTGGCAGGCGCCGGCGATGAACACGCCGTCGACCACGGTCTCGACCGGACGGAGCTTGGGGTGGATCTCGTTGAAGAAGCCGTCAGTGCCGATCGGCAGCTTGAGCACGCTGATCAGCTCGGCGTTCTGGCGCGGGATCATGCCGGTGACCAGGACGACGAGGTCAGCCGGGATGGCCAGCTCCTCACCCCCGGTCAGGAGGTCGCGCACCGTCACCGACAGGCGACCTGCCTTGTCGACGGCCACGCTCGGGGGAGCATCATCGGCGAACTTCAGGTAGACCGAGCCGAGCTTCCGGGACTCCGTGTACATCAGCTCGTACTTGCCGTACGTGCGCATGTCGCGATACAGGTGGTACTGGTGGATCCGGGCGTCGCGCGAGGCCAGCTGGACGGACGCGGCGACCGTGGCGGCGCAGCAGTAGCGCGAGCAGTACTGGTTGGCCCCGGGCTCGCCGGCCGGTTCGCGGCTGCCGACGCAGTAGACGTAGACGACGTTACGAACGGGCCGGCCGCGATAGACGAGCGGGCCGGCGGCCGCGTCGATGAGCGCCTTGAACTCGGGCAGGGTCACCACCCCGTCGATCCCGTAGCCGTACTCGCCAACCTCGGGCGCGTACGTGTCGAACCCGGTGGTGACCACGATCGAGCCGACCTCGACCGTGAGCGTCTCCGGGGCGGTCCCGCCGATCCGGATGTCGACCTGGTAGTTGCCGAAGCTGCCCGCCTTGCTGACCATCTCCGCCCCGGTGAAGACCCGGATGGAGGGCCGCCGACGGACCTGCTCGACGAGCTCGGCGATGAGCTTGCGACCGTTCTTGCCGGTCGGGTACATCTCGCCGAGCGTGCCGACCCAGCCGCCCAGCACCTCTTCGCGCTCGACCAGGAAGACCCCGAGGCCGATGTCGGCCAGCCCGATGGCGGCACGCAACCCGGCCACGCCCGCGCCGACGACGAGGGACTTCTGAGTCGTCTCGACGACGATCGGCTCGAGCGGCTCGGTCAAACGCGTCCGGGCGATGCCGGCCTTGACCAGGCTGATCGCCTTGTCGGTCGTGCGCTGGGCGTCGTCCGAGTGGATCCACGACGCCTGCTCCCGGACGTTGACCTGGGTGTACTCGTATGGGTTGAGGCCGGCGCGCTTGGCTACCCCGCGGAAGGTCACGACGTGAAGCTTCGGTGAGCACGACGCGACAACCAGGCCGTCGAGCTGCTGCTCCTCGATGTCGCGCTCCATCTCCTGCTGGCCGGAGTCCGAGCAGGCGAACATCATCTGGCGGGCGACGACCACGCCGGGCTCGGCCTGGGCGACCGCGACGACCTGGTCGACGTCCACGTAGTCGGAGATATTCCCGCCGCAATGGCAGACGTAGACCCCGATCCGTCGCTCCTGTTCGGTCATGCCGGCACCTTTGCCCTCTCCAGGTACGCCGCCACCTGGGCGACAGTCGAACCGGCGTGGAGGATCGAGTCGGCGATGTCCTTGGCGCCCGACGCGGCGCCGGCCACGTAGACCCCGGCGATGCTGGTCTGGCCGGGGTTGGCGTCCTCGTCCGTCTCGGCCACGTAACGGAACTCGTCCAGGGACAGGTCGCCCTCCGGGAAGAGGGCCTGGGCATCGCTGTTGGGCTGGACGCCGACCGCCAGCACGACCAGGTCGTACTCGGCCTCGACGATGCCGCCCCCGTGCTCGATGTCCTCGTAGCGGACGACCAGGTCGCCGTTCTCCTTCTCGGTGATCTTGGCAACCCGTCCCTTGACGTAGTTGGCGCCCATCGACTTGGCCTGCTCGTAGAACTCGTCGTAGCGCTTGCCCGGCGCCCGGATGTCCATGTAGTGGACGGTCACGTCGGCGATGGGCAGGGCGCCCATGATCAGCTGGTTCTGCTTGATCGAGTACATGCAGCAGAAGCGCGAGCAGAGCGGGTTGCCGACCGTCTCGTCCCGGGAGCCGGTGCACATCACGTAGGCGATCCGCTCGGGCACCTTGCCGTCGCCCGGCCGGAGGATCGTGTTGAACGGCCGGGTCGGCGCGAGCAGGCGGTCCATCTGCATGCCGGTGATGACGTTCTTGAACGTGCCGAAGCCGTATTGCGGCTTGAGGTCGGCGGCGAACAGGTTGAAGCCCGTGGCCACGACCACCGCCCCGACCTCGACGTCGAGGAACTGGTCGCGGGCGCGCAGGTCGATGCAGTCCTCGACCGGACAGGCGGCGACGCACTCACCGCACTCGGAGCAGATGCCACAGTCGAGGCACAGCCCGGCCCCGTAGCGGGCCTCCGCCTCGGTCATCGGCAGCTCGACCTCGCGGAAGTCGTCCGGCGCGGGATCGATGACCTCGTTCGGGGCGGCCGGCAGGGCCAGGCGGTAGGCCTGCTGTCGGGCGAGGACCTGCTCCGTGTCGACGACCGGGAGGCGCAGGTCGAACCCGTCGAGGGTGCGGTCCTGGATCCAGCGATCGATCATGAATGCGGCCCGCTGGCCCTGGCCGGTCGCGCGGGTGATGTCCGACGCGCCCGACACGACGTCGCCGGCGGCGAACAGCCACGGGCTGCCGGTCTGGAGGGTTCGCGGGTCGACCGCGACCGTCCCGTTCTGGTCGGTCTGCAGTTGGCCGGCGAACGCGGCGGTATCGGCCGCCATCCCGATCGCGGTGATGATCACGTCGCAGTCGAGGTCGAACTCGCTGCCAGGGATCGGCTCCGGCCGGCTCCGGCCAGAGCCATCGGGCTTGCCCTGGCTCATCCGGCTGCAGCGCAGGCCGCGGGTCGCGCCGTGGCCGTCATCGAGCACGGCGACCGGGGCGGTCTGGAAGACGAAGGCGACGCCCTCCTTCTCGGTGTCGTCGGCCTCCACGTGATGAGCGGGCATCTGGGTGCGAGTCCGCCGGTAGACGACCGTGACGTCGCGCGCTCCGAGGCGCCGGGCGGTCCGGGCGGTGTCCATCGCCACGTTCCCGCCGCCGATGACGACGACTCTCCGATCGGCCAGGTCGACGCCCTCACCGAGCTTGACCGCACGGAGGAAGGCGACCCCGCTGAGGACGCCGTCGAGCTGGTCGCCGGGCACCCCGAGCCTGGTCGACAGCGGTGTGCCGGTGGCCACCAGGACCGCGTCGTAGCCGTCCGAGTGGAGCCCCTCGAGGTCCTCCACCGGCGAGTCCACGGCGATCTCGACGCCGAGTGCGGTGACGTTGGCGATGTCCTGTTCGACGACCTCGGTCGGGAGTCGGTAGGCGGGGATCGCCAGGCGCAAAAAGCCACCTGCCTTGGGCGCCCCCTCGAAGATCTTGACCGCATAGCCCTTCCGGGCGAGCTGCCAGGCAGCGGTCAGGCCGGCCGGTCCGGAGCCGACGATCGCGACCCGGTGGCCGTTCGGCTTGGGGACCGCGACGCCCGGCCCGTCGAACGTGTCGTAGTGGATGTCGGCGATGAACCGCTTCAGCCGGCGGATCGGCAGCGGACCTTCGAGCGAGCCACGGGTGCAGTCGACCTCGCACGGCGCGTAGCAGGCGCGCCCGAGGGTGCCGACCAGCGGCGTCGCGTCGAGCACCAGCTGGAATGCCTTCTCGTATTCGCCGCTGCGGATGAGCGAGACGTAGCCGTGGGCCTGGATGCCTGCCGGGCAGGTGAATGAGCATGGCGACGAGCCGGCCCGCTCGATGACCGCCTTCTTGGGCACGGCCTGGGGGAAGGCGATGTAGGCCGCCCGGCGCCCCACCATGTCGGCGTTGAACTGGTCGGGGACCGCGACGGTGCAGGCGGTCTCGCACTTCTGGCAGCCGGTGCAGGCGACCTCGTCGACGAAGCGCGCCTTTTGCTTGATCTTGGCCTGGAACCGTCCCTCGGCCACGGACTCGATCCCCTCGACCTCGCTGTAGGTCAGGGTCGTGACGTTGGGGTGATGGATAGACGCCGCCATCTTCGGGGTGGAGATGCAGCTGGCGCAGTCCAGGGTCGGGAACACCTTGCTGAGCAGGATCATCTTCCCGCCGACGCTGGCCTCCTTCTCGACCAGCAGGACGCGATAGCCCATGTCACCGAGCTTGAGGGCGGACTCCATCCCACCGATGCCCGCGCCGACGACCAAGACGTCGTAGTCGGTCATGACGCCACCGCCGAGGGCCCCAGCGCGGCCAATGCCTGGCCGAACTGCTCGACGTGCCTGGTGAACGGTTCCGCGCAGACCGAGCAGATGGCGGCCATCTTCAGTCGCTGCGGCTGATGACCGCTCTGCTGCAGGAGCTGGTGGGCGCGGGCGACGATCCGCGACGCTCGGGTGGAGCAGTCGGACAGGTAGGCGCACTCGTCACCGTCCGAGGCGATGAACACGCCGTCGAACCCGTGCTCGATGGCGTGCGCGATCCAGCTGGGTCGGATCCCGCTGGTGCAGGGCATGCTGATGACCACGACGCCCGGTGAGTAAGTCATGTGCGAGCTGCCGGCCAGGTCGATCCCCGGGTCGGAGATGTTGTTGGTCGAGAAGACGAGGATGCGCGGAACGAACGTCCGCTCCTCGTCCTGCGGCCTCACCGGTGCGAGCGTGGTCATCGCAGACGCCCTCGCTACTTCTGACGGGTGACGAAGACGCGTTCGTAGCCTTCGCCCGGCAGAGCTCCGAGGAAGGTGTGGCCGACCTTGGCCGACCACGCCCCGATGTCATCCTTGGTGGCCGGGTCACTCGACCAGATCTCGATGACCTGGCCGACCTGGACCGTGTTCATCGCCTTCTTGGCCTCGAGCAGCGGGCCCGGGCAGGCGCTTCCGCGGGCGTCAACCACCTTGGCGCTTTCGAGCGCGAGGAGGTCGGTGTCGCTCAATGGGGTGGTCATGGTGATCATTCGAGTGGTCTCCTTCGTGGTCGCTCGGGTCGACGGATGCGCCATCGACGGCGTGGGTCAGTAGACAAGGGTGTTGGTGGCCGAGGTCACCTCCGCGACGAACCGGCCTGCCGCCACGATCTCGGCACCGGGCACCAGCGCCTCGCCGATGCCGCGACTCTTCACGCATGGCGCGCAGACGAGGAGGCTGCCACCGAGTTCGCGGAAGTCGGCGAGTAGCTTGGCCAACGGCGGGAAGTCCGGCGCCTGGACCGTTTCCGTCTCACCCAGGTGCACGAGACGCACCCCGTCGGCCTGGAAGCCCATCACGACCGCGACGTCCGAGGCCAGGGCCGCACAGGCCATCACGAATGGGATGGTCGCTCGCTCGGGGTCCTCCGGACCGTGGGTGGCCATGATCACGAGCTTTTCCTGCTGCGCCATGACGAGCTCCTTTCTGCACTCCGTCGGGGTGCTCAGATGAACAGGATCTGGCCGTCGTCGGACGCGGCCAGGAACGAGGCGATCCCACCCGAGTCATCGACCAGCGGGTCCAATCCGGTCGCGTCGAGGCCCAGGGTGGCCAGCGACCCGGCGCAGGCGCGGATGGTCACCTCGCCGAGCTCCTTGGCCATCCGGAACGTCTCCAGCCACGGGATCTCACCGACGTGCTCGACCGGCTCGTTGAACCTCGGCCGAGCGGCGTCATAGGCGAGCCCGTGGTCGTTGGAGATGCGATCCGCCCGGAAGGCGTCCAGGGCCCAGTACATGAGCAGGACGCTGACCGGCGTCCCCATGGCGGCGGCACCCGCGGTGATCGTGGCTGCGGCGTGGAGCTTGTCATCGGTGCCCGAGAAGAGAACGATCGAAAGGTTGCTGCTCACGGATGACCTTCCTGGCTGGGAGAGGGGAGGAAGACCGTCGGCTCATGCACGGCCGCGGCCAGATCGCCCAGCCTCGACAGCCGGCGAACCAGGACCGCACGCATCAGCCCGCACGCCGCGAGGATCTGCGGGTCGCTCAGTCGATAGGTCACGCTGCGTCCATCTCGAAGCGCCTCGACCAGGCCGGCGGCGCGCATGGCGCCGAGGTGCTGGGAGGCGGCCGTCTGGCTCATCTCCAGCTCGCGTGCCACCTCGTTCACTTCGCACGATCGTTCGCCCAGGAGGTGGAGGATCCGGAGGCGATGGGCGCTGGCGAGGGAGCGCAGGAGCGACGCCTGGAGCTCGTCGATGTCGTGTGTGGGGCTTGGCATTCGTTGCTCCTCGACCACTATTCGATCTCAGCGAATATATGTCTTAAGCAGATAGTGGCCTTGGGCCGTTAGTCACCAGAACTGGGGCCGGACGGCCCCCCTCAGCAGGCCGCCCAGGTGCGACGATGACGAAGCAGGCGGGGGACCGATCCTTCCTTGGTCGCCCGCCTTCCTCGCTTTGGATGATCGGAGTCGACCATGGCCGCCAAGACCGCGACGCTGTCACTCGAAGGCGGCGACCTCCGTTTCGTCGCCCACAGCGGGAGCGGCCATCAGCTGATCCTCGACGACAGTCGCGGCGACAGCGCGATGCGCCCGTCTGAGCTCATCCCGATCGCGGTCGCCGGGTGCACGGCGATGGACGTGATCTCGATCCTGCGCAAGAAGCGCCAGGCGGTCTCGAGCTACCGGGTCCGGGCGAGCGGCGTGCAGCAGGACGAGCATCCGAACGCGTTCACCCGGATCGACATCGTCCACGTCGTCGAGGGCGAGGCGATCGATCTCGATGCGGTCCGCCGGGCGATCGAGCTGTCGGCCACGAAGTACTGCGCGGTGGGCGCGACGTTGGCGACCGGGATGACCGAGATCCACCACGCCTTCGCCGCCCGGGACGATCAGGGCCAGGAGCAGATCACCGAGGTCGTCGTCACCGGCCCGGACGAGGCCGTCGACGCTCCGGCGAAGCGCGGGTCAGGCGCCGAGGGGCTTGCCGTCCCGGTCTGAGCGGATGGGTTCGTCGATACCTCCGGGTCGTTCCACCCCCGGCGCTGGTCGATCCGACCAGTAGAGACACATCCACCGGCCGTTCCCTTCCCAGCTGAACTCACGCATCGCTCGGTGGACCTTCGCCGCGACGGCCCGGGAGGGTGCGTTGTCCGGCGAGACGAGTGAGCAGACGACGTCGTACTTCGTGTTCGAGAACACCCAGTCGAGGCAGGCCTGGGCCGCCTCCGTCGCGTACCCGCGACCCTGCTCGGTCCGCGCGATGTGGTAGCCGATCTCGGGGACGAGCCGGCCCTCGAGCGGCTGGAGCATCGGGCCGCAATCGCCCAGGAAGCGGCCGTCCGATCGCCGGATGACCGCCCATAGCCCGAACCCGTTGCGCGCGTAACTCTCGCGTGCCCAGGCGATCCACGACTCGACCTTCGCACGGTCGAATGGCGCCGGGTAGTGACGCATCGCCACCGGATCCCCGAGGATCTCGAGCAGGGCGTCGGCGTCGCCCGGCTGGAGCTGCCGGAGTCGGAGACGCTCGGTCTCGCGGATGTCGGCCATCCGCGCAGGATAGCCACCCGATGCCTGTCGGACGGACCGCCGGGGCCCCGTCAGCGAAGCTGTCAATACTACCCAGGGGTATTGACAGTGTGGTATCATCTCCTCGATGCGGCTTGTCAAGGTCTTGACAAGCCCACAGTCATGTCCGGGTGGTCCCAGGGGTCGGCAGGTCCCGACGGATCGGGCAAACGGACGTGAGCGGAGGTGGAGTTGGCCGTCGGCGTCGCCGCGGAGGTCAAGAGCAAGCTGAGCGTGGTCGACGTCGTCGGCCAGACCGTCCAGCTCAAGAAGTCGGGCAGCACTTTCAAGGGTCTGTGCCCGTTCCACGGTGAGAAGACGCCGTCGTTCTACGTCACGCCGGCCCGCGAGAGCTGGAAGTGCTTCGGCTGCGGGCTCGGCGGCGACATCTACAGCTTCGTCATGCAGCGCGACAGTGTCAGCTTCCCCGAGGCGCTCAAGGTCCTGGCCGCCCGGGCGGGGGTCGAGCTCGACGAGCGGACCAGCCGCCAGGATGCCCATCGGGCGCGGCTCCACCAGGTCCTCGATGCGGCGATCGCCTTCTATCACACGGTCCTGACCGCCCATCCCCAGGGCAAGCCCGCCCTCGACTATCTCCGCGGCCGAGGCTTCACCGACGCCACGATCGAGGCCTACCAGCTGGGCTGGGCGCCCGAGGGCTGGGAGTCGATGTCGCGCCAGCTCCAGGCCAAGCGCAACGTCACGCCCCAGGAACTCATCGAGACCGGTCTCACCCAGGCGCGCGGCACCGGCCGCGGCGGCGCCTACGACCGCTTCCGCGAACGGGTCATCTTCCCGATCCGGGACATGAACGGCAAGGCGATCGGACTGGGCGGCCGCTACCTCGTCGCCGACGGCGACACCCGCGACCACGGCCCGAAGTACCTCAACAGCCCGGCCTCGGCGATCTTCGACAAGAGCCGGACGCTATATCTCATCGACAAGGCCAAGGGCGCGATCCGGAAGTCGGGCCAGGCGGTCGTGGTCGAGGGCTACACCGACGCCCTGATGGCCCACCAGGCCGGCTTCGACAACGTCGTCGCCACGCTCGGCACGGCGCTCACCCCGGGTCACGTCGCCCTGCTCACCCGCTACGCCAAGAAGGTCGCCCTGGCCTATGACGTCGACCCGGCCGGCCAGTCGGCGGGCACATTCGGAGTGACCGAGCTGAACAACCTGATCAGCGAGGTCCAGGCGGACGGCGGGGTCGGCCTGACCGACGTCGGCGTGGTCAGGCTGCCCGAGGGCAAGGACCCCGACGAGGTCATCCGAGAGTCGCCCGACCTGTGGCGTGAGGCGACCCGCACGCCGGACCCGATCCTGGCCTACCTGATCGACTACCACGCGACCCGCAACGACGTGCGCACCCCCGAGGGTCGCAAGCGCCTGGTCGACGCGGTCCTGCCGACCCTGCGCAAGGTCGGCGATCCGATGGTCCGCGACACCTACCTCCAGCTCCTCGCCCGGCGGTCCACGGTCAGCGAGCAGACGCTGCTCGAGGCGCTCCATCGTCGGCCGGAGGCCGGGCGCGCCGGGTTCGGACCGGCCGGCGGGGGAGGGGCGGGCTCGGCCGACCATGCCGGCGCTCGGATCACCCTCGACGCCGTCCGGGCCGCGGCCGAATCGGTCAGTCCGGAGGAGGTCGTCAAGTCGATCACCCCGGTCGAGGTCGAGTTGCTTCGCCTGCTCCTGCTCCTGCCCGACCAGCAGGCCCGGGTCGAAGACGTGCTCAAGCCCGCGGAGCTGCCGTCGACCGTCGCGCGCGAGCTGTACGGCGCGATCCTGGCCGACCGTCGCCGCGGCGCGGAGCTGGCCGGCGATCCGGACGGCGCCGGGCGGTTCGAGCGGGGCCGTTTCCTGGAGTCGCTCGACCCGGAAACGCGGGCGCTTGCGCTCGGGTTGTATGCCCTCGAGCGGCCCGATCCGCGCAACCTGGCGGCCCAGCGCGTCATCTACAACGTGGACAAGTGCCTGCTGACCCTCGAGGCGGATCGGCTCGAGGAACAGAGTGCCTGGAACCAGGCCGAACAGGCCGACGCAGAGCTCCGTGACGATCACGACGCGATGAACCGTCTACTGACCGAAGAACGACAGATCAACGAGGCGCGCCGATCGCTCGATCGCCGGATCGAGCAGACCCGCCTCCTCACCCGACCGACTTCGACCGCTGGGGCATCGGCCTCGGCGGGCGGCGTCGGTCAGCGCTGACCCCGGGAGGGCACATGTCGCAGGATCCGATGGATAAGCAGCTGGTCGAGGCGGTCCTCGCCGGTCGACCGCGTCGAACGCGAGTCGAGATGGAGGAGGCCAAACTGGCCTCCAAGCGGCCGGCTCGGGTCGGAGCCGTCGCGGTGGCCGACCCGATCGAGGTCGACGACGATGACGACGACGAGGAGCTCGAGCTCGAGGCCGCGGCCCTGGTCGAGGGCGGCGATGTCGCGGTCGATGTCGTGACCGAGGGCGACCCACCGGCCGTCGTGCCGGTCGACGCGCCGGCCAAGCTCGACGCCAAGGAGCTCGAAGAGCCGACCCCGGAGGAGCTCGAGGCGCTCTCAGCGGACATGATCGGGATCGACGATCCCGTGCGGATGTATCTGAAGGAGATCGGCAAGGTCGCCCTGCTGACCGCTGAGGAAGAGGTCGTCCTGGCCAAGGCCATCGAACTCGGCGAGTTCCTGGTCGAGGCGCCCTGGAAGGGCATCGTCTCGCTCCACGAGTGGACCCTCCACGACACCGAGCGCAAGACCCGGACCGCCAAGCCGCAGCACCGCCTGCCGTTCGGCGAGGAGGCGCACAAGATGGTCCGCGACGCGATCGCGGACAAGGGCGCCCGGTCGCTCCTGACCGCGACGCCCGACTTCCACCTGGTCAAGGCCGCCCGCGACGTCCAGTCCGATGGGACGAAGGTCCTCCTGCGCGAGGCCAAGCACCTCCTCGCGGCGTACAGCGAGAAGCCGTCGGCCGACACCTTCGTGCCGCTCCTCGACTGGGCGTACTTCGCGGTCCACAACGGGGATCTCGACTCGCGCGACAACGTCGGGCTGCGGGCGATCTACGACTGGACCCGCGACGAGGTGGCCTTCCCCGCGCTCGAGCTGTGGATCATGGCCGGCAGAGACGCGGCGATGTTGAAGTCGTTCGGCTACGACCCGGAGGTGCCGCTCAACACCAAGCTGCGCGACCGCAAGGGCGAGCTGGTTCGGATCGGTCGCGATGCCCGCGAGCAGCTGACCTCGGCCAACCTGCGCCTGGTGGTGTCGATCGCCAAGAAGTACATCGGCCGCGGGATGTCGTTCCTGGACCTGATCCAGGAGGGCAACATCGGGCTCATCCGGGCGGTCGAGAAGTTCGACTTCGAGAAGGGCTTCAAGTTCTCGACGTACGCCACGTGGTGGATCCGGCAGGCGATCACCCGCGCCATCGCTGACCAGGCCCGGACGATCCGGATCCCGGTCCACATGGTCGAGACGATCAACCGGCTCATCCGCGTCTCGCGCAACCTGCTCCAGGAGCTCGGGCGCGAGCCGACGGTCGAGGAGATCGCCGAGGCGATGTCGCGCGGCCAGGAGGTCATCGTCACCCCGGACAAGGTCCGCGAGATCATCAAGGTCTCGCAGGAGCCGGTCTCGCTGGAGACGCCGATCGGTGAGGAGGAGGACTCCCACCTGGGCGACTTCATCGAGGACCGCGGCGCGCTGGCCCCGGCCGAGGCGGCTTCGCATCAGCTCCTCAAGGAGCAGGTGGAGGCGGTCCTGGACTCACTGACCGGGCGGGAACGACGTGTGCTCCAGCTCCGGTTCGGCCTCGAGGATGGGCGTGCCCGCACGCTCGAGGAGGTCGGCAAGGAGTTCAACGTCACCCGCGAACGGATCCGCCAGATCGAGGCCAAGGCCCTGCGCAAGCTCCGCCACCCCTCCCGCAGCCGCAAGCTCAAGGATTACCTGGAGTAGGCGCTCGCGGCCGGGGCCGTCGGGGCCGGGTCGCGCCGCGTCGCCCCAGACACACGGCCACCGAGCGCCGTGTCGGGGATCGGGGCTTGGGCCGCGGGTGCGGATGTTGCCTCCCCATGCAAGTCACTGGGCGTGGGCCCCGCCGAACGCGAGGGCTCCGCTGAATGCGTAGGGTTCCGCCGACCACGGCCTGAAGCCGGCGCCGTTCGCTGCCATGGTTCTTAAGCATCAGATCACGACGATCGAATTGCCGCCCGGGGCGAGGCCGGCAGCCGGCAGTTCGAGCGCCGTTCGGCCGGGCCCGGGGAAATTCGGCCGCAGCGTCTCGCCAGCCGCCTCGATGAACGATGGTCACCGACGGTGCGCTCCCGCGCTCGATGCGGCGAGAGTCAACGTACGATCGAGCCGAGCCTGACGGATCTCGCTTCCAAGCGCGTTCCGGAGCATCCGACCACGTTCGGTGCCGCGGTCGACCGGGCGCTGTTTCGTGGCCATCTGGGCATGATGACGTCGCTCACTCACCCGGCCGTTACCGGATCGAACCTCCCGACCGACTACGCCTCACGGATCGCGCTGGCTCAGCCCTCGGTCGATCGCCCTGAAGAGCCCCGGCTCGGGACCGACGGCCACCGGCTCGCCGGCCGCGGACCACTCGCTGTAGGAGCCGACGAACAGGATCGGGTCGGGCAGCCCGGCGAGGCGCATCGCCAGTGAGTGGTGGGTCGCCGACACGCCGCTGCCGCACGAGGTTACGACGGGCGCATCCGGGGCCACCGCCCCGGCGGCGACGGCGGATGCCGCGAGTCCGTCGAACCGGGCACGGAGCAAGGACGCCGAAAGGAACCGCCCGTTCGGCTCGACGAGGTTCCCGTCCGTCGGGGCGTTGACTGAAGTCGGGATGTGGCCAGGGTAGGCGTCGATCGGCTCGATCTCGCCGCGATAGCGGGGCGCAGCGCGGGCATCGAGCAGGACGACTTCGCCAAGGCGCTCGCGCAGGCCCGAACGCTCGATCGTGTTGGTCCAGTGATCGGCCAGCTCGGGACTGGCCGGCTCAGCCGGCCGGACCGGCAGCGCGCTGGTGAGCCCCCCGCCGGCCGCGACCCAGGCCTGGACCCCGCCGTCGAGGACCGCCTCACCTCCGCGATGGCCGAGGTCGTCGAGCATCCACCACAGCCGTGACGCGACCCAGCCACCGACGTCGTCATAGGCGACCACGAGGTCGTCCGAGCCGATCCCGGCTCGGGCCAGGGTCGAGCCGAACGTGGCAGGCGAGGGGAGCGGATGGCGTCCAGGCCGGCCGGGACCCGGCTGAAGGGCGAGGTCGCCGTCGAGGTCGAGGAAGATCGCTCCCGGCAGGTGGCCGGCGTCGTACTTCCGTCGTCCCTCGCCCGGCTGCCCGAGCACCCAGCGAACATCGACGACGCGGAAGTGCGGCTCGGCTGGGCGGGCGAGCAGCTCGGCGGCAGACATCAGCGGAGAACGGGCGATCATCGGTCGAGTATGCCAGCCGCGGCCGACCGCGAGGCGCTCCGTGCTATCCTCTGCCGCGGCGAGGCGCCGACTTCGGCCCCGCCTTGACCGCCCCCTGGCGGTCCTCGCTCCGGCGTAGCTCAGTGGTAGAGCGGGCGGCTGTTAACCGCTTGGTCGTAGGTTCGAGTCCTACCGCCGGAGCCAACTCCTCGATCGTGGCGGGCGGGCCCACCGAACGGATCGCCGACCCGATGACACATCCCGCCGGCGAGCGCGCGGTAGCGGTCAGCGGCGGGGGTGGACGAGGATCTTCGGGCCGCCCCCCGCGCCCACCGGCCGTGCACCGGCCAGGACCCCGGCGACCTCGTCGAGGCCGATCGTGGCGGCGACCAGCGGCCGCGGGTCGACCGCACCGGACGCATAGCGCTCGAGGGCGCCCGGCAGGCCCGGTGAGCCGCTTAGGATCCCGACGACCGTCACGTCCTTGAGCGCCACCGTCCGGGTATCGATCGGGCTCGGGACCCCGGCCAGGCCGATGTAGACGACCCGTCCGCCGGGCTCGACGAGGTCGAGCGCGAGCGCCGGCAGGCTCGGGTCGTTGGACGCATCGATGACCGCGTCGAAGGCCAGGCTCGGGAGGTCGCCAGCCGCCCAGACGTGATCGATGCCGCGCTCGCGGGCGAACGCCAGCGACCGAGCCGAGCGACCCATCACGTGGACCTCTGCGCCGTCGGCGGCCGCGAACATGGCCGCCAGCAGGCCGATCGCCCCCGCCCCGAGGACCAGGATCCGCCGGCCTGCTGCGGGCTCGGCGGCGAGCGCCGCTCGGAGCGCATTGGCGCCCGGCTCGACGAGCGCACCGGTGATCGCATCCAATTGCTCGGGCAGGGCATGCAGTGCGGAGGCCGGGATCGCGAGTCGCTCGGCCAGCGCGCCCGGCCAGCCGCCGCGGATGCCGACCTCGAAGCGGGCCTCGCACAGGTGGCCGCGGCCGGCGAGGCAGCGCACGCAGCGATGGCACGACAGCATCGTGTCGCCGGTGGTCCGCCGTTCGAGCCAGCCGGGATCGACTCCTTCACCGACCGCGCTGACCGTCCCGCACCATTCGTGCCCGATGCGGATCGGGTAGGCGGCGTGGCCCTGGTGGAGGTAGGCCATCTCGCCGCTGAAGAACTCGGCGTCGGTCCCGCACAGACCGGCTCGTTCGATCTCGACCACGACCTCGCCGGGCCCGGCGGTCGGCGGCTCGACGTCCTGGACCGCGGCGCGGCGCGGACCGGTCACCACGAATGCGCGCACAGGGCCCTCGGCACAGGTGCCGACATCGACGATGCCGGAAGCGGGATGATGTTCCGAGGATAGACGCTCCAGCAGGCGAGGGATGGCCCGATGACGGCACGACGACGAAGCGCGGCCTGGTACGCGGGGACCGGTCGCAACGCGTTCATCCACCGGGCGTGGATGCGGCGGGGGTTGCCGGCCCACGCGTTCGACGGTCGGCCCCATATCGCGATCGCCAACACGGCGTCCGACCTGGCCCCCTGCAACACGCATCTCGACGAGATCGCCGAGCACGTCAAGCGCGGGGTGTGGGAGGCGGGCGGTGTCCCGCTCGACCTGCCGGTGATGTCGCTCGGGGAGACGCTCGTCCGCCCGACGGCCATGCTCTGGCGGAACCTCGCCGCGATGTCGGCCGAGGAGCTCCTGCGGGCCAACCCGGTCGACGGCGTCGTCCTGCTCGGCGGCTGTGACAAGACGATCCCGGCCCTGCTGATGGCCGCGGCCTCGGTCGACCTGCCGGCCATCGTCGTCCCCGGCGGGCCGATGCTGACCGGCACGTTCCAGGGACGGCCGCTCGGCTGCGGCACGGATGTCTGGCGGCTGAGCGAGGAGGTCCGCGCGGGCGACCTGTCCGAGAGCGACTTCCTGACGGCCGAATCCTCGATGATCCGCAGCCGCGGCCACTGCAACACGATGGGCACGGCCTCGACGATGGGCTGCGTCGCCGAAGCCCTGGGGATGACCCTGCCCGGGACCGCGGGCACGCCAGCGCCGGACAGCCGCCTGCTCGAGCGAGCCCATGAGGCCGGCCGGCTGGCCATCGAGCTGGTCGAGGCCGATCGCCGGCCGAGTACGGTCCTCAGCCGTGGATCGTTCCTCAACGCGATCGTGGCCGTGGCCGCGATCGGCGGCTCGACCAACGCGGTCGTCCACCTGCTGGCGATCGCCGGTCGGCTCGGGATCGAGCTGACCCTCGACGACTTCGACGCGATCGGCAGCAGCGTGCCGCTGCTGGTCGACCTCCAGCCGGCCGGGCAGTTCCTGATGGAGGACCTGTTCCGGGCGGGCGGGCTGCTGGCCGTCCTGCGCGAGGTCGCCGATCTGCTGGACCCGACGGCGCTGACGGTCAGCGGCCGGCCGCTGGTCGATCACCTCGGCGACGCCCGGATCTGGGACGAGACGGTCATCCGGTCGCGCAGCGCGCCCCTCCAGGAGGCAGCCGGGATCGCCGTCCTGCGCGGCAACCTGGCGCCGAATGGGGCGGTCATCAAACCGTCGGCCGCCTCGCCGCACCTGCTCCAGCATCGGGGCCCCGCCGTCGTCTTCGACAGCATCGAGGACTATCACGACCGGATCGACGACCCCGCCCTCGAGGTTGATGCCGACAGCGTGCTCGTCCTGCGCGGCTGCGGACCGAGGGGCTATCCGGGGATGCCCGAGGTCGCCAACGTACCGCTGCCGGCCAAGTTGCTGGCTCAGGGCGTCCGGGACATGGTCCGGATCTGCGACGGGCGGATGAGCGGCACGGCCTACGGCACGGTCGTCCTGCACGTCGCGCCGGAGGCGGCCTCGGGCGGTCCGCTGGGGCTGATCGAGACGGGTGACGTGATCGTCCTCGACGTGGCGGGGCGACGCCTCGAGGTCGAGCTGTCTCCGGCGGAGCTGGAGGCGAGACGGCCGTCGGCCGCGCTCCGGGCCGGGTTCGCCGCACCGACCCGCGGCTGGGAGCGTCTGTACGTGGACCATGTGCTCGGAGCCGACGTCGGGGCGGACCTCGACTTCCTGGTCGGCTCGAGCGGCTCGGCGGTGGCTCGCGACTCGCACTGACTCGCGTTTAGCCAGGCGGGGCTCCCGTGAGCCGGCCGGCCTGACCGACCAGGCTGCTCATCCCGGCCCGGGAATCGAGAAGCGCCCCATCCGCGACGGACGGGGCGCTTCGGCCACCTGTGCGACGGGTGGCCGTCAGGCGGCCTTCACCCGGCTGGCACGCGGGCCCTTGGGGCTCTGCTCGATGTCGAAGTCGACTCGCTCTCCGCCGACGAGGCGGTCGAAGTCCAGCGACGAATCGAGGGCGCCGCGATGGAAGAAGTAATCCTTCTCATCGTCGGCCGTGATGAAGCCAAAGCCGCGATCGGCGATGACCTTCTTGATCGTTCCGGTGGCCACGTTGACCCTCCGCGTCTTCCCGAACGTGAACAGCAGTCGCACGGTCCGTTCGAGAAGGGGATCGACCACGCGGAGCGCCGCCCCCGACGGGGGACGTGAGCCGAGGATACCACGGCCATGGGTGGTTCCCAGAGGCACCACTATCGGGTACGATCGGTTGCGAGCACGAGTAGCCCAGACGTACTATCGCAGCCCCGACCGAGGATAGCCCGAATGTACCAGGACCGCCTCTCCGCAGCACCAGGAACGGACCTGGAGGACTCGCCGATCGAGTCGTCCGCGACCGCATCCGATGCCGCCGTCGAGCCGGCGTCGATCGCCGAGCTGGCCGAAGTGGCCGAGGTGGCCGAGGTGGCCGATCCACGGATGACCGCCCACTCCTTCCGCGACGAGCTCGCCCGAGCCATGCAGGCTGCCGCCGAGCGCGAGCGCCAGCGGATCGAGGGGGCCGTCGACGATGACGCGTCGACCCACGTCCAGAAGGTCCGGACAAGGGCAGCCGCCGAGGCCGATGAGCTCAAGCGCCTGGCCGAGGACGATGTCACCCGCATCCGCGACTGGTCGACGACGGAGGTCGAGCGCATCCGCGTGGAGGCCGACGAGCAGGTCGGCGATCGGCGCGATCGCCTCGAGCAGCACCTCGGACAGCACGCCGTGATCATCGACGGGGAGATCGACCGGGTGTCGGAGGCGGTCGAGGGCTATCGCCACGAACTGGATGCGTTCTTCGCCAACCTGACCGACGAGCGCGATCCCAGTGAGATCGCCCGGATGGCCGATACGGTCCCGGCCCCGCCCGACTTCGAGGTGATCCGGGCGATCGCCCGGGCCGACGCCGTGGGTCGACTGGCCCGCCTCGAAGATGCCGAGGCCGAGGCCCCGGCCGATGCCGAGCCCGAGCTGGTCGCGGTCATGGACCCGGCCCTCACGGCCGGAACTGATGAGGGATCGGCCGGTCCCGACACGACCTCAGACGCCTCGGTCGACGCGCCGAGCACCGACGCGGTCGCCGAGGCGCCCGAGGC
>JBBQJL010000031.1:0-37596 GCA_038325875.1 Candidatus Limnocylindrales bacterium
AAGCGAGTGCAATTGACCCGCGGCAGGTCGCGCGAATCGTCATCAGAAATTGTTCGGTCGAAAAAATCTTATGGCCACATTTGATCTCGCCCCGTGCCAGCTTGCCTGGCACGAGCGAAAGATTTGTAATTAGCCCGTGCGACCCAACACGAGGCCGCCCCGGTTGGCTTGTCCAACCGGAACGGAGAGCGTTGCACGCTGAGACATGAGCAACGCTGCGAAACCTGGCTTCCTGCCAGGCAAGCTGGGCAGGGGAGCGGTCGTGTTGATGATGGGGTAACTAATTTCAAATCTTGCGTTCCCGCCGGACAAGCCGGCAAGGGGCGGAAGTCCGGTCGAGCGGTGCCCGTCATCGAATTTTGGGAATAAAACATACCAAATAGAAAATCCCAGTTTCCCCAAAACTACAATTTGTCGCGCACCCGAGTCCGGTTCCTCGTTTGTCTTGCCACACAAAACCATGCGCAACAATTCCCAAGTGATCAGAAGATTCCCGCAATTCCAAATTTCTAACAGACCAGGGTGCGCCTGCTTAGGCGAGCGGCAAATAACGAACTACCAGGACAAACAACCGGACGCCAGCGCGTGGCGGTTGATTCTATTAGCCGCAGGACGCGGAACATTCCGAACACATCCCGTTGAACGGGGTCCGGGACGGTTTCAAGTCAATCCGGGATTCTCTCTCTTGTCAGTTCATCGCGGATCAACCGTGCGAATAGTTATTGTTTCATCACGGTGTCCTACAAAATCCTTCGTGAACCTGTCATCATTGCTCATCACAATCAACCAATATCGCAGTGTGAGTGCGCCATGAAGGGAAATCTCAGATCGCCGAATCGAGGCACTGTCGTCGCCGTGCGAGGCAGCGTTGTGGATGCTCGATTTGATGGACAGTTGCCGCCGATCCATTCAGTGCTTCACTCCGGAGCGGACAAACAAATTGTGATCGAGGTTCTAGCCCAGCGTGATGCGCAGCACGTGCGGGGAATCGCGATGACACCGACCCAGGGCCTGGCCCGCGGTATGGAAGTCGTGGATTCCGGCGGACCATTGAAAGCCCCTGTGGGCCCGGGTATTCTGTCTCGAATGTTCGACGTGTTCGGCAACGTCATCGACCGGGAAGCCGCCCTCACTGAAATCCAGTGGCGTTCTGTGCATCGCTCGCCGCCGCCGCTGGCTCGACGTTCCACTAAATCGGAAGTGTTCGAAACGGGCATCAAAGTCATCGATCCTCATGCACGCCGTGCTCGACCGGGCCGGCCCTCGACCCGCCGACCTGGCTCGGCTGGCCGAGCTGGGGGCCGGCGCGCGCGACGACGGACCCGCCGCCCGAACGATCGCGCCGCTGCTGCCCAGCGGCTGGACGCCGAGACGAGCGATCGATGCCGCCGCGCGGCCGGATGACGGGACGACCCTGGCCCGACTCGGACGCCGGCTCGACCGGAGCTGGACGCAGCGGAGGCTGCCGACCGTCGCGGCACGGGTCGCCGGCCATCGGGTCCTCCGGCGCGTGACGCCGGTCCTGTCGATCGTCGGTGGACGCGGCCTGAGCGTCGCCCTGCTCGGGCCGGACGGCGCCGGCAAGTCGACCCTGTCGTCAGCCCTGGATGGGGCGTTCCCGATCCCCGTCCGACGGATCTACCTCGGCCTCTATGGACGCGGCAGCGACGACGGGACGAAGGGCGCGAGCGGGCGGTTCGGCCTGCCCGGCCGGCTCGCCTGGATCTGGCGCCGATCGCTGGCAGCAGCCTCGCAGCGCGCCCGCGGCCGACTGGTCGTGTTCGACCGCCATGTCCTCGACCTGGCGCTCGACGCGCCCGGCAGCGGTCGCAAGGCCCGGTTCCGACGGTCGCTCCTCGTTCGCGCCTGCCCGACGCCCGGCCTCAGCGTGGTCCTCGACGTCTCCGGCGAGGAGCTGTTCCGACGCAAGGGCGAACACGACGTCGAGACGCTCGAACGCCAGCGGGTGCGCTACCGAGACCTGGCGCGACGGCTCCGCCGGGCGGTGGTGATCGATGCTGGCGCCGACGCGGAGACCGTCCGGCGACGGGTCATCGCGGCGATCTGGACGGCCTACGGAGCCCGCCCCGATGCCTGAGCCCGCGCCCAAGTCGACGGAGCCCGCGAACGCCGTGCCCGAGGTCGAATCGATCGAGATCGCGCCCGACGTCTCGGTCACGACGACCAGCGACGGCAAGGACACCACGACCCAGATCCGCGGCTCGAGCATGCTCCTCGTCGGCCGCTCGCTGTCGATGGGGGTCAACTTCGTGACCCAGGTCCTCATCGTGCGCGCCCTGACCCAGACCGACTACGGCGCGTTCGCCTACGCCCTGTCGATCGTCGCCCTGGGCCAGATGGTCATCACCCTCGGCCTCGACCGCGGTGCCTCGCGGTTCCTGACGATCTACGACGAGCTGGAGGATCACGACCGGCTGCTGGGCACGATCGTCGGCATCGGCGGCCTGATCCTCGCCCTCGGGACACTGCTGATCATCGGGATCTACCTGTTCGAGGACATCGCCCTGGGGTCCCTGACCAATACGCCCAACGCGGCCCCCCTCCTGCTCATCCTCATCCTGCTGGCGCCGATCCAGGCTTACGACCAGCTGCTGACCGGTCTGCTGACCGTGTTCGCCAGCCCACGCTCGATCTTCTTCCGCAAGTACATCCTGGCTCCGGGCCTGCGCCTGATCGTGGTCGTCGTCCTGATCGTCGGGCAGTCCGGCGGCTCCTTGCCGATCACGAACCCCGGTGCCGTGCTGTTCCTGGCGGTGGGCTACGTCGCTGCCGGCGCCCTCGGGGTGGCCCTCTACGTCGTCATCCTGTGGCAGGTTTTGGGGCGACGCGGGACGCTCGATCGGCTGCGCAAAGCCAAGCTGCGGATCCCCGCCCGCGAGATCCTGGTGTTCACGATCCCCCTTGTCACCACGGACCTCGTCTACATCTTCATGAACTCGACGGACGCCATCCTGCTTCAGCACTTCAAGGGGCTTGATGCGGTCGCCGCCTGGCGGGTCATCCAGCCCGCCGCAGGGCTCAACCAGCTGGTCATCCAGAGCTTCGCCCTGCTGTTCACCCCGGTCGCCGCCCGGATGTACGCCCGCCGCGACACCCACGGCGTACGCGATCTCTACTGGCGCACGGCGATCTGGATGGCGGTCATCTCGTTCCCGCTGTTCGCCCTGACGTTCAGCATGGCCGGCTCGCTGACCAGCGTCCTGTACGGCTCGCGCTACGAGGCGTCGGCGCTGTACCTGGCCCTGCTGTCGTTCGGCTACTACTTCAACACGGCCCTCGGGTTCAACGGCCTGACCCTGCGCATCTTCGGCGTGGTCAAGTTCGTGATCGTGGTCAACCTGCTGGCGGTGGTCGCCAACGTGGCTCTCAACCTGGTCCTCATCCCGCAGTACGGTGCGCTCGGCGCGGCGGTCGGTACCACCCTCACCCTGGTCATCCACAACCTGCTCAAGCAAGCCGGCCTCCGCGCCGGGACGGGGATCAGCATCTTCGACCGTTCCCACATCCGGGTCTACCTGATCATCGCCGTCGTCGCGCTCGGGCTGGCCGCGGTGAATGCCGCATTCAAGCCGCCGTTCCTGGTCCAGGGCGCGCTGGCGGCGCTGGCCAGCATCGCGGTCTTCCGGCTGAACCGCGGCTCGCTCCGGCTGTCCGAGACGTTCCCCGAGCTCGGGCGCCTGCCGTTCGCGCACTGGCTGTTCGGGAAGTGAGCGCCGGATGACGACCGCCGACACCGACCGACTCCCACTCGCCCGCCGGCTCGACTGGCGCTTCCTCCTGGCCGACCCTCGACTCGGCCGGGTGGCGCTGGTGGGCGGATCGGATCCCGAGCTGGTCGAGGCACTCGACGCCTTCGCCGAGACGATCGTCGCCGACCCGAACGAGCGGGCCGGGGTGGTCGTCGTCCACGCGCCGACCGCCGCCGGGGTCCGGGCGGCCATCGAGCGGGTCGCGCCGGGTGGCTCGATCGTGATCGAGCTCGTCGGCCGTGCCCGGCCGGGTAGGACGGGGCGACTTGCCGCCGGGTCAGCCGGCGACGTCGCCGAGCGGCTGCGCCACGATGGGTTCATCGACGTCAGCGGGTCGTGGGTCTGGCCCGACCACGCGGCCGGTCTCGAGATCGTCCCGCTCGAGCGACCGGCGCTCATCCGACTCAGTCTCACCCGTCGACGGAGCGGTCGGCAGGCGAGACTCAAGGCGCGAGTCGTGGGCGCGGCGGTCAGCCTCGGCCTCGGGCCGGCGCTGTTTAGCGCGACGACCGTGGTCGGGCGGCGTCCCGACGTCAACGTGCCGGAGAGCGGGATCCCGGCCGCACCGTTGATCGACGCGTACGTGGACGCCAACCGGGCGCGCCTCGGCATCGAGGGCCTCGGGGTCGGTGGCACGGCCAGCCTCCTCGTGACCCCGCGGTTCCAGGCCTCGGCCCACGTCGTCGCCCTCGTCGTCCCGCCCGACGCAGATCGGCCGACCCTTGTCGTCAAGGTCCATCGGCTCGCCGGCTCGACCCAGACGCTCGACGCCGAGGCCACCTGTCTCGGCCTGCTCGCGGCGCGCGAACCGGGCGGGACGGCCGGCGTCCCACGCCTCATCGCGCACGCTCCGATCGGCGGGCACGCGGCGATCGTCGAGACGGCACTGAGCGGCCGGCCGCTCGATCCGATCGCGGTCCGACGCGATCGGCCAGGTGCGATCCGGGACGTCGGTGCCTGGGCGCGGACCCTTCACGTCAGCGAGCCGTCGAGCCCTGGCGATGACCGCTGGAGCCGACTCATCGTGCCGTCGCTGGCAATGCTCGATGCAGTCCTGGCCGACGAGCAGACCGACCGCGAGACGGTCAGTCGAGCCCGTGACCTGGTCGCTCCGCTGATGTCGGCCGGACTGCCCGTCGCCATCGAACATGGCGACCTGAGCCACCCGAACCTGCTCCGCCTCGATGGGTCGGGCGGTGGCGGCGGTGGCGGCGGTGGCGCCGGTGGGATCGGCGCCATCGATTGGGAGCTCGGCGAACCCGCCGGGTATCCGCTGGTCGACTTCCTGTTCTTCCTCGGCTACGTGGCCGGTGCCACCGGCGGGAAGGGCCGCGCATCGACCGCGGAGGAGCACGCCCGTCGGATCGGCACCGCATTCTTCGACGGCGACCAGTGGGCCCTCGGCGCGGCCGAGGCATATGCGGACGCGGCGGGCATCGATCGGGCGCTCGTCCGTCCGCTCCTCGGGGCCACCTGGACCCGTGCCCTGGCCCGCCTCAGCGGACGCCTGGCGGGTGATTTGCAGCTCGCCGGCGAGACCGAGGACGGCGGCGCCGGGCAGCGCCTGCGGGAACACCGCTATCACCCGATCTGGCGGACCATCGTCGCGGGGGCAGCCGCGTGACCGGCGGCGGACGCGGCCTGCGGATCCTGTTCCTGCTCAACGGCTTTCCGTGGCCGCTGACGAGCGGCTACCTGCGCCACTACCACTTGATCCGGGAGCTCAGCGCTCGCGGGCATCGGATCAGCCTGCTGGTGATCGTCCCGGCCGACTTCGCGCCCAAGGACCGAGCGGCCCTCGAGCCGTTCACGGAGCGGATCATCACGGTCGACTCGCACCGGCGCAGCCGGTCACTGCGGCGGCGTGTCGAGCGGCGGCTCAGCTCGATCTCGGTCGGCGAGGCGGCCGTCCGCCAGCTTCGCGACGAGGTTAGAACGCTGCTGGCCGAGGTCCCCCACGACGTCGTCCTGTTCAGCGGCAAGCGGACCTACCCGGCCCTTCAGGCCGCCACGGACCTGCCGGTGGTGGCCGACGTGTGCGATGCGACCTCGAGCCGGATCTGGGGCAACCTGCGCTACGCATCGATCACCCGGTTCCCGCTCCTGCTGGCCGAGTACGTCGAGGTCCGGCGGATCGAACGCGCGCTCCTTCGGCGCGGGTCGCGGCTGCTGTTCGCCAGTGTCCGCGACCGCGACGCGCTGATGGGCGAGCGCGACCGGGCGCTTGCCATGGTGCTGCCCAACGGCGTCGACGTCGAGTTCTGGCAGCGCACTCCCGGTTCGACCCTCGGTCGGAACGAGATCGTGTTCACCGGTGCGATGGACTACCCGCCCAACAGCGACGCCGCCCTGCTCCTCATCCGCGAGATCCTGCCACGCGTCCGCGAGGCGATCCCGGACGCCCACCTGTCGATCGTCGGCCGGGACCCGATCGACCCGTTGATCCGGGCCGGCGCGACGCCCGGGGTCACGGTCACCGGACTGGTCCCGGACGTCCGACCGTACCTCGAGGCCGCGTCCGTCTTCGCGGCCCCGCTCCGGTTCGGCGCGGGGATCCAGAACAAGGTGCTCGAAGCGCTGGCCATGGACGTGCCGACCGTCGCCAGCCCCAACGGAGCGGGCGGCCTGATCACGACCGAGGGCATCCACCCGCCGCTGACGACGGCGCCGTCGTCGGACCCGGCTCGCTTCGCGGCGGTGATCGTCGAACGGCTGCGTGCCGCCGAGGAGGACTCGACCCCGCCGACCGACGGCCGCGCCTTCGTCGTGCGTCACTTCACCTGGCAGCGCAGCGCGGACCTTCTCGATGGCGTGCTGCGCGACGCGGTAGCCGGCGAACCGGGACAGGGTGGCTAGGGTCCGGTCGAAGGACCGTCGCGCGATGGGCGCGGGCGGCCGGCGACCCCCGCCCAGCGACGAAGTGCGGTAGCCTCCGGGCGTGGAACCCTCCGACCCCGCAGCCCGCCCCGACCGACCCGACCGATCGGGCGACCCAGCCGATCGGTACGACCGGGCGACGGCGCTCGTCGTGGTCGACGTCCAGAACGATTTCGCCGATCCGGGCGGCGGGCTGAGCGTCGCCGGAGGCACCGAGGTCATCCCGCTGCTCAACCGAGAGATCGCCCGTGCCCGAGCGGCCGGCGCGCTGGTCGTCTACACCCAGGACTGGCACCCACCGTCCACCCCGCACTTCGCCAAGGACGGCGGCATCTGGCCGGTCCATTGCGTCGCCGGCTCATGGGGCGCCGAGCTGCACCCGACGCTGGTCGTCGACGGACCCGTCGTGCGCAAGGGCGTCCATGGCGAGGACGGCTATTCTGGCTTCACGACGCGCGACCCGACGACCGGTTCGGAGGCGTCGACGGGACTCGAGGACCTGCTCCGGGACCACGGCGCGGCGCGCGTCGTCGTCGGCGGGCTGGCCACCGACTACTGCATCAAGGCGACGGCGCTCGACGCCGCGCGCCTGGGGCACCCGACCGCCATCCTGGCCGACGGCATCCGAGCGGTCGACCTGGCACCGGGTGACGGCGACCGGGCCATCGCCGAGATGGCCGCGGCCGACGTACAGATCCTCGAGGAGGGGAAGCGATGATCCGACGGATGGTGCTGGCTGCCGTGGGCTGCCTTGCCGGAGCGTTCGTCCTCGACCGCTGGCTGGGCGGCCTGTCGGTCGACGGCGACGGTCGGCCGATCCGGGTCCCGATCCGGACGCGAATCGAGATCGATGCTCCCATCGCGGCCGTCTGGGCCCGACTGGCCGACATCGAGACGCAGCCCGACTGGATGACCGAGATGAAGCGGGTGCGCTTGACGACCGAGGGGCCGGTCGGGGTCGGGACCCGCGGCGAGGCCGACGTGCGGATCCTCGGGATCCAGGTCAGCGACCCGGTCGAGGTCACCGAGTTCAGCGCGCCGCACCGCTTCGCGATCCGTCACGAGGGCCGCTTCAGCGGCGGCGGCCTGCTCACCCTCGACACCCTCGACGGTGGCCGGCGGACCCGGGTCGAGTGGGCCGAGACGCTCGTCCCGCCCCTCCTCCCGAACCTCGGCGCGCTCGTCCAGGGACCGATCCTTCAGCGTGTCTTCCAGGCCGATCTCGAGCGGCTCAAGGCGCTCGTCGAAGCCGACCGCGACGCCCTCGGCCCGGCAACGGATCCCGCCGACACCCATCCGGTCGCCCCGGTCGCCGCCGGCTCGAACGGCCACGGGACCCGATCGGCCGGCTGACCGCCGCGCCCGACCCAAGGCCCTCGACACCTCCTCGCCCGGTGCGGCTTCACCTCGTCGACGCGACGTATGAGCTGTTTCGGGCGTTCTTCGCTCCGCGACCGGCCGTCATCGCGGCCGACGGCCGGGACCTGACCGCGACCTGGGGCCTGATCGAGAACCTGCTATCGATCCTGCGCGACGAGGGCGCGACCCACATCGGCGCTGCGACCGACCAGGTCATCGAGTCGTTCCGCAACGACCTGTACCCCGGCTATAAGACCGGAGCGGGCGTCGATCGGCGGCTGCTCGACCAGTTCCCGATCGCCGAGGCGGCCATCGAGGCGCTCGGGATCAGCCTCTGGCCGATGGTCGCCCACGAGGCCGACGACGCGATCGCCACGGCCGTGGCCCGCTGGGCCGACGAGCCCACGCTCGACCAGATCCTCATCTGCTCACCGGACAAGGACCTCGCCCAGTGCGTTCGCGACGAGCGGGTCGTGCTGGTCGACCGGCGTCGCCGGATCACCTACGACGAGGCCGGGGTCGTCGCCAAGTGGGGCGTCCGCCCCGGCTCGATCCCGGACCTGCTCGCCCTCGTGGGCGACGCCGCCGACGGCTACCCAGGCCTGCCGGGCTGGGGCGCGAAGTCGGCCGCCGCCGTCCTCCTCCGCTACGGCTCGATCGACGCGATCCCGATCCGCGCCGCCGACTGGGACGTGCCGGTCCGTGCTGCCCCGACGCTGGCCGCCACCCTCGCCGAGCGACGGGACGAGGCGATGCTGTACCGGACCCTCGCTCGGCTGCGGACCGACGCGCCGGTCCCCCAGACCGCGCTCGACGAGCTGCGCTGGTGGGGCGTGCCGCGGGAGCGCTGGCTGGCCTTCTGCGACGAGGTCGGGCTGGCCCGGCTGCGCACCCGCCCGCATCGCTGGCGCCACGCCGGGCCGGCCGCGGACGGACCGAGTCGGGGCTAGGCTGACGGGCCGGGCAGGCGGATGAGCTCGAGCAGCTCGGCGTGGTGGGCCGGCGGCGCGGCGACCACCCCGAAGCTTGTCGTCCGGAGGACAAGATCGAGCCACGGCCCGCCGCCCGCCTCGGTCACCGTCGCTCCGGCTCGCTCGGCGATGAGCCCGGCTGCGACGGCATCCCAGGCGGACAGGCCGTCGGTCTGGGCGAAGGCGTCGAACCGAGCACATCCCACGTAGGCCAAGGCGAGTGCCGCCGAGCCGATCCGGCGGGTCACCCGGATCGCCTCGTCGATCCAAGCCAGCCGTTCGGGCAGAGCCGGGCCGTCGAGAGTCAGCGAGATGACGTAGTCGGACAGGAGCGCCTTGGCACTGACCCGGATGGGGCGCCCATCGAGGGTCGCCGGGCCGTCGGCTGTCGCCGCGAACGTCTCGGACCGGATCGGGTCGCGCACGACCCCGACGCTCGGACGCCCGTCGACGACCAGGCCGATCGCGACGCAGAAGATCGGGATCGCGTTGGCGTAGTTGATCGTCCCATCGAGTGGGTCGATCACCCACACTCGACCGTTCCGGCCGCCGCTGACACCGGACTCCTCGGCCATGATCCCGTCATCCGGGTAGGCCTCGCGGATGGCCCCGAGGATGAGCTCCTCGCTCAGGTGGTCGACCTCGGTGACGACGTCCTTGGGGCTCTTGTGGCGGATGCTCTCGACCCGTCCGAGACGCTCAACGAGGAGCGTTCCGGCACGATCCGCCAGGTCCCGGGCCAGGGCCAGCTCCGCCTCGAAGCGGCCCGCCGTCACGGGCCGCTGCAGTCCACGGCAAGGGGTCGGACGACCGAGCCGAGGATCGCCACCTGTTTCGAGAACGAGATGGTCTCGCCCGGGGCGATTCGCGGGCTGGTGATGAATGCCGACTCCGGCCCGATCCCCCGGACCACCGGGTCGAACACGCGACAGGTCGACGACCCCGAGGATGTGCCGAGATTGGTCACGGTCAGGGTCACGGCCAGGCCGGGTGGCGCGGCGACCACATTGCCGATCGAGCCCCTGAACGGACCAATGCCGCTGATCGCGACGCGGCCGAGGACGGCCAGGAAGAGCACGGCGCCGACGATCGCCAGCAGGACGGTCCCGTGGGCCTGCGAGGCCGACGGCTGCTTGAGCCCGAGTGGATTGCAGTTCTCGCACATCGACGTCCCGAGCGGGACGGTCGCCCCGCACCGGATGCAGGCCTGGGTCAACTCGGCGGGCGGGTTGGATGGCATCACCGGTGCATGGTGCCACGGACGGCGGGAAGGGTCGTCCGGGGCTACCAGCGGTCGGTGGCCGCGACCAGGGCGTCGACGTCGGCGGTCGTCCGGGCGAGCAGGATCGCCCCGTCAGCGCCCGCATCACGCCAGCGCGCCCATGCCTCCCGGGGCGTCTCGACCCATGGGCTCCCGGCGATGCTGCTGTGCTCGGCGAGCCAGTCGCCTCCCTGGAATGCGACCAGCAGGCGCTGGTCCGCCCGACGCCGACCGCCCGCCTCGAGGGCGTCGAGATAGGCCGGGAGATGACCCTCGAAGGTGTCCTCGTACGCCGTCCAGCCGTCGCCCAGCCGCCCGGCCAGGCGGGCTCCGGCGACGGTCTCGCCGCCGATGACGATCGGCGGCGGCGGACTCGACCCGACGCTGATCACGGCGTCGTCGAGCGGGTAGAACGGGGACGGTCGGGTCACGGGCCCGCCGGCCCAGATCGCACGGATGACCGCGATCGCCTCCTCGAGTCGAGCCACCCGCTCGGGCGCTTCGGGGAAGGGGATACCGAGCGAGCGGTGCTCGGCCGGGTGTCCGCCGATGCCGATCCCGAGCACGAGCCGGCCGCCGCTCAGGTCCTGGAGGGTCGTGGCCATCCTGGCCAGCACCGCCGGATGGCGGTTCATGACGTTCGCGACGAAGGTCCCGATCGTGACCTGGTTGGTCGTCGCAGCGGCAGCCGTCAGGATCGTCCAGGCCTCGACGACGGGCACGGTCCGATCGCCCTTGCCGATGAAGTGGTCCCACGACCAGATGCCCGGGTAGCCTGCGGCGTCGAGCCGCCGAGCGCTCTCCAGCCACCAGTCCGGCGTGGCCCGGACGGACCGGAGTGCAACCCCGATCGGCAGTCGTTGGGTCATCGTCGGGTCACGGTTCGGCGTGGTGTCGTGGCCGGCTGTCGTCGGCTGGCCCGAGCGGCCTACAGCCCGGTCTCGAACAGGCGGATGTCCTCGGCCGAGACGGTGTGCCCGTCCCCGCGGGTGAACTTCAGCATGTCCGCCGCCCCGAGCCCGTCGAGGTCGGCCGGGAAGCGCCGGATCATCTCGAGGACCACCTTCTGGATGCGCACGGCGTTGAGCTCGAAGACCTCGAGCACGCTCATCGCGTTGACCGCCTCGGTGCCCGCCTGGACGCCGGCGTCGTAGTCGGTGATGAGGCTGATGTTGACCACCGCCATGCCCAGCTCGCGGACCAGGTACGCCTCCGGGTACTGGGTCATGTTGATGACCTCCCAGCCAGCGTCGCTGAACCACTTCGACTCGCTCTTGGTCGAGAAGCGCGGCCCCTGGATGACCACGACCGTGCCGCCTTCGTGGACTGGGATGGCGTGCTCGCGGATGACGTCGACCGCGATCCGGCGGAGCACCGGGTCGTAGATGTCCGCGGCGCTGACGTGGCTGACGATCGGCCCGTCGTAGAACGTGTCGGCCCGTCCATTGGTCCGGTCGACGAACTGGTCGCAGACCACGAAGTCACCGGGCGCGACGCCGGGTTGGAGGCTGCCGGCGGCACACGGGCTGATGACCGCCTTGACCCCGAGCGCCTTCATCGCCCAGACGTTCGCCCGGTAGTTCAGCTTGTGCGGCGGGATCGTGTGGCGACGACCGTGGCGCGGCAGGAACGCCACACGGCGCCCTGCGACGTCGGCCAGGAACAGGCTGTCGGACGGTGGGCCGTAGGGCGTGTCGACCTTGACCTCGCGCACGTCGTCGAGGAGCGAGTAGAAGCCCGACCCCCCGAACACCCCGATCTCCGCCTGACCCGTCACGCCGTGTCCTCCTGGTGCCTCGTGCCTGGTGCGTCATGCCTCGTGGACGTTCGCCGTAGCGGGCCCATCGTAGACGGCCGACGGGGATGAGGCGGATACTCGGCGCATGGCCGCGGACCCCGGGATGGAGCTCCAGCTCGCCGACTGGCGTCGCCGGGTCGCCGAACTCTACGCCGACGTCCGGGCGTTCGCCGACGAGAGCCCGGAGATCGCCTGGAAGCACTGGGTCGACACCCGCGAGCGGCTGTTCAAGACGCACCCGCAGTCGCCTGTCCCGGCCGCGGACCGGCCGACCTTCCGGGCGCGCCACTGGCCGTATGACCCGGACATGCGCTTCGAGGTCCCGCTCGAGCGGGAGGGGACGGCGGCGCCGGATGGGTTGGGAACGGATGTCTCGAACGCGAACGGGCCGACCGGGAACGGGCCGGGCGCCCTGGGCTTCGCGACCAGCGAGGCGACCCCGCTGGCCATCCTCCTTCCCAACAGCGGCCGAGCGGCGCTCGCGTTCCATCGGATCGGCGCCGTGACGATCCCCTTCGCCGCCGGTCGGCGGCAACTGTCCGTGTTTTGGATGGAGGGGTATGCCGGCGGCCTGTTCGTGGCCTTCCGAGATTCGACGAACGGCGTCGAGACCTACGGGGCCGGACGCTACCTGGTCGACGCCGCCAAGAGCGCCGACGTGGGTGGCGACCCGGTCGCGGGCACGCTCATCCTCGACTTCAACTTCGCCTACCAGCCGTCGTGCGCATTCGACCCGAAATGGGCCTGTCCACTCGCCCCACCCGAGAACCGCCTCGACCTTCCGATCCGCGCCGGCGAACGCCTCGCCTGAGCGCCTCGTGTGAGCGCCTCGTCTGAGCGCCTTGCCCGGGTTGCCGGCCCCGGGTTGCCGGCCCCGCCCCACCTCCAGTGGTGGGGATCATGAACAGCAAGCGTAGATGGCCGCCCAGGACGTCCCGGCGGTCGAGTTGCGTGCGTGGAGCGGCCCAGGATCACCACCACGGGTGGTGCGCCCGGCCGCTGGCTCAGCCGATGGCGACGGAGCCCGGCGTGTCCATGCCGCTTGCTCACCAAACGAGCGCTCGTCACCGCACGGGCGACGAGCTTCGGACACCTGCCCTTCTGGGGCGCACCTGGCAGGAGTCTGGCCCGAATCGACGTCGCGAGGGAGGACGATCGGGACGAAGGCTCGCCTGATGAGCGCCTGTCAGAAACTCGGGTCGGAAGTCGCTCGGGCCGGAGGTCGCTCGGGCCGGAGGTCGGTCGGGCCGGAGGTCGGTCGAGGCGGCCTGGTCGGGGGCGACCTGGTCGGGCCCTGGGCGTCTGGCGCGATCCGAGCGCAACCGATGGCGCCTCGCGCCTACTCGATGACGAGGTAGGCGATCGAGGCGATGACCGCGTCCGCGCCGGCCCCGAGCTCGGCACTGGTGCCGACACCGGACAGCACCCCGATGATCAGCCCGGCACCGGCGGCCCGTCCCATCGCCACGTCGGACGCCGAGTCGCCGATCATCGCGGTCCGCGCCGGCAGGACGCCCAGCTCACGACACAGGTGCAGGATCCCGTCCGGGGCTGGCTTGACCGGCAGACCGTCGTCGGCGCAGGTGATCGCATCGACCAGGTCCGCCACCCCGAGACCGGCCAGGGTGGCCTCGGTCGGGGCGCGGTCGTCGGCCGTCGCCACGCCGACTCGGATGCCGCGCTCGCGCAACTCGCCGAACAGCGCCCGAAGATCGGTCAGCGGGTGGGCCAGGGCGACCGGGTCGGGCGGATCCCAGCTGGCGGTGACGGCGGCGGCGGCCGCTTCCGGCGACAGGTCCGCAGCGATCAAGGTCTCGACGGCCAGCGCCCGGAGATGGCCCATTGGCGTGGCCGCCAGCGGGCTGCCCGGAAGGACCCGGTCGGCGGAGTCCAGCCCGAGCGCGCGCGACAATGGCCCGACGAGCGCAGGATCGGTGGCCGCGGCGATCTTATGCACGAGCTCGGCTGACCAGCCGCTCCACATCCGGTCGAAATCGATCAGCGTGCCGTCCTTGTCGAACACGACCAGGTCGATCCCATCGAAGATGTCGACGACCGACGCGGCTGGCGTGCCGTGCGGCTCGGTCATATCTTGGAGGCGACGACGTCTGGGTTGCCTGTGAGGCGGTGGGCGGTCAATGGATACGGACGCCCTGGCGGAGAAGCTCGTCCTGAACCAGTCGGACGTCGAGTCGGTCGAACGGTTGGCCGGTCCTGATCGAAACGGCCGCCGCCACGCCGGCCCCCTGGCCGCTGACGGTGCAGCACATCATGCTCCGAACCGCTGCGTGCGAGATCTTGTCGCCACCGATGGAACGCCCTGCGACGATGAGGTTGTCGACGCCCTGCGGGACGAGCGAGCGGTACGGTACATGGAAGTACCGGCCGGTCGTCGGCAGGATCAGGACCCCGTAGCCGTCGATGAACTCGGGGAAGATGCCGATCGAGTCGTCGAAGCGAGCCTGCTCGCGGACGTCCTGCTCGGTCAGGTTGTAGAGCGCGTCGATCTTGCGCGTGTCGCGGATGCCGAGGGTCATCCCGAAGTTCCTGAGCTTCGCATCCTCGCAGCCGGGCATGAACTGGCGGAGCGCCTCGACCGCGTAGATCGCCTGGCGTCGTCCCTCGATCTCGCCGCGGGTCAGGTCGTCGGCGTCGGTCCCGTCGAGGTCCGTGAGGTGGACGAGGTTGAGATAGGTGAGGTCGCCCTGGTCGGTGACCGTGCCCCAGGTGCCGGCGAGGGTGATCAGGTTCGGCGGGATCAGACCGGCGGCGACTGCCTGCTTGAAGGGCTTGCGCAAGAAGGGCGAGAACAGGTCGTCCTCCTTGCCGGTCGTCTCGATGTCCCACTCGGCGTTCCCGGCCCAGTCCCGGTAGGTCTGCGGGTCGGCCTTGACCTGTTCGATGAATCGGCGCTTGTTGACCCCGGTCATCGAGAACATGACCGAAGCTGCCAGCATCTCTTCCTTCGGCGTCTTGCGGGTCGGGGCGCCGGCCCTGGCCGCGACATCGGCGTCGCCGGTCGCATCCACGACACGTTTCGCCAGGATGGCTTCGCGCCCCGACTTGCTCTCGGTGATCACCCCGCGGATCGCCCCGTCCTCGATGATCGGCGCGACACACAGGCGATGAAGCAGGGGCTGGACGCCGGCTTCCTCGACCAGCACGTCGGCGACGTACTTGAACATCTCGGCCTCGAGCGCCCAGCTGATGGACTGCGGCTCCGGCGACGCAGCGCCCATCGTCTTGGCCCGCTCCTCGAGTTCGATCCCGATCCCGACGCTGTCGACGGTCTGCTCGTGGCGGTACCAGGCGAAGCCCTCGACACCGACCTGGGTGATGTTCCCGCCGAAGCAGCCGTTCCGTTCGAGGAGCGTGGTCCGGGCGCCGGCGCGGGCCGCGGCGAGCGCGGCGCCAAGGCCGCCTGGGCCGCTGCCGACGACCAGGACGTCGGTCTCGACGACCACGTCGACCGAGCGCGCGACCTCGCTGATCCGCTTCACGCTGGGCCTTCGGTCGTGACTCAGCCGGTCACGGCGAATACGGGCGACGGCGCCACCGTCACCCGGACAGCGACACCAGGCGCGAGGCCGGCCATCTCGGCGGCCGCCATCTGGGCAACGACGAGGTCGCCATCTGGAAGCGCGACCTGCGTCCGGCAGAGCGAGCCGAGGAAGCTGACGGCGAGGACGTGGGCGTTCGCGCCATCCTCGGGCGTCAGCTTCACCGATTCCGGGCGGACCAGGGCCGTCACAGGACCGGTACCGGCAGAGCCCTCGAGGAGCGGCACACGGGTGCCGAGGATCTGCACCGCTCCCGCGTCGGCGACCCCGCGCAGCCGATTGGTCAGGCCGACGAACTCCGCGACGAACGCCGTCCGAGGACGGTCGTACAGCTCGGTCGGGGACGCGATCTGCTCGAGCCGGCCGGCGGACATGACGCCGACTCGATCGCCCAGGGCGAGCGCCTCCTCCTGGTCGTGGGTCACGAACAACGTGGTCGTGCCGACCGCGATCTGGATCCGACGGATCTCCTCGCGGAGCTGCCGGCGCACCTTCGCATCGAGCGCCGAGAGCGGCTCGTCCAGGAGGAGCACCTTGGGCTCGATGGCGAGCGCCCTGGCAAGGGCGACGCGCTGCTGCTGGCCTCCCGACATCTGATACGGATAACGGTCCGCCTGCTTGGCGAGGCCGACGAGCTCGAGCATCTCGGTGGCCCGCTTCCGGCGATCGACCGCCCCGACCCCGCGGAGCCGGAGGCCGTAACCGACGTTGTCGATCGTGGTCATGTTCGGGAACAGGCTGTACGCCTGGAACACGATGCCCATCCCGCGCTTGTTCGCCGGGACATGGGTCATGTCCCGGCCGTCGACGAGGATCCGGCCCGCGTCGACCTCGTCGAGCCCACCGAGGGCGCGGAGCGCGGTCGTCTTGCCGCACCCGGACGGCCCGAGGAGGGCGACGAGCTCGCCCGGGGCGATGTCGATCGTCAGCCCGTCGAGGGCGTGCACCTTGCCGTACCAGCGGTGCAGGTCCTGGAACTGGACGGCGACCCCGGCACGCTCGGCCGTGGCGGTCCCCGCGGTCGTAGCGGTCATCTGACGGGCTCCTCCTCGGCGGCTTGTTCGGCGCGCGATCCGGCACCGAAGCGGGCGATGACGATGAGCAGGACGAACGCGAACATCAGCGCCGCAAGCGAGACGGCCACCGAGACGAAGGCGTCGCGCCTGCCGAGCAGGAAGATGACGACCTGGAGCGTGTTGAACGAGAGCAGGGACGAGATCGTGTACTCACCGAGGACGAGGGCCACGGCCAGGACGGACGCCGCCAGGATCCCACCCCGGATGTTCGGGACGATAACCTGGAGGATCGTCCGCGGCCAGCCGGCACCGAGGCTGCGGGCGGCGTCGGCGAGGGTCGCGACGTCGACCGCACGCAGGCCCGCGTCGATGGCGCGGTAGGCGAACGGAAGGACCAGGATGATGTCGACGAACACGAGGGTGAGCGGGGATCCGCCGAACGCTCCGAGGTGCTGGCCCATCCACCGATACATCGGGGCGATGCCGACGACGAGGACGATGGCCGGGATCGCGAGGGGCAGCAGACACAGGAACTCGACGACACGGCGCATCCGCGGGACCCGGATGACGGTCCAGGTCATCGTCGGCACGAGGAGGAGGAGCATCCCCAGAACGGTCAGGACGGCGACCTCGAGCGACGTTGCGATACCGTCGATCAGGTTGGGGTTGGACAAGATCGCGGCATAGGACTGCAGGCTCCGGCTGCCGTAGTCGCCCCTCGTCGAGAACTCGAGCATCGCGAACAGCGGCAGGATGAGGTAGCCGAGGACGATGACGAGGATGGCGATCCGGGACGCGGAGTGGAAGCGGCTTCGCCGGCGTCGGGGCCCGCGCCCGCTGCCGGTGCTCCGCACGGCGAGCGGGGTGTCGGCCGGGGCCGCGCCAGCAGGCGTTGATGGAGTGAAGGTCATCGGACCCACCGCGAGGCACGTCGCTGGATGAGTGCGTACAGGGTCATGACCAGTCCGACGACGACGATCATCCCCAGTGCGAGGGCCTTGCCCACGTTCTCCCGCCCGAGGACGATCTCGCTCGTGAGGGCGTTCGAGATCTGGAGGGTGATGATCGGCGCCCCCTGGCTGACCAGCGCTGCGGCGGTGGCGTAAGCGGAAAAGGCGTTCGTGAACAGCAGAAGCAGGGCACCGAGGAAGCTCGGGGCGAGGATCGGGCCTCCGACATGGCGCCAGAACGACCAGCTCGACCCGCCCAGGCTCGCGGATGCGTCGTACCACTCCTGGCGCAACCCATCCAGGGCGGGCAGGAAGACGATGAGCATGAGCGGGATCTGGAAGTAGGTGTAGACAGCCGCGAGGCCGGTCAGCCCGTAGAGCCACGACGGGTCGGTCATCACGTTGACGTGGAGGACGTTCTTGAAGATGTTCGGGACGAGGGCGTTGAAGCCGAACGTCGCGAGGAAGGCGAAGGCGAGCATGACCCCGCCGAACTGGGCGAGGACGCCCGACGCGGCGACGACGAGCGTGCGCAAGGCGCCGTTCGGGTCGCCGGTGGCCACAGCCCACGTCAGGAGCCCACCGAGGATCGCTCCGGCGATCGCCGTGATGAGGGCGAGTTGGAGCGAGCGCATGAAGGCGTCGATGAACACCTGGTCGGTGAA
Source organism: Candidatus Limnocylindrales bacterium (assembly GCA_038325875.1). Classification (GTDB taxonomy): domain Bacteria; phylum Chloroflexota; class Limnocylindria; order Limnocylindrales; family CSP1-4; genus Chersky-267. The sequence continues at coordinate 18,228 of JBBQJL010000031.1, forward strand.
CATCGTCTGGACGTTCGACAGGGTCGTCTGACCCTCGGCGGTCGTCAGCGCCCCGACGGCGACGATCAGCGTCGGAAGGATGAGGAAGAGGGCGACGTAGGCGTGGAACGGGACGAGGGCGAGATAGTCTCGAAACCCCGAGGAACGGCGTGCGCCGGCCCCGCGCATGGCGGGGCCGGCGACCGGCGGATCTGGCGACGCGGGCTCAAAAGCCTTGGCGCCGGCCACCTGGACCGCTCCCGAAGGTCGGTCTGGTCCGCTACTTGATCGTGATGAACTTCCAGTTGTCGGTCAGGTACTTCTTGGCCGTGTCGATCTGAGCCGGCGTCAGCTGGACCGGCGGCTGAGCGGGCGGCGCGATCGCCGCGAGCGCAGTCTGATCGGCCGACCCGGCCTTCACCATCGCCGCCAGACGGACGGGCGACGCGAAGCCCTTCAGCCAGGTGTTCTGACCGGCGTCGGAGAAGATGTACTCCATCCAGCAGCGGGCGGCTGCCGGATGCGCCGCGTCCTTGTTGATCGCGGAGTTGTAGAACGACGACACGGGTGAAGCGTCGGTCGGGACGACGACCTTCCAGTCGATGCCCTTCGGCTTGAGCACGGCGGTCTGGGGGCCGTTGTTGTACGTCCAGTCGATGACGATCGGCGTCTGACCGGAAGCGATGGTCGCCGGGTTCGGGTCGACCGGCAGGAGGTTGCCCGAGTCGCTCAGCTTCTTGAAGAAGTCGACGCCCGGGGCGATGTTGTCGGCGGAGCCGCCGTTCGCGAGGGCAGCGAGGACGACGCCGTTGAAGCCGGCCGATGCCTTGAGCGGGTCGCCGTTGAGGGCGACCTTGCCCTTGTACTTGGGATCGGCGAGGTCGGCGACCTTGGTGATGTCGCCGAGCGAAGCGTCATAGCCGATCGACGAGAGGCCGGTGTAGTTGTTGGTCCAGAGCCCGGTCGACTCCTTGTTCCCGTCGGCGATGTCCGCCCACGTGGCGACCTGGTACGGCGCGTACTTGTCGAGATTCGCCAGGGCGACGATCGTCCCGAGATCGAGGATGTCGGGCTGGCGCCCGGTGCCGGCGAGCTGCATGACCGCGTTGATCTCGGCCTGGCTGTCCACGTCGGGCTGATCCGACTGGACCTTGATCCCGGTCTTGGCCGTGAAGTCGGTGATCATCTGGCCGTAGTTCGCCCAGTCGGGGGGAGTGGCGATGAGGTTGACCTGGCCCTCGGCCTTGCCGGCCGCGCAGATGGCGTCGACGCCGCCCGCGGCGGCCGCCGAGGTGGCGGTCGTGGCGTCGCCGGCCGCGCTCGGTGCGGCCGCGGAAGGTGCCGCGACCGAAGGTGCCGCCACGGAGGGCGCCGCCACGGAGGGCGCGCCTGCCGAGGCGGTGCTACTGCCGCTCGAGGTACAAGCCGACAGGACGATGATGGCTGCGGTCCCGAGGACCCCCAGCCGGACTGCGTATCGATTCGACAACTCGATGTCTCCCATTAGAGCTATAGAGGGCGTCGATGACTGCCTGCTTCGCGGGTCGACGTCGTGGACGTCTCCTCCTGGGACCCTATGCGCGTGCTCGCGGCAGGCGACGGGGCCCGGCAACCGACCGGGCGCCTTCGTCGAGTGCATTGTGCCAGTCCGCGGGGACGCCGCGTCAAGGCCTCGCGTCAACATCCCGGCAACGGCTTGATCAGCAGAACGTGCCAGCCGGGCGCGACCGGGCGTCCTCTCGTACCATCGGACCGGTGACCAGCGACATCGCCGCCCGACCCTTGCCCGTCCTGACGCCGGCCGGCCGCGACTTCCTCGACGCACCGCGCTTCGCGGTGATCGCCACGGTCAGATCCGATGGGAGTCCGCATCAGGCGGTGGTCTGGTACCGCCTCGAGGACGACGAGATCGTCGTCAACTCGGCCGTCGGGCGCCGCTGGCCGGCCGATCTGATGCGCGATCTGCGGTTCACGCTGACCGTCCCCGACGGCTACCGGTACGTCCAGCTGAGCGGGACCGTGGCAGTGGTCGAGGATCAGCCGACGGCCCAGGCCGACATCGCCGAGATGGCCCGGCGCTACCACGCCGACGAGCCGGAGGAGGCCGAGACACTGATCCGCGATCGCTTCAGCCGGCAGCGGCGGATCACCTTCCGGCTCCGTCCGTCGCACATCGCGGAGGACCTGTGACGACGCGGTTCGGGGCACAGCTCTGGTCACAGGCGAGCGACTGGCCGCGATTCCGCGACGCGGCGCTGGAGGCCGAGGCGGCCGGCTGGGACTCGCTCTGGACGTGGGACCACCTGATGGCCATCCAGGGTCCCTGGCGGCAGCCGATCTTCGAGGGCTGGACGACGCTCGCGGCGTGGGCCGCCCTGACCACCCGGATCCGACTCGGCCTGATGGTTGGGGCCAACACGTTCCGCAACCCCGGCCTGACGGCCAAGCTGGTAACGACGCTCGACCACATCAGCGACGGCCGGGCGATCCTGGGCATCGGCGGGGCCTGGTTCGAGCGCGAGCACGACGCCCACGGGATCGATTTCGGGGCCGGGTTCGGTGAGCGCCTCGACCGGCTGGACGAGGCGGTCGGGCTGATCCGGCGGCTGATCGACGGTGAGACGGTCGACCACGCCGGCCCCGCCTACACGATGCACGACGCCGAGCAGCTTCCACGCCCGATCCAAAACCATCTGCCGATCCTCATCGGGGGATCCGGACCGAAGAAGACGCTCCGAACCGTGGCGCGCTATGGGGACGCCTGGAACACCTCGGGCACGCTCGAGGAGGTCGCCGGGCACGACGCCATCCTGCGCGAACATTGCGCTGCCGTCGGTCGCGACCCGGACGAGATCGAGCGGACCGTCAGCTTCCCGATCGTCATCCGCGATCGGCGCGAGGAGGCCGCGACCGCCCTCGACGGGCTGCTCGCCCACAACCGGGTGGAGGGCGGCGCCCCCGGGATGAACGTGCCGGTCCTGCTCGGACCCCCGGCCGACATCGCTGCGGCGATCGCTCCCTACTGCGCACTCGGGTTCCGCACGATCATCGTCCGCTTGCCGGCACCGTTCGACCACGAGACGATCGCCCGGATCGGCGAGGTGCGCGCGGCGCTCGACAGGCCAACCGGACGCGGGGTCGCCGGGTGACGGTCGTCGTGCTGGCCGGTGGGGTCGGTGGCGCCAAGCTGGCCTACGGGGTCCAGACGCTGGTCGGCGCGAACCTGTCGGTCATCGTCAACACCGGGGATGACGTGGAACGCCACGGCCTGCTCGTGTGGCCCGACCACGACACCGTCCTGTACAACCTGGCCGGCCTTGACGATCGTGAGCAAGGCTGGGGCATCCGCGCTGAGACCTACGCGACCGCCGACCAGCTGGCCGTCTACGGCGAGGCGACCTGGTTCCGCCTGGGCGATCGGGACCTGGCCGCGCACATCGTCCGGACCGCCCGGCTGCGGGGCGGAGCCCGGCCGACGGAGGTCGCCCTGGGCCTGCAGCGCTCCCTCGGGATCGCCGCCCGGATCCTGCCGATGACCGACCTGCCGGTCCGGACCGAGGTCCTGACCGACGACGGCTGGCTCGAGTTCCAGGAGTACTTCGTCCATCGACACCAGGCACCCGAAGTCCACGATGTCCGCTTCGGCGGCATCGAGGCGTCCCACCCGACAGCAGAGGTGCTCGACGCCCTCGCCCGGGCGAGCGTCGTCGCGATCGCCCCGTCGAATCCGATCGTGTCGATCCGCCCGATCCTGGCCGTGCCCGGGATGCTCGAGGCCATCGGGGCCACCCGGGCCCGCGGGGTCCCGGTCGTGGCGGTATCGGGGATCATCGGAGGGCTGGCGCTCAAGGGGCCGGCGGACCGGATGCTGGCGTCGCTCGGTCATGAGTCGAGCGCGCTCGGGGTCGCCCGGATCTACGCCGGTCTGCTCGACGGGTTCGTGCTCGACATCATCGACGCCGGGCTGGCCCCGGCCATCGCGGCGCTCGGACCGCGAACCCTCGTGGTCGACACGGTGATGTCCGACGACGCCGGGCGAGCCCGGTTGGCGGGCGACGTCCTGGCCTTCGGCGCACGACTCGGCTCGGCCTGAGCGACCGGCCGGCGGGTGCGCCCGCTACGATGTCGGCCATGACCGGAAGCCACGGCGCCGACCTGTCCCGTCTCGTGGCGATCGTCCCGCTCCGGTCACTCGAGAGTGCCAAGTCGCGGCTCGGCGAACCGCTCGACGCCGAGGAGCGTCAGGCTCTGGTGGCCGGCCTGCTCGACCGGACGATCCGGGCAGCCAGTGGCGTCGCGGCGATCGAGTCGGTCGTGGTGGTCAGCCCGGACCCGGCGGTCCTGAGGGCGGCCAGCGCCATCGGGGCGACGCCCGTCCGGCAGGCCGACGCCGGCCTCAACGAAGGTCTTCGGGCCGCCGCCCGCTGGGCGGTGACCGACGGCGCGACCGCCCTCCTCGTCGTCGCCGGCGACCTGCCGGCCGTGTCGGTCGGGACGCTCGAGGCGGTCATCTCGTCCGCCGCTGTGGTGGTCGACGCGACCGCCGTCGGCGCGGACCGGCCGGGCCGCGCGCTCATCGTCCTGGTCGCCGATCGACACCGTCGGGGGACCAACGTCCTCCTGGTCAGCCCGCCCGACGCGATCCCGTTCCGGTTCGGTCCGGACAGTCGGGCCGCTCACCTCGCGGAGGCCGAGCGGATCGACGCAGTCGCCGTCCAGCTCGGCGGCCCGCTGGCCCTCGATCTCGATCTGCCGGAGGACCTCATCCTGGCCGACGAGCTGGGCCTGTTCGACCCCGCCCGGGTCGGCTGAGGCGACGGTGTCGACCGAGCCGTCCGCCACGCTCGAGGTGTTCGCGCTCGACGGGATCCCGGAGATCGCTCCCGGGGACGACCTGCCGGCGCTCCTGGTCGTGCGCCTGGCCGAGTTCCACGAGACTGCCCGGGTCGGCCCGCTCCGCTCCGACGATGTGCTGGTGGTGACCCAGAAGATCGTGTCGAAGGCCGAGGGTGCGATCGTCGACCTGACCGAGGTCGAGCCACGGCCCGAGGCCGTCGCCTTCGCTCGGCGCTGGGACCGCGACCCGCGCCAGGTCGAGGTCGTCATGCGCGAGGCCCGGCGGATCGTCCGGATGGACAACGGGGTGATCATCACCGAGACGATCCACGGCTTCGTGTGCGCCAACGGCGGCGTCGATGCCAGCAACGTCGGGCCGGCCAGCGGATCGATCGTCACCCTCCTGCCGATCGATCCGGATGCGTCGGCGACGCGGATCCGTGCCGCGATCCGCGGGGGCCTCGGGGTGGACCTGCCGGTGATCGTGTCCGATTCGTTCGGCCGGCCGTGGCGCTGGGGCATCGTCGACGTGGCCATCGGCGTGTCCGGGATCGCGCCGCTCGACGATCTGCGGGGCAGCCCGGATGCAGACGGACGGGTGATGCGCTCGACGGTACGCGCCGTCGCGGACGAGATCGCGTCGGCGGCCGAGCTCGCCCTCGGCAAGACCGCCGGTCGGCCGGTCGCGCTCGTCCGCGGCGCCCATCCGACCCGCGGCGAAGGGACCATCCGCGAGGCCCTCATTCCGGGCTCGATGGACCTCTTTCGCTGAATCTCGTTTACCCTGCAAGTACCGGCGAGGGACCGCGCCGACCTCGCCCAGGGAGCCGCCACCCGTGAAGCTCGGCCTGCAGATCAACGCCTTCGACTGGCCCGGGGGGACGGCCGCGATCGGGCCGACCCTGGCCCGGATCGTGCGTACCGCCGACGACGTCGGATTCGACTCGATCTGGGTGATGGACCACTTCTTCCAGATCCGTTCGATCGGGCCCGAGGACGACCCGATGCTCGAGGGCTGGACGACCCTCGGCTTCATGGCCGGACACTCGAGCCGGGCCCGGCTCGGGCTGATGGTCGGCGGGGTTCACTACCGGCAGCCTGGCCTGTGGGTGAAGGCGGCCACCACCCTCGACGTCCTGTCCGGCGGTCGAGCCTGGCTGGGGATCGGGGCGGCCTGGAACGAGAGCGAGAGCCGTGCGCTGGGCTTCCCGTTCCCGCCGCTCGGCGATCGGTTCGAGATGCTCGAGGACACCCTCCGGATGGCCCACGGGATGTGGCAGGGCGAACACGGCAGCGGCGAGGCCCTGGACGGTCGTCATGTCCAGGCCGGGCGCCTGCTCAACTCGCCCCAGAGCCTGTCGCGACCGCGCGTCCCGATCATGATCGGCGGGGGCGGCGAGCAGAAGACGCTCCGGCTCGTGGCCCAGTACGGCGACGCCACCAACGTGTTCGGTGACGGTCCGCGGATCGCCCACAAGTACCGCGTCCTGCGCGAGCACTGCGAGCGGCTCGGGCGCGACTACGACGAGATCGAACGAAGCACCATGCAGGACATCGATCCGCAGCTCGAGCCGGGCGGCCGCGGTGAACCGTCGGCCCGCATCGTCGAGCGCTTCGGCGAGCTGTCCGACGCCGGCGCCCAGCACGTCATCGTCAGCATCCGCCATCTGGCCGATCGGGCCAGCCTGGAGCGGATCGGCGCGGACGTGATCCCACAGGTTCGGGGCCTGTAAGCGCGGCGCGCCACCGGCGGTCCGCGACCGGGCTCGGGTCGCCGCCGGGGGTGGTCGGATCGGATACTCCCCAGGAGTATCGCCAGCGTGGTACGATGCTCGATGACCAGACCAGACGACGGCGCCCCAGCGGCGCGAAGGAACAGCGCGGCGATGACCGACGAGATCAGGACCACACAGCCGACCGATGCAGGCGACGGCGGAGCGGAGCCGAGCAGCCCGTTCGGCGGGCTGTCGATCGACTTCAGCGGGGACACCGGGGCAGTGCCGCTGGCAGCGGCGGTCACCCCGATCGCGTTCGCCGCCGAGCCGATCGAACCCGTGGCCGCCGCGGGCGGACCGAGCCTCAACGGATCCGACCGCGGGCGGACGGAGGCCAAGGTCGTCATCGTCGGGTCCGGCCCGGCCGGGCTGACCGCGGCCATCTACGCCGCGCGCGCGGACCTCGCCCCGATCGTCCTGGCCGGTTCGGCCCCGGGTGGCCAGCTCATGATCACCAGCGACGTCGAGAACTACCCGGGGTTCCCGGACGGGATCCAGGGCCCGGACCTGATGGCCGCCTTCCGCGAGCAGGCCGAGCGGTTCGGAACGCACATCGTCGATGTCGACGTCGAGCGAGTCGACTTCTCGAAGCGGCCATTCCGGCTTTGGGCGCGTGGAGTCGAATACCGTGCCGAGTCGGTCATCGTGGCGACCGGCGCCAGCGCGATCTGGCTCGGACTCGAGAGCGAGACCCGGCTGCGCGGCCGCGGCGTGAGCGCCTGCGCGACGTGCGACGGGTTCTTCTTCCGGGACAAGGAGATCGCTGTCGTCGGCGGTGGCGACACGGCGCTCGAGGAGGCCACCTTCCTGACCCGGTTCGCCACCCGGGTCCACCTGATCCACCGCCGCGACGAGTTCCGGGGCAGCAAGATCATGGTCGAGCGCGCCGCGCAGAACCCGAAGATCGAGATCCACGTCAACACGGCGATCGAGGAGATCATCGGCGACAGCCACGTCGAGGGGCTGCGCCTGCGCGACACCGTCACCGGGGCCGAGCGGACCATGCCGGCCGAGGGCGTCTTCATCGCCATCGGCCACAAGCCTGACAGCGAGGTCTTCCGGGACTGGCTGGAGGTCGACGAGAAGGGCTATCTCAAGGTCCACGACCACACCGCGTCGAAGATCGACGGCGTGTTCGTGGCCGGCGACGTCCACGACCACCGCTACCGCCAAGCGGTCACCGCGGCCGGCGACGGCTGCCGCGCGGCGATCGATGCCGAACGGTGGCTGGAAGCGCAGGCTCCGGCGGAGGCCCGTGCCGCCGCGGTCTGATCGCCTTCGTGCCAGCGATCCCGCGATGACCGGACCGTCCGCGTCGCCGTCCGTGAGGGCCGGCTGATGGGCCCACGCGGCGGGATGTTCGGCGGAGCCGCGGCCACGGACAAACCGGTTACCAAGGAGCGACGCGGGCAGACGGTCCGCCGCATCGCGGCGTTCTTCGGGCCCTACCGACCGCAGGTCGTGATCGTCCTCGCGGCGATCCTGCTGACCAGCCTCCTCGGCTTGATCAACCCGCTCCTGCTCGGTGCCCTGTTCGACCAGGTTCTCGTCGGCCGGGACTACACCCACCTCGGGCTGTACGTCGGGCTGATGATCGTCATCCCGATCGTGACTGGCCTGATCGGCGTCGGCCAGGCGTATCTCAACAACGTCGTCGGCCAGAACGTCATGCAGGACCTGCGCAACGCCCTGTATGCCCATCTCCAGCGGATGCCGCTGCGCTTCTTCACCGAGACACGGACCGGCGAGATCCAGAGTCGCCTGGCCAACGACGTCGGCGGCGTGCAGGCCGTGGTCACCGACACGGCCGCCAACCTGACCAGCAACCTAGCGGTCGCGATCAGCACGGTTATCGCGATGTTCCTCATCAGCTGGCAGCTGACCCTGCTGTCGCTCGGCGTGACGCCGTTCTTCCTGTACCTCACCTATCGGGTGGGCAAGGTCCGTCGGACGGTCTCGACCGAGACCCAGAAGTCGCTGGCCGACCTGTCGGCGGCGACCGAGGAGACGCTCAGCGTGAGTGGCATCCTGCTGGCCAAGACGTTCGGCCAGCAGCAGACCTCGATCGCCCGGTTCCGCGACCTGAACCGCCGCCTGGCCGCACTCCAGATCCGCCAGGCGATGGTCGGCCGCTGGTTCTTCATGATCATCGGCACGATCTTCAGCATCACCCCGGCGTTCGTCTACTGGCTGGCTGCGACCCTCGCGCAGAACGGCGCCGCCAACGCCCCGAGCCCCGGCTCGGTGGTCGCCTTCACGACCCTCCAGAGCCGGCTGTTCTTCCCGCTCGGCTCGCTGCTCAACGTCCAGGTCGAGCTCCAGGGCTCGCTGGCGCTGTTCGACCGGATCTTCGAGTACCTCGATCTTAAGCCGGGGATCGTCGACGCACCCGACGCGCTGGTGCTCGACCCGGCGACGGTCCAGGGCCGGGTCGAGCTGCGCGACGTGTCGTTCGCCTATCCGCCACCGACGGCTCGGCCGACGGCGACCGATGCGGACGCCGCGGAGGTGGCCGCTGCGTCGGTCGACCGGACCACACCGGGCGCCGGCGAGGACGCCGAGCGTGTCGACGAGACCGAGGCGACCGGCATCGCCGCGATCCAGGTCGGCGCGACCGCCGACGCGGCCGCGCTCGCCGTGGAGATGGCCGACGAGCGCGCGGCACAGCGGGCCGCGCTCGACGCGATCGGCGGTAGACCGGCAGTCGATCAGCCAGGCGAGCCTGGAGCGGCCGGCTTCGGCCTGCAGGGGATCAGCTTCGAGGCGGCACCGGGCGAGCTGGTGGCGCTGGTCGGCCCGTCGGGCGCGGGCAAGACAACCACGACCTACCTCATCCCCCGCCTGTACGACATCGACGACGGGGCGATCCTGATCGACGGCCACGATCTGCGCGCGGTGACCCTCGAGTCGCTCGGCAAGGTCATCGGCTTCGTGACCCAGGAGACGTACCTGTTCCACTCATCGATCCGGGACAATCTGCGCTATGCCAAGCCCGAGGCGACCGACGACGAGCTCGAGACTGCCGCCCGGGCCGCCGCCATCCACGACCGGATCGTCGAGTTCCCGGACGGCTACGACACGATCGTCGGGGAGCGCGGCTACAAGCTGTCCGGCGGCGAGAAGCAGCGGATCGCGATCGCCCGGGTCCTCCTCAAGGATCCCCGGATCCTCATCCTCGACGAGGCCACATCGGCGCTCGACACAGTCAGTGAGCGATTGATCCAGGCCGGCCTCGAGAAGCTGGTCGAAGGCCGGACGACGATCGCCATCGCCCATCGCCTGTCGACCATCCTGCGGGCCGACCGGATCCTGGTCTACGAGCGCGGTCGGATCGTCGAGCGCGGCACCCACGCGGAGCTGCTCGCCCAGGACGGCCTGTATGCCAACCTGTACCGCGAGCAGTTCCTGTCCGACCGTCCCGCCGACCTGGAGCCCGTCCTGACATGACCACCATCCGAACCGCGATCCTCCGCCATGAAGGCGGCATGCGCTTCAGCACGGCCACCGGGACCGGACGCGCGCCCGTCTTCGGCGACGAGGCGGCGAGCGGAGAGCTCAGCCCGGTCGAGACGGTCGTCGTGGCCCTGGCCGCCTGCAGCGCGATGGATGTCGTGTCGATCGCGCTCAAGAAGCGCCAGGACTTCACCCGCTACGAGGTCCACGTTCGGGCCGACCAGCGCGACGAGTACCCCCAGGTCCTGACCCGGGTCGAGCTGACCCACGAGGTCGAGGGGCCGGGCGTTTCGGTCGCGGCGATCCGGCGCTGCATCGAGCTTTCCGCGACGAAGTACTGCCCGGTCAACGCGATGCTGTCGGCCGGCGCGACCGAGGTCCACCATCGCTACCGGGTCATCGGGACCGGCCGGCTACCGTTCGACGAGTCGGCCGAGGTCGTCGTCACCGGCCCGTATCTCCGCCCGGACATCCTGGCCGATCAGACCGAGTAAGCGGAGTGGGCCGAGTGGGCACCTGACGTGGCCATGCCCCGGCGCTCACCGCCGGGCGCGCACGGCCCGCACGTTAGAGGGCCTGAGGCGGCCCGGAAGGCCATCGCCTGCCTCCGCGACGGGCTCGCCACGCTTGGCCAATGCGGCGGAACGGCCGCGGCCCCGTTGGATCGTGGCAATTCATCGGCTAACGTGCGCACCATGCGCCAGTGACGATCCGCGCTCCGCGCGGCTGGTGGCGGAGGCCAGCGAGGCGCAGTCCTGCCCAAGGTCGTCGTCGAAGCGATGCGCCTGGCGGACGAAAGGAGTGTCCCCCCGAGTGGTGGGAATTGAGCGGTCCGGATCCACCCTCATTCTTGCCAAGCGCTCACTACACGAGCGTTCGTCACGGTCGGACGCCCGGGAATGGTCTCATCCAGGTGTCGATGGCGGGTCGTCATGCCGATCCAAGCGTGGCCCAGTGTGGATTCGAGGTCGCTCCCGGGATCGGCGGCCGACAACCGCTGACGAACGTCCGCATGGTGAGCACATGGCGAGAGCGCGGCGTTCCGGCTCGGTCCTTGTTGCATGACTATGCGCTTTCGATGTATAGTCATGCATCCATGACGGCGATCCACCCCGAACTCTGCACGAGACGGCCGACAGCGAGCGGCCGAACGCGCCCGTGAGCGCGAGTCTCGACGCGGCGACCGAGGCGGATCGCCGGCCTGGTCCCTCCGCCCCGATCCGGGTAGCTGTCATGGGCGCCACCGGCTACGTCGGAGCCGAGCTGGTCCGGCTGCTCGATCGACACCCGGCGGTCACGATCGTCGGGCTCGTCGGGCGCGGCCGTGACGACGAGGCGATCGGCAAGATCCACCCCCACCTGGCCACCACGCTCCACCTCGTCGATGCCGACCTGCCGACCGCTGACGCGGTCTTCCTGGCCCTTCCGCACGGCACCGCGGCCGAGCTCGTCCCGGGCATCGTCGATGGCGGAGCCAGCGCGATCGACCTCGGGCCGGACTTCCGTCTGCGCGACCCGGCCGACTACCCGCGCTGGTACGGCTTCGAGCATCCCCACCCAGAGCTCCTGCCGCTGGCCGTGTACGGCTTGCCCGAGCTCCATCGCGACCGCTTGCGGGCGCTCGAGGGCGAGGTCATCCGGATCGTCGGCGCCCCGGGCTGCTACCCGACCGCGACGCTGCTCGCCCTGGCGCCCCTGGCCCGGGCCGGGCTCATCGGCGATCTCGTGGTCGACGCCAAGAGCGGGGTGTCCGGCGCAGGCCGGGAGCCCAAGGCCGAGCTCCACTTCGGCGAGGTCAACGAGAGCGTCAAGGCCTACGGGGTCGGCGGCCACCGCCACGTCGCCGAGATCGAGCAGGAGCTGGACCACGCGGCGACCGCGGCCGGCCTCGGCCCCGACGCCAATCCGGGGATCACGGCGGTCGACTTCCTCCCCCACCTGGTCCCGATGAGCCGGGGCATCCTGTCGAGCTGCCACGTCCGGCCGACCCGACCGGTCGACCAGGCCGGGCTCGATGAGCTCTACGCGGCGGCCTACGCGGACGAGCCGTTCGTCGACGTCGTTGACAGCGCGCCCGGGACCCGACATGTCCACGGCAGCAACTTCGCCCGGGTCCACGTCCGCCTCGACCAGCGCACCGGACGGATCCTCGCCTTCGGCGCCATCGACAACCTGGTCAAGGGCGCCGCCGGCCAGGCGATCCAGGCGTTCAACCTGGTCCACGGACTGCCCGAGACGCTCGGGCTCGAGCAGCTCCCGATCGCGCCATGACCACGATCCACCCCCCCGCGACTGACGCCCCGACGACGGCCGCGGACGCCGCGGCGACGGCCGCGACGGACGACCCGACGCTCCTTCGGCCACTGCCCTCCACCCTGCCGGGGGTCGAGCGGCGGGCGGCCATGCCCGGCGGGTTCATCGCCGGCGGCACGGTCGCCGGGATCAAGGCGTCCGGCCGCCCGGACCTGGCCGTCGTGGTCGCGACCGACGGCCCAGCGTCGGCCGCCGCAGTCTTCACCCCGAACGCATTCGCGGCGGCGCCCGTTCGCCTGTCCCAGGCCCATCTCGCGGCGACCGACCCAACTGGGCACGGACGGTACGGCCATGCCCGGGCGATCGTGTCCACCAGCGGGTGCGCCAATGCGGCGACCGGCGCTGCCGGAGCCGCCGACCAGGTCGCGGTGGCCGAGGCCCTGGCCGGCGCGGTCGGGGTCCCGGTCGAGGCGACCCTGCTCCTGTCCACCGGCGTGATCGGGACGCGTCTGCCGCTCGACAGGGTCCGGGCCGGGCTCGTGGCGATCGCCACGGGTGAGCTGACCGATGCCGATGCCGGGCTGACGGCCGCCGCGGAAGCCCTGCGGACGACCGACTCCCGAGCGAAGTTGGCTACCCTTCAGATCGAGCTGCCGAGCCCGACCGGACCCCTCGTCCCCGTCCGCCTGACCGGGATGGCCAAGGGTGTCGGGATGATCCATCCGCGGATGGCGACGATGCTGGCGATCGTCCTGACCGATGCGACCGTCGAGCCGGTCGTCCTCCACGCCCTCCTCCGCCCGGCCGCCGCTCGAACCTGGGACCAGCTCAGCGTCGATGGCGACACGAGCACCAACGACACCGTCTTCGTCCTCGCGTCTGGCGCGGCCGGAGCGGCATCGGTCAGGCACGGGACGGCCGCCGCCGCGACCCTCGGGCGCGCCCTCGAGGCGATCGCCCGCGATCTCGCCCGTCAGCAGGCGGCCGACGGCGAGGGCGCCACGACCCTGCTGACCTGCCAGGTCTCGAGCGCGATCGACGACGCCGACGCGCGGGCCGTCGCGCGGGCCGTCATCTCGAGCAGCCTGGTCAAGGCGGCCGCCCATGGCCGCGACCCGAACTGGGGCCGGATCGTGGGTGCAGCAGGCAATGCCCGGGCGGCCGACCCGGCCGTGCTCGAGGCCGCGGGACTTGGCCCTGCCGAGGCAGCGCGGCGGGGTGGCGGCCTCGTCGCGGTGGACCCGGATCGGCTCCGGGTGGCGATCGCCGGTCATCTCGTGTTCGACGGGCCGGCCGGTGGCCCGGTCTCGTTCGACCGGGCGGCAGCCCGCGACGCCATGAACGCCGACGAGGTCGTCATCCGGCTCGACCTCGGCGCCGGCAACGGGACCGGCGAGGCGTTCGGCTGCGACCTGACCGAGGCCTACGTGATCGAGAACTCGGAGTACACCACGTGAGCGAAGTCCTGGTGGTCAAGCTCGGCGGAACGACCATCGCCGACCAGCGCCAGGTCCTGATCGAGGTCGCCGCCGTCGCCCGGCAGCGCCCGGTCGTCCTCGTCCATGGCGGCGGCAAGCGGATCACCGAATGGCTGGATCGGCTTGGCGTCCCGTCGACCTTCGAGGGCGGCCTGCGAGTGACCGACGCCGCCTCGCTCGAGGTGGCTGCCGCGGTCCTGCGCGGGGTCGTCAACAGCGAGCTGGTCGCCGGCCTGCGCGACCTCGGGGTCGATGCGGTCGGGCTGTCCGGCGTCGACGGCGGGATGCTCGTCGCCGAGCGCATCCCGGGGATGGGCCTGGTGGCCCACGTCGTGGGCCTGCGGCGCGACCTCATCGACTCGCTCCTGGTCGGCGGCCAGGTGCCGGTCGTGGCACCGCTCGCCCGCGACGAGGACGGCCTCGTCTGCAATGTCAACGCCGACGACGTCGCCGCCGGGATCGCCGGCGGTCTCGGCGCCCGACAGCTCGTCCTGCTGACCGACGTCGACGGCGTGCGCGATGCCGACGGCCACCGCCTCGACAGCCTCACGGCCGGCGAGGCCGAGGAGCTCATCGACGCCGGAACCATCGCGGGCGGGATGGTCCCCAAGATCCGGGCCGCCCTGCTGGCCCTCGGCTGGGACGGCGCCGAGGCGATCATCGCCGACGCGTCCGCCCCGGACGCGCTCGCCCGCGCCCTCGACGACCCGACCTTCGGGACGCGCCTGACGGCCAGCCGCTCGCCCCGGGTCGGGGCGGTCTGAGAAGGCCTGCGATGCGCAACGGGACCAGCAGCGGGACGCGGGTCGACCGGCAGCGGGCGATCCGCGAGCTGATCACCCGGATGCCCATCGGCAGCCAGGGTGAGCTCGCCGCGCAGCTCGGCCGGCGCGGCTACGTTGTCACCCAGGCGACCGTCTCGCGCGACGTCGCCGAGCTCGGCCTGATCAAGATCCCCCGTGGCGATCGGCACGTCTACGTCGCGCCGGAAGACCTTGCCGTCCGGCCTCCGCGGTCGGACGACAAGCTCCGCCGGATCCTGGCCGACATCCCCGTGTCGGTCGGGCGAAGCGGCCTGATCCTCCTCCTGGTGGCGACGCCCGGGACCGCCTCGACCATCGCCCAGGCGATCGACGACTCGTCGCTGACCGAGCAGGCAGGCACCCTGGCCGGGGACAATACGCTTCTCGTCCTGTTCGCCGATGAGGCTCGGCTCGAGCGTTGGCTCGAGCGGTTTCGGGCGATCGAGGCCCAGTCCGTCGCATCCTCGGAGGCGCTGTCATGAACAAGGTCGTCCTCGCCTACTCGGGCGGGCTCGACACGTCGGTCGCCGTCGCCTGGCTCAGAGAGCAGTTCGGCGTCGAGGTCGTCACCCTGACCATCGATCTCGGCGGCGGCTCGCTCCGGCCCGGAGTCGAGCGGCGGGCGATGAGCGCGGGGGCGAGCAAGGCCTACGTGGTCGACGCCCGCGAGCGATTCACGACCGACTTCGTGTGGCCGCACCTCCAGGCCAACGCGCTCTACCAGGGCGCCTACCCGCTGGCGACCGCGCTGGCGCGGCCGCTCATCGCCCAGCTCCTGGTCGAGGTCGCGGCACGTGAGGGCGCCGACGCCGTCGCCCACGGCTGCACCGGCAAGGGCAACGACCAGGTCCGCTTCGACGTGGCCGTCCACGCCCTCGACCCGGGCCTCGAGGTCGTCGCCCCGATGCGGGTCGGGATGGGCCTGTCGCGCGACCAGGAGATCGACTACGCCAACGAGCGCGGGATCGAGATCCCGATCACCAAGGGCTCGCCCTACTCGATCGACGTCAACCTGTGGGGTCGGTCGTGCGAGACGGGCGTCCTCGAGGACCCCTGGGTCGCACCGCCGGCGGACGCCTACGAGTGGACGGTCGCGCCGAGCATGGCACCCGACCCGGTCGGGGTCACCATCGCCTTCGAGGGCGGCATCCCCGTCGCGCTCGATGGCGAGCGACTCGGGCCCGTCGAGCTGATCGAACGGCTCCACGAGCTGGGCGGGGCGCACGGCGTCGGGCGGATCGATCACGTCGAGGACCGCCTGGTCGGGATCAAGAGCCGGGAGATCTACGAGACGCCGGCAGCGACGATCCTGCACACGGCCCACCGGGCGCTCGAAGGGCTGACCCTGTCGAAGGACACCCTTCGGTTCGACCGTCTGGTGGCCGACGAGCTGGCCCAGCTGACCTACGACGGCTTGTGGTTCAGCGCCCTCCACCGCGACCTGCGCGGCTACGTCGCCTCGTCCCAGCGAGTCGTCAGCGGCGACGCCCGGATCCGGCTCGACCACGGCTCGGCGATCATCGTCGGGCGGCGCTCACCGCTGTCGCTGTACGACAAGAGCCTGGCCACGTACGACGAGGGTGATGCGTTCGACCACGCGGCCGCGGTCGGGTTCATCGAGATCTTCGGCCTGCCGCTCCGGGTCGAGGCCGCCCGCCACGGCGCCGTCGGCAAGCACCACGGCGCCGCCTGGACGTGGACCGATCCACTTCTCGATTCCCTGCCGACCACCGTCGAACAGGCCGCCGGCGCCACCACCGGCTAGCGGCCGGTCAGGGTCGGGTCCGGGTCCCGCTCCGCAGGAAGCGGACCAGCAGTCCGGCCAGACGAACGACGGCGTACACGATGACGACGGCCGTGATCCCCTGGGGCAGGCCGCTGGCGGCCTGGCTCCCGGCGACCACCCCCAGGTCCCTTACGTCGTCCACGGGATCCTCAGCCTCGTCGAGATCCGGGCTGTCGTGCGGGACCGGTCTGACCTTGCTGTGCTTGACCATGACGCCACCCTACACCCCGGGCTCAGGGCCCGAGCTGCTCATCGACCGGTCAGCCGGCGGCCTCGCGGCGGAGCCGGGCGTAGCCGGGCTTGATCACCTCGTCGATCAGGCGGAGGCGCTCGTCGAAGGGCAGGAAGGCCGACTTGATCGCGTTCAGGGTCAGCCACTCCATCTCGCCCAGGCCGATCCCGAACGCGGCGTCGAGCGCGGCGAACTCGCTCGACAGGGTGACGTCGCTCATCAGCCGGTTGTCGGTGTTGACCGTGATCCGGAAGCGGAGTCGCCGGAGCAGGTCGATCGGATGGTCGGCCACCGACGCGGCCAGGCCGGTGTGGACGTTGGAGGTCGGGCACAGTTCGAGGGGGATGCGCCGATCGCGGACGTAGGCCGCCAGCCGTCCCAGATGGGCCCGGCCGTCCCGATCGAGCTCGATGTCGTCGACGATCCGAACGCCGTGACCTAGCCGCTCCGCCCCGAGGTCGAGCGCCTCGCGGATCGACGGCAGCCCATAGCCCTCCCCGGCGTGGAGGGTGAGGTGGAAGCTGGCGTGAACGAGCCGCCCGAACGCGTCCGCGAAGCGGCCCGGCGGGAAGCCCGCCTCCGGACCGGCGATATCGAAGCCGACGACGCCGTCATCGCGATGGCGGAGGGCCAGCTCGGCGATCTCGAGGGCGCGGTCTTCCTGGCGCATCGCCGTGGCGAGCGAGCGGACGACGATCGTCCGCCCGGCGGCCGCCGCACGCTCCATCCCCACCCGGAACCCATCGATCGTGGCTGACACGACCTGGTCGAGGGTCAATCCGCCGGCCGTCGACAGTTCGGGTGCGTAGCGGACCTCGGCGTAGACGACCCCGTCGGCGGCCAGGTCCTCGGCGCATTCGGCGGCGACCCGTTCGATGGCCGACGCCGTCTGCATCACCCCGACGGTGTGGGCGAACGTCTCGAGGTACAGCTCGAGCGACTTCCGATCGGCGCCGCGTCGGATCCAGGCGGCCAGCTCGTCCTCGTCGGTGGTCGGCAGGCCCTCGTAGCCGGTCTCGGCGGCCAGCTCGACGATCGTCCGCGGTCGGAGCCCGCCGTCGAGATGGTCGTGCAGGAGCACCTTCGGCGCCGCGCGGATCGTGTCGAGCGACATCGTCATGGGTGGATGCTACCGCCGCACGCCCAGCCCGACCTTGCAGGACCCTCCATGGACGTCCGCGATGAACATGCTAGGGTCGCTGGGTCGTGGGGGAGGCGGCCGTCCAGATCGCGCCTGACCGCCGAGCTGAGGGGATGACGATGGCTCCTGGTCGTGCAACGCTCCGCTTCGGTGCCTCGCTCATCGCCGCCTTGCTCATCGGCTCGACCCTGTCCAGCGGCGTAGCGGCCGCCCCGCCACCGTCGGCCGGTTCGAGCCCCGCGATGGCCCGACGAGACGCAGGCGTCACGGGCCCGAACCGACCCGCGCTGGATCTCAAGCTGACCGAACGGACCGCGCAGGCGCGCGGATCTGTGAACGTGCGCAGGCTCGCAGCGAGGAAGCCGACGAAGCGCCTGCAGCGAACCCTGCCGTTCCTGTCGACGGGCGGCTCCGCCGCAACGACCAAGCCGTCCAAACCCTCGAAGGCTCCCAAGCCGCGCGTGGTCGGTCCGCCCGACCCGGTCGAGGCCGCCATCAACGGCGACGGACCGGCATTCCAGACGAGCTTCAACGGGCTGGCCCGATCGACCAACGCGGCGACCGACGGCGAGCCGCCGGACCCGTGGGTCGCCGTCGGCCCGGAGCACATCGTCCAGGCCGTCAACCTGGCTGTCCGGATGACCGATCGCAACGGCGGCACCCATATCGACATCAGCCTGCCGGACTTCTTCGAACTGCCCGCGTCCGGCTTTTTCGATTCGGATCCGCATGTCATCTATGACAGTCTCCACGGGCGCTGGCTGGCGACCGAGGTCAGCTGGGACTGCATCCCGGACTCGGGGACCGACCCGAACCGGGCCTTCTTCGGCCACGGGTATCTCGACTTCGCCGTGTCGCGAACCAGGGACCCGACGGGGACCTGGGACCAGCACTACGTCACGTTCAACGATCAGCTGCCGGATTACCCGGCGCCAGGCACGACTACTGACAAGATCGGGTTCGCCAGCAACCTGTTCGACATGGTCGGCGGGGCCGATTGCCTGTCCGGTGCGTCCCCATTCTTCGGTGGCGACGTGCTCTACGTCGATTGGGCCGACCTCCTCGATGGCGGCGGGGTCGCGGTCCGCGAGAGCCTCTTCCCGGCGACACTCGTGGTGAGTCCGACCCAGACCGTGCACTGGTTCACCCCCCGGGTCGCCGTGCAGGTCCCGGCCACGAGCAGCCGGATGCAGATCGTCATGCAGTACGACTTCGGGTCGGGCGATGTCGGGCTCGGCTACGTCTCGCTCGTCGGCGGCGTGAAGGCGGGGACCCTGCGCCTCGAACGGCTCGACAGCCTGACCGAGGAGTACCAGCGGGTCGCCCCGTTCATCGATCCGCCCGTGCCCAAGCAGCCAGGTCCGGGCACCATCACCGATGCGGTCGACTCGCGCCCGACCGATGCGATCGTGCAGGGCGACCGGCTCGTCCTCGTATCGACCGGCAGCTGCCAGCCGGGCGGCGACTCGACCCAGCGCGACTGCGTCCGCGTCACCGAACTGAACACGTCGACGGTGCCGACCGACGCCCCGACCCTGACCCAGGACTTCCTGGTCGCCTCGAACGGCAAGGACAGCTACATGGGTGGGGTCGGTCTCGCCGGCGACGGGACGCTCCACGTCGGCTGGACCCG
>JBBQJL010000032.1:0-37337 GCA_038325875.1 Candidatus Limnocylindrales bacterium
GTCCTCGCCCAGCTCGGACGGGGGGCACGGGCCGCCGCGGACACGCTCGCGCCGCCGGCCGATCCGGATGCCGTGGCCGCAGCCGCGGCCGCCAGGGCCGCCGCCGCGCGGGGGGCAAGCCGGGCCGTCCCGGTCGAGCTGGCGCCGGTCGCGACCCGACCGACCGGCCCCGACGAGGCACCCGACGAAGGCCGCTCGAGCACCCGGGCACCGAGCCCGGTCCCGATGAGCCAGACGATCTGGTCGGCCAACGACGGCCCGGGCGGTCTCAGCGGCGGGCCGCGCCCGAACGGTCCGGCCGTGGTCGATCCGATCGGGGTCGCCGTCGGGGTCGGCGCCGGGGTCGGCGCCGGTGGCGGGACGCTCGGGGTGGCGCGCGCGAGCGCCCGCGCCGAGGATCTGGCGCCCCCCCTCGTCGACGTGCGCGCTGTGACCTGGGCGCTGCCGTCGTCGTCGCTTCTCGAGATCCGTCCGACCTCGATCTCCGGCAGCGAGATGAATCACGCCGAGAACTGCGCCGACATCGAGAAGAAGCTGCGCAGCTTCGGGATCGAATCCAAGGTCGTCGCGGTCAACAGCGGTCCGGTCGTGACCCAGTACGAAGTCCGCCCCGACGCCCGGGTGAAGATCTCCCGGATCGAGGGCCTGGCCGACGACCTGGCCATGGCGCTCATGGCGCGGTCCATCCGGATCGAAGCGCCGATCCCTGGCAAGGACACCGTCGGGATCGAGATCCCCAACGTGAAAAGCGAGACGGTCGACTTCCGCAACCTCGTCGACGACACCCAGATGCTGTCGTCGACCAGCCGCCTGACCTTCGCCCTCGGGCGAGACGTTTCAGGCAAGGCCTACGCGGTTGACCTGGCCAAGATGCCCCATCTCCTCGTCGCCGGGGCCACCGGCTCGGGCAAGAGCGTGTGCGTCAATGCCCTGATCACGAGCATCCTGATGCATGCCCGGCCGAACGAGGTGAGATTCGTCCTGGTCGACCTCAAGCGGGTCGAGCTGGCGCCCTACGACGGCTTGCCGCACCTCCTCCAGCACGTGATCGTCGAGCCACATGAAGCCAAGGCCGCGCTCGGCTGGGCGGTCCACGAGATGGAGGAGCGCTACAAGCAGCTGGCCTCGCATACGGTCCGGAATATCGCCGCGTACAACGACAAGGTCGGGCCGGACGAGCACCTGCCCTACGTCGTGATCATCATCGACGAGCTGGCCGACCTGATCATGCGCGAAGGGCGCAAGGTCGAGGACCCGATCGTCAAGATCGCCCAGAAGGCGCGGGCCGTCGGGATCCACCTCGTCCTGGCGACCCAGCGGCCGAGCGTCAACGTCGTGACCGGGCTGATCAAGGCCAATGTCCCGAGCCGGATCGCCTTCGCGATGGCCTCGATGGTCGACAGCCGGACCGTCCTCGACGCCCCCGGCGCCGAGGATCTCATCGGGCGCGGCGACATGCTCTACCAGCCGGTCGACCTGCCCCGGCCGGTCCGGATGCAGGGCGTGTTCGTGTCGGACAAAGAGGTCAGCGCGGTCGTCGATCACTGGAAGGCCCAGGCGCCGGAGCCGTTCTACGACGAGTCGCTGTTCGCCTACTTCGACGGCGAGGAGGGATCAGGCGGTACCCACTTCGCCTGGCTGGCCAAGATGGCCGACGACGACATGGTCGTCCGCGCTGCGGAGCTGGTGACTGCCAGCCAGCGGGCCAGCACGTCGATGCTCCATACCAAGCTCAAGGTCGGGTTCTCACGGGCCAGCCGGCTGATGGACGAACTCGAGCGATACGGGATCATCGGCCCGCAGGACGTCCGCAACCCAGCCGCGCCGCGGACCGTCTACGGTCCCGACAACTGGCTCCGGAGCTACGACGACATCGACGATCCGGGGGACTGAGCCAGTCGGCCGTCAGGCCGTTCGACTCGAGAGGGTATCCTTGGCCGGACGACCCGGGCCGAGCGCCCGTCGCCGTGACCAGCAGGATCCACCTCACCGACATGACGACCCGAGACGAGGCCCGCCGCCGAACGGGTGGGGGCCGTGGCGGCAACGGCCGCCCATCGACGCCCACTGAGCCGCAGACGAGTCTGCCGGAGCGGTTGCTCGCTGCCCGCGAGGCGAAAGGCGTGGACCTGTACCGCGCCGAGCGGGACACCAAGATCCGCGCCCGCTATCTCGGGGCACTCGAGCGTGGCGACTACCGTGAGCTGCCGGGCGCCGTCTACACCAAGGGCTTCCTGCGCAACTACGCCCTGTACCTGGGGCTGGACCCGGACGAGGTCCTCATCCAGTGGCGGCAGGAGCGGGGCGACGGCGGGGCCCAGGACGAGCCGACGATCAACGTCCCCAAGCCGCTCAGTGCGCCGCGCAAGGGCCTCACCTTCTCGATCGGCCTGTTCGTCGCCGCGGCGCTGACGGTCGGCGTGCTCCTGTTCATCGGCTACCTCGGCTTCCAGGTGATGCGCTTCTCTCGCCCGCCCGAGGTCGCCGTGACCGATCCGTCGAGCGCGGTGATCACGGTCGACGACACGGCCTCGGCCTACACCCTGCGCGGGACGTCAGACCCGGGCGCGACCGTGTCGATCACGATCGCCGGTGGGCAGCCGGTCCTGATCACGGCCTCGGCCGCGGGGACCTGGACGGCGGATGTCGAGTTACGCCGCGGCAAGAACACGTTCAGCATCAGCGCCACGGATCCGCAGACGACGAAGACCGCCGAGAAGCCGGTCGACATCTTCATCACGGTCCCATTCCCGGATGTCCTCGTCCCGACCCTGACGATCGACCAGCCGGCCGATGGCGTGACGGTCCAGAACGGGGCGATCCCCGTCCAGGGTTCGACCACGAACGCCAAGACGGTGACGGTCGGCGCGGCGTTCACCGGCACAGCGGCCGCCGGTGCGAAGCCGACCGCAACCCCGGCGCCGCCGAAGCCCCAGACCGCCGACATCGGCGAGGATGGGACCTTCAACATCCCCGTCGAGCTGACCGCGGGCAGATGGACCCTGACCATCACCGCTGCGAGCTCGGAGGGCAAGACCACGTCCCTGACGCGTAACGTGACCGTCAGTTACAAGGGCGTCAACTTGGTCGTCAGCGTCAAGGGCGGCCCGGCCTGGATGAAGATCTGGGTCGACGGCCAGCTCGATCCGCGGGTCGGAGCCGGAAAGCTGTTCAAGGACGGCAAGACCATGTCCTTCCGAGGGACCGACTCGGTCGAGGTCTTCACCGGGTCCTCAGGGGTGACCTACTTCACGCTCAACGGCACGACGATCGGCAAGCTCGGACCGTCCGGGGCGCCGCAGACCTGGCTGTTCGCGCCGCCGCCGGCCGACCCGCAGCAGACCAACCATCGCTGACCCGGGCAACCAGCTGATGGACGCCGCGCCTCTCGATGATCTTCATGGCCTGGCGGTCCGCGTCCAGGATGTCTGCCTGGCCCATCGCTGGACCGTATCGACGGCCGAGTCGTGCACCGGCGGGCTCGTCGCCGACACGCTGACGGACATCCCCGGATCGAGCGGCTACGTCCTCGGCGGGATCGTCGCCTACGCCGACCGGATCAAGGCCATCCTGCTCGGCGTGGACCCCGAGCTGATCGAGATGCGTGGCGCGGTCAGTGCCCACGTGGCCAAGGCGATGGCGCTCGGGGCGCGCGAGCGGTTCGGGACGACCTTCGGGCTGTCGGTCACGGGCATCGCCGGACCGGGCGGAGGATCCGCGGCGAAGCCAGTCGGACTGACCTTCATCGCGGTCGCCAACCCCGAGCGGGTCGATGTCCGCCGCCATACCTGGACCGGCGACCGTGTCGAGAACAAGGCCGCGAGCGCCGGGGCCGTCCTGGCGCTGTTCCTCGAGGTCGCCGAGACGCAGGCGCGGCGGATGGCCGCGGCCGCCGGGCGGGACGCCGCGACCCCGGTCGCCGAACGGTGACCCGAAGCATCGAGGACATCACCCGCGGCCTTGAGCCGGCGCGATCGCCGCAGCCGCTCGCGGCCGGAACCCGCATCCACGTCGTCGGCGCAGCGGGTTCGGCCTCCTCGGCGGCACTCCTCCTGGCCCACGCGGCCGGCGCCACGGTGAGCGGCTGCGACTCCGGCGAGCCGAGCCGCTACAGCGACGCGGTCGAGGCAGCTGGGATCCCGCTGGCCTGGCGCCACGAAACCGGTCACGTGGTCGGCGCCGACGGCGGCCCGCTGGTCGACCGGATCGCCGTGTCCAAGGCGCTCACTGCGATCGATCCGGACCAGCCGGAGCTCCACGCGGCCCACGCGGCCGACATCCCGGCGACCAGCTGTCAGCAGCTCATCGCAGACGCCATCGCGACCCGCGGCGGCGATCTCCTTGCAGTGGCCGGTACGCACGGCAAGTCGACCACCACGGGCTGGCTGCTCCACCTCCTCGTCCGGGCCGGACTCGACCCGTCCGCATTCGTGGGAGCCGTCCTGCCGGCCGAGCTGACCGGCGGCCTGCCGTCGGTCGTGCGTCTGGGCAGCGGCCGGCCGACCGTCGTCGAGGCGGACGAATATGCCGGCAACTTCGACCCGTATCGGCCGGTCGTCGGCGTCCTGCTCAACGCGGACTGGGATCACCCGGACGTGTTCGCGAGCCGGGCCGACGTCGTCGCCACGTTCGACGACTGGATCCGGCGGTTCCGCGGCGCTGTGCCGGGGGACGGGGGAGTGGAGCCGCCGACGCTCGTGGCCAACGCGGGCGACGCCGGGGTCCGCGAGGTCCTGGCGCGGCTCGGCGACTGGCGGGGACGCCTCGTGGCGTTCGAGGTGATCTCCGGCGATGCGGCTGCCGCCGAACTGAGACTGGCTACGCTGCCGGGCGAGTACGGTACGGCGCTGGGTCGGGCATCTGCGCTGGTGGCCCGCTACCAGGCCGACGCCGACGGTTCGGCCCGGATCGTCATTCACGGGCTGGCGGGGGACTCCGGCGATGAGGGCGCCGCTGTGGCCCATCTGCGCCTCGTGGGCCGCCACAACGCCGATGACGCCCTCGGCGCGGCCGGCGGGGCGCTGGCTTATGGAGCGGACGCCGAGGCCGTCGTGGACGGGCTCCAGACGTTCGGCGGGGTGGGCCGCCGGTTCGAGCTCAAAGGCGACGTCGGCGGGGTCGTCGTCCTCGACGACTACGGCCATCACCCGACCGCCATCGCGGCCACGCTCAAGGCCGTCGCCCTGCGCTACCCCGGACGGCGCCTGTGGGCGGTCTACGAGCCGCTGACATACCACCGAACCGCCGCGATGCTCGACGCCTTCGCCGATGTCCTCGCCAGAGCGGATCGGGTGGCCATCGCCGACATCTTCGCCGTCCGCGACCCCGACACGACCATCGTGTCCGCCGCAGATCTGGCCGAGGCGGTCGCGGCCCGCGGCACGCCCGCCATCGCGCCGGGCTCGGTCGAGGCCACCTCCGATGCGCTGGCGCCCCTCGTCGAGGCCGGTGACGTCGTCCTGGTCATGGGCGGCGGTCGCTCATCGGTGATCGCCGAGCGGCTCGTGGATACGCTGGAAGCACGCGCCCAGCGACGAAGCTGATCCTTGCCCAGCTCGTTGCCCGAGCGCCACGCCTCCCATCACCTGTCCATCGTCGTGGTATCTGTCGGCGAAGGCCTTCCCCTCGGCCGTGAACGGATCTGCTACGCGCTTGGCGTTGGGCCACACTCATGTGCCGAACCTCGGCTGTCGTTGTTCCGTCGTTGACTTCGCGGCCATCTGCCTGTATGTTCCATAGTGGTTAACTAACCGATCGGTTAACCGTCGGGAGATGTCGCATGGCGCAGGTGACGGAAGAAGACCGACTGAGCGAAACCTTCGCGGCGTTGGCCAACACGACCCGGCGAGCCATCTTGGCTCGACTCGCGCAAGGGGAGGCCAACGTGAACGAACTGGCCGAGCCGTTCAGCGTGACCCTTCCGGCGATCTCGAGGCACCTCAGGGTGCTTGAACGTGCCGGATTGGTTGTTCGGAGCCAACGGGCCCAGTTCCGGCCGTGCGCGATCGACCCCGAACCACTCCGGGATGTCTCCACCTGGGCCGAGCAGTATCGGCCGGTTTGGGAATCGCGTTTCGACCGTCTGGACGACTACCTCAACCGCATCCAACCCGAGAGGAGGATTGGGAAGCATCATGGCTGACGACACCAAGTCCCGGAACGAGGTCGTGATCGAGCGAATCGTCGACGCGCCAACCGAGCTCGTGTGGAAGATGTGGACCGAGCCCGAGCATTTCGCCGCGTGGTACGGCCCGACAGGCGCGACGATTCCCGTCGCCAAGATGGACGTCCGCGTCGGTGGTTCTCGATTGGTGTGCATGGAGATGCAGACCCCGAACGGCGCCATGAAGATGTGGTTCACGGGCGAGTACCGCGACGTCGTTGACAACAAACGCCTCGTCTATACCGAGTCCATGTCCGATGAGCTCGGCAACATCCTTGATCCGGCCAGCATGGGCATGCCCGAGGATCACCCGACCACGACCGAGATCACCCTCGAACTCGATCCTCTCGGAGACCGAACCAGGATGGTGATGACCCACGCCGGCATCCCCGCAGACTCCCCCGGCGCAATGGGTTGGAAGATGGCATTCGACAAGCTCGCGACCTACGTGGCTACCCAGCGCTAGACGGTCAGTCGACGCCGGCGACGACCGCTCCGCCCGAATCGGCTGCGGCAGCCAGCGCCGCGAGCTCGTCCTCGGATAGCCGCCGCGCCGTGATCTGGTGGCCCTCGGACGTCAGGCACAGGCCCGATTCGAGCTCGTACTGCCAGCCGTGGAGCGAGCAGGTCAGGACGCCGGCTTCGTCGATCGAGGCGAACCGGGTCAGGTCCGCCTTCATGTGCGGGCAGCGGCGCTGGACTTCCCATCCCTCGATCACGAACGAGCCCTCGGCCTTGGCTTTCTCGGCGTAGAAGCCCTCGGCGTATTGGAGCCGCTCGAGATCGAGGCATTTGAACCAGGTGTACAGGTAGTCGTTGTAGGGCCCTTTCCGGGCGGCGCTGAACCGGAGTGATAGGAACAGCGAGTTGACCCAATCGACCTCGTGCGCGCGGACGAGGACCTCGACGTGTCGTCGGTCGATCCGAAAGATGTAGCGACACGCCTCGTCGCCGTCCCAGCGGCGGACCTCCTGGTCGACGAAGTCGAGGACGATCCCCTCCGAACCGAGGTCGAGCAGGACCGCCGCCCCGATCCCCGAGCAGATCTGCTCGCCGAACCCCATCAACGGCTCGAACCAGGCCTTCAGCTCGGCCAGCAGGTCGAGCGGTTCGTCATCCGGCCCCCGCTCCCAGCGCAGGTGCTCGGCGTCGAGCAATGGACGCTTTCGTGCCTGGTACTCGCGCAGGTACGACTCTCGCTCGGTGAAGATCCGGCGGGCCTCCGAGTCCGGCAGCGGGTGGCTGACCTCGAACGCGTCATGGCTCAATTCGCCCCAGGAGCCCGGCAGCATCAGCCGCCCGCCGTCGATCCCAACCTCGGCCAGGTGCTCGAGGAAGACCGTCTGGTCCGGGAAGATGTTGGTCGGCGAGCGGTCGAAGTCGTTGTGGGCGAACAGGTCGTCGTCGAGGAAGCACGGCGGCCCGGCGCTCGGGACGATGAACGTCGGGTCGAGGATCTCGATGTAGCGCTGCGTCCGGGCCAGCTGGACGACCCGCTTCTTGTGGGCCAGGGTCTCCTTCGCCCTGACCGGGAACTCGTAGACCATCGGGTACCAGATCGCCCCGGAGAACTGCATGAAGAGCAGGTCGAGCGGGCCGAACGCCAGCAGCTTGTCCGGGTCGGTCGGACGCGAGTCGTTCATGTTGAGCAGGCGCGTCGTTCCGTCGTCCACCAGCAGGGCTGAGTCGCCCAACGGCCCGTCGGTCGGGGCGTCGAGGGCCATGACCATGATCCGCAGTCCGCCATCGAGCTCGAACGGCTCGCAGTCGGCCGTCTCGACGAAGCGCCGGAAGCCGAGGTCGTGGAGCTCGTGACGAAGGTCGTTGACCGGGTAGTCGGGCAGGATGACCGTGCTGTCCTTCGAGCAGTGCTCGGTCAGCCAGGCCGGGTCGAAGTGGTCGTGGTGGAGGTGGCTGACGTACAGGTACGTCGGTGAGCCGATCGCCTTTGGATCGATCCCGTCGTTGGCCGGGAACGGGAACCATGAACCGAAATAGGCCGGGTTGAACCACGGGTCGCACAGGATGCTCCCGGCATGGGTCTCGATGTACAGACCGGCCTGGCCGAGGAAGGTCACCTTCATGACCCGATGGTATCGGAGCGGCCCGCTTCGGACAGGCTCGACCGGCCTCGTCGCCGCCGTGTCAAGTGGCCCTTCGTCCGCGCGCCGTTCGAGGCAGGCGCGACAGCGGCGGACGGGTGGGCCGTGGACGGCTCGCCGCGGTACCATGAACGTTCCCAACGGACACGAGGCGGAGGAGGGTCGATGGCCGGCGACGTCTCATTCGACGTAGTGAGCGACTTTGACGAGCAGGAGCTTCGGAACGCCCTCGACCAGGTGCGACGTGAAGCGGTCCAGCGCTACGACCTGAAGAACGCCCACATCGACATCGAGCACGGCAAGGAAGAGCTGGTCATCACCACCGATGACGAGTATCTGGCCGGGGTCATCAAGGACCTCATCGAGTCGAAGGCCATCCGGCGCGGCTTGTCGCTGAAGATCTTCGATTGGGGCAAGGTCGAGCCGGCCGGCGGCAACAGGGTCCGCCAGGAGGTCAAGCTTCGGCGCGGCCTGCCGGAGGACGTCGCCAAGCGGATCACGAAGCTTATCCGCGATGACTTCCCGAAGGTGAAGTCGCAGATCCAGGGTGATGCGGTCCGCGTCTCCGGCAAGAGCAAGGACGACCTGCAGCGGGTCATCGTCCGGCTGCGCGAGCTCGACGAGATCGTGCCCCTCCAGTTCGAGAACTACCGTTAGCGAACAGGAGCTCACGAGCGGGGAGGCGAGCCCCGACGAGCTCTTGACCGAAGCCGCCGAGGCCGAGCCGAGGCTGACAGCCGTGCCGACGCCGGGCGATGCGCCGACGCCGCCGGCCGAGCCGACGCCGGGCGATGCGCCGACGCTGACAGCCGTGCCGACGCCGGACGATGAGCCGACTCAGACCGCCGCGCCCGAGCCCGCAACCGAGGCCGAGCCGGAGACCGAGGCCGAGCCGGAGACCGCCGCCGAGCCCGAACCCGAGCCGACGACCGTGCCGGAACCCGAACCGCCGCCCCATCGTGAGCCGCGAACGGTCGGGCGGCTGATCGCCGACGCGCTCCATGCGGCCGGCGTGACGACCGCGTTCACCGTCCCGGGCGAGAGCTTCCTCGGGCTCCTCGACGCGCTGCCCGCCGTCGGGATCCGTGTCGTTGCTACCCGCCACGAGGGTGCGGCCGCATTCATGGCCGAGGCGCATGGTCAGCTGACCGGCAAACCGGCGGTCTGCCTCGCGACGCGGGCCGTCGGAGCGGCCAACCTGGCTATCGGGATCCACACCGCCCGCGCCGACTCGACCCCGATGTTCGCGATCGTCGGCGGAGTTCGGCGAGCGCAACGCGGGCGTGAGGCCTTCCAGGAAGCGGACCTGGTCGGGTCGATCGGGCGCCTGGCCAAGTGGGCGGTCGAGATCGACACGCCGGCCCGCGCCGAGGCCCTCATCGCCGAGGCTGTTCGGCACGCGTTGGCTGGACGCCCGGGACCGGTCGTCATCGCCGTCCCGGAGGACGTTCTCGACGAGCTCGCGCCCGGCGCGACCGAAGACCCGCAGCCCTTCCGCCCGACCCGGGTCGAACCCGAGCCCGACGAGATCCGGGCCGTTCTGCAGCTGCTTGCAGCGGCGCATCGCCCGGTCATCCTGGCCGGCGCCGGGGTGCTCCGCTCACGCGGGACCGCGGACCTGGTACGCATCGCCGAGATCCTCGAGGTCCCGGTCGTCGCCTCGTGGCGCCGCGGCGACGTCTTCCCGAACGATCACCGGCTCTATCTCGGGATGACTGGGCTCGGGGCCCCGGCCACGGTTCGTGAGCGCCTGGAGAGCGCGGATGCGGTCGTGGTTCTCGGCTGCCGGCTCAACGAGATCGCGTCGTTCGACTACAGCCAGCCCCGCGCCGACGTCCCATGGGCTCACGTCGACCTCGAGCCGCGCGCCGCACATGCGGGCCTTCATGCTCCGACCCTGGCCGTCATCGCCGATGCCCGGACATTCCTGCGAGTCGCCCGCCGACGAGTCTCGTCGGGTGTCCTGCTGGCCGAGGCATTCGACGCCCGACGCGCCGCGAACGAGGCGGATCGTGCGGCCTACGAGGCGGCCAGTATCGTCGACGACGTCCCGTGGACGGGCCCCGGTGTCCATCCCGGGCGGGTGGTGGCGACCCTCAACGAGATCCTGCCAGCGCAGGCGATCGTGACCACCGATGCGGGCAACTTCGCTGGCTGGGCCGCCCGGGGCTACCGCTTCCGTAGGCCGGGGACGCTGCTCGGCCCGACGTCCGGGGCGATGGGCTACGGACTGCCCGCAGCGATCGCGGCCTCGATCGAGCATCCGGGCCGGCCGGTCGTGGCGCTAACCGGCGATGGCGGCTTCGCGATGACGATGAGCGAGCTCGAGACCGCGGTCCGCGAAGGAAGCCGCCTGGTCGCGATCGTCTTCGACAATGCCCGTTTCGGCACGATCCACGCGCATCAGGCCGCCCGCGGGACCGGAGTCGGCGAGGCGACCGAGCTCGGACCGGTCGACTTCACCACGATCGCCCGAGGGATGGGTGCGATCGGTGTCCGGGTCGATACCGACGATGCCTTCGAGCCCGCCCTGCGAGATGCCCTGACGGCCGAGGCGCCGACGGTGATCCAGCTCGTCGTCGATCGCCGCTGGACGGCTGTTGGGCGGCTCGACCCGGCCTGAGTCAGCGACTGTGCGCCCGACGTTCCACCTCACCCCTACCGAGGCCTGGTCCGGGCGCGATCCGGCGGCGCCGATCACGTCGCCCAGCCTCGCGACGGAGGGCTTCATCCACTGCACAGACGGTGCCGCGGCAACCGTCGCCACTGCGAACCGGCACTACCGGGCCGATCCGCGCGACTTCGTCATCCTGACGGTGGACCTTGACGTCACCGGGGCGCCGTGGCGGTTCGACGACGCCGAGGAGCGCTATCCGCACATCTACGGCCCGATCGACCCCGCAGCGGTCGTCGGCGTCGCGCCGATCGTTCGGGCGTCCGACGGGACGTTCCTCGGGTTTGGGGCGAGCGAGGTCCCCGATGGCCTGGCGGTCGAGTCGATCTACATCGTCGAGGCCGATTACAGCGCCGACGCGGAGCGTCTCCGGCCGCCCGTCCGTCCCGAGCATCTGACCCGGATCGGCCGCCTGCTCCGCGAGGGGGTCGTCATCGAGGCGGGCGGCTATCTCGACTACAGCACGGCGCTCCTGCTCGTCCGGGCCGATTCCGAGTCGGAGGCACTCGAGCTGTTCCGTGAGGACATCTACATGCTCAGCGGGGTCTGGACGGCGCTCCGGGCCAGACCGTTCGGTCGGGTCGTCCTCGAGGCCGGTTCCTAGCGGGCGGTGGGATCGTGGGTCAGTGGCGGGACGCCGTCGACCCACGAGTCGTCGGGACGTCATCGATCATGGTCCGATCGTAGCGCGGGTCTCCAGACCGCCGAATCTGATTGCGCCCGCAACGACCTGGGTGATATGATCGTGGCGCAACCACTGAAGGAGTTCAGTTCGATGCCCGCCGTCGTCGTCGATGACATCACCGTCCTGCCACGGATCCTCGAACCGGATCCGGCGATCGCCCGCCCGCGACCTGTCCGGAGCGTGACGAGCGCGCCACGCGGGTTCGAGGGGGAGGGGTTCCCGGTCCGTCGGGCCTTCGCCGGGGTCGACCTCGGCGACCTCGACCCCTTCGTTCATCTCGACCAGATGGGCGAGGTCGAATACGCTCCGGGCGAGCCGAAGGGCACCCCGTGGCACCCGCATCGCGGGTTCGAGACGGTCACCTACATGATCGACGGGATCTTCGAGCACGCCGACTCGAACGGCGGAGGAGGGGTCATCACCAACGGTGATACCCAGTGGATGACCGCCGGCGCAGGGATCCTCCACATCGAGAAGCCGCCGCAGTCGCTCGTGATCAGCGGCGGTCTGTTTCACGGGTTGCAGCTGTGGGTGAACCTGCCGCGCGACCAGAAATGGTCGGCCCCGCGCTACCAGGACCTGCGCGCGAGCGAGGTCGCCCTCGTCTCGTCGAGCGACGGCGGAGCCCTCGTCCGGGTCATCGCCGGTGAGGTGGCCGGTCATGCCGGCCCAGGCTCGACCTACACGCCGATGACGTTTGTCCATGCCACGCTCAGCCCCGGTGCCAGGTTGACGCTTCCATGGCGACCGGACTACAACGCGCTCGTGTACGTCCTGGCCGGGTTCGGCACGGTCGGCACCGAGGCCCGGCCGATCGAGACGGGCCAGCTCGCTCTGTTCGGCGACGGCGACACGCTGATCGTGTCAGCCGTCGCCGTCCAGGAATCACGCTCGCCGAGTCTGGATGTGATCGTCCTTGGCGGCCGTCCGATCCGTGAGCCGGTCGCCTGGATGGGCCCGTTCGTGATGAACACCCGGGAGGAGGTCATGCAGGCCATGGCCGACTATCAGGCCGGCCGTCTCGGCTCCATCCCGGCGGTCCACAACTCGCCGACGACGATGATCGAGTCCGCCCGAGACTGACGCCAGGGCTCGATCGAGGCTGAGGCCCGGCGCTCGGACGACCGGGCATCAGCGCCGGCGGCGAACCCGCCGGCCGATCAGCCCGAGGCCGATCCCGAGCCCGACGAGGAGTACCGCGAGGATCGGACCAGCCGGCACCGATGTCGGCGCGATGATCGTCCCGAGCGTGTCGGTCGGGGGAGGGGTGATCGTCGTGCTCGAGCCCGGATCGGGTGTACCCGTCGGCGTCGGGGTGGGGGTCGGAGTCGCCCCGGGCGTCCCCGTCGGGGTCGGCGTTGGTGTAGGCGTCGGCGTCGGCGTCGGCGCGGGCGTGATGACGAAGCTAACGTCGTCGAGGAAGTTGCCGATCGAGGCACTCCCCGATGCCGTACTGACCGCCCGGAAGGCGAACCGGGTGCAGATCTGACCGGCGGGCACGACAAAGCTGTCGGTGTGGGTACCCCAGGCGGTCCTTCCATCGGTCAGAGGGGGCGATGTGTAGCCCCAGCCGGTGTTGCCATTGACGTCGGCGATAGCCGCGTCCCCGATGAGAACCTCCATGGTGTCGGCACCGCCTCGACCCCGATGCTGAAGCGTCCAGGTCAACGTGTCGCCCGGGTCGGTCACGACATCCTGGTACACCGTCGCAGCGGAGTTGGCGTTGAGCTCGGTGAAGGCGTTCCCGGCGGCCGCGGGGACGCCGAGGAAGGTGGTCCCCCAGATCTCGATCTGGTTCAGCGAATCGGTCGTCTCCCAGGGCGGCACCGACGCTGCCGGGAACAGCGTGAACGTGTTCGCGGCGACCGGCGGGCTCTCGAAACCGCCGTCCTGGAGTGACGTCATTCCAGCGCATACCGCCAGGGCGGGACGAGCACCGACCGCCGACAGGGACGTGACGCAGAGTGCGGCCACAGCGAGCGCCGTCAACAGGGCCCGACGGTTCATCGACGATCTCCCCAGGGACCGCGAGTCAGGCGGAAGACGAGATGGATCGTCCGCCCGAGAGTCTTGAGCATGGTCGCACGTGTCGTCCGAATGCACCAGTCCCTGCCCAGCGCGAGGCTCGGCAGGTTGCCGGGGCGATCCTGACGGCGGAGCGGTACCTGCGGCGGTGCGCCCGGGAACCGCCGTCCTAGGGACGCCGACGCTCCTTTGCGGGACGATGGCCCGGTGTCTACGCTCGTCGAGTATCGCCGCCTATTCCTGTTCGTGGTCGTTGCCCAGGCGGCGGATCTGGTCACGTTTCTGGCGGCCATCGCCCGGGTCGGCATCCACGCCGAACAGAACCCCGTCGCGCGCGGTCTGTTCGGGTCACTCGGCAGTGCCGGGCCGGCCGCCTACAAGGTCGTGGCGATCGGGCTCATCCTGCTTGTGCTATGGCGGATCGCCATCCGCTTTCCGAGGTACGCCGGACGGTCCGCGACCCTGGCCGTCGCGTTGGGTCTGCTCGGTGCCTGGAGCAACGCTACGTTCGGGCTGACCCGATAGGGGGCTCCGGACCGATCGACCCGAGTCGTCCTACACCGAGGTGCCGACGTCACTCAGGATCTGGCTGATCTGCCCTCCCAGGAACAACAGCGCCGCGATCGCGATGATCGCGATGAGCGCCAGCAACAGCGCATACTCCGCCAGCCCCTGGCCGCGCTCCTCGTCGGCGGCGAGCCGCCAAAGACCCCCGATGGATCGCATCCCATACCCTCCCAATGGTCCGGTACCCGGCCCAGACGAACGTACTACCACACTTCCAGACCGGAATCACACCGAGTGGTGCGCCCCGGCACCGCGATCTTCCGGTCCGTGACGGGAACCGCGCGATCGAGCCACGACGTCGCCGTCGAGTCCACTGGGGCTCAGGCCTGGCCGGGGCTCTTCTTCAGGGGTTCGTCGGGCGGCGCCTTCGGCCGTGTTCCGGCGGCCTTGGCCTGGCTATCGAGGATCTGCTTGAAGACCTTTCCCATGCCGGGGCGCAGTAGGGCCCGAGCCTGCGCCTCCGCGTCTCGGTCGCGGCGCCTGACTCTGGCGGCTTCCTTCGCATCCAGCTCGTCCACGCACCGGATGCTACAGGCTCGCCCCGCCCCGGAATCGGATGGTCAGGGGATCGCCCGGGTCGCGTCCTGCGGTATCGTGGACCGAACGCGGCGTTCGTCGGCCGGGCGATCGCCCTCATGGAGCCCGACCATGCGCACCCATCGACGCCCATCGCCGGCCGCGCTCGGCATCCTGACGGCGATCCTCATCCTCGCGACGACGGCGCCGGGCGCCGCCGCGGCGAGTGCCTCCCCGCCGAATGCCGGCTTCGACGTGGCGGTCGGCGGCCTGGTCGCCACCCTCACCGATACATCGACCGGTGACCCGACCACCTGGGCCTGGGAGTTCGGCGATGGCGCGACATCGGTCGATCAGAACCCGATCCACACCTACGCGCCCGGCATGTACACCGTGACGCTGACGGTGACCAACGACGGTGGGACCGACAGCGCGTCCCACGGGGTCACGATCAAGGAGCCGCCGCCCGACCGGACGTACAGCCGCAACCTGTACAGCACTCTGGTCCGCTATCAGAACCCGGACATGACCTCGTGCGTCGCAGCGTCGACCCTGATCATGCTCAACGAGGTTGCCACGAAAGGCCACAGGGGCGAGGGCTTCGCCTGGGCCACGTCGACCGCGCTGGCCCGCCAGCGCTCGATCATCCGCTGGGCTCGGGCCCACGACACGCTCGAGCCGGGACCGGGTGGCACCGACCCCAACGGCTGGCGCAATGCCCTCAATCAATACGGCTGGGGCGACTACCAGGATCCCGAGACGATGACGTATGAGGTCTTCGCCTCGACCTCGTTAACGTCAACAGTCAAGAGCGCAATCGCCGCGATCGCCCACTATCGCCGGCCGGTCGGGATCCTGGCCTGGGCCGGCGGTCATGCCCAGGTCCTCAATGGCTACGTCGTCTACGGGCAAGACCCGGCGGTGTCGATGGACTTCACAGTCCAGTACGTCTACCTGACGGACCCGCTCAAGCGCGATGCGCTCCGGAACAGGAAGATCTCCTACTGGAACATGGTTCACGGTCCGCTCAAGTATCGACTGCGCACATACCGCCAGACCGACAGCCCGCTGGACGATCCATACACGCCAGGCCTCCTGGCGTCCGATGATGCCTGGTACGGCCGCTATGTCATCGTGCTACCGGTGCGGTGATCCTGCGCCGGCCGTGGGGCCGGCCTGACGGGAGGGAGTCGATGACGGCTGACGCGCGAATGGATGCCCTGAGTGCCGCAGTCTCGGGTGAAGTCATCCTGCCTGGCGACCCCGCCTACGACGAGGCCCGGGCGACGTTCAACGCGACGATCGATCGGCGACCGGTGGCGGTCGTCCGGCCGGACTCCAGCGAAGCCGTGGCGACCGCTGTCCGCTGGGCGCGCGAGGCCGGTCTGCCGATCGCGGTGCGTGGCGGCGGGCACAGCGTCGCCGGCCACGCGACCGCAGACGCGGCGCTGGTCATCGACCTGCGACGCCTCCGCCGGGTGGTCGTGGATCCGGTCGCACGTCGGGCAACGGTCGGCGGCGGCGCCCTGTGGATGGACGTCGACGAGGCGACGACGGCTCACGGCCTGGCGATGCCGGGCGGGACGTTCGTCGATACCGGGGTCGGCGGGTTGGCCCTCGGCGGCGGCATCGGCTGGCTCATCGGGACGAGTGGGCTGACGTGTGACAACCTCGTTCGGGCCGTGGTCGTGACCGCCGATGGCTCGATCGTCATCGCCGGTGATGGAGGCGATCCGGACCTCCTCTGGGGGTTACGCGGCGGTGGCGGCAACTTCGGGATCGTGACCGAGTTCGAATTCACGCTTCAGCCGGTCGGATCGCTGTATGCCGGCGACCTGCTGGTGCCGATCGAGTCAGCCGGCGACGCCCTGGCGGCGATCGCCGAGCTCGCCCGCCAGGCGCCGGCTGAGCTGGCGGTCTTTGCCGCCGGCCCGGCGACCCACGATCCGGATGGCGGCATCGAGCCCGGTCCGCGGGCGCAGAAGGTGATCGCCATCATGATCGTGTTCCAGGGCACCCCCGACGCTGCCGAGGCTGCCATTCGGCCGCTCCGCGCCCTCCCGATCGTCGCCGACACGATGACCACGATGACCTACCCCGAAGCCCAGACGATGACCGAGCTGTTGCCGTTCGGCCTGCGTCACTACTGGAAGGGCCACTTCATCCGCGATCTCGACACGGTCGCGATCGGAGCGGTGGTGGCCGCCATGGAGTCGGCACCTAGGCCGACCTGCTTCGTCCTGCTCGAAGCAATCACCGGGGCCGCCCGACGTGAGCCGGGTGGGGGCGCAGCATTCGGACAGCGGGAGGCGCGCTGGAACGTAAGCGCCATCGCGATCTGGGAGGACCCGGCGGACGACGCGGGGCCGATCGGCTGGGCCCGCGCCGTCGCCGATTCGCTGCTGCCGGTGTCGCTGACCGGAGCGGGCTACGCCAACTACTCACCGGTCGATGAGCCGGTCGATCGGATCCGGGCCGCCTACGGCCCCGAGCGATTCGAGCGGTTGACCAGGCTGAAGGGGCGCTACGACTCGGACAACGTGTTCCGGTTCAACCACAACATCCCGCCGGCGAGCGACGACGCCGATCGCTGAGCCGACCGCCGCGAGCGATTCCGATCAGTTTGTGCTGCCGCGACGCAGCTCGACGAGCCTCTCGAGGATCTGCGCCACGTCACTCGGATGGGGCATGGCGGCGATCTCGACCGCTACGTCCCGGGCCCGAAGCCGAAAGGAATCATCTTCGAGCAACCGAGACACTGCCTCCGCGATGGCCGGGCCGGTCTGCGCAGCCGGCTCGAGCACGATCGCGGCTCCGATCCGTCGGCCCGCGGCCGCGTTCAGGAACTGATCGGCGGCCTGCGGCAGACAGAGCTGCGGAATACCCGCGGCGAGGGTCGCGAGGAACGTGCCCGAACCGGCGTGTGAGACCACCACGGCGCAATGCCGAAGGAGACGGGTCTGCGGGACATAGCGCTCGACTCGGACGTGATCGGCTTGTGGCCCGAGGGCGGTGGGGTCGCCGTTCGGCCCGACGGTGACGAGGATGCGAACCGCCTGGGCGGCGATCGCCCGGACGGCGGTCAGCAGGGCGGTTCGATCACGGTCGACCGTTCCGAGCGTCAGGTAGACGAGCGGGTCGGAGTCGGGTCTCGGGAGCGGCTCGAACGACGAGTCGTCCCCAGCGTCGTCGAAGGCGACCGGCCGCAGCCGTTGGCGTCGCGGAACGTGGCTCGCCTCGGTCGAGTGCAGGCTGGGAGGGTAGATGTCGAGGTAAAGGTGGTCGTACAAACCGCCGTACGGACGTGGCTCGAGGCCGACTGACCGCCACAGCGAGGCGACCGCCTCCGCAGCGGCCAAGACGCGAGTGACGGGGGTGAGCTCGCCGAACCCATGGGTCACCGCCGGCACGCCGACGACCGCCGCGGCGATCGGGCCACCGAACTCCGCGGCATCGTTGACCACAAGTTCGGGACGCCATTCGCGAGCGATCCGCAGCGCCTCGGGGAGGATCTGTGGAGCCGCGATCACACCGAACAAGTGCGGGAAGACGTGGTCGATAGCCTGTTCCTTGGGCAGCCCGGCGGCCTCGGGGTAGCGGCGACGGTACTCGGCCCGCAGATCCTCGAAAGGGATGCCGACCGGATCGGCCGCGATCCCGGCGCTCCGCAGACGGGGAACGGCGTCGGGTCCGGTCAACCAGCGGACGTCGTGGCCGCCGTCCCGGAGCGCATGGGCCAGGGGGACCATGGCGTGGACGTGGCCCAGGCCGGAGGTCGAGGTGAACAGGACTCGCATGCGGCCCAGTGTGCACCCGACCGAACCTGGTCGGCGTCGCTACGGCGCGATACCCTCCTCGAACGTGCCGCGGCGACCGCTGGAGGGATGCCCGAATGCTGAACCGGCGCAATCAGGGCCGTGGGTCGACGATGCCGAGGGCCTCCTCGAGATGAAGCGTCGCCACCCACGACCCCTGGGTGTAGTTGCACAGGACGACGATCGTGGTCGCCGTTTGGAAGTCATGGGAGACCCTGGCCGAGACCCCGGGGTCCGAACCGCCGTGCCCGATGATCGTGACCTCGCCGTCGACCACGGTCAGTTCGAGGCCGTATCCGTACTGCTCGACCTCGTTCGTCGGAGGACCCTGCGGGACCTGCATGGCCCGAAGCAGGGCAGGGGAGAGGAGACGCCCTGCCAGGAGGCTCTCGACCAGGTGGACGAGGTCGACAGCCGTCGAGATCATCCCCCCGTCGGGCATCCCCCTCGCGGTCAGGCTGAACACGTTCGAGGGCCACGTCTCAGGTGGCACGCCCGGCGAGGACAGGTACCCGGTCGCGAGCCGGGGTGGGTCGTCGTCGAGGGCGTCGAATGATGCGTCGAGCATCCCGGCCGGCCGAAGCACGTCGTCCAGCGCGACCTCGGCGTACGGTCGACCGGTGATCGCCTCGACGACCAGACCGAGCAGGATGTAGTTGGCGTCGCAGTACTGGTATCGCGTGCCCGGAGCGGAGACCGCGGGCAGGTCGACGAAGAGCGGCAGCATGTCGGCGGCGCGTCGCAGGCGATAGCTCGGGATCCGGTCAAAGATCGACCTGAACGATGTCCACGACTGGTCCTCGTCGTCGTGATAGTCGGCCAGACCAGACGTGTGGGAGAGCAGGTGATGGACCGTGTGAGCGGCGGTCATCGCGGCGGGCCGCTGCTCGGCCGACAGGAGCTCGACCACCGGTCGATCGAGCCGGAGCAGGCCGCGATCGACCAGCCGCAGGACGGTCGTCGCCGTGACCATCTTGGTGACCGATGCCACCCCGAACCTGGTCGTGTCCGTGACCGGAACGCCGTGGCCGCGATGAGCGATACCGCCGGCGTACGAGAACAGCGGGCCGTCATCGCGCCAGACGAGGGCCACCCCGCTGAACAGGTGGTCGGCAACGCGTCGCTCGAACCAGTCGGTCAGGGCTGCCGCGTCCATTGGTCGCCATGATAGGCGCGGCCCGGCAGGCGCTTCGGTGCCACGCGAGACGGGCCGGCGCGGCGCTACGCTCCACGGATGGGGATCGACGGCACGCCAGTCGCGGGGCTGACGAACTGGGCGGGCAATCGCGTCTACGGCGCCGCGCGGCTCCACGAGCCGGATTCGCTCGAGCGGCTCCAGGAGATCGTCCGCAGAGCGCGGTCGCTGAAGGTGCTCGGTTCGCGCCATTCGTTCAACGACATCGGCGATTCCACCGGCGATCTTGTCTCGCTGGAGCGCATGCCCCGGCGCTTCGACCTGGATCGGGCGGCCGAGACGGTCACGATCGATGGAGCCATCCGGTACGGAGCGCTGTGCGGCCCGCTGCACGCGACCGGCTTCGCCCTGCACAACCTTGCCTCGCTGCCCCACATCTCGGTGGCCGGCGCGTGTGCCACTGCGACGCATGGCTCCGGGGATCGGAGCGGCAACCT
The DNA here is from genome assembly GCA_038325875.1 of Candidatus Limnocylindrales bacterium. GTDB lineage: Bacteria > Chloroflexota > Limnocylindria > Limnocylindrales > CSP1-4 > Chersky-267. The sequence continues at coordinate 20,180 of JBBQJL010000032.1, forward strand.
GGCGACCGCAGTGGGCGCGCTCGAGGTCGTCACGGCCAACGGTGAGATCGAGCGCTTCACGCGGGACCGCGATCTGGACGCGTTCGACGGTGCGGTCGTCTCGCTCGGCGGCCTCGGCGTGGTGACCTCGCTCACCCTCGATCTCCAGCCGGCGTTTCTGATGCGCCAGGACCTGTACGAGGACCTGCCGCTCGACAGCGTCGCGGACCACTTCGACGAGATCAGTGTGGCGGCCGACAGCGTCTCCCTGTTCACCGGGTGGCGCGGTCCGCTCTTCGAGCAGGTCTGGCTCAAGCGTCGCGTCACGGACGGGGATGGCTACGAACCCGCCCCCGGGTTCTACGGAGCAACGCTGGCGACGGGCCCGATCCACCCGATCCGGGGGATGCCGACTGACGCGTGCACGGAGCAGCTGGGCGTCCCTGGCCCGTGGTACGAGCGGATGCCCCATTTCCGGATGGACCACACTCCGAGCGCCGGCGCGGAGCTCCAGAGCGAGTACCTGATCGCGCGAGTGCACGCGGTCGAGGCGCTCCTTGCTGTGAACGCCATCCGCGACCGCTTCGCACCGCTGGTCCAGGTCTCGGAGATCCGGACGATCGCGGCCGACGGGCTGTGGATGAGCACGGCATCTGGACGGGCATCGGTCGCGATCCACTTCACCTGGCAGCCCGATTGGGACGCCGTTCGTCGTGTCCTCCGGCTCATCGAGGGCGTACTCGCGCCGTTCGCGCCGCGTCCGCACTGGGGCAAGCTGTTCACGATGGCGCCGGGCGCGGTCCGAGCGTCGTACGAGAACCTGCCGCGGTTTACGGCGCTCCTCGAGCGGCACGACCCGAACGGGACGTTCCGGAACGCCTTCCTGGATCGGTACATCCGCTCCCGATGAGAGCGCGCCGGGACGCTTGACCCGCCGCTCCATGAGCGATACGCCATCACCGTCGAGCCCGGGCTTCCGTACATCGAGATGACGAGGGAGTTCGACGCTCCACGTGACCTCGTCTTCCGGGCGTACACCGACCCTGGGCCACGTCTCCCTAGACTCGCTTAAGCTCGAGGCACGCGATGGTCGGACCATCGCCCGGATGCGCTCGGTCTTCCAGTCGGTCCGGGACCGCGACGCGATGATCGACAACCGCATGGAGCATCGCGGGAACGAGGGATTCGAACGCCTGGACGAGCTCTTCGCGACGATGGCCACGACCCCCGTCAACTGACGCCAGCGCCTCGCACCAGGAGAGATCCGCATGGACTATGTCCTCGAGCTCGTCGTCGTCCCGGTCTCGGACGTCGATCGAGCCAAGCAGTTCTACGCCCAACAGATGGGGTTCGTCGTCGACGTCGATCACCAGCCGAGTGACGACTTCCGGGTCGTGCAGCTCACACCGCCGGGCTCGCCCTGCTCGATCACCATCGGCAAGGGGCTCGCCGCCATGGCGCCAGGCTCGTTGAAGGGTCTCCAGATCTCGGTCGCCGACATCGACGCGGCGCATGCCGAGCTGAAGGGGCGAGGCGTCCCGGTCAGCTCGGTCCAGCATCACGATGGGACCCGCTTCGTCGAAGGCAAGGGCGGCGACTACAACTCGTTCATGTTCTTCGATGATCCGGACGGGAACGGCTGGGCGATCCAGGAAAGTCCCAGGCTCCGGACGGCCGCGGACGGCGTCGGCTGATGGCAGCGACGCAGCCCAGCGCCAGCGACGTGGCAGCCGCGACGGCCTGGATCGACACCACCCTTGCCACCTTTCCAGCCGGACAGCGGGCCCTCCTGCAGGACCTCCGCCGGACGATCGCCGCGGCGGCCCCGGGCGCGGTCGAGACGATCAGCTACGGGATGCCGGCATTCCGTTACCGCGGGCGGGCGCTGGTGTCGTACATGGCCTTCAAGGACCATTGCTCGTTCTTCCCGATGAGCGGGGCGGTCACCGAGGCCCACCGTGCGGAGCTTGATGGCTTCGTCTTCGCCAAGGGCACGATCAGGTTCACGGCCGACCACCCTCTGCCCAATGCTCTCGTCGCGCAGATGGTCCAGGATCGGGTGACCCAGATCGACGCGGCCACGACCAGGAAGTGAACCGATGACCGTGAACGGCGCGACCCGGCCGCCCTGTCCGCCCTGACGGAAGGGCCCCGACACCCCCGGAGCCGTGTGGCCAACTGGCAGGTCTACGACATCACCCACCAGGACGATCCCGAGCGGCCCGAGCGGGTCGAGCGCAGCCGTCACGAATACCCGATCTGGGGTGGACAGACGCTCGGCTGGGCGCCCTGCCTGTTCGCGCTCCCCGTGGAGGCGTTGCCGGGTGGCTGACCGGCGCCCGTAGTACTCTCGACGGCCGGAGGGCCTTCGACATGAGCGATGCCACGCCCCAGTTCTCGACAACCGCCGACGATCCCGTGCGACTGGGCAGGGAGTCGCTCGCCCGCCACGCCTGGCTGGAGGCGTATGAACAGCTGTCACTGGCGGACCGTGACGGCACGCTGTCCGGTCCGGACCTCGAGGCGCTTGCGCTGTCCGCCTTCTTCACCGCTCAGGCCGATGTCGAGCTGGGCGTCAAGGAGCGGGCGTTCAAGGCCTACGAGGCGGCGGGCGACGGACTGCGCGCCGCTTATCTCGCGCTCGATATCGCCCGGAGATACGGCTACGAGGGCAAGCACTCGATCGCCTCGGCCTGGACCCGCCGCGCGGAGAAGATGATCGGCCCCGAGGGCGAGACGTACGCGCATGGCTACATGGCCCTCATCAGAAGCGAGGCTGCCAGTGCCGCCGGCGATGTCGATACGGCGCTTGACCAGGCCGAGCGGGCGGTGGCGATCGGCACCGCAGCGGCCGATGCCGACCTCAAGGCGTACGCGCTGTCGAACCTGGGCGGGCTCAAGATCGCCTCGGGCGCAACCACCGACGGGTTCGCCCTGATGGAGGAAGCTTCGATCTCGGCCGTCAACGGCGAGCTGTCGCCGTTCACCACCGGGGTCACGGCGTGTCGGATGATCGGCGCATGCCGCGACCTGACCGACTATCGCCGGGCGAACGAATGGATCGAGGCGACCGAGAAGTACTGCGACCGACAGTCACTGTCGGGCTTCCCCGGCGTGTGCCGGATCCATCGCGCCGAGGTGGCCGCCGTCGGCGGCGCGTGGGCCCAGGCGGAGCAGGAGCTCGAGCGTGCCACCACTGAGCTCGCCGGCTACAACGCCACGCCGCCGCAGGCCGATGGGTTCTACGCGATCGGCGATATCCGTCGGCTGAGGGGCGATTTCACGGGCGCCGAGACGGCCCTCCGCGAAGCCCATGCTCGGGGCAAGTCGCCCCAGCCGGCGCTTGCGCTCGTTCGGCTGGCCGAGGGCAAGGTCAAGGCGGCGGTCGCAGCGATCAACGGGGCAGTCGCGGACGAGACCTGGGATCGCTGGGCCCGAGCGCGCCTCCTTCCTGCCCAGGTTGAGATCGCAGTCGCTGCAGGGGATTTCGTCGGTGCCCGGGCTGCGGTCGACGAGCTCGCCGCCATCGTGCTCGGCTACCCCTCACCGGCACTCGAGGCAGGCCGGCAGATGGCCCTCGGTCGGGTTCTCCTTGCGGAGGGCGATGCCAGCGCGGCGGCGCGCGAGCTGCGTGCCGCGATCAAGGGCTGGCGCGAGGTCGGCGCGCCGTACGAGATCGCTCGAGCCAGGGCGATCCTGGCCCGGGCGCTGCGGGCAGTCCAGGACGATGACGACGCCGACCTCGAGCTGCAGGCGGCTCTCGATGAGTTCCGTCGGCTCGGCGCCAGGATCGACGTCGAGACGGCCGAGCGCGAGCTGCAGGATGCCGAGGATCGCCGCAGCGGACCGCGGATCGCCCGGAAAACGTTCATGTTCACTGACATCGTTGGGTCGACCAACCTTGCCGAGGCCCTCGGCGACGAGGCCTGGGAGCGGCTCCTGCGCCGGCACGACGACATGCTCCGCAAGCTCGTTGCGGAGGGAGGTGGCGAGATCGTCAACTCCACCGGTGACGGCTTCTTCGTGGCCTTCGAGTCGGCCCGCTCCAGCGTCGACTGTGCGGTCTCGATCCAGCGGGCGCTGCTCGCGCATCGGGACAGCACCGGCTTCGCGATCCCCGTTCGGATCGGGCTCCACACCGCCGAGGCGAACCGACGCGGGGCCGACTACAGCGGCAAGGGCGTCCACATCGCAGCCCGTGTAGCGGCGCTCGCCCAGGGAGGCGAGATCCTGGCCACGGCCGGGACACTCGCCGAAGCCGGAGACGTCTCGACGTCGGATGCACGGACGACTCCGGTCAAGGGCGTGACGGCTCCGGTGAGCCTGGCCGCGATCACCTGGAGCTGACGAGCGTCGGGTCGATGAGCCCACCGAGCGTGCCCGACCGCTACCCGCCGATCGAGCCGTACGACTCGGGCATGCTCGACGTCGGCGACGGCCACTCGATCTACTGGGAGACATCGGGCAACCCAGAGGGGAAGGCGGCGGTCGGTCTCCACGGCGGACCGGGCGTGGGCACCAGTCCGGGTCGTCGGCGCTGGTTCGATCCGGTCCGATATCGGCTGATCCAATTCGACCAGCGCGGCTGCGGTCGAAGTACGCCCCACGCCGCCGATCTGTCGACCGACCTGTCCACCAACACCACTCACCACCTGATCGCCGACATCGAGCGGCTGCGCGAGCATCTCGGGGTCGAGCGCTGGCTGGTGTGGGGGGCGTCGTGGGGGGTGACTCTCGCCCTCGCCTACGCCGAACGGCACCCCGAGCGGGTGTCGGAGTTGATCCTCCTGTCGGTCACCCTCACCCGCCGGGCGGACGTCCATTGGTTCGCCCACGAGACTGGTCGGTTCTTCCCGGAGGAGTGGGCGAGGTTCCGTGACGCTGTGCCCGAGGCCGACCGGGACGGCGACCTCGTGGCGGCCTACGACCGTCTCCTGAACGCGAACGAGGATCCCGTGGTCCGACGCCAGGCGGCTCACGACTGGGTCGCCTGGGAGGACGCGATCCTGTCGCTCGAGGAGGGCCACATCACTCCCGATCCGCGCTGGACGGACGAACGGTTCACGATGGCGTTCGCCCGCCTCGTCACGCACTACTTCTCGCACGCCGCGTGGCTCGAGGAGGACGAGCTCCTGCGTGACGCCTCGCGGCTGGCCGCGATCCCCGGTGTCGTCGTCCACGGACGGCTCGACCTGGCGGGGCCGCCCGACGTCGCCTGGCGGCTCGCCCAGGCCTGGCCTGGAGCCGAGCTCCACTTCGTCGCCGGCGGTCATACCGGCGATGCCGAGATGGATCGCCTCAACCTCGAGGCGACCGACCGTTTCGCGACTCGTCGCTGAGCGACGCGATCACGGGACCGACCGCGGCTGGGAGATGACCGGCGTCCAGGAACCGGCGGAGGTGCTCGGCGCCACGCGGCTCGATCCGACTGGCTTCCGCGAACAGCCGGTGCGCCTCGTCGATCCGTCCGGCTGCGCCGATCGTGAGCGCGGCCCACAGGGTGATCTGATCATCGTCGGGCGCCAGTTCGTGGGCTTCCTCGATCGGCGCGGCGGCCGCGGTCAGGTCGTCCGCGATCAGTGGGGCTTCGGAACGATCGAACGCCTCGTACGCCCGGGCGACGCGTAGCAGGCTGCGCTGGGCCGACGCGCCAGGCAACGTCCGACTGACCGCTCGGGCGAGCGGCCTGGGCCGCGACTCCGTCGCGAATGTCTCGCAGCTCGTCGCCGTGGACCGCGGCCTGCTTGCCGAACGTGTCGGGACGGTCCCGCGCGCCAAGCTTGAGCTGATCGTGGCCGGGATCGGTATCGTCCTGGGCCGCTGATCGGGGACAGCCGCCGACGCCGACAGGCAGATGACCTTGCTGCGACGGCCGGGCCGACCGTCGCTACGGCTCGAGTGGTTCCAGCACGAAGACCGGGATCTGACGTGTGGTCTTCGTCTGGTATTTGGCGTAGTCGGGCCACGTTTCGACCGCTCGCTCCCACCACACGGCCTTCTCGTCGCCGATGACCTCGCGGGCCTGGTAGTCGCGCTTGGTCGGCCCGTCCTGGAGCTCGACGTGGGGGTGAGCCGTCAAATTGTGTACCCAGGCGGGATGGCTGGGGGCACCGCCCATCGAGGCGACCACGGCGTAGACGCCGTCGTGCTCGACCCGCATCAGGGCCGTCTTTCGAAGCTTCGCGGTCTTCGCCCCGGTCGACGTCAGGACGATCACCGGCCGACCGCGTAGCTCGGCGCCTTCGGCACCGTCGGTCGCCTCGTACCGCTCAGCCTGAGTGCGTGCCCAGCCAGCTGTGCTCGGTGCGTACTCCCCGGTCAACGGCATACCGAATACTGGCACGGATCCAACGACCGGGGCCGCGGGGCTTCGGCGGTTCGCCTCCGACGAACGTGGATAAGTCTCTTGCCGTGGCTCGCGCAGAGGTCCAATCTGGGCGTCCACGCGACACAGTGAGGGCGATGGCGATGAGTGACAGCGGAGTTATGGCGGCCCGGTTCGAAGAGGTCCTCAAGGCAGGCGACTTCCGAGGGATGTCGGCGCTGATCCAGGAATACGCGACCGACGACTTCGTTCAGGAGTGGCCGCAGTCAGGGGAGCGTCTGACCAAGGCGGCGACGCTGCGGTTGGCCGAGGGCTACGGAGAGATGACCGGGACGAAGCCGTCGTTCAGCTACCGCCGGATGCTCGGTGCGGCGAACCTGTTCGTCGTCGAGGGCACGATCGACTACGGCGACGCCATCCCCGTCAGCTATGTCGGTGTCGGCGAGCTCCGGGACGGCAAGATCGCCAGGATGACCGAGTACTTCGCCAACCCGTTCGAAGCCCCGGCCTGGCGTGCCGACTTCGTCGAGCGGATGGAGCCCGCCACGGCGTAGCTCGCTGACGCTTCCTCGCAACCAGCGCTCACGTCGCAGCTCGGGGGCTCGATCGCTGGACCGAGCCACGCCCTAACGCACACCGGTGAAGCGTTCGCGCCAGAAGACGTGACCCACCGGGGGGTGCTTGACTGTGGTCATGCGTCGAACCACGCTCGGCATGAGACGATTCGGACGCCAGTCCACCGAATGCCACCGGATCCGCGGCGTCGACCGGCGCTAACGCTCCGGGGGTGGGCGTTCGACCGGTGAGCGTCCGACGGGCGGGGATGGGGGTCCAGCGGACCTGTCCTGATACGCCATCTGGCCCTGTCGGCCAGGGCCGTGGGCCTCCATCGTCGAAGGCACGCGACCTTGCGTGCCACGGCTGGTGGAGAACTCATGACGAGCCAGATGACGCCGGTCCTCGAGCCGGATGAAGTGGGGGAGCGAACCGCTCGGGCGCTCGCCGATGCCGAGACCCACCTGGCCCGCAACTACCACCCGCTGCCGGTCGTCCTCACCCGCGGCGAAGGTGCCTGGGTCGAGGATGTCGACGGCCAACGCTACGTCGACATGCTGGCCGGCTATAGCGCTCTCAACTTCGGCCACCGCCATCCGCGCCTCGTCGCGGCAGCAGAACAGCAGCTCGGCCGCCTGACCCTCACCAGCCGCGCGTTCCACAGCGAGCTGCTCGGCACGTTCGCGGCGGAGCTGTCGGCCCTGTGCGGCATGGACGCGATCCTGCCGATGAACAGCGGGGCCGAGGCGGTCGAGACCGCGATCAAGATGGCCCGCAAGTGGGGCTACGAGCGCAACGGCGTGCCCGAGGGTCGGGCCACGATCATCACCATGGCCGGCAACTTCCATGGCCGGACAACGACGATCGTGAGCTTCTCCGACGACGAGTCGGCGCGCACCGGCTTCGGCCCGTTCACCCCTGGGTTCGTCCAGGTGCCCTACGGGGACGCGGCCGCACTCGAGGCGGCGATCGACGCGGACACTGTCGCCGTCCTCGTCGAGCCGATCCAGGGCGAGGCCGGGGTGATCATCCCGCCCGCAGGATTCCTGACCGCCGTCCGGCGGCTGTGCACCGAGCACGGCGTGCTCATGCTCGCCGACGAGATCCAGTCGGGGCTGGGCCGCACAGGGAAGACGTTCGCCTGCGACCACGAAGGCGTCGCACCGGATGCCTACATCCTGGGCAAGGCGCTCGGCGGCGGCATCCTGCCGGTGTCGGCGGTCGTCTCGTCGGCCGAGGTGATGGCGGTCTTCCGCCCCGGGCAGCACGGCAGCACGTTCGGTGGCAACCCACTCGCCTGCGCCGTTGGGCTCGAGGTTGTGCGGATGCTCCAGACGGGCGAGTTCCAGGCACGCGCTGCCGACCTGGGCGGCGTACTCCGGGGACTCCTCGATGAGCTGCCGCGCGATCGCGTTTCGGCGGTCCGCTCCTGTGGGCTGTGGGCCGGCATCGACGTCGTCGACCGCACCGGGCGTGACGTGTGCAAGGGGCTGATGCGCCGCGGCGTGCTCGCCAAGGACACCCGCGGGTCCACGATCCGCCTCGCCCCGCCGATCGTCATCGAGCAGGCCGACCTCGAGTGGGCCATCGGCCAGCTCCGCGAGGAGCTCGAACGGTAGATCCCGCTCGGCGGCACTAGACTCCGGGCATGTCCGCTCTCGACGATGCGCCGCACGTCCACGCTGACGATGGGGCCACCGCGCGCGCCTGCCTGGAGACGAGCGAGACGATGAAGGCAGCGGTCCGCCGGCGTTACGGCCCGCCCGACGTCGTCGAGGTCCGGGACGTCGAGCGACCGATCCCCGCCGGTGATGACGTCCTCGTCCGCGTACAGGCGGCATCGGTCAATCGGGCCGACCTGGACCTGATCTACCCGAAACCCGGCTTCGCCCGCCTCTTCCTCGGGCTGCGCGCGCCACGAGTGCATCGCCTCGGCTGCGATGTCGCGGGCGTCGTCGAGGCGGTGGGGCCGGGCGTGACGCGGTTCCAGCCGGGAGACCTGGTGTATGGGGACATGTATGCCTTCGGCCTTGGGTCCTTCGCCGAGTACACGTGCGCACCGGAACGGGCGTTCCTGAGGATCCCGAAGGCGATGACCGTCGAGGACGCCGCGACCTTGCCGCACGCGGCGATCCTGGCGATCCAGGGCCTCCGGCTGCGCAACGGCCGAACGGTCGGGTCCGGCGACAGCGTCCTGATCGATGGCGCCTCCGGCAACGTCGGCCCGTTCGCCGTCCAGATCGCGAAGGCGCTCGGTGCGGAAGTGACCGGCGTCTGCAGCAGCGCCAAGATCGATCTCGTGCGGTCGCTCGGCGCCGACCACGTCATCGACTACACCGCGGTCGACTACACCGCGACCGGCGAGCGTTACGACTGGATCCTCGATGTCGACTCCCACCATTCGATCTTTCAGGCCCGGCACGCCCTGCGCCGCGGCGGGGTCTACGTGACGCTCGGTGGCCAGACCTCGCGGCTCTTCCAATCCATGCTGGCGGGTCCGGTGGTCTCGCTGGCGACCGGCAGGCGGATGACCATGATGCTGTGGTGGAAGCCGTTCAGGGCCGAGGACGTCGCCGCCCTGGCCGGGCTCATGGCCGCGGGCAAGCTCAAGCCGACGATCGACCGCCGCTTCCCGTTGAGCGAGGCCGTCGAGGCGCTGCGCTACGTCGACGAGGGGCACGCCCGGGGCAAAGTCATCATCACGATGTGACCGCAGCCGGTGTGTTGGAACCGCTATGATTGCCGACACCCTGCTTCAGGCCACGGCGTGATCGACGACGTCGTCGGTCGCCCCTCGCACACCTTGAAACGTGCGATTCGAGCGTGGGCGGGCAGGACGAGGGAGGCTCCGGGGATGGGATCCGCCCGGACATCGATCAGTCGTGGGTGGCAGCTCTGTCGGGGGCCTCTCGCCGCTCTCGCGATCAGCGCCCTGATCCTCCCCGGCGTTGCTCCAACCACGCTCGCGTCGAGTGTCGTCCGGCCGATGACGCCGCGATTCCAGGTCACGGACCGGGGTTCGATCGCCATCGTCGCGAACACGCTCCTTACCTGCCCCACGGGCGCGAGTTGCACGAATGCCCGGAACGGAACCGGGGGGCTGATCAACAACAACGACTTCTCGATGGTGTTCGTGGACGCAGATGGCACGCCCTCGACCTTCGACTCCAGCACCGCGGATCTCGGCGCGCCAGTCGGCGCCGAGGTTCTGTTCGCGGGTCTCTACTGGGGCGCGGAATCGGCCAGCGTCAACCGCGGTCAGGTGTTGTTGGCGGTCCCTGGCGACGCCTACCAGGCGGTCGCCGCGAGCCAGGTGACAACCTCCGGCAACACCTACATGGCGTTCGCCGACGTCACCCCGCAGGTCGCCGCCCTCGCCAACCCGAACGGCACCTATGCCGTCGCGAATGTCCAGGCCAACCTGGGCAGCAACAAGGCGGCCGGCTGGTCCCTGGTGATCGTCTACCGGGACGTCACGACCCCAGCCCCGCTCCGGAACCTCACCGTGTTCGATGGGTTCCTCCAGATCAACACGGTGGCGCCGAGCTCGCTGACCACTAGCGTCTCCGGGTTCATCACGCCCGCGACCGGGCCGGTCACGGCCTCCGTCGGCCTGGTCACCTTCGAGGGCGACCTCGGGCTGACGGGGGACCGATTCCGGCTGAACGGAGTGGACGTGTCGAACGTCGCGAACCCGGCAACGAACGCCTTTAACAGTTCGATCTCGGACCTCGGGGCGACAGTCACCACCAAGAACCCGAATTACCTCAATCAACTCGGCTTTGACGCCGATCTGCTCGACGGCACCGGCCTCGTCGGCAACTCTGCGACGAGCGCGTCGCTCACGTTCACCACCAGTGGCGATGTCTACTTCCCGACGGTCCTTACGTTCGCCGTCGACGTCTTCCAACCGGCCATCGCGGCCCCGAAGGGCCAGTCGGATGTCAACGGCGGCGTCCTGCTTGCCGGCGACGAGATCGAATACACGATCGACGTTACCAACGAGGGCAACGATCCAGCCATCGACGTGGTCTTTCGCGACCCGATCCCGGCAGGTGCGACCTACGTGCCGGACAGTGCGTCGATCGTCAGCGGGCCGGGCGCCGGCGTCCTGACCGACGCACCTGGCGACGACCGCGGGGAGTTCGACGCGGCCAACGGGCGCCTCGTCGTCCGGCTCGGAACCGGGGCGACCGCGTCGGCCGGTGGTGTCCTCGCGCCCCTCGCGACGACGCGCGTCCGGTTCCGCGTGCGCGTGGACGACGGTCTGCCCCCGGGCACAGCGATCGAGAACCAGGGCCAGGTCTCCTTTCGTGGCCAGACCCTTGGCGGCAGCTTCTCCGGAGCGACGGACGGTGATGACGCGGCCGCGGGCGATCAGCCGACGGTGCTGAGGACCAACGCCGCACCGGTCGCCCGTGACGACCCGGCTACCACCGCCGAAGACACACCGGTTGCCATCACGATCCTGGCCAACGACTCGGACGTCGACGGGAACCTCGATCCCACGACGGTCACGATCACCACTGGCCCGGCTCATGGGACCGTCGCCGTGAACCCGACCACCGGGGTCGTCATCTACACCCCCGCGCCCAATTACACGGGCCCGGACCAGTTCACCTATCGGGTCTGCGACTCGGCCGGTGCCTGCGATCGGGCCGTCGTCGACATCACGGTGACACCGGTCCCGGATCCCCCGGCGGCGGCTAACGACACGGCGACCACCGACGAGGACACGCCGGTCGTCATCAACGTGCTCGCGAACGACACGGACCCCGAAGGCGATCTGGATCCGACCACGGTGTCTGTCCCGTCGGCGCCGGCCCACGGCAGCACTTCGGTGAACCCCGTCAACGGCCGGATCACCTATACGCCGGATCCGGACTACCACGGGCCGGACACGTTCACCTACCAGGTCTGCGACCTTACCGCGCTGTGCGACGTTGCCACGGTGGTGGTGACCGTGGTCTCTGTGAACGACCCGCCGCAACCGGCGGACGACGTCGCCGCCACGGCCGAGGACGTGCCGGTGACCATCCCGATCCTTGCCAACGACAACGATCCGGATGGTATCGGAGACCTGGTGCCCGGCAGCGTGACGGTGACCGGCGGTCCCGCCCACGGCAGCGTCTCGGTGAACCCCGCGACCGGAGTCGTCACATACAGCCCGAACCTGAACTTCGCCGGGACAGACAGCTTCACCTACAGCGTGTGCGACACGGCCGGTGCCTGTGCAACGGCGACGGTGACGGTCCTGGTCGGCCCGATCGAAGACCCGCCCGTCGCCGCCAACGATTCGGCGACCACGAACGAGAACACTGCGGTGACGATCAACGTCCTCGCGAACGACACTGACCCCGACGGCGTCGCAGACCTCGATCGGACGAGTGTGAGGGTGACCAGTGGCCCGGCCCACGGCAGCACCTCGGTGAACCCCGTCAACGGCCGGATCACCTACACGCCAAACCCGAACTACAACGGAACCGATACGTTCACCTACCAGGTCTGCGATATGGCCGGGGCGTGCGCCACGGCCAGCGTCCTGGTGACCATCGGCCTGCCCGACACCTTCACCTTCATCGCCCCTGGTGACGTGGTAGTGGTTCACGCGCCGGCGTGGACGATCGCGATACTGGTCCTGGTGGCGTTCCTATCCTTCGCGTTGATCGTGCTCGGCATCGCCCGACGGCGACCGATCGCAGCCCGGCAGGCCAGGCGCCGCCGCCGCTGATCGGGAACGTCGCGTACGCGGCGGCCATCTTGAGCAGCCCGAAGATCGCGCCCTGAGCTGAGCGGCCCGGGCCACCTGCCGACAGCACCAGGCATGCGGCCGCTGGACTCACACTCGACTCAACGCTGGCCGATCGGCAGGGAAGGGGAGCATCACCGCGTGATCCGATCTCGGTCATCGACGGAGAAGCGAGCACAGGTCGTGCGCTCCGTCCCTGGTCGCCGCGGTGTACGCGCTCGGCGAGCGCTCGGATCGAGCGGGCCCAAGGCTGGCGCGACCGTGTTCCGCTGGTCGATCGCCGAAGCTATCGTAGGTGGGCTACAGCCGAAGAGAGGCCCACTGATGGATGAACAGGTCGTTCGCGAACACGCGCAGGCTCTCTGCGCCGCGGTCGTCGCCGGGAACATCGAGCTGGCGACCGCAGACGTCAGCAACGAGCTGCGGAGAAACCTGGGTGAGGTGATCGCGCTGCTGCCGCTGCCGTCGCACGAGGCGACCGTCGAATCAGTCGAGCACGGCGGGTCCGGCTACAACGTCGTCACTAGGTTTGTCGGCGACAGCGAGGAGGTCCTGATCCAGACCCGCTGGAAAGACCGGGATGGCCGCCCGACGATCGTCGAAGCGAGCCATCTGAGCAAGACGGTAACCGCCGCCCAAGCGGAAGAGGCCGAGGACGACGAGGCGTAGCCGTCCAGGGACGTCGTGATGAGGGTCTTCGGCCTTGGCGCGCCAGCGTATCGTCCGCGAAACGGCTACACGTGAGGTGTAGGCCACCAAGTAGACATAACTCACCTTATCGGCAGTGAGTGAGGACACAGAGACGCCGGAATGCGCGAACTGCTGGGTTCACAGGGCGCCTCAGCCGATCCGGCAGGCCAGGTAGATGTAGAGCGGCAGGTCGAGCGCCACGTGGATGGCGATCGGTAGCAGCAATGACCGCGTCCGGGCCGCGACCAGGCCGGCGATGACGCCACCGGCCGCCAGCGCGATGATGACCGGCAAGGGCGAGCCGACTGCATCCGGGCCGGCGTGCGCCAGCCCGAACACGACCGCCTGGAGGCCGAGCGCGGGGCCCAGCCCGATCACCCGGGCCGACCAGCCCATCAGCGCGCCGCGGTAGGCGACCTCCTCCATGATCCCGTTGCCCAGGGCGAACAGCAACGCCGGCAAGAGGGCTCCAGGCTGGGACATGTCGAGCTCGAACGAGCCGAAGAACGGGTGGGCCAGCGCCGGACCGACGATCAGCCCCAGGGCCGCGAACAGCCCGAAGCCGATCAGGCTGACCCAGATGACCCGCACTGGAGGCCAACGCAGGTACAGGCTGGCCGTCGATGCACGGAGGCCCGCGGCGAGGATCGCCACGGCGCCCAGGACGAGGATCGCCTCGCCGAGCCGCCACAGGGCCGGCGGAGAGACGATGCTCGAGCAGTCTGCCCCACCCGGTGCGGCTGCCGGCGGCACGATCAGGCCCCAGCACAGGCTCAGGGCGACCGGTACGGGTGCCGCCCATGCCCAGCGGACGGGCGCGTCTCGCCGGATCGCGACCAGCGTTCCGGCCACCAGCGCCACGAGCACGGCCAGGCGCGTCTCGTGGACGGCGGCGCCCAGCAGGACGAGGGTGATCGGCAGGAAGGCTCGCGCGGCGGCAGCGGGCTCCCGCGGCAGGATCGCCCGGACGGTCACCGTGCCGCGATCGGTGGGACGTTGCTCCCGGTGACGATGACCAGGGCGGCGCCGGGCGGCGGGTCGGGATCGGCCAGGACACCGGCCCATGACGCCGCCGCCGATCCCTCGACGGTGATCCCGAGCTCGGCGCTGAGCTCGGCCTGCGCATCGTGGAGCGCGGCTTCGGTCACCAGGCGCATGTCGTCGACCCGATCGACCATCAGCTCGAGCGCCTCGGCGACCGGGACCCGGGTCGCGATCCCCTCGGCGTACGTGGCCGCGGTCTCGGTCTCGATCGGCCGGCGCTGGCGCCACGACAGGGTCATCGAAGGTGCTGCCTCGGACTGGATCCCGATCACCCGGCAGTCCGCTGCAGCCGCCCGGAGCCAGGCCCCGACCCCGACGATCAGCGAGCCGTTCCCGACCGGGACGTAGGCGGCACCCAGCGCGGGCAGGGCGCCGCCGCCGATGGCATCGGTGACTTCGACGCCGAGTGTCGCAGCCCCGGTCGCGATCCTGGGGTCCTCGCCGTCGACCAGCAGCCGTGCGCCGATCTCGCGGGCATGCACCTCGGACGCCTCGCGAGCCGCATCGAAATCACGGCCGACCTGGACGACGGTCGCCCCGAAGGCCCGGATCCGACCGAGCTTGACCGGATTGGCCCGCTCATCGGCGAACACCGTCAGCGGCACGCCGAACGCTCGGCCGGCGTACGCCGCGCCCTGCCCGAAGTTGCCGGTCGAGGCGACGACCAGGGGACGATCCGGGCCGAGCGACCCCTCCCCCACCAGCTCGCGGATGGCGTACCACGTCCCGCGGCCCTTGAACGACCGGATCGGGTTGACGGTCTCGACCTTGACCACGACGGGACGGCCGGCGTGCCGCGACAGCGCCCCATGGACGAACTGTGGAGTCCCGATGAAGACGGGATCGATCGTCGTCAGCGCGGTACGGATCGCCTCGGCGCCGAGTGGGCCATCAGGTGAGACCATCGAGCGATGATGCCACGCCGACCAGTCGTCCCGGGCAGTGCCAGCGCTCAACGGCGAGCACTCGCCTTCGTCAGGGGTGGCGGCCCGCCACGACGGGCTCTTCGGCGGCGGCGACCCCGGTGGCGATGGCCGCATCGGCCTCTCGTGCTGCGGCCTCCATCTCGGCCGGCGGGAGCTGTGCGCGGTGGCGCTCGACGAGGGTCGGGATCAGCTCGGACCAGTTGTGGCCGACGACCCGGACGCGCACGCGCCAGGCCCGCGCCACCGACGTCTCGAGGAGCTGTCGCTCGCGGGCACGCAGGGCATCGTAGTCGAGTCCGCCGATGGCGATCAGCGGTGCGAACGCGGCGAACGGTGGGAAGGTGTAGGCGTCATCCGTGTTCTCGATCAGGCGGTCGATGGTCAGGTCGAAGGCGGGTTCCTCGGCCATCGGCGGGCTGCCGCGCTCCATCAGGATGACCGAGTCGATCGGTGCGCGGTCGGTCATGTCGCAGTCGATCAGCGACTGGACGTGGTATTTCGGTGGCGGGACGATCAGCTGGACCCACGAGTTGATCGTGACGATCGGCACGTTCAGCCGGCCCAGGGCGTGGCCGGCGGTCCGCCCGCTCTTGGAGTGGACCCGGCTGCGGATGGCCAGCATGAACCGATCGGCCCGCGGCAGGGCCTGATCGTTGACCGCGCTCATCGTGTGCGAGCTGAGGGTCATTGGCTTGGGGTAGCTGAGGATCTCGCCGTCGCCGGTCAGGATCGCCATGTCGTCCGAGATGAAGCCCCAGCTCCGCTGCATCAGCAGGCGCAGGACCGTGCTCGTCTTCCCGGTGTCGGTCTGGGCCGACATGATGATCGCCCCACGCTCGGCGTCGATCGCGGCGCAGTGGAGCAGGACGTAGCCACGCGAGACCAGCCAGAAGCGGAGCAGCGGCTCGACCATGTTGGTGTACAGGACGTGGTGCGACCAGGTCAGCAGCCAGTTCGCGTCGAGCTCGACGGTCTCGCCGATGCGCACATCGAAGGCGGCCGACAGCAGCCCGAAGTGCTCGCGGTAGCGGATGGCGCCGTCGGGTCCCAGGACCGTCGAGACATGGAGGTGCGGTCCGCCGCCGATCGCCCGTCGCCGGATGATGATGTCGGCCTCCACCGCGTGGGCCACGTTGAATGCGGCCAACTCTGGGAGATGGACGGTCGAGGTGATCCGGACGATCCCGTGCACGTCGTACTGGTACGAGCCGTCGATCGGCACCTGGTCGCGCCGATCGCGTCCGGCCCAGATCCAGTTGTCGGCGACGAGGTAGCGCACTCCGAAGGTCAATCCGAGCGCGAACAGGTTCGAGATCAGGTAGTGGATCCCGAACATCTCGGTGAGGATGTGCAAGGTGGGCAGTCGGATGACCTGGGTGACCAGGTTGAGCAGGTTGAAGGTCAGGTAGCGCCACAGGAGGTGGCCCCCGACCTGGCGTCCGCGGAAGACCCACAGCTCGATCAGGACGAAGTTGGTGAAGGTCGAGACCTGCGACGACAGGAGCGCGGCCCACAGGAGCTGCTGCTGGCCCATCGCGGTCACGAAGAGGTGCAGCGCGACCTCGTTGACGAAGATCCCGGAGATCCCGACGAGGGCGAACTTCGAGGGACTGAGCAGTGACCGGAAGAGACGACGAACCCGGGGTCGGCGATGCCAACGCGTGGGCACCTGGGTGTTCGATTCAGGCGTCGTCACAGATCCCTCGGAACGGGCGCGATTGAGCCGCATCGTAGCGGAGGGGTGAACATAGCGTCAAACCGCGGGGCGCACGGAAACGCCCGAAGGAACCAATCGATCCGTTGGTCCGTGGCCGCCGATGCAAGCACCTGCGACTCGGTCCCATCGTCTCCCGGTCCGTCCTCGTCGCCGCCGATGCAAGCACCTGCGTC
>JBBQJL010000033.1:0-35164 GCA_038325875.1 Candidatus Limnocylindrales bacterium
CCGCCCCGCTCCCCGCCCCGCCCCAGGAGGAGACGCACACCCCTATGGACGCCAAGGCGCTCCAGCTGATCATCCCGATCGCCGGTATCGCGGCGATCCTCTACGCGCTCTGGCTGGCGCGGGACGTCCTGTCGCGGGATCAGGGTCCACAGGCGATGCAGGACGTCGCCGGGACGATCTTCGAAGGCGCGGTCGCCTTCATCAAGCGGCAGTACCGGACGATCGCGATCCTGGCCCTGTTTGCCAGCGTGATCCTGGGCGCCATCATCGCCTGGGTCGAGACCGAGGCTGTCGCCGAGACATCCAGGCTCCCCGGCGGCGCCTTCGGTATGCAACTCGGCTTCATGACGGCCTTCGCGTTCCTCGTCGGGGCCTCGTGCTCGATGGCGTCTGGGATCATCGGCATGTTCATCAGCGTGCGCTCCAACGTCCGGACCGCGGCGGCGTCGCGCCGGAGCCTCGTCGAGGCGGTCCAGGTGGCCATGCGCGGTGGCGCGGTCTCCGGTTTCCTGGTCGTCGCCCTGTCGCTCCTCGGCGTGTACGGGATCTTCGCCCTGTACGGGGGCTTCGACCACCCGGCCGTCGCCCCCTTCCTGATCGTCGGGTTCGGGTTCGGCGCATCGTTCGTCGCCCTCTTCGCCCAGCTGGGTGGCGGGATCTATACCAAGGCCGCCGATGTCGGCTCGGACCTGGTCGGCAAGGTCGAGGCGGGCATCCCGGAGGATGACCCGCGCAACGCCGGGGTCATCGCCGACCTCGTCGGCGACAACGTCGGCGATTGCGCCGGTCGTGGAGCCGACCTGTTCGAGTCGACCGCCGCCGAGAACATCGGAGCGATGATCCTGGGGGTCAGCGTCTTCCTCATCGCCCAGAAGTCCGGCTGGCCGCACCCCGAGGCGTGGATCTTCTTCCCGCTGGTCGTGCGCGCGTTCGGTCTGCTGGCGACGATCGTGTCGGTCCAGTTCTTCATCCGGGGCCGCGAGGACGAGAACCCGATGAACATCCTCAACCGCGGCTACTGGGCGACGACCCTCCTGTCGGCCGTCGGGCTCCTGGTCACGACGAACCTGATGATGCAGACCGGCGGGAACGGCCCGGACGGGCTGCCGACGTGGGTCTACTTCTTCGGGGCCGGCCTGGTCGGCCTCGCAACCAGCGTCGTCTTCGTCTACATCACCCAGTACTACACCGCCGGCTCGTATCGCCCCGTCCGCGAGATCGCCGAGGCGTCCAAGACGGGACCCGCGACGAACATCATCGCCGGCGTCGCGGTCGGCTTCGAGACCACGGCCGTGACCGCGATCGCGATCGTCATCGCCCTGTTCGTCAGTCACTGGCTCGGCGACCGGGCCGGCATCGTCAACGAGAACGGGGTCAACGTCGGGGGCATCTTCGGGACCGCCGTCGCGACCATGGGCATGCTCATGACGACCGCCTACATCCTGGCCATGGACACCTTCGGGCCGATCACGGACAACGCCGGCGGCATCGCCGAGTTCAGCCGGGCGGAAGCTGGCGCTCGTGAGATCACGGACCGGCTCGATGCTGTCGGAAACACGACGAAGGCGCTGACCAAGGGCTACGCGATCGCCTCGGCGTCGCTGGCCGCCTTCCTGCTGTTCTCGGCGTACATCGACAAGGTCAACCTGATCCTGACTGTCCAGGGCAAGCCGATCATGACCTCGATCAACCTGGCCAACGTCAACGTGTTCATCGCGGCGTTCATCGCGGCGATGCTGGTGTACCTGTTCAGCTCGCTCGCGATCCGGGCGGTCGGGACCACGGCCCAGGCGATCATCGTCGAGGTCCGACGTCAATTCCGGGAGATGCCCGGGATCATGGACTACACCCAGCGCCCCGACTACGCTCGGGTCGTCGACATCACGACCAGCGCGGCCCTCAGGGAGATGATCCTGCCGGGCGCCCTTGCGGTCGCGACGCCGATCGTCGTCGGGGTCCTCCTCGGCTACGAAGCGGTCGCGGGCTTCCTGATGATCGGGACGATCTCCGGCGTGATGCTGGCGACGGTCCTGAACAACGGCGGCGGCGCCTGGGACAACGCCAAGAAGTACATCGAATCCGGTCAGCTGAAGGATGCCGCGGGCAACGTCCTCGGCAAGAAGACCGACGCCCATGCCGCCGCGGTTGTCGGAGACACGGTCGGCGATCCGTTCAAGGACACCGCTGGTCCGTCGCTCCACGTGCTGGTCAAGCTCATCGCGACCATCGCCCTCGTCCTCGCCCCGCTGTTCGTTCGCTAGCGTCCCCTATACGAGGCGGCGGCCTCCGCGCGCCGCTCCGTAGGAGTCCAACATGCCGATCGTCCTCCAGGCTCTGGTCATGGGGGTCGTCCAGGGTCTGACCGAGTTCCTGCCGATCTCGAGCTCGGGGCACCTGATCCTCGTCCCGTACCTGTTCGGCTGGAACGATCCGTTCATCGACTCCCTGACGTTCAGCGTGATGCTCCACCTGGGCACCCTGGTCGCTCTGCTGGTGTACTTCCGGAAGGACTGGTTCGTCCTCGTTCCGGCGTTCTTCGGAGCGGTCCGCGGTCGCTCGTTCCGCGACGACCCGGACCGCAAGCTGGCGGTCCTCATCGCGATCACCACCATCCCGGCCATCATCGCCGGTGTCCTCCTCAACGACTTCTTCGAGAAGGAGATCCGGGCGGTCGGGATCGTGGCGGTCACCCTGGTCCTCGGGGCCGGGATCATGTGGCTGGCCGACCGGACCGGGACCAAGGATGGAGGCATCGAAGACCTGACCCCGACCCGGGCACTCATCCTCGGCTTCGCCCAGTCGGTCGCCCTGGTCCCCGGGATCAGCCGCTCCGGGATCAGCATCTCGACCGGGCTGTTCCTCGGCCTGACCCGCGAGTCGGCGGCCAGGTTCAGCTTCCTGATGGCCACCCCGATCACGGCCGCCGCCGGGGCTTACGAGACCGTCAAACTGATCAAGGGCGACGCCGGCGCCCCGGTCGACCTCCTGCCGCTGGTGGTCGGGATGACTGCCGCGCTCATCTCCGGACTGGCCGCCATCCACTT
Organism: Candidatus Limnocylindrales bacterium; assembly: GCA_038325875.1. Lineage (GTDB taxonomy): Bacteria > Chloroflexota > Limnocylindria > Limnocylindrales > CSP1-4 > Chersky-267. Next base: position 3,045 of record JBBQJL010000033.1, read on the forward strand.
CCTGCTGCGCTACCTGCGGACCAACTCCCTGGCGGTCTTCGTGGTCTACCGGCTGGTCCTGGCGGCCATCGTCGTCGTGGTCCTGCTGGGGCGCTGAGCGGCCGGCCATGGAGGTCATGAAGCAGGCCCGCCAGCGCTCGATCCGCGACCTCGTCGAGCAGCGGGTCATCCGCACCCAGCAGGAGCTGGCGGCCGCCCTCCGCGAGCGCGGCTTCAAGACGACCCAGGCGACCATCAGTCGCGACGTCGCCGAGCTCGGCCTGATCAAGGTCAGCCGCGCCGGCGTCGTCGCCTACGCCCTCCCGCCGCGCTTGATCGAGGCCGAGGCCAGCGGCGAGGACCGGTTGCGCAAGCTGTTCCGCGACCTGCCCGTAGAGATTCGCGAGGCCGGGCTCCTGCTCGTCGTGCGGACCTTGCCGGGATCGGCCCATGCCATCGCGGCCGCCCTGGATCGGGCCCGTTGGCCCGAGGTCGCCGGATCGGTGGCCGGTGACGACACCCTGTTCGTGGCCTTTACCGATCGCACCTCGCTCGGCCGGATCAAGCGCCGCCTGGTCCGCCTGACGGAGGCTGGATGAGGGTCTTTGACACCCCGGGACCAGCGGGACTAGGATTCGCCACCGGTCGAACTTCAGGAGCGCGGGACCTGCCGCGGACCCTGGAGTTCTTTCCTTTGCTCAGCCCAGAGCCGACGCCTCGCGACGCTCCGAACGGGGGTCCACCCGCGTGAACAACAAGCCGACCTATCTGAGCCGCGAAGGCCTCGAGAAGCTGCGCGCCGAGCTCGACGAGATGACCAACGTCCGACGGGCCGAGGTCGCCACCCGGATCCACGACGCCAAGGAGCACGGCGACCTCTCGGAGAACGCCGAGTACGAGGACGCCAAGAACGAGCAGGCGTTCGTCGAGGGTCGGATCCAGACCCTCGAGGCACTGATCAAGAACGCCACGATCATCGACGAAAAGCACTCGACCGAGCACGTCCAGATCGGCTCGACCGTATCGGTCCAGAGCGACGACGGCAAGCAGACGTTCACCATCGTCGGGTCGACCGAGGCGAGCCCGCGCGAGGGCCGCATCTCCAACGAGTCGCCGGTCGGTCGGGCACTGCTCGGCCGGAAGAAGGGCGACAAGGTCGTCGTCCGGGTCCCCGCCGGGGACTTCAGCTACACGATCGTCACCATCCGCTAGGGCCGGCGCGCAGGTCGGTCGGAGTCCGGCACCCAGCCGGGAGCGAGGACGCCATGGACTGGGCCGACGAACTCGCCGCTTCAGTCAGCGGCCCGCAGGTCGTCAACGACAGCAAGACGCCGTCGGGGACGGTCCACGTCGGCAGCCTGCGTGGGCCGGTCATCCTCGACACGCTCACTCGCGCCCTGCGCGCCCGTGGTGTCGAGACCACCCTCCTGTACGTGGTCGACGACCTCGACCCGATGGACGCCCAGGCGCTCCTGACGCCCGACGCCGTCGAGCACGAGATGGGCCGGCCACTCGCCCACGTGCCGGATCAGGCGGGCGACTGTCATCCGTCGTACGCCCGACACCACGCCCAGGTCTTCATCGACACGTTCGCCGGGCTGGGCATCGTCCCGGATCGCTACTACTGGATGAGTGACATCTACCCGACCGGCGTGGTCGATCCATACATCCGGCTGGCGCTCGATCGGGCCGACCGGGTCCGAGAGATCTACCGACGGGTCGCCAATGTGCAGCATCCGGCCGACTGGCATCCGCTCGGGGTCATCTGCCCGACCTGCGGCAAGGTCGGGACCACGATCGTCACCAGGTGGGATGGCGAGCGGGTCTTCTACGAATGCCGCCCGACCCACGTGACCTGGGCGCGCGGCTGCGGAACGTCCGGCTGGGTGTCCCCGTTCGGCGGCAACGCCAAGCTGCCCTGGAACCTCGAATGGGCGGCCCAGTGGGGCCTGTTCGGGGTGACCATCGAGCCGGGCGGCAAGGACCTGTCGACGGCCGGTGGGTCGCGTGATCGGTCGGCCGCCATCGCTCGTGAGGTGTTCGAGCTCGATCCGCCGCTCAACGTCCCGTACGAGTTCCTGAACATCGGCGGCAAGAAGATGTCGACGTCCAAGGGACGGGGTGCATCCGCTCACAAATTCACCGAGGTCGTCCCGCCGGAGCAGACCCGCCTGCTCTTCCTGCGGCCACGCCCGAACACCGCGATCGAGTTCGACCCGGAGGGCACCGACGCGATCCCGCGCCTGTTCGATGAGTTCGACAAGCTCGCCGCGGCCACCGCCGGACGTGAGGTCAAAGGCGAGCTGCCGGCTGGCTACGAGTCGATCTTCCGCTACTCCCTGCTCGACCCGGCGGCCGATGTCGCTGCCGAGGCCGCCGTGTTTCGGGCCGAATTCAGTCACCTGGCCCTGCTCGTCCAGGTTCCCGGGGTGGACGTCGGCGCACGGGTCGAGGCGGAGAAGGGGAGCGCCATGACCCCGCGTGAGGCCGCTGTCCTCGAGGAGCGCGCCCGCGCGGCCAGGGCGTGGATCGAGACCTACGCGCCCGAGCGAGCCCGGATGACCGTCCGAGACGAGCTGCCCACCGAGTCGGACACGCTTGACCCCGCACAGCGGGCGTACCTGACTGGCCTGGCCGCAGCCGCCGCGACCGTCCGGCCGGCCGCCGGGGACGCCTGGCAGGCGCTCATCTTCTTGGTCGCCGGCGAGGCCGGGCTGCCCAACGGCCGGGCGTTCGCCGCCCTGTACCTGGCCTTCCTCGGTCGATCCAACGGCCCGCGTGCGGGCTGGCTGCTGGCCAGTCTCGAACCCGGCTTCGTGCTCCAGCGGCTTCGTGCCGCTGCGGGCGTCCAGGAGGTGTCCGGATGAGCGTCGGCCTGCCGCGACTCCGCGAGGACGCGGCCACCGTCCGCCAGGGCGCCATCGACAAGGGCGAGGATCCGACCCTGGTCGACGAGGCCCTCGCCGCCGACACCCGCCGGCGGGAGCTGCTGGCCGAGGGCGACCGGTTCAAAGCCGAGCGGAACCAGGCATCGAAGTCGATCGGCGAGTCCATCCGGGCGGGAGCCGACGCGAACGGGTCGGAGATCGCCACCCTGAAGGCGGCCTCGACCGCCGCCGGCGAGCGGATCACCGCCGTCGACGCCGAACTGGCCACCGTCGAGGCCCGCATCGACGACCTCCTGGTGCGCATCCCGAACCCCGCCGATCCGGACGTCCCGGTCGGCGGCGAGGAGGCCAACGTCACCGTCCGCGAATGGGGCGAGCAGCTCCCCCGGATCCAGCCGCTGAGCGGCTCGGTCGGAGCGGACGCGGCGGCCGACGGCGGGTCATGGGAGCGGCTGCCGCACTGGGAGGTGGCGGATCGGCTCGGCATCTTCGACCTGGAGCGCGGGGCCAAGATCGCCGGATCCGGATTCCCGGTCTACCGCGGTCTGGGGTCGACCCTCCAGCGCTCGCTCATCTCGTGGTTCCTCGATGTCCATTCGCGCGAGAACGGCTTCACCGAGATCTGGCCGCCGGCCGTGGTCAACGCCGCCTCCGCCCGCGGGACCGGCCAGATCCCCGATAAGGAAGACCAGATGTACGTCGCGACCCGCGACGACCTGTACCTGGTCCCGACAGCTGAGGTCCCGGTCACCAACCTCCATCGCGATGAGATCCTGGACGGGTCGGAGCTGCCGATCCGCTACGCGGCCTACACGCCGTGCTTCCGGCGCGAAGCCGGCGCCGCCGGCAAGGACACCCGGGGCATCCTCCGGGTCCACCAGTTCGACAAGGTCGAGATGGTCCTGTTCGAGCGCCCGGAGGCGTCGGTCGAGGCGCTCGAATGGATGACCGGCCGGGCGGAGGACCTCCTGCAGCGCCTCGGCCTGGCCTACCGGGTGCTGCTGATGAGCACTCGCGAGATGGGCTTCGTCCAGGCCAAGAAGTACGACCTCGAGGTCTGGGCGCCCGGCGTCGAGCGCTGGCTGGAGGTCAGCTCGTGCTCGAACTTCCGCGACTACCAGGCGCGCCGGATGGCCGTCCGCTTCCGCCCGGAGCCAGGCGCCAAGCCGGAGCTGGTCCACACCCTGAACGGGAGCGGCCTTGCCCTCGCCCGGGTCGTGGCGGCGATCCTCGAGACCTACCAGCGGCCGGATGGGTCGGTCGAGATCCCGGAGGTCCTTCGACCCTACCTGGGGCGAGATACCATCCCTGTGCCAGCCTGAGCGAGACCGCCCAGGCTCGAGGGAGGACACTGATGGAAACGCCTCAGGACCCGCTGCCAGAGGTGCTGGAGGAATCCGCCCGGTCTCCCGAAGAGCGCCCTGCCGTCCCGGACCTGGCGCCGGCAGCCGCCGCCGATGCGCCGAGCGCGCCACCCGTGGCCGCGCCACCCGCGCCGCCTGTCGCTGGGGCGCCCGCGGCCACGACCCCGCCTCCGGGAGCGCCGCCGCCTCAAGCCTGGGCCGCGCCGGCCGAAGTGGCGGGGCCCGCCCCCGGCTACGCGTTCGGCGGGGCCGGCGAGCGGCTCGTCGCCTACATCGTCGACTCGCTGATCATCGCCGGCCTGCTGATCGTGGTCTTCATCGCGGGGCTTCTGATCGCCGTCATCGTGCCGCTCGCCGGCCTCCTCGTGTGGCTGATCGGGGGCCTTGCCGTCGGCATCGGCTACTTCCCATACTTCTGGGTGAAGGGCGGCCAGACGCCGGGGCTCAAGATGTTCCAGATGCGCGTCGTGCGCGACCACGATGGCGGCCCGATCGGGATCGGCTCTGCGCTGCTTCGGCTGTTCGGGCTGTACGTCCTCGACGGGCTCGTGTTCTACATCGGCTTCATCTGGATCTTCATCGACAAGCGCAACCGCTGCTGGCACGACCTGATCGCCGGGACCGTCGTCGTCAAGCGGGCCTGACCGAGACTCCGACAGCCGCTTCCCGAGGATGCTCGAGCGCGGGTCCGTTCGGTGAGCGTCAGCTCGAGCTCGTGCTTGTCTGCCGGTCACGACGATTGCGAAGGAACCACCCGGACTGACCGTAGAATGCTCCGCGGAGAGGTGGCAGAGCGGTCGAATGCGGCGGTCTTGAAAACCGCTGATACGCAAGTATCCGTGGGTTCGAATCCCACCCTCTCCGCCAGGGACTACCGGGTCACGTCCACGACGCAGAACCGGTTGCCCTCGGGGTCGGCCAGGATGACGTAGTCCGCGTCCGACGGGCGCTTGGCCCAGTGCACCTCGGTCGCGCCGAGCCCGATCAACCGGTCGACCTCGCCGGCCTGGTCCTCGGAGTACAGGTCGAGGTGGATCCGGGGCGGGATGTGGACCTTCGAGTGGACCATGTCGAGCGACAGGTTTGGCCCGACGCCATCCATCGGGCGGAGCAGCATGAAGTCGTCGCTCTCCTCCTCGCGCGGGACATAGCCGAGCGCAGCCGTCCAGAACTCAGCTTGGCGCTGCAGATCGTCGACGCGCAGGACGATCGAGCCGACTCGAACCTTTGACATCGGCGACTCCTTGGGATGCCCGTTCGACTACGCCAGGCGATGTCCATTCTGACGCCAGCCCGGCGGCATGCGCCGGCGGCCCGTCCGGGTCAGCGCGGCCTCCTCCTCTCGGGTTGGTCCGCCAGTACGACCGTACTCTGGTCGCACCGCCAGACGCCGGTCTAGGTTGGACGCCACATCTCGGACTCCACGAGGCGCGATCGATCGTGTTCGGTGCTCCAGCCCGGGTTCGGCGTCCGGTTCTGCTCCTGCTCGTCTTCGGCGTGTTCATGGTGGTCGTCGGGGTGACCGCGACGGCCCAGACGATCATCGTTTCCGCCAACGTCTCGGCCTCGTCGCTGAAGTCGGTCGTCGAATCGGATGCGGCCGTTGTCCGGGTGTTCGCCAACCTCGATCTCCTGGCCACCGATCTCGACGCGACCAAGCTGTCGGACCTCCGCCAGGCGTCCGTCCAGCACGATCTCGCGGCGCTGGTCAGCAATGGCCAGATCCTGCACCTCGAGATCCGCCGGCCGGACGGCCTCGTCCTCCTCTCGGATGCGCCCGCCGCAGTCGACCAGATGGCCGCGGCGACGGGCGGTTTCGGGAACGCGGTCAACGGCACAGTCGACGTATCGATCCTGTCGCCCGACTCGGCCGAGGCCGTCGCAGCGTCCTTCCCGACTCGGAACATCATCCGCGAGTTCTTCCCGATCCAGACCGACCTGACCGGCCATCAGGTCGTTGCGGTGGTCGGGATCTGGCGTGATGCGACACCGATCCTGGATGGCATCGAGGCGGCGCGACGTGACGTGGTCATCGTGACCCTCAGCGGCGCACTGGTCACGGCGTTCGTCCTGTTCCTCGTCTTCCGGGCCGCACAGGGCCGGATCAGCCGGCAGACCGCGGCCCTGGTCGAGGCGAGTCGCCGGGATCCGCTGACCGGCACCCTCAACCACGGAACGCTCGTCGGCGTCCTGGCCGAGGCGATCGAACTGGCTCGCTCGGAGGAAACCGCGATCGGGGTCGGCGTCATCGACATCGACAACTTCCGGTTGCTGAACGAGACCCATGGCGACCACGCCGGCGATCGGGCGCTCATCGCGCTCGTCGAACTGCTCGCGGCGGTGGTACCGGCCGAAGCGTCCTTCGGCCGGTATGGCCCTGACGAGTTCCTGATCATCGCGCCCGGCGCCGACGTCGAACTGGTCCGCGCGGCGATCGACCGGCTCCGGACGACACTCGCCGAACATGTCCTCCAGTTCGAGAGTTCCGAGCGGTTGCCGATGACGATCAGTGCCGGGGTATGTGCCTATCCGGACCACGGAGGATCGTTGACGGCACTCCTGACCTCGGCCGCGACCGCGCTCCACGAAGCACGGATCAGCGGCGGCGACGCGCTCAGGATCGCGGGGATCGACATCGAGGTCGACGCCGAGACCCGGACCTTCGATGTCTTCCAGGGTCTCATCCTGGCGGTCGACACGAAGGACCGGTACACCAAGCGCCACTCGGAGGATGTTGCCCGCTTCTCCGTCTTCCTGGCCGGCCGCCTCGGGCTGGACCCGGCGGCGATCGCCACCATCCGCGTGGCGGGCTTGCTGCACGACGTCGGGAAGATCGGGATCCCCGACACGATCCTGCGCCGGCCTGGTCGTCTGAGCGATGCCGAGATGGCGATCGTCAAGCAGCATGTCGCCCTCGGCGACATGATCGTCCGCGACCTCCCTGACATCGAGCTCATCCGGGCGGGAGTCCGCCACCATCACGAGCAGTGGGACGGTTCCGGCTATCTGGCCGGGCTTGCCGGTGAGGAGATCCCGCTGATCGCCCGCATCCTGGCCGTCGGCGACGCGTTCTCCGCGATGACCACGACCCGCCCGTATCGCAAGGCGCTCGACGTCCGTGAGGCGCTCATCCGGCTCGGGGACGCGGCGGGGACGCAGCTGGACGAGGACCTCGTCCTGGCCTTCGTGACGGGCATCGAACACGATCCGGACGCACCGATGCCCGGGGCCGAATCATCGCGGGTCGGGCTCTGGACCCCGTACTCGAAGGTGGCCTGATCCGATGAGCAACCGTCGCCGCTGGCTGGTCGCGCAGATCGCGATCGTCGTGGCCGCCGCGGCATTGGCTGCCGGATCGCGGGCGGTCGTCGCGCCCCCTCCAGTCCTCGGCGCGACCCCGTGGACCGTCACGGCATCTCCGCTGACGCTCGATCAGGATGTGGCCACGGAGATCAAGTTGACCGTGACCGCAGGCGACAAGCAGATCGGTTGTGTCGAGTTCCAGATCCCGTCGGGCTTCGCGGTGGTCAGCGCCCGCGGTCCGTCGCCGTGGATCCTGGACCCGATCGCAACGGGTCCGCCGGCCCGCGTCATCTTCCACGTCACGAAGGACGGGGACCGGCTCACCAAGGACGACGACCCGGCGATCTTCCGGATCACCGTGATCGCCACGAAGGTCACGGTCGGTGCGTGGACCGCCAGCGCGTTCGACAAGTTCGACACGTCGAGCAATCCCGTGCCACCGAGCAAGCAGCTAAGTGGCTTCGTCGTCGTCCCGCTTCCGACGCCGACCCCGAAGCCGACACCGTCGCCCACCCCGGAGCCGACACCGTCGCCGACGCCGCGGCCGACACCGTCGCCCACCCCGATGCCCACGCCCGTACCGACAACGGCGCCGACCCCCGTGCCGACGTCCGCGCCATCCTCGAGGCCCTCGGCAGCACCGACCGCGACGGGGTCCGCAGGTCCGGCGTCGGGTGGTGGCTCGAGCCCGCCGCCCTCCGGTCCGAGTCCCTCGCCATCGTCCACGCTCGACGCCGGCTCATCGTCGGAGCCCGGCGCCAGCCCCTCGCCCGACGGCTCCGGAGGGCCGAGTCCGTCCGCGACCCCCGGTGCCGGTGGCGTGATCGAGCCGCAACCGTCGCCTGGCGCTCCCTCGCTCGGCGGGGCGACTGCGACCGGCTGGGCGAACATCCCGACCGCGGGCGTGGGTGGTTCGGTGTCGCCAGCAGCGATCGCGAGCCTGCTGAGCTCGCTGGGGACGTTCGAATGGCTGGTGCCCTCGGCCCTCCTCGCGGCTCCGGGGCTGCTCCTGATCCTGGCCGTCGCGGCGCAGATGGGCGGGGCGATGGCCTGGTTGCCCGTGGTCCGGCGCAAGCTCGGAGGCCTCGGACACTCGACGATCCGGGGCAGCTCGACTTGACGCGTCCGACGGGGCCCGCCTAGACTCCCGCCTACATCACGAAGAACGGGCGATGAGCGGGACGAGTACCCGTCGCACGTCGGCACAGAGACCCGGTGGCTGGTGGAAACCGGGGCGACGACGACAGGGAATGGACCCGGGAGCCTCCGGACCGAACATGACACGCCTCGGCGGTCATCAGTAGGCTCCGGCGCAGAGCGCCAGCGATACAGGGCAGCGCCGATCGGCGACCAGGTCCGTGGACCACCGGCCGACCCGTCGGTCACGAAAGTGCGGCACACGCCGAATGAGGGTGGCACCGCGGAAGGCACGACCTTTCGTCCCCGGGACGAAACGGTCGTTCTTGATTCTCCGGGCAGCGAGCCCGGGCCGCCCACCGCCCCGGAGGCGAACCGACAACCGATGAGCACCACCGACCCGCTCAGCCTGACCGAAGCCAGGCGCCTGCTCGGCGAGGCCGACACGGTCCTCCTGCGAGCGACCCGGGACGCCGACCTGGAGACACCGATCGGTGCGTTCCTGCGGCTCGACGATGGTGGCCCGGCCTATCTGCTTGAGTCCGTCGAGGGCGGCGAACGGCTCGGAAGGTACAGCTTCCTGGGCGTCGGTCCGCGCCGCCTGCTCGAAGTCCGCGACGACCGGGCGACCGTTCAGACCCGGCCGCTCAGCGTGGACAGCTACAGCCCCGACCTGCCGACCGAGACCTCGCCGGTCGCCGACCCGCTGACGGCCCTGCGCTCGTTCGTCGCGCATCGGCGAGTGCGGCCGGTCGACGGCATGCCGCGCTTCACCGGCGGCGCGGTCGGCGCCCTCGCCTACGACGCGGTGTCGACCTTCGAGCCGACCGTCCCGCTTCCGGACGCCGATCCGGTCGGGGTCCCGACGGCGGCGTTCATCGAGACCGACCTCGTCCTCGTGTTCGACCACCTGACTCACACGATCAGCGCCATCGCCAGCCTGCACACCGACGCCCCCGACTTCGAGGGCCGCTACGCCATCGCCGAGCGGGCGATCTACGAGGCGCTCGAACGGACCGCTCGCCCGAGCGCGGCGGAGATGGCCGGGCCGACCGGCGGCCCGCGCGTCTCGAACGGCGGGCTCGGCTCGTCCGCGACCGACGGCACGCGCATCGCCGACGCCACGATCGAGACCAGCCTCGGCCGCGACGGCTACATCCGGGCGGTCGAGGTGGCCAAGGACGCCATCGCGGCGGGCGAGGCCATCCAGGTCGTGCTCGCTCGCCGTCAGTCGTTCGATCTACCGGTCGGACTCGACGGTCGGCCGATCGACGGGATCGGCCTGTATCGGGCGCTGCGGCGGGTCAACCCGAGCCCGTACCTGTTCTTCGTCCGAACACCCCAGTTCGAGGTGGTCGGGGCCAGTCCCGAACTGCTGCTCCAGGTCGAGGGCGATCGCCTGACGACGCACCCGATCGCCGGGACGCGACCGCGCGGGGCGACCCCGGCCGAGGACCAGCTCCTCGCCGAGCAGCTTCAGAACGATCCCAAGGAGAAGGCCGAGCACGTGATGCTGGTCGACCTCGGCCGCAACGACATCGGCCGGGTCAGCCGGGCGGGGACCGTCCGGGTGGCCAAGTACATGGAGGTCGAGCGCTACAGCCACGTCCTCCACCTGGTCAGCCACGTCGAAGGCCGGCTGCGACCGGATCTCGATGCGCTCGACGCCTTGCGCTCGGTCTTCCCGGCGGGGACCCTGTCCGGTGCGCCGAAGGTGCGGGCGATGCAGCTCATCGCGGCCGCCGAACGCGAGCGACGTGGTCTGTACGGTGGCGCGGTCGGCTATCTCGGTTACGACGGCAACCTCGACACGGCGATCACCATCCGGAGCGCGGTCCTGCGTTCCGGCCAGGCTCACGTCCACACCGGCGCCGGGATCGTGGCGGCCTCGGTCCCAGAGCGCGAGTTCGAGGAGACCGAGCACAAGGCCGCGGCCCTCCGGCGGGCGATCGAGCTGGCGGCCGGCCTCGGCGAGGCGGCCGGTCGGACCACGCCGGGTGCGGCCGAGGATGGAGGGTCTGAACGCACCGCCGCGAACGACGCGACCGACGTCACACCGGCCGCGACCGGCACGCAGTCGGGCGGAGGCTCCGGCCGATGATCCTGGTCATCGACAACTACGACTCGTTCACGTTCAACCTGGTCCAGGCGCTCGAAGCCGCCGGGGCGGACGTCGTCGTGATGCGCAACGACGCGATCGATCGGGCGGGCGTCGAGGCGCTGGCCGATGACCCGGCCCGCTTGCTCCACGGCATCGTCGTCTCGCCGGGACCGGGTGACCCCAGCACGGCCGGAGTGTCGGTCGCGGCGATCGAGGTCGCGGCCGACCGGTCGATCCCGCTCCTGGGGGTGTGCCTCGGGATGCAGTCGATGGCCGTCGCCTTCGGTGGCGCGATCGTCCGGGCGCCGACCCTCGTCCACGGCGAGGCATCCGAGGTGACCCACGACGGCGAGGGCCTGCTCCAGGGCCTCCCGCCGGCGTTCATGGCCGCCCGCTACCACTCACTGTGCGTCGACCGGGACAGCCTGCCCGATGAGCTCCGGATCACGGCGATGACCGAGGAGGACGGCGTGATCATGGGCCTTCGCCACGTGCGCCTGCCGCTCGAGGGGGTCCAGTTCCATCCCGAGTCGGTGCTGACGCCCCAGGGCCCGCACCTGCTGGCCAACTTCCTGCGCCTGGCCGGCGAGGGGGAGGCGGGCCGGCTCGACGATGCGGCCGGCACGTTCGCGACGGCCGGTCTGGCCGACACGGAGGCGATCATCCGATGAGCGAGATCGTCCGGGCGGCCCTGGCGGCGGTCGTCGACGGTCGAACGTTGAGCCTTGACGAGGCACGCGCCGCGATGGGCTCGGTGATGGACGGCGAGGCGACCCCGGCCCAGCTGGCGGCGCTGCTGGTCGCGCTCCGGATGCGCGGCGAGACGACCGACGAGCTGGCCGGCTTCGCCGGCGCGATGCGCGACCGGGTCGTCCGGGTCGAGGCGCCGGTCGGCACGATCGACCTGGTCGGGACCGGCGGCGACGGCAGCGGGACGTTCAACATCTCGACCACGGCAGCGCTGGTCGTCGCGGCGGCCGGGGTCCCGGTCGCCAAGCACGGCAACCGGGCGATCACGTCACGCTCGGGCTCGGCCGACGTGCTCGACGCGCTCGGCGTCCGGATCGACCATGACGCCGCGAGTGCCGGCGCGGCCCTCCTCCGTGTCGGATTCGCGTTCCTGTTCGCGCCGAACTTCCATCCGGCGATGCGCCACGCCGGACCGACCCGCCGTGAGATCGGCGTCCGCACGTCGTTCAACCTGCTCGGTCCGTTGACCAACCCGGCGGGTGCGACCCGGCAGGTCCTGGGGGTCGGTGACGCGGCAACCGCGCCACGACTTGCCGAGGTCGCCCAGCGGCTCGGGACGGAGCGGACCCTGGTGGTCCATGGAGCTGGTGTCGATGAGCTGCCGCTCGACGGGACCGGGGTCATCCTCGAGGTCACGCCCGGCTCGATCGAGCGATTCGAGGTCGGCACGGCCGAGCTGACCGCGCTTGGCCTGGCGATCGCCGCGAATGCCGACCTGGCCGGTGGGACACCCGCCGAGAACGCCGCGCTGGTCGAGGCCGTCCTTCGAGGCGCGCCGGGCGCCCACCGCGACGTGGTCCTGCTCAACGCGGCCGTCGCGCTGCTCGCCGCCGGCACGGCGTCCGACACGTCCGCGGGAGTCACCCAGGCTGCCCGGACGATCGACGATGGGCGTGCCGTTGCCCTGCTCGGCCGACTTCGGGACGAGCGAAAGGCCGCCGATACAGCCAGAGCCGCTGCCGAGGCGACGGCCGCGGCGATCCCCGAGGGGACCCCGGCATGACCGTCGCCGATCGCCCGACCGGCGCACTGTCGACCCGCCGGGCGCCCGGCGGCGTCGTGGTCGACATCGCGGCGCGCCGGTTGACCGACATCACCCCCGACCTCGACGCGCTCGGGGCCGCTGGCCTCGCCCGGATGGCTGCCGCCGCCCCGCCGCCGCGCGACCTGGTCGAGCGCCTGGCTCGCCCGGGCCTCCACCTGATCGCCGAGGTCAAGCGCCGCTCGCCGTCGGCCGGCGCGATCGCCGGCCCCGATGAGGATCCGGTCGCGCGGGCCAGGGCGTACGAGCGCGGCGGCGCCAGCGCGATCTCGGTCCTGTGCGAGTCGCACTGGTTCGGCGGCTCGATCGCCGACCTGACGGCGGTCCGGGCAGCGGTCGGCCTGCCGGTCCTGGCCAAGGACTTCGTGGTCGATCCGCGCCAGCTTCCGCTCCTCCGCGCCGCCGGCGCCGATGCCGTCCTCCTGCTCGCCGTCCTCCATCCGGCCCGACGCCTGGCGGCGTTGGTCGATGCGGCCCTCGATCTCGGCCTCGAGCCGCTCGTCGAGGCGCACGACGCGCGCGAGCTCGAGCGCGCCCTGGCGACCCGCGCTCGGGTCATCGGCATCAACAACCGGGACCTGCGGACGCTCGACGTCGATCCGGAACGGTCTGCCCGGCTGCGGCCGCTCATTCCCAACGATCGGATCGCGGTCGCCGAATCCGGCGTCCGCACCCCGGCGACCGTGGCCGGCTGGCGCGCGCTCGGCTTCGATGCTGCCCTCGTCGGCGAGGCGCTGATGCGTTCCGCCGACCCGGCCGCCGCGGCGCGCTCGTTCGTGCATGCCGGCTCGGCGCCGTCGGATCCGGCGGTGGCCGACCGCCTCCCCGAGGTCAAGATCTGCGGGATCGTCGATGCCGCCGGGATCCAGGCAGCGATCCGGGCCGAGGCGGACGCGGTCGGACTCAACGTCGTCCGCGGCACACCGCGCGAGCTGACCCCGGCCGAGGCCGCGGAGCTTGCCCGATCCGTTCGGGCGGGCGCGCCCGTCGACCGCCGACCGCGCGTCGTCGTCGTCACCACCGAGACCGACGAAGCCCGGCTCCGGGTGCTCATCGACACGATCGACCCGGACGTCGTCCAGCTCAACGCGGATGTCTCGCCGGCAGTCGCGGGGATGCTCGGCCGGACGACCTGGAAGGTCCTCCACCTGCCGCCGACCGAACCCGAGGACCTTGCCGCCGGCGCCGCCGAGGTCGTCGCCAGCGGGCGTGCCTTCCTCGACGCCGGCGTCGACCGGATCCTCCTCGACACGGCCGGGGGTCCACACCCTGGCGGGACCGGGCTGCGATCCCCGGTCGCGCTGGCCGCCGCGGTCGCCCGCGAGCTGCCGGTCGTCCTGGCCGGCGGACTGTCGCCGCTGAACGTCGGGCAGGCGGTCCTCGACGTCCCGGCCATCGGCGTGGACGTGGCTTCCGGCGTCGAGGCGCCGCGGGTCCCCGACGAACGCCCCCGGAAGGACCCGCTCCTGGTCGCCCTCTTCGTCAAGCGGGCCCGCGCCGCCCGGATGGACCGCCCGAACGTCGCCGCGCGACCCACCCCGGCCCACCCGGGCCTGCTCGAGGCCGACGCCGCAGGCCGCTGGGGCGTCGATCGCGAGTTCGGCGGTCGGTATGTGCCGGAGACGCTCATGGCGGCGCTCGAGGGCCTCGAGCGTGCGTACACCGAGATCCGCCAGGAGCCGCGCTTCTGGGCCGAGTTCCGCGAGCGCCTGGCGACCTACTCGGGCCGCCCGACCCCGATCTACCGGGCCGATCGCCTGGCTGCCGAGGCGCTGGCCGCCGCCCGAACACTGCTCGCTGCCGAGGCGGAGGCCGCCGGTCGCCTTCCGTCGACCCTGCGGCTCTATCTCAAGCGTGAGGACCTGGCCCACACCGGCGCACACAAGATCAACAACGCGCTCGGCCAGGCCCTGCTCACCCGCCGGCTCGGCAAGGATCGGGTCATCGCCGAGACCGGCGCCGGTCAGCACGGCGTGGCGACTGCCACCGCGTGCGCCCTGCTCGACCTGCCGTGCGTCGTGTTCATGGGCGCCGAGGACATCCGCCGGCAGCAGCCGAACGTCCTCCGGATGCGCGCCCTCGGGACCGAGGTCCGGCCTGTGACCAGCGGCTCGGCCACGCTGAAGGACGCGGTCAACGAGGCGATGCGCGATTGGGTCACCAACGTCGAGACGACCCACTACGTCCTCGGCTCGGCGATGGGCCCGCATCCCTATCCGACCATCGTCCGCGACCTTCAGCGCGTCCTCGGCGACGAGTCGGCTGCCCAGCTCAAGGCGGTCGAGGGCCGCCTGCCCGATCTCGTGCTCGCCTGCGTCGGCGGCGGCTCGAACGCGATCGGTATCCTCGACCGGTTCATCGGCGAGCCGTCGGTCCGGTTGGCGGTCGCGGAGGCGGCCGGCGAGGGGATCGCGACGGGGCGCCATGCCGCTGCGCTGGCCGGGGGGACGCCGGGGATCCTCCACGGCAGCCGCTCGCTGATGCTCCAGGACCGCGACGGCCAGGTGGTCGAAGCGCACTCGATCTCGGCCGGTCTCGACTATCCGGGGGTCGGGCCACAGATCGCCGCCCTGATGACCGCCGGGCGGCTCGAGCTGGCCGCCGCGACCGACACCGAGGCGCTGACCGCTCTGCGCGCCGTCGCCCGGGTCGAGGGGATCCTGCCGGCGCTGGAGACCGCGCATGCGTTCGCGGTGCTGCCCCGGCTGATCGCCGGGATCGAGGGCTCCGGGCTGCCGTACCCCGACGAGACGATCGTCCTCCTCGGACTGTCCGGGCGCGGCGACAAGGACCTCGCGGCCATCGAACAGGAGGTGGAGGCGTGACCGCCGGCGCGGCCGCGGAGCCGGCGGGCGCGCGGCGAACCGTCGATCGGGCAGGGTACCCCGGCACCAACGAGACGGCCGGCGCGCAGCGGATCGCCGCGGCGTTCGAGTGGGCCACGGCCGAGGGTCGGGCTGCGCTCATCCCATACCTCGTCGCCGGGTATCCCGATGCCGAGACCTCGTTCCGGATCGCCCTGGCCGCGGCCGACGCCGGGGCCGACCTGCTCGAGATCGGCCTGCCCTACTCGGATCCGCTGGCCGACGGCGCCACCCTCCAGCGGGCCTCGCAGGTCGCCCTCGCCGCCGGAGCGACGTTCGACGGCTCGATCGCCCTCATCGAGCGGATCGCCGCCGCGCGACCGAGCCTGCCGCTCGTCCCGATGGCGTACGCCAACCAGGTCATCGGCGGAGGCGACGGGGCCGACACCGCGCGGCGTCTCACGGCTGCCGGTGCGAGTGGGATCATCGTCGCCGACCTGACGCCCGACGAGGGCGGGCCGTTCGAGTCCGTCGCCCGCGCCGCCGGGCTGGCCGTCGTCTACCTGGTCGCTCCGACCACCGCGCCCGAGCGACGGGCCCGCATCGCGGCCCGCTCGGGCGGCTTCCTCTCCTGCGTCTCACTGGTCGGCGTGACCGGCGCGCGGGCGACCCTGCCGAAGACCGTCGGCCGCCTCGTCCGCGACGTCCGGGCGGTCAGCCCGGTCCCGGTCGCGGTCGGCTTCGGGGTCAGCCGGCCGGCCCATGTCCGGGCACTGGTCAGTGCCGGTGCGGACGGCGTCATCGTCGCCTCGGCCCTGGTCGACGCCCTCGGCCGCGATGGCCGTGACGTGGCCGCTCTTGGCCGGTTGGTCACCGACCTTCGCGCGGCCACTACTAGCGTGTGACCGCGACCGACCACTATCCTGCGGCGATGGGCCACGACTCGATCGAGACCGCCGAGGAGATCGGCCTGAAGAAGGCCTTTCGTTGGGCGATCGACTGGCCCGGCTGGTGTCGGGGCGGACGCGACGGGGAGCGGGCGCTTCAGGCATTCACCGACGCCGCGCGGCGCTATGCCGTCTTGGCCACGCAGGCCGGCCTCGACTTCCCATGGGGCTCCGCGGCGACGGCCCGCGCCGGCATCGTCACCGTGGACACGCTCGAGGGTGACGGCGCGACCGACTTCGGCGTCCCGCACACGATCGGGTCGCACGACCGTCGTGCGATCGACGCGGCCGAGGCGAAGCGCCAGGCCGGTCTGGTCGAGGCCGCCTGGGTCGTTCTCGATCGGATCGTGGCTACCGCCCCGGCCGAGTTGCGCAAGGGTCCGCGCGGCGGGGGTCGGGACCGCGATCGGATCGTCGAGCACGTGGTCGGCGCCGACCACGCCTATGCTCGCGAGATGGGCCTCAGGCTGAGCCCGCCCTCACCGGACGATGGTGCCGCAGTCACCGCCCTGCGTCGAGCGATGCTCGGCATCCTTGGTGCCGCCTCGGACGGCTCGCCGCTCGCCGGCCGCACGTGGACGACCCGCTATGCCGCGCGTCGGATCGCCTGGCATGCCCTCGACCACGCCTGGGAGATCGAGGACCGGACGGAACCCTAGCCGCTGGTGCGCTCACGCTCTTCGAGGGCGACCAGCGCCTCGATGATCGCCCGGTACACGTCGAGCAGGGCGGCCTGGGGGAGGGGACCCTCGTTGGTCAGCGCGACCCGGAGCAGGACCTCGCGCTCACGCTCGGGATCGCGAACGCCGTTTCGACCGGCGGCGGCCTTGGCGCGCCCCGCCTCGAGCGCCAGCGTCGCGCGCTCGTTGAGCAGCGCCACGATCGCCCGGTCGAGCTCGTCGATCCGCGCCCGGAGCGACTCGAGTCCGTCGTCGGCCGCGGTCATCCGGGCAGCTCGCCGGCGCCAACCCGACGATCGATCGATTCGAGGGCGAGCGTGTAGCCGGGGGGACCCTGCCCGACGATCGACTCCAACGCGATATCGTGGAGGAAGTCGACTTGCCGGAACGATTCCCTGGTCGACGGGTCGGACAGGTGGACCTCGATGAACGGTCGGTCCACCGACAGCAGCGCATCGCGCAGCGAGACCGAGGTGTGGGTCAGTCCGCCGGCGTTGACGATCGCCACGTCGAAGTCGCGCTGGTGGAGCCGGTCGATCAGCGCACCCTCGTGATTCGACTGGTAGAAGTCGATGGCGTGGCCCAGCTCCCTCGCCTGGCGGGCCAGCCCCGCGTGGATCTCGTCGAGCGTCATCCGGCCGTAGATCTCCGGCTGGCGCACTCCGAGCAGGTTGAGGTTCGGTCCCTGGAGAACGAGGATCCGGGTCATCGGGCACGAGCCTCCGCCGTGGCCGGATCGAGCAACGCCGCGATCGCCGCGTCGACGACCTCATCCGGCACGTCCGACCGGACGACGACGCCGTCGACCGTCGGCAGCACCCAGCGCAGCCGGCCACCGGCGTGCTTCTTGTCGGTGCCAAGGTGCTGGCGCACCGCGGCCGCAGAGAACGGCAGCCGGCCCTGCCCGAGGCCCAGGGCATCGAGCAGGTCGCCGATCCGCTCGGCGCGGGCCGGCGGCGTGACGCCGACCTCGAGCCCGATCCGGCAGGCCGCCCGAAGCCCGTACGCGACGGCCTCGCCGTGGAGCAGCGCCTCGAACCCGCCGGCCGCCTCGACCGCGTGGCCGACTGAGTGACCGAGGTTGAGCGCCAGCCGACCGGCCGCCGCCGTACCGGTCGAGCGGGGCGCGCCGCCGTGCTCGCGCTCGTCGGCCAGGACGGTCTCGACCTACGCCCCGGCCGCCCGCTCGACGACCTCCGCTGACGCGCCGACCACGAACGGCGCGTCAGCCCCGGTCGCGATCGCCTCGCCGGCTGCCTCGAGCACCTCGAACAGCCGCTCGTCGCCGAGGACGGCCATCTTGACGGCCTCGCTCAGGGCTCCCCGCCGTTGCCGCTCGGGCAGCGTCCGCAGGTACGTCACGTCGATGATGACGGCGGCCGGCTGGTGGAACGCACCGACCAGGTTCTTGCCCTCGGGCAGATCGACCGCCGTCTTGCCTCCGATCGAGCTGTCGAGCTGGGCGACGAGGGTGGTCGGGACGTGGACGATCGGGATGCCGCGCAGGTATGTCGCGGCCAGGAAACCGGCGCTGTCGCCGAGGGCGCCGCCACCGATCGCCACGAGCGGTTCGGACCGCTCCACCCGGAGCTCGGCCAGCCTGCTGGCGGCCTGCTCGATGCGCCCGAGACGCTTGGCCTCCTCGCCCTCCGGCAAGAGCACCAGCTCGAGCGGCAGCCCGCCGGCCTCCAGCGCAGCGGCGATCGCCGGGCCGGCGAACCCCCAGGCGCCTGGTTCGGACACGACCAGCGCCCGGCGGGCGCCCAGCCGGCCGAGCTGTTCGACGAGGACCTCCGGGGCGATCCCTTCCCCCAGCACGATCCGCCCGATGGCGGTGTGCGCGTCGAGCAGCCGGGTGCCGCTGGCTGGCGGCACCGACACGATCGTCTCGATGGCTTCGATCACGCTGCCCACCGGCGCCAGGCCGTTGACCCGGTAGCCGGCCGCGTAGTACCGCTCACGGGCGGCGGCCAGGCTCCGGATCGCGCCGATCGGATCGGATCCGGCGACCAGCGGCCGGCGGTTGGGGCTGCGGCGGAGTCGCTGAGCGAGGGCCTCGGGCGGCCCGTCCAGCCAGATGACGGTCCGGCCGCGATACGACTGCCAGCGGTTGCGCGGGTCGACGACGGCGCCGCCGCCGGTCGCGATGACCCGTCGGATCGTCGGGCCGTCGGACGGGAACCCGAGATCGGCGACGACGGCTCGTTCCCGGGCGCGGAAGCCGACCTCGCCCTCGCTCGCGAAGATGTCCGGGATGCGCTGGTCCGCAGCCGCTTCGACGAGGTCGTCGAGGTCGACGAAGGGCGCGTCGTGGCGCGCCGCCAGCCGCCGGCCGATGGCGCTCTTGCCGCTCCCGGGCAACCCGACCAGCAGGACGTCCACGACAGCCTCAGTCGTCCCCACCGGAGCCGGCCTCGCCGTCCCCGGTCGGCTTGTCGCTCTGACCAGCCGATCCCGACTCGGCCCTCTTCGGTCCGGACGCGTGACGGCCACCGGCGACCGGCGCATCGGGGGCCTCGGAGATCCGCTGGCGGTAGCGCTCGAGGTTGTCGCGCGTCTCGGCCAGCGAGTCGCCGCCGAACTTGTCCAGGACGAAGTCGGCCAGGGTGAGCAGGACCATCGCCTCACCGACCACACCGGCTGCGGGCACGACGCTGATGTCGCTCCGCTCGTAGTGCGCCTTGTCGACCGTCTCACCACTGATCAGATCGGCTGACGGGAGGGGTCGGGCCAGGGTGGAGATCGGCTTGACCGCCGCGCGCACGACGAGCGGCTCGCCGTTGCTGATCCCACCGGTCAGGCCGCCAGCGTTGTTCGAGCGATGGATCCAGCGACCGCCTTCGCCACGGCCCTCGATGACATCGTGGACGGCCGAGCCGAACCGCCGGGTTTGCTCGAAGCCGAGCCCGAACTCGACGCCCTTGACGATGTTGATGCTCATCACCGCTGCGGCCAGGGCGGCATCGAGCCGGCGGTCCCAGTGGACGTACGAGCCGAGTCCGATCGGCAGCCCGTGGGCGACGACCTCGAACACCCCGCCGACGGTGTCACCGTTCGCGCGCGCCTCGTCGATCCGGGCGATCATCCGGGTCTCGGCCTCGGGATCCGGGCAGCGCAGCGGCGACGCGTCGGCCTCGTCTCGCGTACGCGTCGCGTTGGCGGGGTCGAGGGCCACCCCGCCGACCTCGGCGCTGAACGACCAGACCTCGATCCCGAGCTCGGCCAGGAACGCCCGGGCGACGCCGCCGGCGGCGACCCGGGCGGCGGTCTCGCGTGCGCTTGCGCGCTCGAGCACGTTCCGGACGTCGTTGAAGCCGTACTTCAGGGCGCCGGCCAGGTCGGCGTGGCCCGGTCGGACGCGGGTGACCGGGGTCGCTCGCTTGTTGCCCTCGTCGGCGGCGGCGAAGAGAGCGGCGGCCGCCTCGTCGGTCAGCGGCTCGACCTGCATCACTCCGGTCCAGTTCGCCCAGTCTCGATTGGCGACCTGGAGCAGGATGGGCGAACCGAGGGTGATCCCGTGGCGGACCCCCGACAGGATCTCCGCCCGGTCCTGCTCGATCGCCTGGCGGGCCCCCCGCCCGTAGCCGCGCTGGCGACGGGCGAGGTCGATCGCGATCGCGTCAGCGGCCAGGGCCAGGCCGGCCGGGACGCCCTCGACGATGACCCCGAGCGCCTGCCCGTGGGACTCCCCGGCCGTCAGGAAGCGCAGCCGACCCACGCGCTAGCCGGCGCTGACGGCGCCGGTCGGCTCGCCCTCGGCCGACTCGATGCCTCCGGCGCGCGCCTCGGCGAGCTTGGCCTGCATGAGCTCGAGCGGGGCCGGCTGGCCGGTCCACAGGGTGAACGCGGCGGCGCCCTGGTTGAGGAGCATGAGCTCGCCATCGGCGGTCTCGTCGCCGGCCGCGGCCGCGTCCCGGAGCAGCCTGGTCTTGCGATAGATGAGGTCGAGCACGAGCAGCTCGGGCGGCAGGATCTCGCCCGGGATGGGCGTCTCGTCGCCGTGCAGCCCGATCGAGGTCGCGTTGACCAGGACCCGCGTCTTGGCCAGCTCCGACTCGATGATCGACTCGTGCCAAGGCATCGCCTTGAGCTCCATGTGCGCGGCGCTCCGGCCGAAGTGCTTGACCAGCGCCTCCGCCCGATGGAGATGCCGGTTGAACACGATGACCCGGGTGAATCCATCGGTGATCAAGCCGTAGACCACGGCACGAGCTCCGCCGCCCGCCCCGAGGACGACCGCCTGGCGCGGCATCTTCTGCTTGCCGACGAGCTTGTCGAGGGCGACCTTGAAGCCGGGCACGTCGGTGTTGTGGCCGATCAGGCGCTTGCCTTCACGGGTGAGCGTGTTGACCGCGCCCGTGGCGTGCGCCTCGTCGGTCAGCCGGTCGACCAGCGGGACGACCTTCTCCTTGTGCGGGATGGTCACGTTGGCGCCCAGGAACTCATCGCCGCGCAACTCGGCGATGGCCTCGGCGAGCTCCATCGGGGCGCGATCCCACAGCTCGTAGCGGGCGTCGATCGAGCGGTCGTCGAAGGCCGCCTGCTGCATCGCGCCCGACAGCGAATGGGCCACCGGATGGCCGATCAGGACGACACGCTTGGTCATGCCCGCACCCCTTCGAGTTCGTTGAAGAAACCGGGGTAGGAGATCGAGGCGCACCCCGGTGCGTCGATCGTGGTGGACCCGGAGGCGATGAGACCGGCCATGGCGAAGGTCATGGCCAGCCGATGGTCGTCGAGACTGGCGGTCGACGCACCGGTCAAGGCGGTCGGTCCGTCGATCGTCAGGTCGTCCCCGTCGACGGTCACCCGCGCGCCGAGGGCGGTCAGGCCGGCCGCGATCCCGGCGATCCGATCCGACTCCTTGTGGCGGAGCTCGCCGGCCCCGCGGATCGTCGTCCGGCCACGGGCCTGGCTGGCGGCCAGGCACAGGACCGGGATCTCGTCGATCGCGGCCGCGACCTCGGTCGGCGACACGTCGATGCCGCTGAGCGCGCTCGAGCGCACGGTCAGGTCGGCCACCGGCTCGCCGATCCCCGGATCCGCGCAGGACCCTGCGGCGATAGCGCCTGCGGGCTGCGGCGTCTCGTCGATCGCGGCGCCCATCCGGCGGAGCAGGTCGACGATGGCGCGTCGGGTCGGGTTCACGCCGACTCCGCGCAGGGTCAGCTCGGCGTCCGGATGGATCGCGCCGACGACCAGCCAGAAGGCTGCCGCGGACACGTCCGCCGGGACTTGCTCGACCACCGCTTGCACGCGCACCCCTCCGTCGAGACTCCAGCTCACGCCACCGCCCTCGATCGCATCCTGCGCCACCGGGACTCCCCGGGCTCGGAGCATCCGCTCGGTGTGATCGCGGGTCGCGATCGCCTCACGGACAGTCGTCCGGCCATCGGCTCGCAACCCCGCTAACAGGATGGCCGACTTCACCTGGGCGCTGGGGACGACGGTCGTCACGTCGATCGCCCGAAGCGGGGTGCGGCCGACCACGGTCAGTGGCGGAAGGGAATCGTTCCGGCGGGCATGGAGCACGGCGCCCATCGAGCGCAGCGGTTCGATGATACGAGCCACCGGACGGCGCCGCAACGAATCGTCGCCGTCGAGGACGTGGGTCGTCGGGAGCCCGGCCAGGATCCCCGCGGTCAGGCGGAGGGTCGTCCCGGAGTTGCGGCAATCGAGCACGCCGTCGGCCTCGACCAGCCCATCGACGCCGGGCGACCTCACCCGGTAGGCGACCCGCCGGCCATCCTCGGCCGTGCGCTCGACGGTGACCCCCAGACGGCCGACGATCGCGGCGGTGGTCCGGACGTCCTCGCCGTCGCCCGCCCCGTCGATCAGGCTCTCGCCTTCCGCCAGGGCGGCCAGAAGCAGGGCCCGGTGGCTGATCGACTTGTCGCCGGGTAGTCCGGGGGCGCCGCGCAGACGGGCCGCCGGGCGGACGACTGCCGGGCGGTCGGCGCCCTGGTCGAACTCCGTGGCGAGCGCGGACGCGCGGCTCAATGCTTGCTCCCGCCGCCGATCTTGAGCGCGGCCCCCGACAGGACCGGGTCGCCGTGCAGGTCGCGGACCAGCTCGTGGATCGGCCGGACGGCGGCCATCAACGCTCCGAACTGCTCGATCGTGATCGACTGCTCGCCGTCGGACAGGGCTTCGTCCGGCCGAGGATGGACCTCGACCATGACGCCGTCCGCGCCGGCCGCGACCGCCGCCAGGGCCATCGGCTTGATCAGCCAGCGCTTGCCCGTGGCGTGGCTCGGGTCGACGATGACCGGCAGGTGGGTCAGGTGGTGGAGGAGCGGGATGGCCGCCAGGTCCAGCGTGTTCCGGGTGTAGGTCTCGAATGTCCGGATGCCGCGCTCGCACAGGATCACATTCGGGTTGCCCGAGCTGACGATGTACTCCGCGCTCATCAGCCACTCCTCGATGGTGGCCCCGTAGCCGCGCTTGAGCATGACCGGCCGGGCGACCCGTCCGACTGCCGTCAGGAGCGAGTAGTTCTGCATGTTTCGGGTGCCGACCTGGAGGATGTCGGCGTACTCGGCCACGATGTCGACCTGGTTCGGCTCCATGACCTCGGTGATCACCGGCAGGCCGGTCTGCTCGCGGGCCTCGGCCAGGTAGCGCAGGCCCTCGACCCCAAGGCCCTGGAACGAGTAAGGGCTGGTCCGCGGCTTGAAAGCACCGCCGCGGATGATCGTGGCCCCGCCGGCGACCACCCCGTCGACCGTTTCCATCAGTTGCTCGCGGCTCTCGATCGAGCACGGCCCGGCCATCATCGTCAAGGAGCCGTCGCCGATCGTCGCGTCGAGGACGCGGATGACCGTGTCCTCCGGGTGGAACTCGCGCGAGGTCAGCTTGAACGGGCGGCTGATCGGGGTGACCGTCTCAACCCCGGGTAAGGCCTCGAGCCGGCTGATCAGGACCGGCTTGCGCGGCCCGATCTCACCGACGACGGCGATGACCACCCGCTGCGTGCCCTCATGGTCGTGCGGGGTCAGGCCTTCGGCCAGGATCAGGCTCTTGACGCCGATGATCTCGGCCTCGCTGGCGCTGACGGCCATCACCACGAACATCCGTGCGCGTCCTTCCTGAGGTGGTGGATCGCCCGAGGGACAAAGAAAAAAGCAGAGGTCGTGACCTCTGCTCTCCCCGGCACGACCCGTGCTCCCGGGCCTAGGCTCCGGGAACGATCATGCCGGGGTGCGAAAGTAGAAGTAGTGGGTCATGCGTGGATGGAGGCTACGCGAGCGGGCCCGCTCATGTCAACGTGAGGGGTGAGGGTCCGCGTCTCGTCAGACATGGCTCGCCGCCGCAGGCGGCCCGCCCGGGACCCCGTGCTAGAATCCCGCCCGGTCCGGGGAGAGGTCGCATAGAGGTCTAGTGCAGCGGTTTGCTAAACCGCCATGTGGGGTAACCTGCATCGAGGGTTCGAATCCCTCCCTCTCCGCCAGCCCCCTCCGGACCATCGCGTGCGCCCGTAGCTCAGCGGATAGAGCGTCAGGTTGCGGACCTGAAGGTCGTGGGTTCGAGTCCCGCCGGGCGCGCCACTCCCTCGATCGCCGAGCCTGTGGCCCTGGTTCGCCACTTCCGCGGCACAGGTCGCGTATCGTCGCGCGATGAGCTTCCGGAACGATGACGATCGCGCACCTGGCAGCCGGCGGCCGAGCACCCTGGCCGGCCACCCGGCGAGCTCGGGCACAACACGAATGAGCCACGTCGCCGCCGGTCGCGTCGCGAAGCTCCCCCTGACCTGGGTCGCGGCCGTCTTCGCCCTGGCTCAGCTGGCAGACCTCGTGACCGCCTTGGGCGTGACCCGAGAACTCAACCCGATCGCGGCCGCCCTGGCCACGCTGCCCGGCGCAGGCCCGGCAGCCAAGGTCGGCCTGATCGTCTTCGTCGTCGCGGTGGCCCGGATCTGCGACCGACGGCGCCCAGCCCTGGCCCGCTTGCTGCTCGTATTCGGGGCGCTCGCGGGCCTTGCGGGCGCCATCACCAACACCCACCTGACACCGTTCGTGAGCTGAGCCGACCCGGCGATGTCGGTGGTTCGCCGCGAACCACTCCCACAGATCGGGGGCTAGCCCACCAGCCGTCGCCACGGATCGAGCAGGTCGACGGGTAAGCTCCGCTCGCGGGCGTCATCATTCCCCCGACGTCGGCTGCACACGAACGAGGTGATCAGGATGGAGCGCATCGGATTCATCGGACTCGGGACGATGGGCGAGGCGATGGCGGGACACCTCGCGCACGCGGGCCATCCGCTCACCGTCTGGAACCGGAGTCCCGGTCGAGCGGCTGCCCTCGTCGATCAGGGCGCGGCCGAGGCGCCCACGCCAGCCGACCTCGCGGCAGCCAGCGAGATCGTCGTCATCTGCGTGTCCGACACGCCAGATGTCGAGGCCGTCCTGTTCGGCCCGGGCGGCCTGGCCGAGGGCGCCCGGCCGGGCACCCTCGTCATCGATTGCTCGACGATCGCCCCCGGCGCGACCCGCGACTTCGCGGCACGCCTCGCCGCAAACGACGTCGCCTTCGTCGATGCCCCCGTCTCGGGCGGCTCGGAGGGCGCACAGAAGGCGACCCTGACCATCTTCGTCGGCGGCGCGTCAGCTGACTTCGAGCGCGCCCAGCCCATCCTCGCCCGGATCGGCCAGACCATCACTCACGTCGGCCCGGTCGGCTCAGGTCAGGCGGTCAAGGCCGTCAACCAGGTCATCCTGGCCGGGACCTACCTCGGGGTGGCCGAGGGGATCATCCTGGCGATGAAGGCCGGGCTCGACGTCGAGCAGGTCGTCGGTGCGCTCGGCGGTGGGGCGGCCCAGAGCTGGGTTCTGGCCAATCGGAGTGGCCGGATGCTGGCCAACGACTACCCGCTCGGGTTCAAGATCGCGCTCCACCTGAAGGACCTGAGGATCGGCCTGGGCCTGGCCGACGAGCTCGGCGCCGAGCTTCCGGTCACCCGGATGTGCGCCGAGATCGAGGATGACATCGTCGCGGCGGGTCACGGCGAGGACGACGTCTCGGCGGTCGCCCGCGCGATCCGCGGGCGCTCGGGCCTGCCCGACTGAGCCTGTCCGGCGGCGGCGGCCCGCGCACTACCGAGCGTTCGCCCGGTCGCCTGACCGGTTCCATCTTGACGCGAGGCGGTCTGGCGGGCATCGTTGCCCGGTCGCGGACGTCCACCCGGATCGCCGGGCCCACGGCCCGCCGCCCTGGCGCGTGAGGATGGTCGCATGGGGGTCGCCGTGGCCAGGTTCAGACGCTCGCGGATCGTCGCACTCGCCGCAGCGCTGGTCATCGCCGCGACCGGTCTCGGTGCGCCGACAAAGGTCCAGGCGGACACCACGCTGTCATTCGCCGCGAGCGCCGACGTCCAGGTCTACTCGTCGAACCCCTCGACCAACTACGGCACCCTGGCCACCCTCCGGACACGCGAGGGGACCGGCACCAGCAGCGACCCGATCTACCGGACCTACCTTCGCTTCGACGTCTCGGGGCTGTCGGGCAGTGTGACTGGCGTCACGCTCCGCCTGTCGGTCAGCGACGCCAGCGCCAACAGCCAGGGGGTCTACGCGGTGGCCGGCGGCTGGACCGAGGCTGGGCTCAACTACGGGAATGCGCCGGCGATCGGCGGACCTGTGCTCGGAACGGCCATCCTCAAGACCGTCGGTATGAATGACATCGTGCTGGCGCCGTCGAGCGTGCCCGGGGATGGGACGGTCTGGCTGGGCATCCGCAGCGCCGCGACCGACAGCGCGATCTTCGCGAGCCGAGAGGGGGCCGCAGCCCCGATCCTGATGGTGACCGCGCAGACGGGACCGCCGCCACCACGCCCGCCAGTCGCCGCATTCAGCGGCTCCCCGTTGACGGGGCCGTTCCCCAGCAAGGTCACCTTCACCGATGCTTCGACCAACGGCCCGACGAGCTGGTCGTGGGTCTTCGGCGACCCGACTTCGGTGGACAACACCTCGTCGCTCCAGAACCCGAGCCACACGTATGCGAACCAGGGGACATACGACGTGACGCTCGTCGCCACCAATGCCGACGGCTCGAGCAACCCCCTCACGAAGACCGGCTACGTGACCGTGACACCGCCGCCGCCGCCGCTCGCGCCGGTCGCGGCGTTCAGCGGCTCGCCCCGGAGCGGAACAGCACCGCGCAAGGTCACCTTCACCGATGCTTCGACCAACGGCCCGACGAGCTGGTCGTGGGTCTTCGGCGACCCGACTTCGGCCGACAACACCTCGTCGCTCCAGAACCCGAGCCACACCTATGCCAACCCCGGGTCGTACGACGTGACCCTCGTCGCCACGAATGGGAACGGCGCGAGCGACCCGCTGTCCAGGATCGGCTACGTGACCCTCAGTCCGCCATCGTCGGGCGACCCCGTTCTCGTCGGGGCCGGTGACATCGCCGACTGCAGTCGGTCGGAGGACTCGAAGACCGAGGCTCTCCTGGCCGGGATCCCCGGTACGGTCTTCGCCGCCGGTGACCTGACCTACCCCAACGGGACGACGAGCGAATTCACGAACTGCTACGGCCCGACCTGGGGCCTCGAGAAAGCCCGGACGCGGCCGATCGTGGGCAACCACGAATACAACACCAGCGGAGCGGTGCCGTATTACGCCTACTGGGGCGCCGCCGCAGGCGACCCGAGCAAGGGCTACTACAGCTACGACATCGGGGCCTGGCATGCCATCGTCCTAAACGCCAACTGCTCGAAGGCGGGCGGCTGCGGCGCGGGCTCGGCCCAGGAGCGCTGGCTGCTCGCGGATCTCCAGTCCAGCTCGGCCGCCTGCACGGTCGCCTTCTGGCACCAGGCCCGGTTCAGCTCGACCCGGTCATCGCCAGACGGCGCGACCCTGGCGTTGTGGCAGGACCTCTACTCGTACGGCGCCGAGATCGCGATCGCCGGTCACTACCACAACTACGAACGCTTCGCGCCCCAGACGCCGACCGGCCTGGCCGACCCAGCGACCGGCGTCCGCGCCTTCGTCGTCGGGACCGGCGGCGCGTCACTCGGCGGGTTCAAGAGCACGACGATGGCCAACAGCCAGGTCCGCGAACGGTCGACCTACGGCGTGCTCAAGCTCACCCTCCACTCGTCCAGCTACGACTGGCAGTTCATCCCGATCGCCGGCCAGTCGTTCACCGACAGCGGCTCCGGTTCATGCCATGGCCGTCCCAGCGCAGGGACCCAGCTGGCGATGCGATCGAGAGGGGCGGCCGCCGACCTGGCCGCAGGACCCGATGACGGCCAGATCGTCGTCCCGGACCCGGACGACGTGAAGTAGCGTCCTGACCCGCCGATCGGTCGGTCAGGCGAGCGTGAGAGACGGCGTCCCGAGGAGGAGCAGCGGCTCACCGAGCTTGCCCGAGTAGTTCGGGCGGAACCGCTCGATGTCATACAGCCGGTCGACGTCGACCGTGCGCGGCCCGAGCTTCGGGTCGGGCATCGTCGTGTGTGCGTAGTGTCCGCCCCGGATCGCCACCATCCGGCCGTGCTGGCCGTCGGCGATGAGGTCCATGGCCACGTTGGCGAAGGTCATCGCCACCATCTGGTCGAGCGAGTCGGCCTCGCCGCTGCGCAGGTCGTAGGTCAGCTCGCTGGAGACCGACTCGATCCCCGTCCGCGCCCGGATCTCGCCGGCCAGCGCCTCGCCCACGTTGACCTTGTGACGATGCCCGAAGGCGTCCGCCTCGCCGTATTCGTCGAGCGAGCCGCCGCGCCACATCGCCCCCTCGGCGGTGATGACGAAGCCGTAGTGGCTCGGGTTGAGCCGATGGTCGTCGGCCAGGACCGAGACCAGCCGCTCGAGGTCGAACGGGGCCTCGGGGATGAGGCAGCGGCCCGACGTGACGTAGGCGGTAAACAGGGCCGAGAAGCCCGCGTCCCGCCCGAAGATCCGGAAGACGCCGATCCGCTCGTGCGACCCGAGCGTCGTCCGCTGTCGATTGATCAGCTCCTTCGCCCGGGTGATCGCCGACGAGAAGCCGATGCAGTACTCGGTCCCCTGGACGTCGTTGTCCATCGTCTTGGGGATGGCCACGATCGGGATCCCATGGCTGGACAGCACTTCGGCGAAGCTGAGCGTGTCGTCGCCGCCGATGGCGACCAGGTAGTCCAGCCCGAGCGACGCGATGTGGTCGAGGACGAGCGGGGTCAGGTCGTACAGGTCCGCGCCGGTGGCATATCCAGCAGCCTGCTCGGCAGTCAGCGAGGACGGCAGCGTCTTCGCCCGCATCTTGCGCGGGTTCGTGCGCGAGGTGTGGAGCCAGGTGCCACCGGTCCGGTCGATCGTCCGGGTGTTGATCCGGTCGAGGTGACGCAGGTACTCGGGGTCGAGGTCCGGCCCTGGCTGCATGTGAGTCAGGCCTTCCCAGCCGCGTCGGATGCCGACCACGTCATAGCCAAGCTCAGTCGACCGGTAGACCACGCTCTTGATGACCGAGTTGAGGCCGGGCACGTCGCCGCCTCCGGTGAGGACGCCGATCCTGCGGGTCCGGGCCATGGACGCATCTCCTGTCGCGCTGCTCGTTCTTCGGTCCGAATCCTAGACCTACCCGTCGAGGTTCGCGGACCGCCCTGTATCATCGGGGTATGAACTACGAACTGTTCATGGGCGAGGCGCTCGCGGAGGCGCGCCTGGCGGTCGAGCGCGGCGAGCGCCCGAGCGCGGCGGTCGCAGTCGTCAACGATGCGATGGTCGCCCGCGCCCACGATCGCGTCCGCGAGACGAACGACCCCACCGCCCACGCCGTCCTGGTCGCGCTGCGCGAGGCCGCCCGGCGACTGGGGACCTCGCAGCTCGGCGACGTCACCGTGTTCGCCACGATGGAACCCTGCTCGATGTGTGTCGGCGCGCTGCTCGTCAGCGACGTGACCGAGCTCGTCTACGCGATGCCCGATCCGGGCGACGGGGCGGCCGGCTCGGTCCTCCAGCTCGCTCAGCACAGTGGCCTGGCTCGCCGGCTCCAGGTGGTCAGCGGCATCCGCCGCGACGAGGCGGAGGAGCTCATGACCGCCTCGCTTGAACCCGTACCGGCCCGCACGCCGCGCTGACCGGGACCTTCGGATCAGGGGTCCGGGCGTCCTCCTCTGGTATCCTCGGCCGCGGAGAGGTGTCCGAGTGGTTGATGGTGCCGCTCTCGAAAAGCGGTGTGCGAAAGCACCGCGGGTTCGAATCCCGCCCTCTCCGCCAGACCTCGGGCCAATGGCGTTGCGGACCTTCGCCTTGGACCTCGGTGAGCGAGTGGCGGCCTACCGTTGAGGGTGGCCGCTCCCGGTCGGTCGACCGACCGGATCAACTACGCGGAGAGGTCGCCTAGTGGCCTAGGGCGCCGCACTGGAAATGCGGTACAGGGCAACCTGTCGCGGGTTCAAATCCCGCCCTCTCCGCCAATCCTCGGGCCATGGCGTCGCGGTGGTCCGCCTCGGACCTAGGATATCGAGTGCCGAATGGGCGCTGACGGTGGCCATTCGAAGCGGCCCGCGTTTTGCACGACGCTCGGGTCGAGCCATCCGCGGTAGACTTCGGGGGCCGTGCTAGGCGGGGAACTAGCGGTGCCCTGTACCTGCAATCCGCTCCAGCAGGGCTGAATCCCCTCCCGAGGTCTTCGTTCTCGAAAGCCGCCGTCACGAGCGACGTTGAGGGCCGGGTCCCGCGCAGCGGCGACTCGTGAACCGTGTCAGGTCCGGAAGGAAGCAGCACTAAGCGATCTTCGCCGGGTGCCGCGGAACGGCCTGGTCCGAGCCGCTCGAGACGCGTGGGCGCGGGAACGTCCGATCGACGGAGGGTGCACGGCATTCAACCTTCCGGCCGGAGCGTTGTGTGGAACCAGAACTGACCTCCGACGGCGCGTCCCAAGGCGGGTCGCACCTCGCGCTCTACCGGCGCTGGCGCGCTCAGACGTTCAGCCGGATCGTCGGGCAGGATGCGGTCGTCACGACCCTGCGCAACGCGGTCAGGACCGGCCAGGTCGCCCACGCCCTGCTCTTTGTGGGGCCCCGCGGGACGGGCAAGACGTCGATGGCCCGGATCGTCGCCAAGGCGCTCAACTGCACGAACCTCCAGGACGGCGACCCGTGCGACGTGTGCCCTTCGTGCGTGGCGATCCGTGAGGGTCGGACCCTCGACGTCGTCGAGCTCGACGCCGCCACCAACAACAAGGTGGACCAGATCCGGGAGCTGGTCGAGCGGACCTGGACCGCGCCGTCGGACATGCGCCGCAAGGTGTTCATCATCGACGAGGTCCAGCGGATCGACCAGGGCTGGGACGTCCTGCTCAAGACGCTCGAGGAGCCGCCGGCTCACGTCGTGTTCATCTTCTGCACGACCGACCCGACCAGGATCCGGCCGGCGGTCCTGTCGCGCGTCCAGCGGTTCGAATTCCGACGACTGACCGTGGCCGAGATCGAGGGCAAGCTGTCGATCATCCTCGAAGCCGACGGGCGAGTGGCCGATCCGGCGGCGATCTCGCTCGTCGCCCGCCAGGCGGCCGGCGGGATGCGCGACGCCGAGTCGATGCTCGACCAGCTGCTGGCCTCGGGCGCAGGGCGGCTGACCGTCGACGCCGTGCGGGATCTGCTCGGTCTGGTCGACGCGGAGGTCATCGACGCGTTCCTGGCCGCGCTGGTCGCTGGCGACGCGCTGGCCGGGATCGGCATCCTCGACGACCTCGAGGCAGCGGGGCGGGACCTCGGCGCGTTCCTCGACCAGGTCGTGGTCGGCCTGCGCGGCGCGCTGTCGGCTGCGCTGGCCGGCTCGCCGACCGCGGACCCAGGCTGGACCGTGTCGTCGTTGACCGAGGCCGCCCGACGGATCGTCGCGATCGACGCCGGCCGGCCCGGGACCGGCGGTCTGCGCTTCCAGCTCGAGCTGGCCCTCATCGGGTCGGCGACAGCGATCCGCGCGTCGGCCGAAGCCGGTGGGTCGGTGGTCCGGGCGGCCGCCGCACCTGCGACCGTCGGCATCGTGCCCGACCGGGAGCGGGCCTCAGACCGTGTCGTGCTGCCCGACCCGAGCCAGCCTGAACCGGCCCCAGGCACCCGGACGAGCGGGGCTCGACCCCCACGGACGCCTCCACCGGCAAAACCGCGGTCGACCGAGCCAGCCGCCGCCGACGCC
>JBBQJL010000034.1:0-34197 GCA_038325875.1 Candidatus Limnocylindrales bacterium
CAGCCGACGACGCTCCGACCGACGCAGACGCCTGACCATGTTCGAGAGCCTGCTCAACGCGTTCCGTGCGCCGGATATCCGGCGCCGATTGCTGTTCGTCGCGGGTATCCTCATCGTCTTCCGGTTCCTGTCGCACGTGCCCGTCCCGGGCGCCGATCCGGCCGCTCTCGCCAACTTCTTCAGCAGCAACTCGCTGCTCGGCCTGCTCGACCTGTTCTCGGGTGGAGGCCTGGCCAGGTTCTCGATCGTCGGCCTCGGGGTGAACCCGTACATCAACGCGTCGATCATCATGCAGTTGATGACCGGGGTGGTCCCCTCGCTCCAGGCGCTCAGCCGCGAAGGCGAGTACGGCCGGAACAAGATCAACCAGTACACCCGCTACCTGTCGGTGCCGTTGGCGCTTCTCCAGTCGTACGGGTTCCTGGCCCTCCTCCACAACACCCAGCCGCCGGTCCTGAGCGGTTCGTTCGGCCTGGCTGATCTGACGACCCTGACCCAGATCATCTCGCTGACCGCCGGCTCGATCCTGCTCATGTGGCTCGGCGAGCTGATCACCGAGAAGGGCATCGGCAACGGCATCAGCTTCATCATCTTCGCCGGCATCGTCGGCCGGGCCCCGTCGGCCCTGCTCGTGTTCCTGCGCTCGCCGGATATCCTGGCCTTCGTCGCCTTCGCGGCGGTGGCCATCGGCGCGGTCCTGGTCATCGTCTACATCCAGGAGGGCCAGCGACGCATCCCGATCCAGTACGCCAGTCGCGTGCGGGGCAGACGGATGTACCAGGGCGGAGCGACGTTCCTGCCGCTCCGGGTCAACCAGGCCGGCGTGATCCCGATCATCTTCGCGGTGAGCATCCTGCTCTTCCCGTCGCAGATCGCCCAGTACTTCACCACGTCCCAGGTCAAGATCGTCGCCGACATCGCCGCCGCGATCGTCACGATCATGAGCCCGACGCGACCGCTCTACGCGATCATGTATTTCCTGCTCACGTTCGGATTCACCTACTTCTACACGGCCTTCACATTCAAGCCGGACGAGACCGCCGAACAGCTCCGCAAGAACGGCGGGTTCATCCCGGGGATCCGTCCCGGGCGACCGACCCAGGACTACCTGACCAAGGTCGTCTACCGGATCACCGTCGCCGGAGCCTTCTTCCTGGCCGTCGTGGCCGTCTCGCCGATCCTGATCGGGCTCATCTTCCCGTCGCTCGGAGGGTTGACCCTCGGCGGGACGAGCCTGCTCATCGTGGTCAGCGTCGTGGTCGAGACCATGAAGCAGATCGAGGCTCAGCTGATGATGCGTAACTACGAGGGATTCATCCGGTGACCTTCCTGGTCCTGCTTGGCGCCCCAGGCGCCGGGAAGGGCACCCAGGCGGAGATCCTGTCCGAGCGGCTCGACATCCCGCACGTCGCCACTGGTGACCTGTTCCGCGCCGCCGTCCGGGAGCGCTCGGCGGTGGGTCTCGAGGCACGCCGCTACATGGAGCGTGGGCAGCTCGTGCCGGACGAGATCACCGTCCGGATGCTCCTCGACCGTCTGGCCCGGGAGGATGCCGCGGCGGGTGTCATCCTCGACGGCTTCCCGAGGACGCCGGCCCAGGCGGTCGCCCTCGACACTGCCCTGGCGGATCACGGCGCCCGGGTCGACCACGCCCTCGAGATCGAAGTCCCGTCCGAGGAGCTCGTCCGGCGGATGTCCGGGCGGTGGATCTGCACCGACAACGGACACGTCTACAACGAGGTCAGCCACCCGCCCCGGGTCGCCGGTCGGTGCGACCTCGACGACTCGCCGCTCCTCCAGCGCGAGGATGACAAGGCGGACACGATCCGGGCCCGGCTCGACCTGCAGCTCGGCGCGCTGGCCGAGGTGAGCCGGCACTACGCTGAGCGCGGGGTCCTGCGGGCCGTCGACGGTCGGCGCTCGATCGACGAGGTCGCCGACCTCCTGCTGGCCGCCATCGGGCCGGTTCCGCGGGGCGCCGCCTGATGGCCGTGACCCTCAAGTCGCCGGCCGAGATCGATCGGATGCGACGGGCCGGCCGGCTCGTCGCCGAGGTCCTCGCCCTGGTCGAATCGGAGCTCAAGGTCGGCGTCTCGACAGCGCATCTCGACGCCCTGGCGGAGGCGCACATCCGGCGCGCTGGCGCGACCCCCTCGTTCAAGGGCTATCCCGGAGCCAACCCGAAGCGCCCGTTCCCCGCCAGCCTGTGCATCTCGATCGACCAGGAGATCGTCCATGGCATCCCGGGCGAGCGGACCATCCGCGACGGCCAGGTCGTGTCGATCGACGCCGGGGCGATCGTCGACGGCTGGCACGGTGACGCGGCCCGGACGTTCTTCATCGGCGAGGCACCGGCGCCGGTCCGCGACCTGATCGACACCACCCGGCTGGCGATGATGGCCGGCATCGCCGCGGCTGTGCCCGGCGCCTACCTCGAGGACATCTCGGGGGCCGTCGAGGATGTCGCGGCTCCGCGCGGCTACGGCATCGTCCGCCAGTTCGTCGGTCATGGGATCGGCCGGGCGATGCACGAGGAGCCGCAGGTCCCCAACTACCGGGTCGGCCGCAAGGGCCGGCGGCTCGAGCCGGGGTTGTGTCTGGCCATCGAGCCGATGCTGACGATGGGCTCGCCCGACGCCAGGATGCTCGACGACGACTGGACCATCGTCACTCGCGATGGCACCCTCGCGGCCCACTTCGAACACTCCATCGCCATCACCGAACGCGGCCCCGAGATCCTGACCACCGTTTGAACGTCCGACCGGTTGCCGGAACGTGGATGGTTTGGTATCCTGACCGTTCGTGTGCCGACCCAGTGGGCCGGTACTCCGTGCGCGAAAGGGAACCTGGACGCCTTGGCAAAGAAAGACGCGATCGAGGTCGAGGGGACGGTCATCGAGCCGCTGCCCAATACCATGTTCGCGGTCGAGTTGGAGAATGGCCACCGCGTCCTGGCCCACATCAGCGGCAAGCTTCGGATGAACTTCATCCGGATCCTGCCCGGCGACCGTGTCCGCGTGGAGCTGTCGCCGTACGACCTCACCCGAGGTCGGATCACCTACCGACTCAAGTGACCAGACGGCCGTCATCCCGGCCGACCGAAGCCCGATCGAGGATCCGTTGAAAGTCCGAGCCTCCGTCAAGGCGCGCTGCGACAACTGCAAGGTCATCCGCCGCCACGGGACCGTGATGGTCATCTGCACCAACCCGAAGCACAAGCAGCGGCAGGGGTAACCGATGGCACGAATCGCCGGCGTCGACATCCCGCGTGAGAAGCGCGTCGAGATCGCTCTCACCTACATCTTCGGGATCGGTCTGCCGACCAGTCAGAAGGTCCTCGCCCAGGCCAACATCAACCCGGACACTCGGGTCCGCGACCTGACCGAGGAGCAGGTCAACCGCCTGCGCGAGATCGTCGACCGACGCTACAAGGTCGAAGGCGATCTGCGCCGCGAGGTTGCCCTCAACATCAAGCGACTCATCGAGATCGGCTCGTACCGCGGCCTGCGCCATCGGCGCAACCTGCCGGTGCGTGGCCAGCGGACCAAGACCAATGCGCGCCAGCGTCGCGGACCGAAGAAGACGGTCGGCGTGCGGCGGAAGAAGTAAGGGGCACCGACCACTCCCATGGCCGAACGCAAGCGAGCTCCCAAGCAACGTCGTCGCGAGAAGAAGAACGTGCCCCAGGGCCACGTTCATATCCAGGCGACCTTCAACAACACGATCATCACCATCACCGACCAGGTCGGTGCGGTGATCAGTTGGGGATCGGCCGGAACGGCCGGTTTCAAGGGCTCGCGCAAGAGCACCCCGTACGCGGCGGCGTTGTCGGCCGAGGGCGCAGCCAAGCGCGCCATGGAGCACGGCATGCGCCAGGTCGAGGTCTATGTCAAAGGTCCGGGCGCCGGCCGCGAGCAGGCCATCCGGTCACTCCAGTCCGCGGGGCTGGAAGTGACGGCGATCACGGACGTCACCCCCATCCCGCATAACGGCTGCCGCGCCCCCAAGCGGCGCCGGGTCTAGGCGGGAGCGTTCGACATGGCTCGCTACACCGAATCCGTCTGTCGCCTGTGCCGCAGGGAGGGCGCCAAGCTCTTCCTCAAGGGCGCGCGCTGTTACTCCAAGAAGTGCGCCTTCGAGCGTCGTCCGACGCCGCCCGGCCAGCACGGCGTCCGTCGCCGCAAGGTCGGTGATTACGGACTTCAGCTGCGTGAGAAGCAGAAGGTCCGCCGGACCTACTCGGTCCTCGAGCGGCAGTTCCGGAACTACTTCGACGCTGCCGATGCGCGGCCCGGGATGACCGGCGAGAACCTCCTCCGGCTGCTCGAGCTTCGCCTCGACAATGCCGTCTACCGGATGGGCTTCGCACCCAGCCGGGCGGCCGCCCGCCAGCTGGTCAATCACGGCCACTTCGCCGTGAACGACCGGCCCACCAACATCTCCTCGTATCAGCTCAAGGCCGGCGACCGGGTCGAGGTCCGGGAGTCGCACCGCGAGCGCGAGCCGTTCAAGGTCGCCAAGGAGACCCTCCGTTCCCACCAGGCCCCGGACTGGCTGAGCATCGATGCCGCGAAGCTGTCCGGCTCGGTCCTCGATCAGCCCCGCCGAGACCAGATGCCGCTCGATCTCAACGAGCAGCTCGTGGTCGAGTACTACTCGAGGTAAGCCCCAGACCATGATCGAACTCGATAGCCCGCAGATCGAGCCCGTAGAGGAGCTCGGGACCTACGCCAAGTACGAGGCAGGTCCGCTCCCCGCCGGATACGGGGTCACCCTCGGCAACGCCCTTCGGCGCGTCCTGCTGTCGTCGCTCGAGGGCGCCGCGGTGACCTCGGTCCAGCTGCGCGACGTATACCAGGAGTTCTCGACGATCCCCGGGGTCAAGGAGGACGTCACCCAGATCGTCCTGAACGTCAAGAAGCTCCGGCTCAAGAGCTTCGCGACCCACCCCGTCCAGCTCCGCCTGGTCAAGAGCGGGGCGGGAGCGGTCACCGCCGCCGACATCGCCGAATCGGCCGACGTCGAGATCGTCAATCCGGACCAGATCCTGATGACCCTCGATACCGACGACGTGCCGATCGAGGTCGACCTGACGGTCGAGCGCGGTGTCGGCTACCTCGCCGCCGAGCGCTCCGAGGCGCTGCCGATCGGGGTCATCGCGGTCGACGCGATCTTCACTCCGGTGCGCAAGGTGAACTACTGGGTCGAGCCGACCCGGGTAGGACAGATCACCAACTACGACAAGCTCACCCTCGAGATCGAGACCGACGGGACCGTCACCCCCGAGGAGGCGCTGGCCCGCTCGGCGGACATCCTCGTCCGCCAGTTCGCCCTGTTCGCCAACATCGGGATGATCGCCACCGCGCCCGTCCCCGGTAGCGGCGCGCCGCAGCTCCCCCCGAACATGCTGGACATGCCGATCGAGGAGCTGGACCTGCCGATGCGGGCCTACAACTCGCTCAAGCGGAACAACATCGTCAAGGTCGGCCAGCTCCTCCAGCTGTCCGACGAGGACCTCCTCAGGATGCGCAACTTCGGGCGGAAGTCGCTCGACGAGATGAAGGAGCGCCTGCGCATGCGCGGCTTCGTCATCCCGGACAGCGAGCCGACCGACGACGAGCTGGTCGACGAGCCGTTCGCTGACGACGAGACCGAGGAGGTCTGAGTCGTGTCCTCTCACCGGATCGACGGACGCAAGCTGTCGCGCAAGAAGGGCCCCCGATTGGCCCTCTACAAGAACCTGACCGTGTCCGTCCTTCGCTACGAGAAGGTCAAGACGACCGAGGCAAAGGCCAAGGAGATCCGGGGCCGGGTGGAGAAGGTGATCACCCTGGCCAAGCGCGGAGATCTCGCCGCTCGCCGGCAGGTGGTGTCCGAGTTCCCGAACGAGCCGCTGGTCATCGACAAGCTGTTCGACGAGATCGCTCCGAAATACAAGGACCGGACCTCCGGCTACACCCGGATCATCCGGATCGGGCAGCGGCTCGGCGACGCGGCCGAGATCGTCCAGATCGAACTGGTATGAACTCCGCTGGCTGCATCTGAACGAGATCGCTCGAGAGGGCGTCCCTGTGCGATATCGAGCACGGGTGGAATATGACGGCACGGACTTCGCCGGCTTCCAGGTGAACCCTGGCAGACGGACGGTCCAGGGAGAACTCGAGGCCGCACTCGCGAGGCTCGACCCTTCGGGGCCGAGCCCGGTCGACGCGGCGGGACGGACCGACGCAGGGGTCCACGCCTCCGGACAGGTGATCGCATTCACCTACCGGGGTCGATCCTCGGCGAAGGAGCTTGGTCGAGCGCTCGATGCGCTCCTCCCGGCGGATGTCTCGATCGGTGGTCTGCACCGGGTCTCGGACGGGTTCGACCCACGCTATGCGGCGCGCTACCGGGAGTATCGCTACACCGTCTGGAACGGGCCGCGCAGTCCGCTCCGCGAGCGCCATGCGCTCGGGGTCCGGGTCCCGCTCGACACCGCCGCGATGGCGGAAGCCGGGACGGCCCTCGTCGGCCGGCACGACTTCGGTGCCTTCGGGGTGGCGAAACCAGACCGCTCGTCGGTCCGGAACGTTCACGCGGTCCGGGTCGCGCGGAGGGGCAGGATCGTGACGATCGACGTCACGGCCGATGCTTTCCTCCGTGGGATGGTCCGCCGGATGGTGGCCGTCCTGATCGAGGTCGGTCTGGGCAAGATGGATGCGACAGGGGTCGCTGCGGCGCTCGTCGCCGGGCGGCCGGCCCTCGACGGAGCGAGTGCTCCGCCGCACGGCCTGTGCCTGCGAACGGTCGTTCTCGGACGATCCGAGCGGGCCGACGTTGAACACGGAGAACACGGAGAACCATGACCGCGAAGACCTACGCGCCTCGCGCGAGCGAGATCGAGCGAACCTGGTACGTCGTGGATGCGGCGGACGAGACGCTCGGCCGCCTCGCGTCGCGGATCGCCCCCGTCCTCGAGGGCAAGCACAAGCCGACGTACGCCCCGAACATGGATTCGGGTGATCACGTCATCGTGCTCAACGCAGCGCGGATCGCCGTGACCCGAGACAAGCTCGACTCCAAGATCTATCACCGCCACAGCGGCCATCCGCAGGGCTACAAGGAGGAGACCCTCGGGCACCTTCTCCAGCGTCGACCCGAGGAGGTCATCCGTCGCGCGGTGAAGGGCATGCTGCCGCACAACCGCCTCGGGGCCCAACAGCTTCGCAAGCTCAAGATCTACGCCGGAACGGATCACCCCCATCAGGCCCAGCAGCCTGAGCCGCTCGTCCCAGGAGCCAAGCACTCATGACCACTCCCGCCTTCTATTACGGCACCGGGCGGCGCAAGACCGCGGTCGCTCGAGTCCGGCTGCTGCCGGGCGAGGGTGAGATCGTGGTCAACGGCCGGACCATGGACGAACACTTCGGCAACGCGGTCAACGAGGCCGAGGTCCGGATGCCGTTCCGGGTGACGGGGACCGAGGGTCGGTTCAACGTGCTGATCAAGGTCGAAGGCGGCGGGGTGACCGGTCAGGCCGGCGCCATCCGCCACGGCATCGCGCGGGCTCTCCTTCAGCTCGATCCGGAGGGTAACCGGCTGGCCCTTCGGCAGGCCGGCCTGCTGACCCGCGATCCGCGGATGAAGGAGCGCAAGAAGTACGGGTTGAAGCGCGCCCGCAAGGCCCCCCAATACACCAAGCGTTGATGCGACGCCGCTGGCGGCCGACGCTGGCGTTGCAGGCTCCGGGCGCTCGCTCACGCACCTCGGGTGCGCTCGCTCACGTCCTCGCCTGCGCCTAGGCCTCGGCTCGCCATCCGCGTCACTCAGGTCAGCTGGTGAGCCGGGCCGCCGCCTTGGCCTCGACGGCCATCCGCACGGCTAGCGTAGGTACGCTCCCGTCCTCGCCCGCTATGGCACCTGCTCATCGGCCGCGCCGCTAGAGTGGGCGGATGAACACGGCCGGATCTGCCGCCTCGATTCGCGGGCGGGATCTCCTCAGCGCGGCGGATCTGTCCGGGCCCGAGATCGAGCTGGTGTTCGAGCGGGCGGACGAGCTCAAGGCTGAGTTCCGAGCGACTCGGCGGCACGCTGACCTGCCGCTGGCCGGTCGGACCCTGGCCATGCTCTTCCAGAAGCCGAGCCTGCGCACGCGAGTGACCTTCGAGGCCGGGATGACCCAGCTCGGTGGGCATGCCGTTCACCTGGCCACGGCCGATGTCGGGGTCGGCACCCGGGAGAGCGTCGCCGATGTAGCCCGCAACCTCGATCGATGGATCGACGCGATCATGGTCCGCACCTTCGCTCACGCCATCGCCGAGGAGATCGCCGCGACGGCCGACATCCCGGTCATCAACGCCCTGACCGACCTGGAGCATCCCTGCCAGGCGCTGGCCGACCTGTTCACCCTGCGCGAGCGCTTCGGTGCGGTCGACGGCCTCGTCCTCGCCTTCGTCGGCGACGGCAACAACGTGTACCACTCGCTCGCCCTGCTCGGGGCCCGACTCGGCGTCGAGGTCAGACTGGCGCACCCGGATGGGCACGGCCCGGATCCGGCCGTCGTGGCCCGAGCGAGAGCGATCGCTCGCGACCCCGATCAGATCGTCGTCGACGATGACCCGCTGGCGGTCGTGCACGGCGCTGATGTCGTCTACACCGATGCCTGGACGTCGATGGGTCAGGAGGCTGAAGCGGAGCGGCGACGCACCGAATTCGCCCCATACCGCGTGGACGAGGCACTCCTTTCTGCGGCCGGACCGACTACCCTCGTGATGCACTGCTTGCCGGCCCACCGCGGCGAGGAGATCACCTCGGACGTCCTCGACGGGCCGCGGAGTCTCGTCCTCGAGCAGGCCGAGAACCGGCTCCATGTGCAAAAGGGATTCCTGGCCGAGAGCCTCGGGAGTCGATGAGCGAAGAAGCTCTGTACGAGCGCTACAAGGGCGCCCTGCGCAACGGTCACGTCGCCGCGGTCCGGGGACGGAACGAGGATGCGATCGCGGCCTATGCGGAGGCCGCCACGCTCGCGCCGGACCGACCGCTGCCGCACACGAGCATGGGTGGGACCTTGCTCAAGATCGGCCGCGTCGATGAAGCTCTGACCGCGTTCGGGGCGGCGTTGCGCCTGGCTCCGCGCGATGAGGCCGGCCTGGCGGGGCGAGCGGACGCGCTGGTCGCCGCCGGTCGACCGCCCGAGGCCGCGGGGGTCCTCGACCTGCTGGCCGATACGCAGGAGATCGCGGGTCGATTGCCCGACGCGTGCGACACCGCACGGCGGGCTCTCGAGCTGGCCGAGTCACGGGCACGGCGGCGGTACCTCGAGGCGCTCGTCGCCGCGTTGCAGAGCTGGGCGCCGGAGCGCGGCGGAGCCGACCAGCTCGCGCGGGCACGCCGGGCGCTCGAGACGCCGGTCGGAGCGCCGGAACCGGTCGTGGCGCCGCCGCTGACGGCCGAGGCGGTGACGGAAGTCGTCCCCGCTGTGGCCTCCGTGGCTGTCACCGAGATCGTCCCGGAGACCGCCGTCGGCGGCGAGCCGGCAGGCCTGATCGAGTCGGCGACACCGCTCGAGTCGATCCTGGGCGTGGACCCTGGGGCAGGCCTGGAGACGATGACCGACGACGAGATCGCGTCGGGTGGCGGTCCGACCCCGGGCGTCAAGACCTCCCCCGGGGTGGGGGACGGGCCGGCGGTCGACCTCGTTCCGCCGCCGCCCGACGTGGCGGCCTTGTCCCTGGCGATCGAGGCCGCCGTCGCCACGGGCGATCCACGGGTCGTCCACCGGGTCATCCTCGATGCGGTCGTCGAGCTGCGCCGCGGGGGGTTGCTCGATGCGGCGGTCGATGCCTGCCAGCTGGGGCTGACGGTCGCGCCGGCCGACCCTGACATCCACCTCGCCCTGGCCGAGCTCGACCTCGACCACGGGTGGGTCGCGGCGGCCACAGAGAAGCTCATCCTGCTCGCCCGGTTCGTGGAGCTGACCGCTGACGAGACCACCCGCGAGCGGGTCCGGATCATCGTCGAGACGCGCCTCCCGGGCGACCGCCGACTGCCCGCCCACCCGGCCTGACGTACACTCTGGCCACGATGCCGCAGGCAATCCAGTCGATCCTCGACCAGGTCCGCCTGACCACGCTGGTCGACATCGGGATCACCGCTGTCCTCATCTACTGGCTGTTCAGCCTGATCCGGGGGACCCGCGCCGTCCGCCTGGTCATCGGCGTCAGCGTGCTGTTCGCGGTCTATGCAGCGGCCCGTCTGCTCAACCTCCAGCTCCTCCGCCAGATTCTCGAGACCGGCGCCATCGTCGGCGTGTTCGCCCTCGTCGTCGTCTTCCAGCCGGAGCTTCGCCGGGCACTCGAGCGGATCGGGCGGGTCGGCTCGATGGCCTGGATCTTCTCGCCGTCGGACGAGCGCAGCGCCGAGCACGTGGCCGCCGAGATCGCCCGATCCGCGGCCATCCTTGCCGCCCAGGGTCACGGCGCGCTCATCGTCATCGAGCGCGACACCGGCCTCGAGGAGATCGCCGAGTCGGGGGTGATGCTCCATGCCGACCTGTCGGCGGACCTGCTGGCCACCATCTTCATGCCCCGGACCGCCCTCCACGACGGTGCCGTCATCGTTCGCGGTGAGCAGATCGTGGCCGCCGGAGCCCTCCTGCCCCTGGCCGAGATGACCGTTCACTCGGAGCGTCTGGGCACCCGCCATCGGGCCGCCCTGGGGATCGCCGAACAGACCGATGCCGTCGTCGTCGTGGTCAGCGAGGAGAGCGCCCAGGTCAGCCTGGTCGAGCGCTCCCGGATCCGGCGCAACCTCAACGAGGCGCAGCTCACCCGGGCGATCGTCCAGCTCCTCCACCCGGGCGGGGGGCGGTCGATCGTCGAGCGCGGTACCGGGGCGGTCCGCTCGGTCTCGGTCTCACGGCCGCAGGGCGGCCGGGTCGGCCTGGGCAGGCTCGGGCGCCGGTCGGCCGCGCCGGCTGCCGCCTCGTCCGCTTCCGTCCCGTCCGCGCAGCCGGGTCCCGGCTCGAGCGCCGATGCGCCGCCGGCGATCGAGATCGAGACAC
Organism: Candidatus Limnocylindrales bacterium; assembly: GCA_038325875.1. Classification (GTDB taxonomy): domain Bacteria; phylum Chloroflexota; class Limnocylindria; order Limnocylindrales; family CSP1-4; genus Chersky-267. The sequence goes on from JBBQJL010000034.1 coordinate 11,045, forward strand.
CCGCTGAACCGACCGTCATCAGGGCGGATGCGTCCGTTGGGTCGACTCCGGCGGCATCTTCGCGCCGATGAGACGCGCCTTCGAGTTCGTCGTCCGCAACTGGCCGCTGAAGCTCGCCGCGATCGTCCTCGCCACGTTCCTCTACGCCGGGCTGGTCCTGTCCCAGAGCGCCCAGGTCTGGACCGGCAGCGTCCCGATCGTCCCGGTCAAGCTGCCCACGGACGCCGTCCTGCTGAGCAATCTCCCGTCGGTCACGAGCATTCGCTACTTCGCCCCGCCGGAGATCGCCCAGCAGATCACCAGCGCGAGCTTCAGCGCCACCGTCGACCTGTCCTCGGCGGAGGCCCAGGCCGGCAACCCGGTCGTCATCGCCAAGGTCCTGGTCAGCGCCGCGACCGATCCGCGGATCACCATTCTCGACTACGACCCGCCGTCGATCACCGTCCGGCTCGACCCGCTCGTGTCGAAGTCCGTCCCGATCGTCGTCGATCACGGGGATGTGCCGGCCGGCCTCCAGCTCCGCGATCCCGTTCTGTCGGCCGATCAGGCGATCGTATCCGGGCCGGAGAGCGTCGTCCGGTTGGTGACCTCGGCCCAGGCCCGGGTCGTCGTTCAGCCGTCGGGGATCGACGTGGACCAGACGGTCGATCTGGTCGCAGTCGATGCCCGTGGCGAGGTCCAGAGTCCGGTCAAGATCGCGCCGTCGAGCGTTCACGTCAAGATCTCGGTGAGGAGTGGGCTCCAGACCAAGCAGCTGCCGGTCAACCCGGTGGTCACGGGCACGCCGGCAGCGGGGTTCGAGATCGAGTCGGTCACGGTCCAGCCCGCCGTCGTCACGGTCGAGGGCGACGCCAACGCCCTGGCCAGTCTGTCTCGCCTCGATACCCAACCGGTCTCGATCAGCGGAGCAGCGACCGACCTGACCCGGACCGTCGTCCTCGACATCCCGCCCGGTGTCGATCCACTCGCCCAGAGCGAGGTGACGGTCAAGGTGACTCTGCGGCCGATCGCCGCGACCCGGACGTACTCGGTCGGGATCGTCCTGTCCGGCGCCCGGGATGACCGGACCTACAGCCTGTCCGCCGCGTCGGTCCTGGTCACCGTCGGCGGGACGGTCGGGGCGCTCGACGCCCTCGACCCACGAACGCTGGCGGTCGTCGCCGACGTCGACGGGTTGGCTCCCGGCAGCCACAAGGTCAAGCTCAAGATCTCGCTCCCGGCCGACGTCAACCTGGTCGCCACCAGCCCGCCCGATGTGACCGTGACCGTGACCGATAACGCGACGCCTCCGCCGTCCGCGGCACCGTCCCCGCCGCCGAGCGGCCCGTAGGTGGCCCGCCTGTTCGGCACCGACGGTATCCGCGGCGTCGCCAATATCGATCTCAAGCCGACTGTCGCCCACGACCTGGGCCGAGCGGTGGCGCATCGCCTGGCCGGTCCGGGTCGGGCGATCGTCGTCGGCCAGGACACCCGCCGCTCGGGTGACATGTTCGTGGCCGCCATCGTCGGCGGGGCGACCAGCCTCGGCGTCGACGTCCACCGGGTCGGGGTCGTCGCCACGCCCGCCCTCGCCTTCCTCGCCGGGTCGGGCGAGTTCGCCGCCGGGATCATGGTCTCGGCATCGCACAACCCGGCCGACGACAACGGCCTCAAGGTCCTCGATGCTTCCGGGCTCAAGCTCGACGACGACATCGAGGACGACCTGGAACGGCTCATCTGGCGATCCGGCGAGCTTGGCGGGGTGGGCAACGCGGGGATCGGCCGGTCGATCGACGCGACCGACCTGATCGAGGGCTACCGCCGCCACCGGGCCGCCCTGGCGGCGTCGATCCGGACCGACCTGCACATCGTGCTCGACTGCGCCAACGGATCGGGCTGCCTACTCGCCGGCGGCATCCTCGCCGCGACCGGGGCGAGGGTCGAGGTCATCCACGCCGAGCCGGACGGGGTGAACATCAACCTCGGTTGCGGGGCGACGGCGCCTGGGTCGCTGGCGGCAGCAGTGCTCGAGCGCGGCGCCGACATCGGGTTCGCCCTGGACGGCGATGCCGATCGGTGCGTGGCCGTCGATGCGACCGGCCGGGTGGTCGACGGCGACCAGCTGATCGGGCTGCTGGCCCTCGACCGGTTGGCCCGAGGGGCCCTCGACGGTGGCGGCCTGGTCGTGTCGGTCCTGTCCAACGGCGGCCTTCAGGGAGCCATCGAGGCGGCCGGCGGGCAGGTCATCCGGACCCCCGTCGGGGACAAGTACATCCTCGAGGGGATGCAGGTCTCGGGCGCCGTCCTGGGCGGCGAGAAGAGTGGACACGTGATCATTCGCGAGCACAGCACATCGGGGGACGGCGTGGTGACCGCCCTGGAGGTCATCCGCGTCCTCAGCCGGCGTGAGCGGCCGATCGCCGAGCTGGCGGCCGAGATCCCCCTCCTGCCGCAGCAGCAACGAGCCGTGCCCGCCCGTCACAGGGACCAGTGGGAGGGGGATCCGGTCCTCCAGCGCGCCATCGGCCGGGCCGTCGCCCGGCTGGGCGGGTCGGGTCGGATCCTCGTCCGTCCGTCGGGCACCGAACCCGCCCTGCGGGTCATGGTCGAGGGACCGGACGACACCCTCGTCGGCGAGCTGGCCGACGAGATCGCGACCCTCGCGGGGGAGCGTCTAAACTAGCCCAGCCCGGCGGGTCGCCTCCGGGTCGCTCAGGAGACTCGGAACGGCATGTGTGGGATCGTCGGCTACACGGGTCCGCGCGAAGCGGGCCCCATTCTCATCGAGGGCCTCAAGCGGCTCGAGTACCGCGGCTACGACTCGGCCGGGATCGCCCTGGTCGATGACGCCGGCGACTTGTTCGTGGAGAAGAAGGCCGGCAAGCTGGCCAACCTCCAGACGGCCATCGCCGACCGCACGCCTCACGCCGCCATCGGCCTGGCCCACACCCGCTGGGCGACCCACGGCCGGCCGAACGACCTCAACGCCCATCCCCACCAGGATTGCACCGGCGACATCACGGTCATCCACAACGGGATCATCGAGAACTTCCGGGAGCTCCGCGACGGACTCGAGGAGCGGGGTCATGTCCTGACCTCGGAGACCGATACCGAGGCGCTCGCCCACCTCATCGAGGAAGCCTACGCGGGCGACCTGGCCGACGCCGTCCGGGACGCCCTGCGCCGGGTCCGCGGCGCCTACGCCCTCGCCGTCATGCATCGGGCCGAGCCGGATCGCCTGATCGGGGCCCGGATGGACGTGCCCCTGGTCGTCGGCGTCGGGGACGGTGAGAGCTTCCTGGCCAGCGACGTTGCGGCGATCCTCGCCCACACCGACCGGGTCATCTTCCTCGAGGAGGGCGACGTCGCCGATCTCCGGCCGTGGGGCGTCGCCATCACCGATGTCGCGGGCGCGCCGGTCGAGCGCGTCGTGAGTACGATCGACTGGACGCCGGAGGCGGCCGAGAAGGGCGGCTACGAGCACTTCATGCTCAAGGAGATACACGAGCAGCCGACGGCGCTCCTCCAGGCGATCACCGGGCGGGTCACCCCCGAGGATCGGATCGAGGTCCTCGAGCTGGCTGCTCTGGGTGACGTCCTGCAGTCGATCGACCGGATCGAGCTGATCGCCTGCGGCACAGCCTATTACGCCTCGCTGGTCGGGGCGGCGGCGATCCAGGACTGGGTCGGCATCCCGGCGCGGGCCAACATCGGCTCCGAATTCCGGTACAGTCCGCCCCCGCTCGACGAGCGGACCCTGGTCATCGCCGTCACCCAGTCCGGGGAGACAGCCGACACGATCGCCCCGACCCGGCTCGCCCGCGAGCGCGGCTGCCCGGTCATCGCGGTGACGAACACGGTTGGTTCGGCGATCACTCGCGAGGCTGCCGCGGTCCTCTTCCTGCAGGCCGGTCCGGAGATCGCGGTCGCCGCATCGAAGACCTTCGTCACCCAGGTCACCACCCTGGTCATCCTCGCCGCCGCGATCGCCAAGGCGCGTGGACGCCTCGGCGCGGAGCAGGAGCTCGAGCTCGGGGCCGCGCTTCGCCGCCTGCCCAAGCAGGCCCAGACCGCGCTCGATGCGACGAGCGGGGTGCCCGAGCTGGCTCGCCGCTACATCAACTCGCGCGGCTTCATGTTCGTCGGCCGCGGCTACACCTACCCGGCCGCCCTCGAGGGCGCCCTCAAGCTCAAGGAGGTCAGCTACGTCCATGCCGAGGGCTACGCGGCGGGCGAGCTGAAGCACGGCCCCATCTCGCTGCTCGATGCCGAGGTCCCGCTGGTCGCGGTCGCCACCCGCTCGTCGGTCTACGACAAGCTCATCAGCAACGTCATGGAAGGTCGGGCGCGCGACGCCCGAGTGATCGCCGTCGCGTCGGAGGGGGACGTCCAGATCGAGCGCTACGCCGACGAGGTCCTGTGGGTCCCCGACACCCTCGAGGCACTCAGCCCGATCCTGGCCATCATCCCGCTCCAGCTGTTCGCCTACTACACCGCGATCGCCCGGGGCACGGACGTTGATCAGCCGCGCAACCTGGCCAAGTCCGTCACGGTCGAGTAGCCGATGGCCGGCGATGGGAGCCGCGCCGAGGCCGTCGGGCCGGGCCATCCGCCCGAGGGCACCACCGAGCTCGGGATCGACATCATCAAGGTCGATCGGATCCGGGCCGCGCTCGAACGCTTCGGGCCGCGCTTCTCGGGCCGGGTCCTGACGCCCGCTGAGGCCCGCTACGTGCGCGATCGTCCCGAGACGTTCGCCGGGCGCTGGGCGGCCAAGGAGGCGGTCAGCAAGGTCCTCGGCCTGGGCGTCCGGGGGATCGGCTGGCGCGACATCGAGATCGAGCGCCTGCCGACCGGCCAGCCGGCTGTCCGCCTCCATGGACGAGCCGCGGTCCGCTCCGATCAGCTCGGGATGGAGCGGATCGCCGTGTCGATCACCCACGAGTCCGACTACGCGGTCGCGATCGCCTTCGGGATCCGGACCGCCGGCGGCCGGTATGTCTTCCCACCCGACATCGAGGCTCGCCTGGACGACCGCGAGCGCCAGCTGCTTGCCCGGATGGACCGCCTGCGGGCCCTGGCCGCCGAGGCCGACCGTGGCTGAACGCAAGGCCGGCCTGAAGACCGTGTCCGGGGATGCCGGCACCGCCGCGGACCCCGGCCCGGTGCCGCTCGAGCTGCTCGACGATCGGTCGATCGCGGCCCTTCTCCCCGAGCGTCCGCCACGCGGTCACAAGGGCACCTTCGGGAAGCTCCTGGTCATCGCCGGGTCGCTCGACTACGCCGGGGCTGCGCTGCTCGTCTGCCGGGCCGCTGGGCGGGCGGGCGCGGGTCTCGTGACGCTGGCGGTGCCAGAGTCGCTCCAGCCGTTGTTCGCGGCCAAGGTCGTCGAGGCGACCACGCTGGCCCTGCCCGAGGACGACGTCGAAGAGGTCGAGCCGGAGGATGCCCTGGCCCGGATCCTCGACCAGGAGCACGACGCGCTCGTCGTCGGGCCCGGGCTCCGTCCCGGACTGGCCACGGCCGACCTCATCCGGGCGCTGCTCGCGGTCGAGGACGCGGCCGGGGTGCCGCCCGCCGTGGTCGATGCCGAGGCGCTCCGATCGCTGGCGGTCCGCGATGAGTGGTGGGTCGGGATCGGCCGGCCGTGCATCCTGACCCCGCACACCGGCGAGTTCGCCAGGCTGCGTGCCGCGAGCGGTGTCGAGCCGGGCGCCGACGGCGACCTGACCGACGACGACGATGCCCGCGAGGCCGCGGCGCGAGCGGCCGCCGCGAGCTGGGGCCAGGTCGTCGTCCTCAAGGGCGCCCGGACGGTGGTGGCGGGCCCGGACGGGCGTGCCGCTCGTGCGCCGTTCGAGAACCCGGGTCTGGCGACGGGCGGCACCGGCGATGTCCTGGCCGGCACGATCGGAGCACTCCTGGCCCAGGGCCTGGCCCCCTACGACGCTGCCCGTCTCGGGGTCTATCTCCACGGCGCCGCCGGCGAGGTCCTGCGCGACCGCCTCGGCGCGGCCGGGATGCTGGCGTCGGATCTGCCCCTCGAGGTGACCCTCGCGCGGAAGCGGTTGTCCGCCTCCGTCGAGGGCCGCGGCTGTCCGCCCCGACTCGGCTTCGGCGCGAAGGGTCGCGGGGCCCCGTCGTCCGACGGGTCGTGAGCGAGCCCGGATCGATCGAGCGCTGCCTCGCCACGGCGGGCCTGCCGCCGCTCCCACGGACCGCCTGGCTGGAGATCGACCTCGACCGGCTCGAAGCGAACCTCGTCGCGTTCAGAGCGGCGCTTCCGCCAGGCGTCCGGATCGAGCCCGTCGTCAAGGCCGACGCCTACGGGCACGGGGCTGTGCCGGTCGCTCGAGCCCTCGAGGCGGCCGGCGCCGACGGCCTGGCGGTCGCGGCCTTCGACGAGGCCGTCGAGCTTCGAACGGCCGGCATCCGTTGTCCGATCCTGTGCCTGTATGCGGTCCCGCCCCAGGTCGTGCCGGCGGCCATGCGCCTCGACATCGCGGTTGCGGCGAGCGGTGAAGTCATGCTCGAGCGGATGGTCCTGGCAGCCGGGGCGGCCTGGCGAGGCGAGCACGGCCTGCGTCCGCGTCGGGCGCTCCGGATCCACCTCGACGTCGAGACGGGCCTCGGTCGGGCGGGGATCGCCCCGGAGCGCGTGCCGGACTGGACCCGCCGCCTGGCGACGACCCGCGGCGTCCGCCTGGCCGGGATCTGGTCGCACCTCCAGCAGGCCGACGACGTTCTCCGGACGGAGGCCCAGCGCCGCCGCTTCGAGGACACCCTGGGCAACCTCGCCGAGGCGAGGATCCGCCTGCCACGACGCCACCTGGCCAACAGCGCGGGCGTCCTCGGTCGGGCGGTGCCGGCCTATGACGGGGTCCGGATCGGGTTGGCGACCTACGGGATCGTGCCCGACGACGTTGCCCCGGATGCCGCCGCCCGGGCGCCGGCGAGCGTGATCCGACCGATCCTGTCGCTCCATGCGCGGCCCGTTCGGGTGGCCGACTTCCCGGCCGGGACGGGGATCAGCTACGGGCCGACCTTTACCACGACCCGACCGAGCCGGATCGCAACCCTTCCGCTGGGCTACGGCGACGGGTTCCCGCGCGCCCTGTCGAACCGGGCCGGCGCGCTCGTCCGAGGCGGATGGGTGCCGCTCATCGGCAACGTGGCGATGGACGCGGTGATGGCCGATGTGACCGACGTGCCCGGTCCGCCGGTGACCGTCGACGACGAGTTCGTCCTGCTCGGGACGCAGGGTGGGGCCGCCATCACGATCGAGGAGCTGGCGCGGATGCGCACCACGAATACGTGGGAAACGGTCACCGCGATGTCCCACCGATTACCCCGGGTGTACCATGCCGCGGCGGTACCGGTGGCGGTCCGGACGCTCGCGACGTGGAGGGATCGGTGACTCGGATCCAGCTCTGGAACGGCGATATCTGCGAGCTCGAGGTGGACGCGATCGTCAACCCCGCGAACCCGAGCCTGTGGATGTCGACCGGCGTCGGCAGCGCTCTGAAGGCCGCCGCGGGCGACGAGGTCGAGTTCGCCGCGATTCGCCAGCTGCCGGTCTCGGTCGGTGACGCGGTCGTCACCTCGGGCGGTCGACTGGCCGCCGGGATGCTCATCCACGCCGTGTCGCTGGACCGTGACCGCCGGACGAGCGGTGGAGCGATCGAGGCCGCTCTCCGGAGTGCCTTCGCTCGGGCCCGCGAGTACGACGTCGCGACGATCGCCCTGCCGGCCCTCGGTACCGGCGTCGGTGGCTTCCCGATGGATGACGCTGCACGGATCACCGTGGCGACCGTCCGCGACGAGCTGCGCCGGTCACCCGGGATCCAGTCGGTCACCCTGGCCATCCGCGGGATCGTCGCCTACGGCGCGTTCGAGCGCGCGCTCGCCGCCCCGGTCGCCCTCGATATCGTCAACGATCAGCCCGGCGCCGGCGAGGACTTCCGCTCGTTCGGTCGAGTATCCGCGTGAGCTTCCCCCGCGAACGGACGGACGAGCAGCGCGACGACCTGGTCGAGCAGGTCGCCCGCGAGATCCAATTCCGCGGGCTGACCACCCCCGCCGTCCACTTCCTCCACGCCAGCCGCCCCTACCGGCCGCTCGGCAGCAATGCGATGCTGTTCTTCGACCCGACCCTGCGCGGCCTGTTCGGCGGCGACGTATCGTCCGCCTCGGCGATCCTCGCCGACGACATCGGGATCGAGCTGCTGATCGACCGGCTCGAGGAGTACGACGAGGACGGCACGCTCGACGCGTGAGGCTCTCGGCTAGCATGGACCGGTGACGGTCGACTCCAACGTCCTGCTCGCCCTCGACCTCGGCGCCGCCACGGCGTCGGCCGCCCTGATCGGTCCGGTCGACGGACGTCGACGCCTGCTCGGATCGGTCGCCCTCCCGGCCGGTGTCTCCGAGGATCGCCTGGTCGACCATCTGCTCGACCGGGTCCGCCGGGCTGACCCGGCACTGGCCGAGGTGCTCGGGCTCGATGACGACGCCTCGGCGGCGATCACCCGCCTGGTGGTCCGCTCGATCGCGCCGCCGACCCTGGTCGTCCTGGCCCCGACCGTCCGCGCTCGGCTGGGGGTCGAACGGGTGGCCGGTCTGGCCGGCTGGCGGACGCGCGGCGCCAGTCTCGATCCCGACGGCACGATCGGCCTGACCCGGACCGCGCTGGAGCGCGGCGTGGACGCCCTGGCCGTTGCGGGTGAGCCGCCCACCAGCCGGGAGGAGACCGCGGCCCTGGCCGAACTGGCGGCGACGGTCGCGGGCGTCGTCAGCCGGCCGATCGCTCCGCCCCTCATCCGCGTCGGCGAGCTGGCCCGCGAGGAGCTCGGGCTCGAACCCCAGGTGCCGACCGGGGAGGGTTCGATCTACGCACCCGGGCCGGAGGCCGGCGACCCGGCCGGCGAGCCCCTCCGCCGACTGTTCGAGCGACTCGACCCGACCGGCCCCACCGCCCGGCGCTCGGCGCTGACCGCCCTGACCGATCTCGCCTCGGTCCTCGACCGACGGATCGAGCTCATCGAGATCGGGTTCGACGGGGGGCTCCGGGCGGTCGCCGGTCCGCACGGTCTCGAGGCGCCGCCCGCGTTCGTCCCGGCGGCCGCAGCCGTGCCGGTTGACCTTGACGACGAGACCGTCGACGAGGTCCTGGCCTGGTCAACGGTCGCGCTCGATCGCCACCGGATGCGCGACCGGCTGCGCGATCTGCGCCTGTCGCCATGGGTCGAGGCACACGGCGACGGGGCCCGGCTCCGGCTGGCGGCGGCCCGGGCCGCCGTCACCCGCCTCGTCGCCGCCACGCCCTGGCTCGAGTCGCTCCCGGCACCGGATCTGATCGTCGTGGCCGGCGGTGCCTGGGCGGCCGCCCCGGGCCCGGCCATCGCCCTGGCCATCGCCGACGTCGTCCGTCGGCCGGGGACCTCGCAGCTGGCCTACGACCACGCCCGGCTCCTCGGCCCGCTCGGCGCCGTCGAAGATCCGGATGAGCGGCAGGCGCTCTTGGCGGAGCTGGCCGACGATCTGCTCGCGCCGCTCGGCAGCCTGATCGTTCCGGTCGGGTTGCGCCCCGGTCGGACTGCCGGCCGTCTGACCGTCACCGGTCCGGCCGGTGAGACCAGTCTGGATCTCGTGCCGGGCGGCCTCCAGCTCGTCGATCTGCCGCCCGGCCAGCTGGCGGTGGTCGATCTGCGCTTCCGCGACCCGGTCGGGATGGGCACCCGAGGTCGGCACCTGACCGTCCAGGTCGGCGGTGGTCTCGGCGGTCTGTTGGTCGACCTTCGGGACATCCCCCTCCGCTTGCCCGAGCGGGCGGAGCGGCGCAGGGCACTGCTCGAGGCCTGGCAGGCCGCCTTCTGGGCCGGGGGCGACGAATGACCGTCAAGCTCGCGACCGATCAGGCCGGGACCGATCAGGCTGACCTCGGGCGCGGCCTCGAACTCGTACCGGCGCGGCGTCTGCTCGACCCCGAGCCGGTCGCCCGGTTCGACCTGGCCCCGGGCGACCGGATCCTGGTCGCGGCCGGGGACCGGGTATCGGTCGGTGTCGGTCTCGCCGAGCGGCAGCGCGAGCCGCGGGTCGACGACGGGCCGCCGGTCGCGGTCGCCGCCGAGCTGGACCACCCGCCGTTGCGGGCCGGCGACTGGTGGCCGGGTGACGGCCACGAGACCGGCGGTCCGCTCCGCCGCCGCCACCCGCGCAGCCCCGCCGGCGAGCTGCTCCATCCCAGGGATGGCCGCTGGCGGATCGCCACCGGTGCTCATGTCGATCTGCTCGAGGCGCCGGCGCCAGGCGTCGTCGGAGAGGCCGTCCCAGGGCGCGGCCTGACGATCCGGCTGTCCGGTACCGCCCTGATCGGGTCGTTCGCCGCCGGCATCCCTTCGCGTGGCCGCCTGGAGCGGGTCATCGGCGAGTCCGGGTTGCGTGGCGCCCTGGACGTCGGTCGCGCCGGGGCGATCCTGGCCGTCGACGGGCGGATCGACTCGGAGGCGATCATCCGTGCCCGAGCGACTGGCGTGCGTGGGGTGATCGCCTCGGGCCTCGCCGGCAAGGACCTGCGCGACCTCCAGGCGTCCGAGGCGCGCCAGCGCGCGAGCCTCCAACCCCTGGCTCCGTTCTCCGTGCTCGTCCTGGACGGCACCGCGCGGCGGCCCTTGGCGGGTCCGATGGCAGATCTGCTGGCCGCCCTCGAGGGCCGCGAGGTCGCCATCGTGGTCGACCCTCCGCGCCTGGTGTTCGACCCGCTGAGCCCGGCCGTCGGTCCGCCGGCGCGTGACCGGATCCGGGTCGTCGGTGGCGACCTCATCGGTCGGGAGGGTCGCTGGCTGCGCACCGCCGGCCTGCGCCGGTTCGCGGCCGGGGTCCATCTCGAGGCGGCGGCGATCGTCCTCGACGACGGTGAGGTGGCGATCGTCGCGCTGGTCGATCTCGAGCGGTTCATCTGACGGCAGCCCGCCGCCGACTCGGCTACGCTCCGGACATGGTTCCCGGGCCGACCGACCACGCCTCACCGACCGGACTCGCGGCGATCGTCACGACCGACTCGCCCGAGGCGACCGCGCGTCTCGCCGGCCGCCTCGCGACGGTCGCCGAGCCGGGTGACCTGATCGCCCTCATCGGCGATCTCGGCGCGGGCAAGACCCGCTTCGCCAAGGGGTTCGCCGACGGCCTCGGCGTGACGGCGACGGTCAACTCGCCGAGCTTCGTGCTGATGACCGAGTACTCCGGCCGGCTGCCGCTGTTCCACCTGGACCTGTACCGTCTGGCGGATGCGTCCGACGCACTTGCCAGCGGTCTGCTGGACGAGCGACAGCGGGAGGGAGTCACCCTGGTCGAATGGGCCGAACGGCTTGGTCCGGGCCTGCCCACGGCCAGCCTCGAGGTCCGCATCGCCGGGACCGGCGACGGGCCGCGGACGATCCATCTGACGGCGGGCACGGCTCGTCTCGGGCGCTATCTGGCGGTGCTGCCGTGACGGTCGGTGGCGCCATCCTCGTCTTCGACACGGCCACGACCGTGGCGGTCGCCGCGGTCGGCGCGCCCGACGGCCGGCTCGTGGCCGGGACCACCTGGACGGCCGGTTATCGCCACGGGGAGGAACTCCTGGCCCGCGTCGACGCGCTCCTGGCCGAGGCCGAGGTCGAGCTCGCGGGGTTGGGCGCGATCGTCGTCGGCACGGGCCCGGGCGCCTTCACCGGGCTGCGGGTCGGCCTGGCCACCGCCAAGGGCCTGGCCCATGCGCTCGGCGTGCCGATCGTCGGCATCCCGACCCGGTCGGGCCTGTTGGCCGCCGCCGCGGCCGTCGATCCGGCCGGGAGCCCGTTCGCCCTCGTCCTGCCGGCGGGCCCGTCGGACCGGCTGTTCATCGAGCCGGATGGCCGGACGACGATCCTGGCCGCGGATCCTGACGTGACGCCGGCCGCTGGTGCAGTCGCCGCGGCGGATGAAGCGCTGGCCGCCGCGCTCGATGGGACCGGCTGGTCCCTCGTCGCCGTCGACCTGGTCGGACGGGCGCCGGAGGCAGCCGTCGCCCTGGGCGAGTGCGCCAGGGCCGGTCTCGGGGCCGCCCTGCTCGAGCTCGGCGCGGCCGAGCTGGCGGCCGGTCGGGCGAGCGACCTGGCCGAGCTCGTCCCCGACTACGTGACCCTGCCGCGCGGCGTTCGGCAGCAGACGGGAACGGTGGGATGGTCGCGCGACCCCGCCTGAGCGTCATCGTGGCGCCGATGGCGATCGACGACGTCGAGGCCGTCCAGGCCATCGAGTTGGCCAGCTTCAGCGCGCCCTGGCCGCCGAATGCCTACCTGACCGAGCTCCAGACCAATCGGCTCGCCCACTACATGGTCATCCGGGTCGGGGACGCGGTGATCGGCTACGCCGGTCTGTGGCTGATGGTCGATGAGGCCCACGTCACCACTTTCGCGATCCATCCCGACTGGCGCCGGCGCCACCTCGGCGACCGGCTCCTGCTGGCCCTCCTCGACATCGCCCTGGACCGCCGCGCGGCAGAGGCGACCCTCGAGGTGCGACTGTCAAATCTGCCGGCTCGTCGGCTGTACGAGAAGTTCGGGTTCCGGCCGGTCGGCATCCGGCCGCGCTACTACACCGACAACGGGGAAGACGCCCTGATCATGACCACGGAGCGGCTGGACGGCCCGGCGATGGGCGAGCGCCTGGCCCGGCTCCGGGCTGCCATCGACGCCGCTCCCGATCCGAACCGGCCGGCCGACGACGAGGCCGATCGCCCGGGCCGCGTCCGACCCACCGACGCGCCGGACCGGACCGGATGAGCGGACCGCTCCTGCTGGCGATCGAATCGAGCTGCGACGAGACCGGGATCGCCCTCGTTGAAGGGGGCCGCCGGATCCACGCCAACGTCGTTGCCAGCCAGGTCGCCATGCATGCCGCGACCGGGGGGATCGTGCCCGAGGTCGCCGCCCGCGCCCACCTGCGCTGGATCGTGCCCGTCCTCGATGCCGCGCTCGAGGATGCCGCTGCGGACTGGACGGCCATCGACGCGGTCGCGGTCACCTACGGGCCGGGGCTCGCCGGCTCGCTCCTCGTCGGGGTGAACTTCGCCAAGGCGCTCGCTCATGTCCACGCCAAGCCGCTCATCGGGGTCAACCACCTCGAGGGCCATGTCGAGGCCGGCTGGCTGCTCGATCCGGGCGAGGACGCGGCGGATCGACCCGAACCCGCCTTCCCGGTCGTCGCCCTGGTCGTGTCGGGGGGGCATACGTTCCTGGTCGAGATGCGAGACCACGGTGACTTCCGGCTGCTCGGCCAGACCGTGGACGACGCCGCCGGCGAGGCGTTCGACAAGGTCGGCCGGCTGCTCGGCCTCGGCTATCCCGGGGGTCCGGCCATCCAGCGCGCCGCGGAGTCGGCCACGGCTCGCGATGTCGTCTTTCCGAGGGCCTGGTTGGGCGAGTCGTATGACTTCAGCTTCAGCGGCCTCAAGACGGCCGCCCGGCGGATCGTCGCCTCGGCGCGGGCGGATGCTGGCCTGTCGGCGGACGAACCCTCGGCGGCGCTGCCGGCGGCCACCGTGGCCGAGCTTGCCCATGGCTTCCAGGCGGCTGTCGTCGACGTCCTGGCGGCCAAGACGCTCAGAGCCGCCCGCGAGATCGGAGCCCGGGCCATCGTGATCGGGGGAGGGGTGGCGGCCAACACCGCCCTGCGTGAGCGGATCCAGGCCGACGCGGCCGCCGTCGGTCTGCCGGTCGTCGTTCCGCGCCCGGGCTTGTGCACCGACAACGGGGCGATGATCGGGGCGGCCGGCGCTCGCCGTTACGTGGCCGGGGAGCGGGCGGGCCTCGATCTCGACGCGCGACCGTCACTCCCGCTGGCCGGACGATGAGCATGGCTCCGCGGGTCGATCCGGGCGAGGTCCGACGGGCGCTCCGCGAGTCCGGCCTCCAGGCGCGGCACTCGCTCAGTCAGAACTTCCTGGCCGACGTCGACGTCCTCGAGCGGATCCTCGCCGAGGCCGCTCCGGGCCCAGGCCGGGCGGTCCTCGAGATCGGTCCCGGCCTCGGGATCCTGACCGGGGGCCTGCTCGAGGCGGGTGCCGCCGTGACGGCCGTCGAGCTGGATCGCGGGCTGGCGGCCCGTCTGCGCGACCGCTTCGCGGACGCGATCGCCCGAGGTCAGGCCGAGCCCGCTCTGCCCGGCGGCCTGCGCCTGATCGAGGGCGACGCGCTCGATCAGCCCCTGACCGAGCTGTGTCCCGAGCCGTACGACGTTGTCGCCAACCTGCCCTACCACATCACCAGCCCGATCCTGCACCGCCTGCTGGGAGCGCCGCCCCGGCCCGAGCGGCTCGTCCTGATGGTCCAGCGCGAGGTCGCGGAGCGGATCGCGGCGCCGCCCGGCAAGATGAGCTACCTGTCTGTCTTCGTGCAGTACCACGCCGCCGTGCGGGTCGCCCTGCGCGTCCCGCCGGCCGCGTTCGAGCCGGCGCCCGAGGTCGACTCGGCGGTCATCGTGGCCGAACCGTACGCGGGCGACGACCGGTTCGACGTGGAGACCGAGGATCAGCTGTGGCGGCTGGTCCAGGCCGCCTTCCGCGAGCGACGCAAGATGATCCACAACGTCCTGTCGCGGCAGCTCCCACTATCGTCGGCCCAGGTGACCGAGGCACTCGAGACTGCGGCGATCGCCCCCGACCGACGGCCCCAGACGCTGGCGGTCGGGGAGTGGCTGAGGCTGCTCGAGGTCATCGGGCCGATCGGACCCGACACGCGCGGACGATGAGCGAACCGACCGATCCCAGCCGCCGCCTGACTCCCGTGGTTCGGCTCGCCCCGGCCAAGCTCAACCTCAGCCTGGCCGTCGTCGGCCGGCGGCCGGATGGCTACCACGAGCTCCACTCGGTCATGGTCACGCTGGCGCTGGCCGACCGGCTCAGCCTTGCACCGGCAGGCGGGGACCACGACACGCTCTACGTCGACGGTCTTGACGCCGGACCCACGGCGACCAACCTCGTCCTGCTGGCACTCGCCGCGACCCGAGAGGCGGTCGGCGCCGGTTGGGCCGGCGCCGGCGGGCCGCCGCCACCCCTGGCGGCCAGGCTCGACAAGCGGATCCCCGTTGCCGCAGGCCTGGCCGGTGGCTCGAGCGATGCCGCGGCGACCCTCGATGGCGCGCTCGAGGCGTGGGGAGCCGAGCTGACCGTCCACGAGCGACTCCGGGTCGCCACCCGGCTCGGCTCGGATGTCCCGTTCTTCCTCGCCGACGGCGCCGCCCTGGTCGAAGGTCGCGGCGAGTCGGTGACCCCGCTCCGCGGCGTGACCGGGGACCCGCCGGGCGTCGTCCTCGTCACGCCGTGGGTGGCGCTTTCGACCTCCGCGGTGTTCGCCGCTCACGACGCCACCGCGCGGACCCCGAGCGGCTCGACTCGGACGAGCTCGAACCACCTGGCCGACGAGCTGCGGGCGGGTCTCAGTGCGAGTGCCCTGGTCGATCGAGCCGGCATCCTGGCCGTCGCCAACGACCTGACCGCCGCGGCCGTCGCCATCGAGCCGGGTCTGCTCACCCTCCGGCGCGGGCTGGGGCGCCTGCTCGGGCGCCCGGTCGGTCAATCCGGCTCGGGACCGACCCAGTGGGTCCTCTATCCTTCCTTGCCGGAGGCGGTCGCCGCCGCCGGATCCGTCCAAGCTGCGCTCGCGGCGGGCACGATCGAGGCTCCGGGCAACGGCCCACCGTTCGTGACTGCTACGACGATCCTCACCCGCCCACGACCCGACAGGAGCGACCGATGACCCGCCAGGCGATCTCGACCACCGGTGCCCCCGCGGCGCTCGGCCCGTACAGCCAGGCGATCGCCGTCGACGGGTTCGTCTTCTGCTCCGGCCAGCTCGGGCTCGATCCAGTCAGCGGCGAGCTGGCCGCTGGCGTCGAGGCCCAGGCGGAACGCGCCCTGCTGAACCTCGGCTCAGTGCTGGCCGAGGCGGGGCTCGGCTGGGCGGACGTGGTCAAGACCACGGTCTTCCTGGCCGACATCGACGACTTCGCGGCGATCAACGCCGTGTACGCCACTCACGTCGTCGATCCGCCGCCCGCCCGCTCGACCTTCGCCGTGGGCGCCCTTCCGAAGGGCGGTCTGATCGAGATCGAGGCGATCGCCCGGCGGCGCTGACCCGATCCCTCCCTTGCCGCCGCGGCCGAGCCGCCGACGGTCGGCCCGGCTGAGGGTCTTGACGGCCGGCGCCCCCGGCCGATCTCGTCGAGCGGATCCACCCGGTAGCGACCCTCGATGGCCCGGCCCGGGTGGATCCATCGGGCGTTTGACACCCCGCTCGGGAGGCCCCTACGATGCCCGGGCCCTGATGACACCCGAACCACCCCCGTCCCGGACCGTTGCGATCGTCCTCGCCGCGGGACTCGGGACGCGGATGAAGTCGCGACTTCCCAAGGTCCTCCACGAGCTGTGCGGCCGACCCATGCTCGGATACGTCCTGGCTGCCGCGGAGGCGGTCACCGGCCGTCGTCCGCTGGTCGTCTACTCGCCGCCCATGGCGGCCATCCTGGAGGTCTTCTCGGAGGCAGCCGACTTCGCCCTGCAGGCCGAGCCGCGCGGGACGGCCGACGCCCTGGCCGCCGGTCTGGCGGCCCTGCCGGCCGACGTGGCAGAGGTCCTGGTGGTGTACGGCGATGTCCCGCTGCTCGAGGCGGATCTCCTGGCGGCGCTCCTCGATGAGCAGCACGAGTCGGGCGCGGCGATCTCGCTGGTCAGCGTCGTCACTCTCGACCCGGCGGCCCTCGGGCGGATCGTCCGGGATGGGCAGGGCGAGGTGACCGGGATCGTCGAGGCGCGCGACGCGACCGATGACGAGCTCGAGATCGACGAGATCAACGCCGGGATCTACGTCATGGACGTGACCTGGTTGGGCCGCCGGATGGCCGACCTGCGGCCCTCCGCGTCGACCGGTGAGCTGTACCTGACCGAGCTCGTCGCGCTGGCTCGGGCCGACGGCCGGGCCGTCTCCACGGTCGAGGTGGGGGACGATGGGACGCTCCTGGGCATCAACGATCGGGCCCAGCTGGCCGAGGCGTCCTACCGTCTCCGTGAGCGGATCAACGAGCGACACCTGCTGGCCGGCGTGACGATGCACGACCCGTCGACGGCCTACGTCGACGTCGACGTGATCATCGCCGCCGATGTCGTCCTTGAGCCAAACGTCGCCCTGCGCGGCCGGACCTCGATCGCGGCCGGCACGATCGTCGGCTCCGGCGCGCAGATCATCGACACGGTCGTCGGTCGCGACTGTCGGATCTGGGCGAGCGTGCTGGAGTCGTCGGAGGTCGAGGATGAGGTCTCGATCGGGCCGTTCGCGCACCTCCGCCCCGGCTCGTCGATCGGGCGGGGGGCGAAGTTGGGCAACTTTGCCGAGGTCAAGAACAGCCGGCTCGAGGCCGGCGTCCAGCAGCACCACGTGAGCTATCTCGGTGACGCCCACGTCGGCGCTCGGACGAATATCGGGGCCGGGGCCATCACCGCCAACTACGACGGAACGCGCAAGAACCGGACGACGATCGGGGCGGGTGCATTCATCGGCGTCGACACGATGCTGGTCGCTCCGATCGAGGTCGGGGACGGGGCCCGGACCGGGGCGGGTGCCGTGGTCACCCACGACGTGCCCGCCGGCAAACTGGCGGTCGGGATGCCCGCCCGCCTGCGCGACCCGCGACCGTCCGAGCCGTCCGAGCCGGACGGATCCTCCACGGACCGATGAACCTGCCGGTCGTCGAGCTCCTGTTCATCGTCCTCCTGACGATCCTCGAGGGGTTCTTCGTCGCCTCGGAGATCGCCCTCGTGTCGATCCGCCGGAGCCGGGTCGAGCAGCTCATCGAGGAGGGCAGGCACGGGGCGCGCCGGGTTCGCCGCCTGCTCGACGATCCGGGCCGGTTCCTGGCCGTGGCCCAGATCGGCCTGACCTTCCTCGGCTTCTTCGCCTCGGCCTACGCGGCGGTCAGCCTGACCGATCGGCTGACCGGCCTGTTCGCACAGATCCCGGCGCTCCAGGGGTCGGCCGCCGGGATCGCCCTGGTGGTCGTGACGATCCTCCTGGCCGGGTTCACCATCGTCTTCGGCGAACTCGTCCCGAAGACGCTCGCGCTGGCCTTCCCGGAGCGCTTCGCCCTGGCCGTGGCCGGGCCGATCGACGTCATCGGTCGGATCCTGTCGCCGCTGGTGGCCTTCCTGACCGCGATCACCCGGGTGCTCACCCGTCCATTCGGGGCGGACGTGTCGACCGAGAGCCAGATCACCGCGGAGGAGCTCCGCCTCATCGTCGAGCGCGGTGGACAGCAGGGGATCCTCGAGGCCGAGGAAGAGCAGATGATCAACGCGGTCATCGAGCTCGGCGAACGCCGCCTGCATGAGGTGATGGTCCCGCGCATCGACATCGTGGCGCTTCCGGCGACGGCCACCTTCGAGGAGGCGATCGACATGATCGTCGAGGAGGGTCACAGCCGCGTTCCCGTCTACGACGAGTCGATCGACGAGGTCGCCGGGATCCTGTACGCCAAGGACCTGCTCCAGTACCTCAAGTCGTCCGCGGCGCCACGCCCGGCCATCCGGTCGATCCTGCGCACGCCCGTCTTCGCGCCCGAGTCGATGACGATCGACGACCTGCTCCACGACTTCCAGCGCAAGAAGGTCCACATCGCCATCGTTCTCGACGAGTACGGCGGGACGGCCGGGCTGGTCTCGATCGAGGACCTCCTCGAGGAGATCGTCGGGGAGATCCAGGACGAGTACGACGTCGAGGAGGAGATGATCGTCCGGCTGTCCGCCGACGAGATCCGGATCGACGGCCGGGTCGCCGTCGATGAGCTGGCCGACCTGTTCGACATCCCGATCGAGCTGGAGGACGAGGATGAGTACGACACCATCGGCGGGCTCGTCTTCCACCGGATCGGCCGGATCCCCGTCCCGGGCGACTCGGTCGAGGTGGATGGTCTCCGTCTGACCGTCGAATCGACCGACGGTCGCCGGGTCGGCAAGGTGCTCGCTGTCCGTGAACGATCCGACCGTGACGACGACGAGGCCGATCGCTAGGGTCGGTCCAGGCGCTGGTTCATGCCGTGACGCCACGCCCCGGCTCGCCGCTCCGGCTCGGCGCTCCGGCTCGGCTCGGCGCCGAGTCGGTGGCTGACGTGCGGGCCAGGCGCTCCTGGCGTCGGCAGGGCCCGGATCGGTGGGCAGGCCCCGATGCCACGGAACCGGGTCTGCACGCAGTCTTGGTTCAGGCGCTGATCACCGACACGATGATCCGTTCGAGGCCGGCCCGCGCTTCGGCGTCGACCGTTCCGGCCGCATCGAGCTCGGCCAGGGCCGTATCGCGATGGCGGCGGGCTTCGTCGCGGGTGTAGTCGCGGGCGCCGCTCCGCTCGAGGATTTCGATCGCCTCGTCGAGCTCTTCGGGGGTCGGCGCCTCGGCGGTCTGGATGGCCACGAGCCGCAGCCGGTCAACCGGCCCAGCGTGTTCGAGGGCGTAGATCACCGGCAGCGTCTTCTTGTGCCGGGCGAGGTCGGTCGGCTCCTTGCCGGTCGATTGTTCCTGACCCCAGATCCCGAGCAGGTCGTCGTTAAGCTGGAAGGCCAGCCCGAGGGCCCAGCCGAAGGCGCGGTAGCGGGCGATGACCGCCTCGTCGTCGGTCGCCAGCAGTGCGCCGGCCTCGATCGAGGCGCTGATCAGGGCCGCGGTCTTCCGTCCGATCATGTCGAAGTACAGCTCGACCGACATCGTCTGGTCGTGCTCGGACGTCCAGATGTCGATGTACTGGCCCTCGCACAGCGCGACGCAGGTCGTGTCGTACAGGCGCATCAGGCGGAGGACCTTGGCGTCGCTGAAGCCGAGATCGGTCAGTCGGTGGAGGGCCACCCGGCTGAGGCTGAAGAGCATGTCGCCGGTGTTGATCGCCTGGGGGATGCCGTGTCGCGCCCACAGCGTCGGCCGGTGGCGCCGCTCGATGTCGCCGTCCTCGATGTCGTCGTGGACAAGGCTGAAGTTATGACCGAGCTCGACCGCCGCCGCGCCGGGCAGCGCCGGCTCGTAGTGGCCGGTGATCGAGGCATAGGCGAGCAGGCCCAGGAGCGGTCGCATCCGCTTGCCGGCGGCCGCCCCACTGCCGTCCAGGCCGAGGTGGTAGCGGACCATCTCGTACACGCCGTGGGTCGACGGGTCGCGATCCCGGACGAGTGACAGGATCTCGTTCTCGGTGGCGGCGATGAGCTCGGCGAGCTCGAAGCCGGGAGTCGTCGTGGTCATCCTGGGCCGAGTGTAAGTCACGCCAACCTGTTCGGCCCGGATGGCGGGTCGGATGGCAGCGGGCCCGCGCCGCCGCCGGTGCTACCGTGACCAGGTGCCCAGACCGCGCATCTTCACGACCGACGCCATCGTTCTGAGCCGGTTCGACCTGGGCGAGGCGGACCGCGTGCTGACCCTGATCACGCCCCACGACGGCAAGCTCAAGGCCATCGCCAAGGGCGTCCGTCGACCGACCTCGCGCCTCGGCGGGAGTGTCGAGCCGTTCGCCGAGCTGCGCATCCAGCTGGCCCACGGGCGGACATTCGACGTGGTCACCCAGGTCAGCGTCGGCCATGCCTGGCTGCGCCTGCGCGATACGCTCGAGCCGGCGGCGACCGCCTGGTACCTGGCCGAGCTGGCCGACCGGTCGCTCGAGGAGCGCCATCCGGCCGAGCCGCTCTACCTCCTGCTCAAGCGGGCCTACGAGCTGCTCGACGCGGGCATGGCCCCGGGCCGGGTCGCCCGTTGGTACGAGATGCACCTGACCGATGAGCTGGGTATGCGCCCCGAAGTGGACCGCTGTGTCGAGTGTGATCGAATGCTCGAACCCGGCGATACGTTCCGCTGGGTGCCGCCGCTGGGCGGTGTCCTGTGCCAGCGCGACCCGGGGCCACCGGCCGACCGGACCAGCCTCAGTCTCGACGCGCTCAAGCTGCTCAAGGCGTACCAGCGTCTCGATATCGCCGCGATTGCGGCGCTGCGGGTGCCCGCCCCGGCCGAGCGCGAGGTCGAGGCCGCGCTGCGCGATTTCGTCCGGATCAGCCTCGAGCGGGACGCCCGGTCGCTGCCCTTCCTGGACATGGTCCGGGCAGGCCCACGCCGGCCGCCCGTTGATCGCCAACCACTGGAGACCCACCGATGACCGACGCCCGCCCGATTCCCGATCCGGCCACCGAGGCAGGCGCCCAGGTGATCGAACGCCTGGAGCGCGAGCTCATCGCCTGGCTGACCACAGTCTCGCCGGCCGGCCAGCCCCAGTCCTCGCCGATCTGGTTCCTGTGGGCCGACGGCGACATCCTGATGTACAGCCGGCTGGGCGCACCCCGGACCCGGAACGTCGCGGCCCAGCCGCGTGTCTCCCTGAATCTCAACACCGACGGCGATGGCGACGAGGTCGTGACGTTCGAGGCCGAGGCCCGGATCGACCCGGACGCGCCACCGGCCTCGGCCGTCCCGGGCTTCATCGCGAAGTACCGCCGCCTGCTCGACGAATACGGCTGGAGCGCCGAGAAGTTCAGCGCCGACTATCCGACCACGATCAGGATCAGGCCGACCCGGCTGCGCCTCGCGTAGACTCTGGCGGTGACCAAGCCACTGCCCGCCCCGGCGCCGGCGACGGACGCCGTCGCGCCGTCCGTCGCCAGCCTCGACACGATCGTCTCGCTCAGCAAGCGCCGCGGGTTCGTCTTCCCGAGCTCGGAGATCTACGGCGGGATCAACGCCGTCTGGGATTACGGCCCGCTCGGGGTTGAGCTCAAGAACAATGTCAAGCGCGCCTGGTGGCGGGCGATGGTCCAGGACCGTGACGATGTCGTGGGTCTCGACGCCGGGATCCTGATGCATCCCCAGGTCTGGGTCACCTCGGGCCACGTCGGCTCGTTTTCCGATCCACTGGTCGAGTGCGCCACCTGCCAGCGTCGGTACCGGCTGGATGAATTGCCCGGCGCCGAGTCGCTCACGATCACCGACCTGTCCGATCCCAGCGTGATCCAGCGCTTTCATCTGGTCTGCCCCAATGACGCTGGTCCACTCTCGGCGCCACGCCGGTTCAACCTGATGTTCCAGACCTGGATGGGCCCGGTCCAGGATGAAGGCTCGATCGTCTATCTCCGGCCCGAGACGGCCCAGGGGTCGTACGTCAACTTCAAGAACGTGCGCGAGTCGAGCCGCAAGAAGATCCCGTTCGGGATTGCCCAGATCGGCAAGAGCTTCCGCAACGAGATCAGCCCGGGCAACTTCGTCTTCCGGATGCGCGAGTTCGAGCAGATGGAGATGCAGTACTTCGTGCAGCCTGGTGGTCCGGCCGCGTCGGCCGCCTTCGACGAATGGTTGCCCCGCCGGCGGGCCTGGTACGAGGCCTATGGGGTCAGCCCGGCCCGGCTGCGCCTGCGCGAGCACGCCCCAGACGAGCTCGCCCACTACGCCAAGCAGGCGATCGACATCGAATATCGCTTTCCGTTCGGCTGGAAGGAACTCGAAGGGGTCCACAACCGGGGTGACTTCTACCTTTCCCGCCACGCCGCGGCGTCCGGCCAGAACCTCGAGTACTTCGACCCGGCCACCGAGGAGCACTTCATTCCGTGGATCGTGGAGACGGCGGCCGGCGCCGACCGGGCCGCGTTCACCTTCCTGATCGATGCCTACCGCGAGGAGCAGGTCAAGGGCGAGACCCGGGTGTCGCTGGCCCTCCATCCCGACCTTGCCCCGTACAAGGTGGCCGTCCTGCCCCTGCTCAAGAAGCGGCCCGAGATCGTCGAGCTGTGCCACCGGATCAAGGACGACCTGAAGCGTGACGTCATGGCCGTCTACGACGACACTGCGGCGATCGGTAAGCTGTACCGCCGCCAGGACGAGATCGGGACGCCGTGGTGCGTGACGGTCGACGTCGATTCACTCGAGGACGGGGCAGTCACGATCCGCGACCGTGATTCGATGGCCCAGGAGCGAGTCAGCGTGGACCAGGTCCGCCGGGTGATCCTGGATCGGCTGGGCGCCGCCCGACCCTGAGCTGATCGCCTAGGCGTCCGGGGCAGACTCGGCGGTGGTGACCGGCGCCGCTGGCTCGCCCTTGAGCCAGGAATCGATCGCCGCCGCAGCACGCTTGCCGTCGCCCATCGCCAGGAT
>JBBQJL010000035.1:0-34095 GCA_038325875.1 Candidatus Limnocylindrales bacterium
GCCGTCCCGTCGCTGACCGTGTAGGTGAAGCTGTCGGAGCCGGTGTAGCCCGAGGTCGGGGTGTAGTTGACGCTGGCCGAGTCGCTGTACGGGCTGCCGCTCGCGCAGGGGCTGTCGACGATCGACCCGACGGCACCGTGGCTCGGCCCGGTGACGACCGCGAAGGTCAGCTGGCAGGTCTCCGGATCGGTGCCCGAGAGCGAGACCGTGGCCGCGGTGTCCTGGGGCGTCGACTTGGAGGTCGGGTTGGCGGTCGGGGTCGTGTTGCCGGCGGCCGCTTGGGTGATCACGAGCTGGGGTGGGTTGGAGCCGGCTTCCTTGCTGTTGAAGTAGGCGCTGTTCGTGCCGGAACTCTTGATCGCGAAGGTCACCAGGCCGTTCCCGGAGACCGCGGACGGGCTGAGTGTGATCTCGTTGTAAGCGTTCACCGTCGGGACGGACGAGGAACCCAGGAGCGTGCTCCCGATCGTCGGCGCGTTGTTCCAGTTGATGCTGCCCGTGCCGGTCTCGATCCAGTTCGGCATCGTTACCGTGCTGTACACGCTCTGGACATCACTGCTCCCATCGGTCGCGTACAGTCGCAGCTTGGCGGTCAGGACCGGGCCGGTGAGGCCGCTGACGTTGAAGCGCAGGTAGGTCCGGTACGTCGTTCCCGTGCCCGGGTCCTCGCGCGTCCGCAGGAACGTGTCGCCACCGTAGTTGCTCGTCGTCGACGATGACTTGACGTAGGCATCGGCATCGGGCGTCAGCGTGAGGTCCGTGCCGCTCGGCGGGTTGACCTGGATCTGCTGGGTCGTGGAGTTCGAGCCGTTCGTGCCCGTGACCGTCAGTTTGACCGTGTAGGTGGCGGCGTTGCCGAAGAGGTGGCTCGGGTTCGCGCTCGTGTCGTCCACGGTGCCGTTGTTGTCGAAGTCCCAGGCATAGGTCAGCGTGCCCGTGCCCGTGGACGTGTTCGTGAACTGGACGTTGAGCGGCGCCGGCCCGGAGGTCGGCTGGCCGGTGAAGGCCGCCTGGGGATCCTGGGGCGGGCTGCTGCCGAGAGCCTCCGTCGCATGCCAGTAGAAATCGGTCGTGTCGTTGAACGCCGCGACGACGACTCCTGTGGTCGCGCTGACGTTCTGCTTGGTCGACGTGACGTTGTTCATCTTGGCGCTGGCGTCATCGCGGATAACGGCCGTCCCGATGCCGGACGGGAACGAGATCGACGACACGGGCGATGTCTTCTCGAAGATGTCGCCGCCGCTCTGGCCGCTCCCACCGGCCGTCCGGGCGCCGGTCATGAAGACGTGGAGGATGTTGCCCGAGCCCTTCTCCTCGAGTTCCAGGATCGGCCGGGTGTTGCTGCCCACGTTGTTGATCCCGACGACGTAGTCGCTCCAGGAGCCAGTGGCGGTCCGGCGCAACAGCTTGATGAGGGGGTTTGCCCCGGTGAGACTCGTCTTGACCACGACGTAGACCTGGCCGGAGCTGTCCGTCTTGATATTCAGATGGTCGTCGGCCTGACCACTCCCGGAGAGAGCGGTCTCGCCGGTCCAGGTCGCGTCCGACGCTCCGTCGACGTGCCAGGCGTAGTAGTCCTTGGCGTCAGTCTGGTTGCTCCAGAACACGCCGACACGGTGCTCGCTGCCAACCGTGAATGCGACGATCGTCGAGATGTCATCGCTACTGGTCGTCACCCCGATGCCCTGGCTCCCGACGGGAAGGAAGGCGGGCGTCGACCAGCTCGTGTCGCTGCCGTTGGTGTGGTTCGTGTAGACCAGCCGCTTGGTCCCCGACGGCTGCGTCCAGGTCGCCCATAGCATCCCGGTCGAGTCCTTGGCGATGACCAGGCTTTCGCTCCGGAGACCGCTCCGGATGACTGCCGGGAAGCCGCTGTCAAGGCTGTAGGTGTCGGTCGACGAGTTGTAGCTGAACCGGTACAGCCGAGCTTCATAGCCTGAACCGCTCCCGGTCGAGCCCGAGTCGCTCTGGATCTGAGACGCGACGTACAGGTTCGAACCATCCCACAGGGTGTCCGAGCGAAGGTGATTGCTGGACCGGTTGTCGATCGCGACGCCCGTCGGGACCCAAGCGTCCGTCCCTGGGTTGAGCCGGTAGATGAACAACCCGCCAGTGGTCGACGGTTGCAGCGCTCCCCACCAGAAGCCATCGTTGAACCAGAGCTTGCTCTCCGGCTTCGAGCCGGTGACCGCGCTGCCGCCCGTATCCACGAAGTCCTTGTGGCCGATGTCGGCCGCGGCGACCGCGGCGGCACCGCCGACCAGGAGCAGCAGCAGGCTGGCCAGGACCGCACGGCCGAGCCGGGTCAAGAACGGGTTCATCAACAGCCCCCCGGACGCCACGTCAGGCGCCCTTTCGCTTGAAGACGGCGACGACCGTCCACCACATGATCTTGAGGTCGAGTCCGAGCGACATCCGCTGGAGGTATTCCACGTCGAGCCGGAGGCGCTGGTCGAAGGTCGCGGCGTTGCGTTCCTTGACCTGCCACAGTCCGGTGATCCCGGGCACAGCCTCGAGCCGCTCAGTGTGCCACAGATCGTACGTGCTGGCCGCGAATGACGTCGGACGCGGCCCGACCAGGCTCATGTCACCGCGCAGGACGTTGAGGATCTGGGGCAGCTCGTCGAGGCTGGTCTTGCGCAAGAACTTGCCGACCCCGGTGATCCGCGGGTCGTCGATGATCTTGAAGTCCGGCGGCGGCAGGATGTTGAGGTGCATCAGCGACGCCTTGAGCGCCTCGGCGTCGCGGACCATCGTCCGGAACTTGTACATGCCGAAGCGGATCCCGTGCTGGCCGGTCCGCTGCTGGGTGAACAGGATCGGTCCGGGCGAGTCGAGGCGAACCGCCAGGGCACAGACGAGCAGGACCGGCGCGACCAGCGGCATCACCGCCACGCACACGATCAGGTCGAAGGCTCGCTTGACCGGTCGGTATCGCTCGGAGCGGGCCACCGACGGGACCGCGGCGTCAGCTCGAGGACTCACGACGGTCCGTCTGCGGAGGATCGGGAACGAGGTGCGGCCGGAGCTCGATGACGTCCGGCGGCAGGTCCACCGGTCGGCCGACACCGACCGGCACGGGGACCGACGGGAGCGGCGTCCCATACAGCGCGGCGAGGAGGGCCCCGCTGGTCAGGCCGTCGGTCGGGAAGGTGGCGATCGACGCCCCGGTACCGACGACTTCCGGCTGGCGGCTGCGCAGTCGTTGGACGAGATGCTCGGCTGCAGGCCGATCCGTCTCAGGGAGCAGGACGTTGACCTCGCCCTGGTCGGCCCAGGTCCGGTCGATCCGGCGCAGGTACGGCGCGATGGCCTCGGCACGCGCGACCGCGTCCGATCCCGCCTCACCCGGTAGTCGGACGATCGCCAGCTGGCGCTCATGACGGCGAGCGCGGGCGATCTCGCGGTGGACGTCCGCCCAGCCGTGCTCGGCCGAGGTGACCGTGGACATCGGCGTCTCTCTGTCGTCGCGCAGACGCGCTCGATAGAAGAAGCCGACAACGAGCGCGAGCGGCACGACGATCAGCACCGGCCAGGGGTTGCCGGATGCGATCCCCCAGCCGATCGCGCCGCCGGCGATCGCAGCAACGGCCGCGACGACCATCAGTAGTCGCCGAGGAGCGTGGGCTCCGTGAGGCTCAGCGCTGCGGCCGATGCGGTCCGACCGCCGACGACCGCCGGATGCGCCTGCGTGGCCGGAACGTTGGACGCGACCTCGTCCGGGTCCATCCGACCGCGGCCGAAGGACACGTAGGTGAAACCGGCACGAGCGAGGACGTCGGGCGTCAGGGCGTTGCGTCCGTCGACGATGAGCGCCTGGCGCATCGTCTGGGCAGCGGCCTCCCAGTCGAGCCCGGCGAACTCCGCCCACTCGGTGATGAGGGCTGCAGCGTCGGCGTCGGCGAGAGCCTCGAAGGCCGAACCGACCGTGACCAGACCGTCGATCTCCGCAGCGGCGCGGATGCGGGCCTTCTCCATCGGGTCGTAGGCGACGACCGTCGCGCCCCGCTCGATGAGCAGCTGGGCAACGGTCAGGGCCGGGGCCTCGCGAAGGTCGTCCGTGCCGGGCTTGAAGGTCAGGCCGAGCAGGGCGATCCGGCGACCGGCCAGCTCACCGCCGGTCAGCTCCTGGAGTCGATCGACCAGCTCGCGGCGCTGGTCGTGGTTGATCTGATCGACCGCGGCGAGAAGGGGGGTCTGGACGCCGATCCGAGCGGCGTTGCGGACGGTCTGGGTGACCTGGTGCGGCAGGCACGAACCGCCGAAGCCGATCCCGGCCTTGAGGAAGCTTCCACCGATGCGGGTGTCGTAGGCCATCGCCCCGACGACCTCGTCGACCTTCCCGCCGTACGCGTCGCACAGGCGGGCGAGCTCGTTGGCGAACGAGATCTTGGTGGCGAGGAAGAGGTTCGCGCCGAGCTTCGACAGCGAGGCGTCGACGCCGCGCATGACGATGATCGGGGCGTCCACCCGGTGGTAGACCCGACGGATCGTGCGGACCCCATGGCCATCAGGATCGCGGATGACACCGGCCACGACCCGATCCGGGCCGAGGAAGTCGGCGACCGCCTGACTCTCGCGGGTGAACTCCGGGTTGAGGATGACCGGGACGCGCGGGCGTCCGGCCTGGTCGCGGATCTCGTCGACGATCGAGCCGAGCTGGCGGACGAAGTCGGGCGGGATGGTCGAGCGGACCACCAGGACCGCGTCGTCCGCGAGGAGTGGGACGACCTCGGTCAGGCAGCGCAGGATGGTCCCGGTCTGCCAGTTGCCCTCGGCATCGGTCGTGCCGACGGCGACCATCGCGACGTGCGCTGAAGCCAGGGCTTCGGCCGCGCGCCCGCTGAATCGCAGCGTGCCGGCCGCGACATACGTCTCGACAAGTTCGTCAAGACCGGGCTCGTGAAGGGGCATCTCGCCGTTGGTGAGACTGATGACCCGATCCGGATCCGCCTCGAGCCCTGTGACATCGTGATCCCAGCGGGCGAGGCCCGCCGCAGTCACCAGGCCGACGTAGCCGAGCCCAACCACCGTTATCCGCACTTTGTGCCCTCCCCCGAGGCGCTCGACCCGAACAGCTCACCCTGCTCGCCGATACAACCCTCAGTTCCCCAGAACGCGATCTCCCCGATCGCCGGTGTCAGTGCGTACGTCTGTTCGAGTCTGCCGATGGTCCGGAACACTCGGTGCGCTGGGCTGGTTGCGCGATGTACGAAGAACGTGGGAGATAAGTCCGGTTTCGCCCGCCGGAACTCGAAGCCTCGATGCAGATGCATCACTGACTCCCGGAGTCTAGCGAGGCCTACCTTGCGGTCGCAATAACAAACGGCTCGTTCATCACCCGTTAGTACTGTTCGAATCAGTCGCGGAACGTGAATGGCGGTGCGTGGACGCACCATTCGGACCGCCGATGGTCCTATGGTTCCCCCGCACGGGCACTTGCCATTAGGATGGGTGCCCGCCGCACGCCGGTACCTGGAGGACCACCATCCAACTGGCGCTCCCGATCCTGTTCGTCATCTCGGCGATCGTGTTCGGACCGCTCTCCGCCTGGCTTGCCGTCGTACGCGAGCGAAGTGCGGCCATGTGGTTCGCCTTCGGTCTTCTCCTGGGGCCGATCGCCCCGGTCCTGATCGTCCTGGCGCCACCCGGTCGATGTCGGGTCTGCGGCACGCGCGGACGGGGATGGCTCCGCGATTGCGACAACTGCGGCTCAGCGCTCGATGGCGCCCCTCGCGTCGCGGTCCGGATGTCTACGACGGGTGAGCCGGCGGGCTCGATGGAGCCGGGTGGTCCCGTTCCGACGACCGCCCGGAGCAGCGCCAACCTCGCCGCGGTGGGCGCGGTCCCGGCCGCCAGCATGAACCCCTCCGGTCCAGACGGGACAACCGCCACGCCGGCCGCGTCGCGGACGACGCCCGACATGGAGATCCTGGCGACGGGTGTGTTCGTCGGCGGGTCGGTCCACCTTTCGCTCGGGGCGCGCTACGCGATCTCCCGACGCAAGCGGACCTTCGAGGTCCGCGGGCCGGTCGACATCGCCCCCGGCGTCCTTCGTCTCGAGCATGCGATGACCGGCCTCGACGCGACCGTCGTCGCCGATCGCCTGGTGGTCACCGAGAAGACAACCGGCCGGCCGAGCTTCGTCATCGTCTTCCAGTCACTGACCGTCCAGGACGGGATCGACCTGGAGGCGGCGTTCGGGGCGAAGAAGCGGGCATCACGCCGGACGAGCGGATCGTGACGAGCTCGAGACGACCGGGATGACCGACGAGACGCTGAGCACTGACGGCCCGGTCCGGCGGCCGACCGGCGGCGGCCTGGCCGGGGCGATCGCGCCGGAAGGCGTGGCGGCCATCCTGGCCATCGTGGTGGTCGTGGCCCTGCTGGGCAGCCGCCTGGCGGGGGCCGGTGGCGGTGTTGCCCTCGCAACCCCTTCGCCGAGCCCGACCCCAGTGGCGACGGCGACCCCGGCACGCGGAGTCGATATCGCGGCGATCAACGCGCTGCTTTCGGTCGACCAGGGTCTGCTGGCGCAGGCCGCCGTGATCGCCAAGCAGTTGGACGCAAAACCGATCGACCCGTCTGCCTTGCGGACAGCCATGAGTCCGATCGCGTTCGAACTGAGACAGAGAGGTCTCGACGCTGCGAATGCCCTTGCCCGCTCACCGGGGGGCAATGACCTTGGTAGTCAGATGGGGACCTTCTACTCGGGGGTGCAGGACGACATCATCAGGGCGAACAACCTCGCGCTCGCTAATGTCAAGGGTTGGACGACGAGCGCGCAGGCGTTGACCAAGAAGATCCTCGATACGGTCCCCGCGCTCGATACTCGACTCATCGCCCTCCGCGCGTCAGGCGGCTTGCCGTCGCCGTCGGCGGGGGCCAGTCCGAGCGTGGCGCCGTCGACGTCGGCCGGCGCATCGGTGTCGATCGCTCCGTCTCCGTCCGTCGCGCCGTCACCGACCAGCGCACCGGTCAGCCCGCCGCCGGCGACGCCCGTCCCGACGGCGACCGTGGCCCCGTCCAGCTCGGTCGGGCCGACTCCATCGCTCGGTCCGAACCTGCTGGCGAACGGGTCGTTCGAGGCGGGGGTCGCCGACCCTTGGATGGTCATCATCTCCGACCCGACGGCGCTCGCCACCGTGACGCCCGACGGTGTCAGCCCACACAGCCCGAAGGTCGCGGCCAGGATCGACATCCAGTCGCAAAGCACTCTCCAGTTCGGGATCGCCTACCAGCAGTCCGGCTTCCAGATCGCCGCTGGTGGGTACTACCAGATCTCGATCGCGCTTCGGTCGACCAGCATGCGGGATGTCCGGGTCCGGATCTCGGACGACTCGAGCGGCCAGACCCTCGACACCCACGTCTTCACCATCGGAAGCCAGTGGACGGTGGAGACCTACCCGGTCACCTCACTGATCGGAAGCAGCTCAGCCGTCTTCTCGGTCGACGTCGGACGGAGCGCCCTGACAGTCTGGGTCGACGACGTCTCGCTCAGCCGGGTCCCGCCGGGCTGAACCTCAAGCGAGGCGGGAGGCTCAGCCCGCTCTGAGACTCCGGTGCCAGGCGATCTGGGTGCTCAGCCCATCGCGAGCGCCGATCGTCGGGTGGTACCCGAACGTGGCCGCCGCCCGGGCGGTGATCGCTCCGGTCCGGCGCTGGTCGCCCGGCTGCGCCTCACGCCGCTCGATGAGCGGCACGACGCCGAGGCCCGCGGCGATGGTCGCGACCGCCTCGTTGACCGTCAGCGACTCGCCTCCACCGATGTTGTAGACCTCGCCGATGCGGCCGCCCTCGAGGGCGCGGACCGTCCCCTCGACCGCGTCGGTGATGAATGTGTTCGAGCGAGTCTGTTCGCCATCGCCGAAGATCGTGATCGGGCGGCCGTCGAGCATCGCCTCGATGAACTTGTGGTAGGCCATGTCGGGCCGCTGCCGCGGGCCGAAGATCGAGAAGTAGCGGACGATCACGGCCGGGAACCCGAACGTGTCGACGTGGGCCAGGATGAGCTGCTCGGCAGCGAGCTTGGTCACGCCGTATGGCGAGATCGGGCGCAGCGGCATCGTCTCGTCGCCGACCGCCTCGAGGCCGTAGACCGACGAGGTCGAGGCCTGGAGGAAGCGCCGGACACCGGCGGTCCGGCAGGCCTCGAGCAGGCGGGCCACCCCGAGGACGTTACAGTCGAGGTAGGCCTCGACATCTTGCCAGCTCCGCGGCAGGCCGGGCATCGCGGCTTCGTGGACGACCGCCTCGACGCCGTCGACCGCGGGCGCCAGGGGGTCGCGCCGCAGGTCGAGCTCATGGAAGGTGAACCCGGGTCGGCCGAGGACGGCCGCCAGATTGCGTTGCTTGATCGGCCGCGGGTAGTAATCGGTGAACCCGTCGAGGCCGACCACCTGGTGGCCGTCCGCGAGCAGCCGCTCGGCGACGTGGGATCCGACGAAGCCCGCGACGCCGGTGACAAGGATGCGCATGTGCCGGAAGGTTAGCGGATGACCGAGATGTCGTCCCAGTCCAGGGCGATCCCCCGACCGCCGGCCGGTGTCCTGAGACAGACCTTGTCGAGGGCCGACGGGCTCTTGTGCCGCCAGGCGATCCGGCGCACCTGGAGCAGCAGCTTGCCGGTGGCACTGGTCAGCCGCCAGTCGTAGGTCTGCGTCTTGAGGTGGACGACGACGATCGAGTGGTACCACGCCCCGGCACGGATCGGGACGAGGGTGATGATCTTCGTGGCGCCCTTGAAGTAGGCGAAGAACCCGCTCCGTCCGAACCGCACGCTGGCCGATTCGACATTCGACCCGCGGACCTCGGTCACGACCCCGTCGGTCGTCCCGACGCGGGCGAGTCGGATCCGAACGTTGACCGTGATGTCGCCGCTCTTGGCGGCGGGGAACGCCTTGCATGCCTGGATGTCCTGCCCCGGAGTCGGCGCGGCGATCGACGCGCTTCGATCGGTCCGGGTGGGCCGGCCCACGATCGTGAATGCCTTGGGGGGGTCGTTCGGGCCGAGCCTCCAGCCCGTGTTCGGGCTGGAACCGATCGGCCAGGGGTCGAAGTCGTCGATGAAGATCAGTCGCGGCCCAGCCGGGGGCTCGCCGGCCGGCATCGTCCCGGCCATGACCCCGCCGCCGAAGTCCATCACCCCGTGGACGTAGCGGAAGGTGACCGGGTCGTAGGCCAGGAAGACGAGTCCGGTCTCGGCCGAGACCGGACCCTTGGTCGATGTCGCCCGGCCGATCGTCGTGGCCGTGGCGTCCGCGATGAACGGCTCGCCGAGGCCGGTCGGGAACGACGGGGCATCCGCCAGCGCCCGCTTGTAGTTGATCGTGCCGCCATTCTTCGGTGTCGTCGCGACCACGTAGAGCATCCCAGCGGCCGCGTCGAGAGCGACCGCGGGTGACACGTGCTGATCCTGGAGGCGCGAGTAGAGCACGCTCGACCAGGTGGCATCGACGGCGCGCGACAGGAGGAGGATCTGCGGCGCGCGACCGTTCGAGCTCGGGTCGTCGTCGACCGCGGTCCTGACCACGGCGAACAGGCGACCGTCGGGTGCGGCGATGGCGCGCAGCTGGCCGCCAGCCAGGCGCAGACCGCTGAGCGCGACCTCGGGGGTCCCCCACGCGGTGTCAGGATCCCCATCCTCGTGGCTGCTCAGGTAGAACGAGCTGTCTGCCCGGCTGCTCCACATCACCGCGACGCGACCCGGCCCGAAGGCGAGGACCGTGGCCACCTCGACCTTGGTCACCAGACTATGGGCCACTGGCAGGGCGAACGGCTCACCCCAGAACAGGTCGTTGCCGAGCGTCGTGTTGATCATCACCTGACCGTCGGTGGCGCCGACATAGGTCGCCCAGATCTTGCCGGTGGTGTCCTTGGTGATCACGATCGAGTCGACGCCTGCCGCGGTGATCGGCACGGGGAAATTCGGGTCGCGCACATACCGGCGGGCCTTTGGATCGAAGCTGTACCGACTGAGGAGCGCGGCGCCCGAGGCGGATGCCGTGCGCACGCCGCTGGCCACGTACAGGTGCGTGCCGTCCCACAGGCAGTCCGGCTGGGCCAGCGGCCGGTCATCGACGACGGTTCCGGTGTCCCGCCACGTGCGACCGAGATCGACCAGCTCAAAGACGTGATAGGCATGGGTCAGAGGCTCGAGCATCACCGCCCACCACGACCCATCGGCGACCCACAGCTTCGACTGGGCCTTGTCGCCGGTCGGCGCGGGTGGCGCACCTGGTCCGAGCGCCTGGCCCGGATAGCTGGCGATGGTCGGCACCGGGGGCAGATCGGCGGACTGCGACTGCAGGCTCAGACTCGGGCGCGGAGTCGCGTCCGGGTTCGTCCGCCCGAACGGTCCGGCCACGGACCACACCACGGCCGCGCTGAGAAGACCGATGGCGGCAAGGCCGACGAGCTTGATCCGGTTCGACATGAGCTCCGATCTCCGGGTTGCTGGCGGCGGCGAGTATACGACCGAGGCCGAGGCAAGCTCGTCCGTCATGGACCCAGGCCCGGACGGCCCCTATAGTGGCGCCGTGCAGCAGGTCGTTCTGTTCTCCGGGATCGCGGGTATCCTCGGCGCGTTGGCGCTGGTCGTGTCGCGCTGGACGTGGGGCGCCGGGTCGGTCCTCCGCCGGATGATGCTCGGGGTCCTCCCCGGAATCGCCGGCGCACTCGTCATCGGCGTCTGGCAGACGGACCTGATCCCGGACTCGCTCGAGAAGTTCCTGCTCCCGTTCATCCTGGGAATCGGCTCGTTCATCATCGGGCTGATCGTCCTGCTCCAGCTCCGGGCCCGATAGCGGCCGGTCGACGATGACCCATCCCGGCGCGCAGGCGACCGACTTCGACCTGCACGGCGCCGTCGGCATCCGGCTCATCGGGGCGACGCCGGCGGAAGCGAGCGCGATCCGTCGCCAGCTGGGGCCGATCGAGCGGCCGCTGGACCGGATGCCCGACATCGAGATCGAGTACGTGGACCGGATCGCGCCCGACGGCCCGCTCCGGGCGATCAGCCTGGACGACGCCGGCTTCGACGAGTCGTCGTTCGTGATCCTGCGCGGCCGGTTCAAGGCGCCGGTCCGCGTCGCCATCCCGCTCGACGTCGTCGGCGGTCGGTGTCGGATCGTCGCCGAGCATGGGGTCGGCCCGATCCCGCTCCTCGTCCCGATCGTCAACGTGACCGCCCTCGAACACGGCCTCCTTCCGATCCACGCCTCGGCATTCGTGCACGGAACGGTCGGCGTCCTGGCGACCGGTTGGGCGAAGGGCGGCAAGACCGAGACGCTCCTGGCGTTCGCTGCGCGGGGCGCCACGTATGTCGGCGATGAATGGATCTACCTGACCGACGACGGGCGGATGGTCGGACTCCCCGAGCCGATCCGGCTGTGGGACTGGCAGCTCCGCCAGATGCCCGAGTTCCGCGCCCGGATCAAGCGCTCGCAGCGCGTCCGGCTCCGTTCGACCAGGGCGCTCAGCGAGGTCGTCCGGGGGGCCGCCGATGCACCGTTCATCCGGACGTCGGCCGGCGGTCGGACCCTCCGTCGGGCTCGCCCGTATGTGGATCGCCAGCTCGACGTTCAGGTCCCGCCGGCGCAGCTGTTCGGTGGGCGGATCCTGGCCGGCGGTGCACCGCTCGATCGGGTCGTGTTCGTCGAGAGCGCGGATGTGGACGGAGTCATCGTCGAGCCCATCGCCGGCGAGGAGGTCGCCCGCCGGATGGTCCATTCGATCCGCCATGAATGGCTCGACCTGTGGACCGCCTACCTCAAGTGGCGCTACGCCTTCCCCGATCGCCCGAACGCCGTCCTCGATGGACTCGAGGCGACCCTCGGTCGGCGGCTCGACCGAGCGCTGGGCGACCGCCCGTCGCTGTCGCTCCGCCACCCGTACCCGCCCGACCTCGCGGCGATCGCCGACGCCCTGGAAGCGCACCTCGGCTGAGCCCTCGCCTCGGTGCCGAAGCGCACCGCTAAGTCGCCGTTCGGGCCATCCCGGCATCGCCGAACGTCCCACCCGGCGGGCTGAATCCCTACACTAGTCGCTCCGCGTCGCTCGTCGTCATCCATCCGGCGCGGGATCAAGGGGGAACCGTTGCTCATCCCTGCGGGAACGTGGGCCGCGATCTCGAACAAGGCTGGAACCCGATGGTGACCGTCGCGCTCGTCGGACCGGATGGTGCGGGGAAGTCGACCGTTGCTCGCCGCGTGGTCGCCAGCCTGCCCTTCCCGACGCACTACATCTACATGGGCGTCAACCTCGAGTCGAGTTCGACGATGCTGCCCACTACGCGGCTCGCCCTCGCCGTCAAGCGCTCCCGCGGCGGGTCGGTCGAGATGACCCCGGGGCCGGCGCCGTCGACCTCGACGCGCCGACGACGCGGTCCGATCCGCAGCCTGCGTGCCGGCCTGCGGATGGTCAACTGGCTGGCCGAGGAGTGGTATCGCGAGGGGATCGCCGCGGTCCAGCAGCGGCGCGGACGGGTCGTCGTGTTCGATCGCCACTTCTTCTGCGATTACTACGCCTACGACGTCGTCCCCCGCGGACCGGGCCGCTCGCTGGCCAGCCGCGTCCACGGCTACAACCTGAGGCGGCTCTATCCGAAGCCGGACCTGGTCGTGATGCTCGATGCCCCAGCCGAGGTGTTCTTCGCGCGCAAGGGCGAAGGGACCGTCGAGTCGCTCGAGCAGCGCCGGCAGGAGTACCTCGCCCAGGCGGACCTGTTCGATCGGTTCGTCATCGTCGACGCTCGCCAGCCGACCGATGCCGTCGTCGCCGAAGTGCGCGAGAGGATCACCGAATTCGTTCAAGGCATCCCGCCGGCGCGCACCGTCGCCGCACTCCCGGGAGATCGACTGTGAGCGTCCCGTGACGCCGGCCAGCCACCCGGCTGTCGTCGTCGCGCTCGACTGCATCACCGGGCTCCAGACAGCCCGGATCCTGGCTGCCCGCGGGGTCGCGGTCACCGGAGTCGCCGCCGACCGGCACCACTTCTGCGCCCGGACGAGGGTCGTTCGGCGAGTCGTCGAGAGCCCAACGGCCGGCGAGCCTCTGGTGGCGACCCTCGAGCGGATCGGGCGCGACCTGGGCGATCCGGCCCGCGGCGGCCCGGCGTTCCTGATCCCCTGCTCGGACACATCGGTCCTGACGATCTCGGCCGAACGTGAGCGGCTGGCGCCGTGGTTCCGCTTCGTTCTGCCGGACCATGAGCTCGTGGCGAAGCTCGTCGACAAGATCGCCTTCACCGAGCTCGCCCAGGCCAATGGGCTGGCCATCCCGCCCACCCGCATCCTGCGGACCCGGGCGGACGCCGAAGCCGCCGCGCTGGCGCTCGACTACCCCATCGTTCTCAAGCCTGGCGTCAAGACCGCACGCTGGCAGACGGCCACGAAGGCCAAGGTCTTCCAGGTCGCCGACGCCGCCGAGCTGCTCCGGACGTACGACCGCTGCGCCGGGTGGACCGACGCGCTGATCGCCCAGAGCTGGGTCGACGGTGATGAGACCGACCTGTACACCTCGAACCTGTATTTCGACCGGGCGTCCGAGCCGCAGGTCACGTTCATCACCCGGAAGCTCCGGCAGTGGCCGATCGAGACGGGCACCGGTTGCCTCGGCGTCGAAGTCCGCAACGACGCGGTCCTCGATGAGTCCGTCCGCTTCTTCCAGAGCGTCGCCTACCAGGGTCTCGGCTACCTCGAGCTGAAGCGCGACGCCCGGACGGGGGCGCACTACATCATCGAGCCGAATATCGGCCGGCCGACCGGGCGGTCGGCGACCGCCGAACGGGCGGGCGTGGAACTGTTGATGACCGCCTATCGCGACGCGTTCGGCGAGCCGCTTCCCACGGCACGCACGCAACGCTACGGCGGCGTCAAGTGGATCTACTGGCGACGCGACCTGCAATCCTCCCTGGTAGCCGCCCGGCATGGCCGACTCTCGCTCCGGGGCTGGCTGCGCTCGATCCGCGGGCCACGGGTCGAGGCGGTCGGCTCGTGGCGGGATCCGCTGCCGTTCGTGCTCGACGCATGGCGGACGACCGCTCGGCTGGGCGGCGGGCTGCGACCGCGTCGACGCGCGCGCCGGACAGCGCCCGACCCGGCCCGTGGGGACGCCTGACATGGGTGGACCGCGAGCCGCGGCCGTGGCCGTCAGCGCAACCCCATTGTTCGGCGGTGTCGTGCGCGCGCTCGAGGCGATCGATCGCGATCGCCCCGACATCCTGCCGGTGCTGACCTACCACCGCGTCGCCGAGCCGGACGACGACCACTACCCGGGCCTGATCAGCGCCTCGCCGGCGGCTTTCGCCGAGCAGGTCGAGGCGCTCGGGCGGCGCTTCTCGTTCGTGTCGCTC
Organism: Candidatus Limnocylindrales bacterium; assembly: GCA_038325875.1. Lineage (GTDB taxonomy): Bacteria > Chloroflexota > Limnocylindria > Limnocylindrales > CSP1-4 > Chersky-267. The sequence goes on from JBBQJL010000035.1 coordinate 14,354, forward strand.
CAGACCGTCCTCGATCGGATCGACGGCGGGTCAGCGCTGCCCGCGCGATCGATCCTGCTGACCTTCGACGACGCCTATCGCGACTTCGCCGACGGGGCCTGGCCGGTCCTGCGCGCGCTCGGGATCCCAGCCGTCCTGTTCGTGCCGACGGCGTTTCCGGACCGCCCGCTGGCGTTCTGGTGGGACCGGCTCTATGCCGCGCTCATCGGGACCAAGCGGACCGAGCCGCTCGACACGAGCGTGGGCAGCCTGCCGCTGACCAGCCGCGATGAGCGGATCGCCGCCTTCCGGTCCCTGCGCTCGCTGGTCAAGTCCCTCCCCCATCCCGTGGCCATGGCCAGGGTCGACGACCTCGTCGCCGAGCTCGGTGGAGCCGTCGGTCGGTCGTCGGTGCTCGGCTGGGACGAGCTGCGCCGGCTGGCAGCGGAGGGCGTCACGCTGGCTCCCCATTCGCGCGTCCATCCCCTGCTCGAGCGGGTCGCATCGGCTGACCTGGACGCGGAGATCGACGGCTCGCGGACCGACCTGGTCCGGGAGATCGGGTCCGCACCGGCTGCCTTCGCGTATCCCAGCGGGAGTCACTCGGACGGCGTCGTAGAGCGGGTCGCGGCGCTCGGCATGCGGGCGGCATTCACGACGGTCCGTGGAGTGAATGACCTTCGCCACGCGAATCGACATCGACTTCGACGGATCAATGTCGGGGGACGCTCGAGTCCGGCACTCATCCGGGCGCAGGCGCTCGGATGGCTGGCGCGATGAGGCGGCCCGTGACGACGGTGATGGTAGGCTGCGGGTCCGGTGGACCGTCCCTGGACGGTCCCCGTTGCTCGCTCGACGGAGGAAGCTAGGTGGAGCTCTCGGGCTACTTCGCGGTCGCGCGACGCTGGTGGTGGACGCTGCTCGTCGCGGCCTGGGTTGCCGGGCTGGCCGGATTCTACGTGGCCAGCCGCCTCCCATCGACGTACGAGTCGACCGTGCTGATGCTGGTCGGGCCGACCAACAGTGACGCCGCCACGGTCGGCGCGTCGGCCAAGCTGATCACCACCTACGCGTCGCTGGCGACGACGAGCCCCGTCCTCAAGGACGTCGTCCGAGAAGCGCAGGTCAACGTTTCGCCTGCTGTGGTCGCCGCGAACACGCGGGTCTCGGCCAACGTCGACAGCCGGTTCCTGACCATCCGGGTGCAGGCCGGAGACCCGGACACGGCCGCCACGCTGGCCAACGGCATCGCGGCGGTGCTACAGGAGCGGGCCAACGCCGCCGGCATCGTCCGGCCCGAAGGCCAGTTGTCGGTGAGCGAACCGGCAGCCCCGAACAACGTCGCGGTCGCCCCCCAGGTCTCGCTGATCGTCCTCCTGGCGACTGCGGCCGGGATCCTGGCCGCGCTCGTCCTCGTCCTGATGATCGAGTACCTCAGCCGGACCGTGAGCAGCCGCGAGGAGCTGACGAAGCTGACCGGGGCTCCGCTCCTCGGCACGGTCCCGGCGCCCAAGAAGTCTCGGGCCGATGCCCGCGACCTGGTCGACGAGGGATCTTCCGCAGCCAACGTCTACCGGGTCCTGGCGGCCCGGATCGTGTTCGGTGACCCGGATGACGTCCTCCACAGCATGGCCATCGTCGACACCGAATCCGACACCGGTTCGGCCGTCGTCGCGATCAACCTGGGCCGCGCCCTGGCGCGCCTGGGCCGGCGGGCCGTCGTCATCGACAGCGGCTCGAGGAGCAACCTCGCCGAGCTGTACGGCATCGATCCCGCCCCGGGCATCCGCGACGTCCTCAGCCGCGAGGTCCAGCCCCGAACCGCGATGCGCGTCGTGTCCGACCGGCTGGCGATCATCCCGGCCGGCTTCGAAGGCGGCGATGCGATCGATCCGGAGGGTGCCCGCGCTGTGATCCAGGAGCTGCTCGCCTCGGCCGACGTCGTCATCGTGTCGACGCCGCCGGTCCAGGCCGGACCGGGCGCCCTGTCGTGGGCCCGGGCGGTCGGCCGGACCGTCCTCGTGGCCCGCCGCGACCACGCCCGCCGCGAGGACGTCGAGGCCAGCGCCGAGACCCTCGTCCATGTCGGTGGAAGCCTGATCGGGACGGTCATGTCAGAACGCCCGGCCGCCCTGTCGTGGTTGTTCAGACGCGGCCGATCCGGCTCAGCCAAGCAGCCCAGGCCCAAGACGACCCCGAGGGCCACCAAGGTCGCACCGGCCGAGGACAGCGGGGCGCGGGCGGTGGCCGCCTCGTCCGCCGGTTACCGTTCGGCGTCTCCGGCGCCCGGCTACCCCGCCACTCCGTCGAGCTACCGGGAGTCGACCCCGAGCTACGCTACGACGTCACCGCCGAGCTATCCGGCGTCGACATCGCCGTCTGCGGCCCCGGTCCTTGCGCCGTCGACCATCCGCCCCACGGTCATCCGGGCGAGCGCCCCGCTAGCGCCTCCAGCGCAGGTCGTGACCACGCCGCCGCCGGCTGCGGCGGAACCCGAACCGACGACCGCTGCGGCGGCCTCCAGCACGGCTGGATCGACCAAGGCCAGGCCGCGGACGACCTCGAGCCAACCAAAGTCGACCACGGCCAAGCCGCGGACGCCGCGCTCGACGACGGCGAAGAACCCGACCGACAGCCGCTGAGGCAGGCCGGTGCGCGTCCTCGTCACCGGCGGAGCCGGCTACATCGGGTCTGAGACGGTCCGACTGCTGGTGGCCCGCGGCCACGAGCCGATCGTCCTCGACACCCTCGAGCGCGGCCAGCGGGCGGCGGTCGACGGAGCGCCGCTGATCGTCGGTTCGATCGCCGACGCAGCCCTGGTCGAGACGGCGCTCCGCGAGCATGCCGTCGAGGCCGTCGTCCATTTCGCCGCGCTGAAGTCGGTCGAGGCGTCGTTCAGCGATCCGGCCGGCTACTTCGGTACGAACGTGGGTGGATCGTTCTCGCTCCTGGGCGCGATGGGGCGGGCCGGGGTGACCTCGCTCGTCTATTCGTCATCGTGTGCGGTCTACGGCACCCCATCGGACCTGCCGGTCAGCGAGATGAGCGAGCTTCGGCCGGAGAACCCGTACGGCGAGACCAAGCTGCTGGTCGAGCGGGCCCTGCCCTGGTTCGACGGCGCCGGGGTCCGGTCGATCAGCCTGCGCTACTTCAACGCCGCCGGGGCTGCCTTCGACGGGCGGCACGGTGAGGATTGGACCGATGCGCCGAATCTCGTCCCGGTCGTCATCAAGGCAGCCCTCGGACGTGGGCCGGCCGTTCGGATCCTGGGGACCGACTATCCGACTCCGGACGGGACCGCCATCCGGGACTACATCCACGTCGCCGATCTGGCCGAGGCGCACCTGCTTGCCGTCGAGGCGCTCGCCGGAGGGCAAGCCAGCACGACCCTCAACCTGGGCACCGGTCAGGGTTCGTCGGTCCGCGCCGTGATCGACGCCGTCGGGGTGGCGGCCGGCCGGCCGGTGCCGGTCGTCGAGGCCGCGCGTCGGGCGGGCGACCCCGCCGCGATCTGGGCGGACGCGGGCCTCGCCGAGTCGACGCTCGGGTGGCGGGCCCGCCATCGACTCGTGGAGATCGTCGAGACCGCCTGGCGCTGGCACTCGACCCACCTCGACGGATACGACGGATGACCGCGCTCGCCGTGGCCGGCATGCCAGGCCCGACCGATCGACCTGGCACCGAGGCGGCGCCCCTCCGGATCGCCTACGTGATGTCCCGCTTCCCGAAGCTGACCGAGACATTCATCCTGTTCGAGATGGCGGCCGTCGAACGCCAGGGGACGGACGTCTGGCTCTTTCCGCTCCTGCGCGAGCACGAGGCGGCGATGCACCCTGAGGCCGCGCCGTACGTCGCTCGGGCGCATTACCTGCCGTTCCTCGACCGGGCCATCCTGGCCAGTCAGTGGCACCTTCTGCGCCGTGCTCCGCGGCGCTATCTCGGAACGCTGGCGGCGATGCTGCGCGGAACGTGGCGCAGCCCGAACTTCCTCGTCGGGGGGATCGGGATCTTTCCCAAGGTCGCCCACGCGGCCAGGCTGATGGAGCGCGACGGCGTCCAGCACGTCCATTGCCATTTCGCGACCCACCCCGCCCTGGCGGGGTTCCTGATCCATCGCCTGGTCGGGATCTCATACTCGTTCACGGCGCACGGGTCCGACCTCCACGTGGACCGGACGATGCTCTGCCAGAAGGTCAGCGAGGCGGCCTTCAGCGTCACCATCTCGGCCGACAACCGGAAGGTCTTCGAGCGCGAGTGTGGAGGGCCGATCCCTACCCTCGAGGTCATCCACTGCGGGGTGGATACCGGCGTCTTCCACCCGATCCCGCGGGCGACCGGTCAGGACGATCGGCTGTCGATCCTGGCGATCGGCACGCTCCACGAGGTCAAGGGTCAGACCCACCTCATCGAGGCCTGCCGGCAGTTGGCCGCAGACGAGGTGCCGTTCAGCTGCCGCTTCGTGGGGGACGGTCCGGACCGGGCAGCCCTCGAGCAGCAGGTCGCCGACGCCGGCCTGGGCGATCGGGTCGAATTCCTGGGGCAGCGAACTCGCTCCGAGATCGCCCGGCTGCTGGCGTCGAGCGACGTCCTCGTCGCACCGAGCGTCCCGACCAAGGGCGGCAAGCGGGAGGGGATCCCGGTGGTGCTGATGGAGGCGATGAGCGCCGGCCTGCCGGTCGTCGCGAGCGCCCTGTCGGGCATCCCCGAGCTCGTCATCGACGGTTCGTCCGGGCTGACCGTCCCGCCCGGCGACGCCGCGGCGATCGCCACCGCTCTGCGCCGACTTCACGACGATCCGGCACTGCGCGGGCGCCTTGGCGCTGCGGCCCGCGACCGGGTCGTGGCCGAGTTCGACGTCGACCGGAACGCGGGGCGGCTGATCGAGCGATTTCGGGCGGTGGCCGGCGTCGGGGCGGGCGGGGGCGCGGCGTCCAGTGGTCGGGCTCCCGGCGGCGCGGCGGTCGGTCGATGATCAAGGTCCTCTTCTGGTCGGCCGTCATCACCATCGCCTACACCTACATCGGCTATCCGCTCGTCGTCCTCGCCCGCGCGGCGATCCGGCCCCGGCGGCTGCGGTCCGCGCCGATCGAGCCGTCGGTCAGCGTCGTCCTCGCGGCCAGGAACGAGGCGGCGGCCATCGGCGCCCGTCTCGACAACCTGCTCGCGCTCGACTACCCGGCCGACCGCCTCGAGATCATCGTGGCCTCTGACGGCTCCGACGACGAGACGGTCGCCATCGCCCGTGGCTATGCGGCCCGCGGCGTCCGGATCCTCGACCTGGCTCGGGTCGGCAAGGCCGACGCGCTCAATGCCGCCGTCGACGTGGCAACCGGCGAGATCCTCGTCTTCACCGACGCCAACACGATGTTCGAGACCGGGGCGCTCCGGGCTCTGGTCGCTCCGTTCGCCGATCCGGAAGTCGGCGGCGGGGCGGGTGATCAGCGCTACCTGCCAGCCGGCAGCGACACCACCGAGGCAGCCGGCGAGCGGAGCTACTGGGACTTCGATCGGCGGGTCAAGCTGGCCGAGAGCGTGGCCGGCAGCACGGTGGCGGCGACCGGCGCGATCTATGCCATCCGGCGCGAGCTGTTCCAGCCGGTCATCGCCGGGGTGACCGACGACTTCATCACCTCGACAGCCGTGATCGACCAGGACCGCCGGCTGGTGTTCGTCCCCGACGCGGTCGCCTGGGAGCCGGTCGCTCCGTCGAACCGACTCGAATACCGGCGCAAGGTCCGGATCATGACCCGCGGTCTGCGCGGCGTCGCCGCTCGGCGGGCCCTGCTCGATCCACGTCGAACGGGGTTCTACGCGATCCAGCTGCTGTCGCACAAGGTCCTCCGCCGGATGATGGCGATCCCGCTCCTCGTCGTGGCGCTCGGCGCGCCGTTGCTCTGGGGCCAGGGCCTGATCTACCAGCTCACGACGCTCGGAGCCGCCGGCGTGGCAGGACTCGGCGCAGTGGGCCTCGCCGCGCCTGGGTCGCGGGTCGGACGGCACCGAATCGCCGGTCTCGCCTCGTTCTTCCTGCTGGTCAACGTAGCCTCGCTGGAGGCCGCCTGGAACCTCGCGACTGGCCGCCGGATCGATCGCTGGGAGCCGCGCCGGACGATCGACGAGGTCGCCGGACCGGTCGATACGTCCGTTGCGAGCAAGCCACCCGACGTGGCCGTGCCGCGATGAGCGAGCGGACCTACCCCACGACCCCTCCTCCGGCCTCGGCGCCCATGTCGGGCCCACGGCCCATCGTGCCCGTGGGGCCGCGATTCCGCTGGCCACCCATCTTCATCGCCCTGCTCGCGATCGGCGCCTGCGCCGTCATCGGTGCGCTGGCTGCAGACCGGCCGGTCATCGTCGTTGGCGGCCTGATCGCCACGCTCCTGGGCCTGGCGTCGATCATCCGACCCGAGGTCGCCACCCTCATCGTCGTGTTCCTCCTGTACAGCAACGCCGCCGTCATCGCCGTCACGCGCTTCGGCGCACCGGTCTTCGTCGGCGCAGTGGTGCCGATGATCCTGGTCGTGCCGCTCGGCTACGAACTCCTGATCAAGCGGCGGAAGGTGGTCATCACCCCGGCCTTCCCGTGGGTCGTCGGCTTCCTCCTGGTCCAGATCCTGGGTACCCTCTTCGCCCGCGACATGTCGGACGCGTTGAACGGCCTGATCACGTTCCTGCTCGAGGGCGCCGGCTTGTATCTCCTCGTGGTCAACGTCGTCCGGACGCCGGGGGCGATTCGCAACGTGACCTGGACGTTGCTCGCGGTCGGCGCCTTCCTCGGCGGCCTGTCCGTCTACCAGGCGCTGACCGGGACGTATGCGTCGGACTACTTCGGCTTCGCCCAATCTGACGCCACGAACGATCTGGGGATCGTTGTCAAGGGCCTGGCCCGACTGGCCGGGCCGATCGGCGAGAAGAACCGCTACGCCCAGATCATGCTCATGCTCGTCCCTCTGGCGCTGTTCCAGGCCTGGACCGAGAGGCGCCGCCTTCTGAAGCTGGCGGCCTATGCCGTGGCCGTGCTGACGTCCGGAGCCGTGATCCTGACCTTCTCACGCGGCGCCGCGGTCGGCTTCGCCCTGGTCATCGTGATCATGACTGTGCTCCGCTACATCAAGCCGATCCAGCTGTTCGCCGTGCTGCTCCTGGCGGGGTCGCTGCTCGTCGCAGTGCCGCAGTACGCGGACCGGCTGAGCAGCCTCAACGCCATCGTCGACACGGTCACCGGAGGCGGCGACACCGCGACCCAGGCCGACAACTCGATCACCAGCCGCGCGACCGAGAACCTCGCCGCACTGGCCGTCTTCTCGGATCACCCGCTCATCGGTGTGGGTCCCGGTGAGTTCAGCTCGTACTATCGCCAGTACGCCAACGACATCGCGATCAATGCCAAGGCCGAGGACCGGCAGGCCCACAACCTGTACCTGGCGACCGCAGCAGAGACCGGCATCCTCGGGCTGGCCTGCCTCATGGCCGTCCTGTTGGTCACGCTCTGGGAGCTGGCCAAGGCCCGTCGGAAGTGGATCGGCAGGCGGACCGATCTGGCCAACATGGCCACGGCGTTCAGTCTGTCGGTGGTGACCTACATGACGACCGGGATCTTCCTGCACCTGTCGTATGCACGGTACTTCTGGCTGATCATGGCCTTGGCCGGGGCGGCCGCCGCGATCGCACTGGCCGAGCCGGACCCGGACGAGAAGCCCAAGCCTCCGGCGGACCTCTACCGGGGGCCGCGCGTCAACCCCTGAGGCAAGGTTCGGCGCTGGCGATCCGCCGAGCGCCGGAACCCAGGCGATCGGATACCCCCGAGTCACCACGAGGTGGCAGGAATCGAACGGCGCGATCCCGACCCGAAGGCCGGAGCCGCGCCGTTCAGAGGCGCTGAGCCTAGCGACCGATCACTGGAAGTAGCCGGTCACGTCGAACAGGAGATGGGTCGTCGCACCGGATGCGGCCTTGTAGACCGCATTGAGCTTGCCGGTCCCGCTCAGGGCGACCGTCACGCCGTTGGCCCGGTTGTCGTTGACCGGGAAGTTGAGGGTCGAGGTGGCCGATCCGGCCGTCGGCGCCAGGATGATGTAGCCCTTGGCACTCTGGGCAGTGACGGTCAGGTTGCCGGTGACGGCGATCGCGGTATTCGGGATCGTCCCGCCGTTGGTGACCTGGAAGTCCTTGGCCGTGTTCGCATGGAAGATCGTGGTACCCGTCCCGTTCCGGGAGTCGAGGACGCGGGTCGGGGCGATGGCCGTGTAGGACGCTCCCGGTGGGACCGACACGGTGATGTAGCCGATCTGGGTCTTGCTGTTCGTACCGAGCGCGTTGGTCACGGTCAGCGACACGTCATAGGTGCCCGGGTTGTAGATATGGGTCGGGTTCTGCAGGGTCGACGGAGGCGAGCCGTCCCCGAAGGTCCACGACCATGTCGCCGGCGTGCCGGTCGACGTGTCCGTGAACGCGACGTTGAGCGGTCCCGCGCCGGAGGTCGGCGTTGCACTGAAATCGGCGACCGGGACGACCGGGCAGACCGAACCGGCGCAGCCGTGGAAGTAGGTCCGGTTCGGGATGTCGGCAGCGAGCGCGATGATCCCCGAGGTGATCGACGTGATCTGCTTGGTCGAGGTCGTGTTGTTGATCCCGCCGTTGGCCGCGCTGCTGATGAACGGCGTGCCGATCGAGGCAGCGCCGAAGTTCAGCGTGGCGAGCGGGGCGGTCCGCTGGGTGATCACGTGGTGCAGGGTGGTGCCCACGTCGGCGGAGGTGTCAGTGATGAAGACGTTCGCCTCGTTGTTCTCGGAGTCCAGGACGAGGACGGGGCGGGTCCCCTTCTGGGTGACGGTCGAGACGGTGTGGGTGGACCAGCTCCCGACCACGTCGGCCTGGCCGGTCCTGGCGAGGACCTCGATGAGCGGGTCGGACCCGGCCACGTGATTCGTCTTGACCGCGGCGATGACCTTGCCGCTGGCGTCGGTCTTCAGGCTGATGTGGCCGTCGGCCGACAGCGTGCCGGCGCCGCCGGGTGAGGCGGCCTCGCGGGCTCCCCAGGTCCCGACCGGATCGCCATCCTTATGGGCGGCGAAGTAGAACGCCTCCTCACCGGCGGTCTGGTTGCTCCACAGTACGCCGACGCCGTTGGTGCCGGTGACGGTGATCGCGGCCATGTCATCGGTCGTAGGCGCCACACCCTGGCCCGGGATAACGATCGGTGCGCTCCAGATCGTCCCGGCGGCCGTGGTCGAGTGGACGACCATCACGTTCGCCGGCGAGGGCTTGGCGACGTCCGGGTCGATCACCTGCAGGTAGCTCACCCAGAGGGTGTTGTCGGGACCCTTGGCGATCGTCGCGGCCTGCCTGCCGGGAGCCTTGGCGGGCGTCCCCGGGTCGGGACTGTTGCTGGCGATAGTCTTGGGAAAGCCCCCGACGATGGCATACGTCTTCGAGGTGGCGTTGTACGAGTACTTGTAGACCCGCACGTCGCCGCTCGGCGACCAGTTCCGCTTGTAGTCGAAAGACGAGACCACCCACAGGTTGGTGCCGTCCCACAGGGCGTCCGCATGCGAACGGTTGCGGTTGTCGACCGCGGTCGCGGTGGAAGCCGTCGTCCAGGCCTGGGTGGCCATGTTGAGGCTCTGGATCCGGTACGTCCCGTCGCTCGTCGAACCGCGATCGAACAGGATCCCCCACCACTTCCCGTCGTTGAACCAGAGCTTGCTCTGGTTGCGGAACGAGACGACATCATTGCCGCCGACCCCGAGGTCGCTATCCGGCTTGTACTGGAAGTCCTTGAAGCCTGGTCCGGGCGCCGCGAGGGTCGCCGCCACCGGGCCGATGGTGAACAGGCCCATCGCCAGGATCGCGATGAGCGATGCGACGAGAGCCCTGAGACCCGGTCGCGAGCGGCGGACGCTGTGAGGGTTGGACGACATCAAGGGTTCCCCCTGCGGCGGTGGAAGGGACGCGCGGGTGCGCGTTGGATCGATGGGCGGATGGTACCTGACGTTCGTCGATGATGGTCCGGTCGCGTTTCATTCTCGGTGTCGGCTTGCACCGCGCCGGTAGGGCGGCGGCTACGAAGCCCCGCCGGCCAGGGCACCGAGCCGTTCCGTGAGGCGGAGGTTCTCGCGATAGTCGATCGGGATCTCGACCACGGTCGGCCCAGGGACGTCGAGCGCCCGCATCAGGGTCGGGTACAGGTCGGCCGACGATGCCACCCGGAAGCCGGCGATCCCGAAGCTCTCGGCAAAGGCCACAAAGTCCGGGTTCCCGAACTCGACCCCGAACGGGCGGCCGAACTCATTGCGCTGCTTCCAGTCGATGAGCCCGTAGCCGTCGTCGCGCCAGATCACCACGGTCACGTTCGCGCCGATCCGCCGGGCGGTCTCGAGCTCCTGGCTGTTCATCAGGAAGCCGCCGTCCCCGCACAACGCGACGACCTTGCGCTCGGGATGGACGAGCTTGGCCGCGATCGCGCCGGGCAGCGAGATGCCCATCGCGGCAAAGCCGTTGGAGATGATCACCGTGTTCGGCTGGTAGGCCTGATACAGACGGGCGACCCAGACCTTGTGAGCGCCGACGTCCGACACGACGATGTCGTCCGGTCCGAGCGCCCGGCGCAGGTCGGCGATCGCCTTCTGCGGCTTGACCGGGAACCCGTCGTCGGCCTCGTAGGCCTCGAGGTCGCGGAGCAGGGCGACGCGCAGGTCGGCGTTGACCAGGATCTCCTTCGATTCATGGCGCTCGGTCGCATCGCGTCCGTCGATGCCCAGCGGGAGCAGGGCCCCGAGCAACCTGCGGAGGGTCCCACCGATGTCGCCGATGAGCTCGATCGCGGGGCGGTAGTCGGCGTCGACCTCGGCCGGCTGGGTGTCGATGTGGACGATCGGCTTGGTCCCATCGGGGTTCCAGCGGCTCGGGGCGTATTCGACCAGGTCGTAGCCGACCGACACGACCAGGTCGGCCCGGTCGAACCCGGTCAGGACGTGGTCGCGCGCCTGGAGCCCGACCGCCATCAGCGACAGGTGGGACCGATCGTCGACCGCGCCCTTGCCCATGAACGTGACCGCCACCGGCACGTGCAACCCACGGGCCAGCGCCCGCAGGTCTTCGGAGGCGTGCTGGCGGAGGACGCCGTTGCCGGCCAGGATGAGCGGCCGGCTCGAGGCGGAGATCAGGCGCGCGGCGTGGGCGATCGCTTCGTCGGTCGGCTCCGGGAAGTACGTCCTTGTCGGCTCAAGCGGCCGGGTGGCGTCGCCCGACTCGGGCGCCATGGCCGCCAGGTTCTCGGGCAGCTCGATATGGGTCGGCCCGGGCTTCTCCAGCTCGGACACCTTGAACGCCTTGCGGACGATCTCGGGGATGGCGTCGATCCGCTCGACCCGGGTGTTCCATTTCGTGACCGGGTCGAACATCCGGACGATGTCGACCAGCTGATGGGCTTCCTTGTGCAGCTTGTCCGAGCCGGTCTGGCCGGTGATCGCGACCATCGGCGCCCGGTCGAGGTACGCGTCGGCGACGCCGGTGATCAGGTTGGTCGCGCCCGGACCGAGGGTGGACATAGCCACGGCCGAGGTACCGGTCAGACGACCGTGGACATCGGCCATGAACGCCGCGCCCTGCTCGTGGCGCGTGGTGACGTGGCGGATCCGTTCGGACCGGCTGAGGGCGTCGAGGATGTCCATCGTCTCCTCGCCGGGGACCGAGAAGACGTAGCCGCAGCCCTCCGCCTCGAGGCACTCGACCAGGAGGTCGGCGGCCGTTCGGACCGGTCGCGAGGGGGTGGGCATGGCCGGCAGTGTACCGCTCGGGATGCACGGTCAGGCACCCGACGGGATCGCCGAGGCGACCGCGTCCGGGCCTGCGGCGGGTAGGTCACCTGGATCGGGACGAAGCGGAGCGCCTGGCCGGTGCATCGAAGCACCAGAACGGGTCAGTCGGTCGTCAGTCGTCCATCGCCGGTCGGCCGATCGCAGTCCCCGGAGGGAGCGCGTCGCCCGGCCTCGTAGCGTCGATCGCGCCAGGCCAGGGCAGCCTTCAGACCGTCGCTCCGGACGATCGCATCCCACTCGCGCTGCTCCGGCGTGTCGGCCGAATTGATGATCGAGCCGAGATCGAGACCGGCCGCGACCGCGTCATGCAGTCCGCTCGCTGCCTGGGCGCGATTGAGCATCCGCTTGGTCAGTCGCATCACCTCGGGCGGGGTCCGGGCCAGGCGCTCGGCGAGATCGTCGACGGTGCCGGCCAGCTGGTTCATATGGACCACCCGATTGACCAGTCCGATCCGCTCTGCCTCGGCGGCGTCGACCAGGTCGCCGGTCAGGAGCAGCTCGCGCGCCTTCTTCTGCCCGATGAGCGACGGCATCAGCAGCGTCACCGGGGCGGATCCGTAGCGGATCTCGGGCTCGCCGAGCTTGGTTCCTTCCGCCGCGACGATGAGGTCGCAGGCCATCGCCAGCTCGAGCGCACCGGCCAGGCAATACCCGTGGACCTGGGCGATGACCGGCTTCGGGCAGTCCCACACCCGGAGCGTGAAGGCGACGTCCCGGGCGAGCAGGTCGTGCCACTGGAGCGGGCCCTCGATGCCCTCGTCGACCTCCTCGTTCAGGTCGTAGCCGGCGCTGAACGCCCGTCCGGCGCCCTCGATCACGACGACTCGCACGTCAGGGTCGGCGCCGGCCGCCTCGATCGCCCGGTCGAGCGCTTCGACCAGGTCGTGATTGAGCGCGTTGAGCTTGTCCGGCCGGTCGAGCACCAGGCGGACGCCCCACGACGTCCGGACCGTCCGGAGGACCCCATGGTCAGTCATCCCGGGCCTCGTTCAGCACGACGAGGGCGTCGACCGCGAGCGCCCCGGCTGCGCCGGCGATGACGGGATTGAGGTCGACCGCCGCGATGTCGGGTCGCTCCCAGGCGAGGCGGGCGAGCGCGACGATCAGGTCGGCCACGGCGCCACGATCGATCGATGGACGACCGCGGGCGCCGCCCAGGAGCGGGATACCTCGCAGCGACGCGAGCATGGCCAGTGCGTCCGCGCGCCCGACCGGTGCGAGTCGGATCGCGACGTCGTCGAGGACCTCGGCGAAGACGCCGCCGAAACCGACGAGGACCGCCGGGCCGAAGAGCGGATCGCGGGTCATCCCGACGATCAGCTCGATGCCCGGATCCGCCATCGGCTCGACGATGACCCCTCGGACGCTCACCCCGTGGCGTCGCCCGAGCTCGAGGATCTCGGCCGCGGCGGCGCGGACCGCTTCGGCCCCGGCCAGACCGAGCCGCACCGCCCCGATATCGCTCTTGTGGGCGAGGTCCACGGCATCGAGCTTGACCACGAGCGATCGGTCGCCCATCCCGGCGGCGAGCGCGGCCGCGGCATCGGGATCGGCCGCCCGCAGGGCGTCGACCACCGCGACACCGGCCGCCCGGAGGAGCGCGAGGCTGTCGTACTCGGACAAGGCGCGCGACGTCGCGCTGTCGGTCGTGCCGGTGTCGGCCATGCCGGTGTCAGTCGTGCCGGTGACAGTTGCACCTGCCGCTGTCGCTGCGGCCATCGCCCCGCCGGAACCCTGGGCCGACATCCGCCCGTCATCGTGCCCGAACCGGGTCCGATCGGCGGCCAGCATCGGCCAGGTCGGCCGGGTCGGGCCGGCGTCGATCCGTTCGGCCCGGCGCCGTTCCCACCACGCTCGGCGGGCGATCGCGACCTCGGCCTCGCGCGCCCCACGCAGGAGCGGGATCCCGCCGGCGGCGTCGAGCAGCGCCTTGACCTCGGGCGTCGGCTCGCCGCTGGTCAGCGAGATGTAGACCGGCAGGATGTCGGGGCGGTCGGCGGTCGCCTCGATGAGCGCTTGGCTGACCGTCTCGGCCACCCCGACCTCGCCCGGCAGCGAGCGGTACGGGAAGTCGTGGACGACCGCCAGGACGTCGTAGGCGCCGGACTCGGCGAAGCCGCGAAAGGCCGCTGGATAGCCGATGGACTCGTCGGCCGCGCCCCATGGATCGATCGGGTTGCCGATGTAGCCCATCGTCGGCAGCTCGCGCAGGATCGCGGCACGAGCGCCTTCGGGCACCGGCGGGAGATCGAGCCCGGTCTCGGCCGCGAGGTCGGCGATCAGCGAGGCCTCACCGGTCGACACCGTGACGACGCCGGTCCGCCCTCGGCCGACCGACCGCCCCGTCCGCCGGCACCCGGCGTGGAGCTCGGCCGACTCGAGCAGCTCGTCCAGATCGGCACAGCGGATGACGCCGGCAGCCGCCAGCGCCGCGTCCGTCACCCGGTCCTCGCCGGCGATCGAGCCGCTGTGGGCGACGGCAGCCGCCTGGGCCTGGCTGGATCGCCCCACCTTGACCGCCAGGATCGGCTTGCCCAGCTCGAGGGCAAGGTCGGCCAGGGCCAGGAAGCGCTCCGGCCGCTTGAAACCCTCGACGAACAGGATGACCGTGTGTGTCTCCGGGTCGTCCAGGCAGTGAGCAAGATAGTCGCACACGTCGAGGACCACCTCGGCGCCACTGCCCACGATCCGGCTGAAGCCGATCCGCGTCCCCGAGTGGAGGAACGCGTCGGTGACGCTCCCGCTCTGGGCGATGCCCGCGACCCCACCGCGCGGCAGCCACGGGTTGACGTCGCCGATGTAGAGCGCCGAGCCCGTGGTCCAGTCGACCATCCCCATGCAGTTCGGGCCGAGCACGGCCAGGCCGTGGCGCAGGGCGATGTCGCGCACGTCGCGCTGCATCCGCGCGGCGGCCTCGCCACCCTCCACGACGCCACCGCCGGGGATGAGCAGGGCCCGAGCCCCGACGTCGGCGGCCTGCTGGGCGACGACGGTCGCCCGGGCCGGGTTCACCGCCGCCAGGACCGCGTCGGGAACCTCGGGCAGGGCAGCCAGGTCGGGGAAACACGGTTGGCCCCACGCCTCGGTGTGGTTGGGGTTCACGAGGTAGCAGCGGGTGGCACTGCCCATCACGATCAGGTTGTTGAGGATGGTCGGGGTCAGGTCGGACCGCGGCGACGCCCCGACGATGGCGATGGAGCGCGGCGCGAACAGCGGCCGGAGGTCGATGTCGGGCCGATCCGCCACGGATCGCGACGACGGCTCGGACGCGTCGATCATCCCTGGCCGACGACGCGGCCGACCCCACGCTTCTCGAGGGCCCGGGCGATGACCAGTCGCTGGATCTCACTGGTCCCCTCCCAGATCCGGTCCACTCGAAGCTCGCGGAAGAAGCGCTCGGCGGCGAATTCACGCATGTAGCCCCGCCCGCCGAACACCTGGACCACCCGGTCGGCGCAGCGGAAGGCGGCCTCGGACGCGAACAGCTTGGCCAGCGAGGCCTTGGCGTGGATCACCTTGGGGTCTTCGCCGGTATCGACCAGCCAGGCGCACTCGCGGGTCAGCAGACGCGCCGCGCTGGCATCCGCAGCGGAATCGGCCAGCGGGAAGCTGACGCCCTGGAAGTCATAGATGCGCTGGCCGAACTGGACCCGCTCGGTGGCCCACTCGACAGCCAGGGTCAGCAGCCGCTCCATCGCGCCGCTGCAGCGGGCGCCGATGTGGATCCGTTCTTCCACGAACCACTCGTTGGTCAGCTCGTCGGCCGCCCCGACCGCCCCGAGCACCGCCGTGGCCGGCACCCGTACGTCCTCCAGCACGAACTGCGGGTGCCGGTCGGCGAACGTGTGCATGTAGTCGGGGTCGTGCTTCTTGGTCAGGCCGGGCGTGTCGTAGTCGACCAGGAAGAGCGTCGGCAGACGACGCTCAGCGTCGATCAGGTTGCAGTGGAAGATCATGAAGTCCGTGTCGTCCGGCCCGGTCACGAACCACTTCTCGCCGTTCAGGATGTACTCGCCGGTCGCCCCATCGCGGACCGCCGTGGCGGCCAGGGTCCGTGGGTCGGATCCGGCGCCGTCTTCTGTGATCGCGTACGAGCCGGATCGCTCGCCGCGCATCGACGGATCGAAGTAGCGTCGGCGCTGGTCCGGGTCGCAATGGATCAGGGCGTTGTAGGCGCCCGGGATGTACGACCACAGGCCACCGGTGACCTGGCCGAGCTGCTCGTGGACGAGGACCTGGTCGAGCGCCGACCAGGCCTGCCCGCCGAGCTCTCGCGGGAAGGAGCCGCCGTGCAGGTTCGCGGCGATGGCCGCCCGGCGCAACTTCCGGCCGACCTCGGGGGCCAGGACGCCGCTCGCCTGCTCGAAGTCGACCTCGAGCGGCTGGAGGACGTCCGTGACATAGGCCCGCGCCCGCGCCTGGAGCTCGAGCTGGGCCGGGGTCAGGGTCAGGTCCATGGTTGGATGGTCGCTTGCCTGATCGTCGGGAGACTGCGGCGTCCCGGGCGACGGAACGTGATCGACGGTCGACTCCGAGCGCAGCCCGTCGTCCAGGCCAACGAGGCGGCCTTCACCCAGAGCACGCTCCGACCGGCGACGAGCCCCGGACCGGCGATCACATTCCGGGCGGCGGAACGATGTGCGGCTCGGCTGAGGCGACCGCATCGTCGAGGCGGCGTACGTCGAGCTGAGGCGTCGGTCGGATCCGTCGATCGTTGGTCACGAAGACCGTCGCGCCCGCGGATCGGGCGGAAGCCAGGTGGATCGCGTCCGCCAGACCGAGGGCCTGGACGCCCCGGATCCAAGCCGCGTCCTCGGCCACCTTGTCGTCGAGCGGGACCAGCCGCAAGCCAAGCGAACGTACCTCCGCGGCCATCAGCTCGAACCGAGTCCCGTCCGCGTGGCGCGCCGGGCCGGCTAACACCTCGGCGAGTCCAAGCGTCGCCATCGACCCGCGGATCTGGCCGGCTTCGATCGCATCGACCAGCTCAGCGGCGACCGCCGCTCGAGGGCCGTCCTCCTCGAGCAGATGGATCAGCACGTTGCTGTCGATGGCGACTCGGGCGTGCGCCACGGTCAGCGACTCCACCGACCAGCGGCGCCCACTCACCGATCCCTCCCACCCAGCTCATCCCGCAACCGGCGGATGTACGCGTCCGGGTCGCCATACAGGCCTTTGCCCAACCCGCGGAGCCGATCGGACGCCCTGGCGGGGCGGCGGCGCAGGACGAGCTCATCGTCACGCACCTCGACCGTCAGCCGATCGCCCGCCTCGATGCCGAGCCTTCGACGTGCCTCACTTGGTACGGAGATCTGGTGCTTGGAACTGACCTTGACGCTTAGCATGGAACACAGGCTAAGCACCGGAGATCGCGTCGTCAAGCGCGGGTACCCGTTCGAAGGTCGGCTAGCCCGGCCGGGCGACCACCATGATCCGGATCTCGGTCATGTCCTCGATCGCCCAGCGCAGGCCCTCGCGCCCGAGCCCCGAGTCCTTGACCCCGCCGTAGGGCATGTGGTCGATCCGATAGGTCGGCACGTCGTTGACGATGACCCCGCCGACCTCGAGCGCCTCGAACGCCCGCCAGCTGTTGGCCAGGTCGTTGGTGAAGACGCCGGTCTGCAGCCCGAACATCGAGTCGTTGACCTGCCTGATGGCGTCCTCGAAGTCGCGGAACGGGTAGGCCACGATCAGCGGCGCGAAGGCCTCGTTCGAGCAGACCTGGGCGGTGACGGGGGTGTCGGTCAGGATCGTCGGGGCGAAGAACGTCCCGTCGGCGGTGCCCCCGAGCAGGAGCTTGCCGCCGAGCGCGACCGCCTCGTCCACCCAGCGCTGGGTCCTGGCGGCAGCGTTGTCGTCGACCATCGGTCCGAGGTCGGTCGTCGGGTCTGCCGGGTCGCCCAGCTTGAGCCGCCGAGCACCCTCGACGAACTTCGCCATGAATGGCTCCCAGACGTCCTCGTGCACGAACATCCGCTGGACGCTGATGCAGACCTGACCGGCGTAGGCGAACGCGCCGATGAGCGTCCGGCGGACGGCCCAGTCCAGGTCCGCGCTCTTGTCGACGATGACCCCGGCGTTGCCGCCCAGCTCGAGGACGACCTTCTTCTTGCCGGCCCGGGCCTTCATCCGCCAGCCGACCGACGGCGAGCCGGTGAAGGTCAGCAGCTTGAACCGCTCGTCCTCGACCATCCGGTCGCCCAGCTCGCGGGTCATCGGCAGGATGCTCACCGCGCCGGCCGGCAGCCCGGCCTCGGCCACGATCTCGCCCACCGTCAGCATCGTCAGCGGGTCCTTGCTCGGCGGCTTGAGCACGATCGAACAGCCCGCCGCGATCGCCGGCGCAAGCTTGTGGGCGGCCAGGTTGAGCGGGAAGTTGAACGGGGAGATGGCGGCGACCGGCCCGATCGGGAATCGGCGGGTCACGCCGATTCGGCCGCGCGAGGCAGGCATCAGGTCGAGCGGGAGCATCTCGCCGGTCATCCGCTCGGCTTCCTCGGCGCCGAGCCGGAAGGTCAGGACGGCCCGGTCGACCTCGACCAGCGCATCGCGGATCGGCTTGCCCGATTCAAGGGCGATCAGGCGACCGATCTCCTCGCGTCGGGCGCGGACACCGGTGCTGATCTCGCGCAGGATCCGGCCGCGCTCGTAGGCCGGCAGCTTCCGGGTGACCTCGAACGCCGCCACCGCGGCCTCGACCGCCTCCTCGTACTGTGCCTCGGTGGCAGTGTAGGTCGAGCCGGCGGGTGTCGACGGATCGGCCGGGTTGTCGATGACCAGGAGGTCGGGCGAGTCGACCCAGCGGCCGGCGAGGAAGATCGGATGTGGCTTGGTCCCGGCGGCGACGGTCATCTGTGGGATCTCCTATGGGGTACGGTTCGCATCGTACAACCGGCGCCCGAGCCGGCCCCAGCTGCGAGGTCCGAGGTGGCACGACCGACCGCTCTGCGAGACGCCCTCCGAGTCAAGCCGGGGCCAAGCGTCCGACTCGAGAAGATCGATCCGGCGGCGACGTTCGGTCACGACAAGGCGTCGGCGGTCGAAACGACCCGGGTCGAGATGGAGCGCCTGGGCGACCTGCAGGATCGCCTGTGGGCGGAGGCCAAGCGCTCGGTCCTCGTCGTGCTCCAGGGGATCGATGCTTCTGGCAAGGACGGCACGATCGCCAAGGTCATGGAGGCCTTCAACCCGCAGGGCTGTCCGGTGACGTCGTTCAAGGTACCGTCCGCCGAGGAGCTCGCCCACGACTTTCTGTGGCGGGTCCACAAGCGAACACCGGGCAAGGGCGAGATCGGGATCTTCAACCGATCGCACTACGAGGACGTGCTGGTCGTACGCGTCCACGACCTGGCTCCTCGCAAGGTGTGGTCGAAGCGCTACGACCAGATCAACGGGTTCGAGCGGACGCTCAGCGAGGCCGGGACGACGATCGTCAAATTCTTCCTCACCATCGACCGCGACGAGCAGCGGAAGCGCTTCGAGGAACGCATCGCCAACCCGAAGAAGCGCTGGAAGTTCAAGATGGCCGATCTCGAGGAGCGCAAGCTCTGGGACAAGTACCAGACTGCCTTCGACGATGCGCTCACGAAGACCTCGACGACGTGGGCGCCGTGGTACGTCATCCCGGCCAACCACAATTGGTTCCGCAACCTGGCCGTGGCTTCGGTCCTGGCCGATACGATGGCGGACCTCGATCCTGCCTATCCGCCGGCGGCGGACCTGCCTCCCAACCTCGTCATCGAATGACAGAGAGGGCCGGCGGATGCCGACCCTCTCGATAGCTTCGCCGGGAGCGGACGCTTAAGCCCGGATTCACCGAACCTCGTCGTCTGACGGCGCGACGACGGCCACGGGGAGTCGATCGACCCCGATCAAGGGCATTACCAAGCTCTGGCCAGGGGAGCGAGGGTCGGACGGCGGCCGATCTGGTCTCGTGAGACGCCG
>JBBQJL010000036.1:0-33727 GCA_038325875.1 Candidatus Limnocylindrales bacterium
AGCCGGGGTGATCATGGAGCCTGCGTAAAGGCCCCAAGCGTTACCGCTCACGCAGACCGGCTCCCACCGAAAATCCGCTCAAAACCGGACACGGATTCTAGTTGGCGCCGACCTCGACGTTTAGTTGGCGTTCTACAATCGATGCCATTCTGACTCGGATCAAAGCGAGCGCCTCGACCCTGAGGCTGCGCGCGCTGATCGTTCAACCTCCCGACTTTAGTCAAATCTCGTCGGAGACGCTCGACGAGCACGGCTTCAGCCGCGGGCCACTTGATTTCGTGATTCGGTCGACAGCCGTCATTGATTTGTCTCCCGGCGCCTCAATCTACCTGGCGCAAATTCGGCGCAGCACGAGGCAGGAGGTGCGAAAGGCTCGTCATCAGGGCACTTCGATCCGAGTGGGCAACCGCGCTGATCTGCGGATATTCTTCGCCCTGATGGCGGAGACCTGCCGCCGGCAGAAGGTGGCACCCAACCCATCGGGTCCGGAGTTGCTCGAGGCCCTTTGGGATAACTTCCAACCGGGGGTGCGCCTCGGTCTCGCCACCGTTGCCGGACAGGTGGTGGCCGGGTTGCTGACCATTGCTTATGGCAGCCGGCTGACCCTCTGGAAGAAGGGTTGGATTTCGCGGAATCTGGGCCGCGGGGTCAACGCCCTGCTCACGGTTGAGGCCTTGGATTGGGCGGGCACCAATGGCCTCCAAGTGGCCGATTTCGCGGCGATGGATCCTGCCATCGCGGAAAGCCTCCTCGCCGGTCGCGGGCTGTCCCCGGCCCAACGAAACATGCGGGACTACTTCAATCTCGGCCTGGGGGCCCAACCGCTGCTTCTTCCACCAGCTCGTCTGTGGGTGCCCAATCGGATGCTAAGGCTGGTCGTTGGTTTGGCCCGGAGAATACCCGCACTGCAGGAGCGGCTATTCCGTAGATTGAGTTAGCGACCAGAAGAAGCAGACTATTGGGTCTGAGCGTTGTCACGGTTTACCGCTCTTTGACCGACACCCGCGGCTGAATCAATCTGGGAAAGCGTCTTAACCAGCACGTCTATCCCTAATGATTGCGTGGCGACACTCCCGCGCAACGCCGCCTGAATATGCTTGGTCGCAGCGGGGTAGTTGCGTTCGGCCAATGTGCTTGCCGCCAAGTGGAACTCCACCTCGGCGCTGGCATGGCCAGATCCCGCCCGCTCCCGCGCAATCGCCACTTCCTGTGGGCTCGAGCCCACCATCCAGAGCGGCAAGGTGCGCAGTGAAGTCGTCTGCAGTATTTCGCGGGTGTCGGCTGCCATGGTACCCGCGTCCGGTCGATATGGCGGATACAGAGCGTAATTCACGAAGCTTTGCAGATGGAACGAGGCCGAGGCGGACGCACGAATCTCGGCGGGAAGGTGGGCGGCGACCCACGCGCTGGATTCAAAGCAGGCCCGGGCACGCCCCGAATCCTCAATTTCACGAAAGGCGGGCGACCCGGGCGAACGATCGCGCATATCCGTTGAGAGGCGTTGGGGCTGTCCGTCGGTGAGCGGCAGGGCATCCGCGCAGAACTGAACCAGCCTCGGGGCATCCGCGAGAAAAGTAGCCGCCAACTGTCCAGGAGACTCGAGGCCCAGGCTGGCGAACTCGGCCGCGGTATCCTGATCTTGCCAATGGCGGGCAAATTGCACTGCGGAGGAAACAGAGCCCGCGCCGTTTCGGCCCAGAAGGATCCAATTGAGCCCCCCCCCCTCCCACAGCGTGGCCTCGGGAAAGACATTCAAGAAGGCGCGGGCGATGGAAGCCGCCTCGTGGGGTTTCATTTGATACACGGGCAGCCAGTAGCTGCAATAGCCTCCCGGGTTGAGGCGGTCGCGCACCAGCCGGAAAAATTCTTCGGTATAGAGATTTACGATTCCGGCAATCTTGGGCGGCGGCGGTTCGCCCGTGATCAAGTCGTAAGTCCGCCGGGTCGTCTGTAAGAAGAAACGCCCATCCTCTACCCGTGTTGTCACCCGGGGATCGTTGAGTGGATTACGGGCGGGCGCCGGAAAAATCAGTTCGCTGGACTGCAGAATGTCGCGGGAAATGTCGACGACATCGATTTGCTTCAGTTCCGGCGTTGCGACGAGGGCGCTGGCAGTCGAACCGACCCCAAAACAGATCAAGAGCGCATTACGCGGGTCTGGATGCAACGCCAGGGGCAACCAGGCGAACAGCTTCATGTAGCGCTTCGAGCGCGGATCGGAGGCCGACATCGAATAGCCGTGCGTGACCAAGCGTTGGTAGAACGGCTGGCCCATCGCGTCGTGTCGGAAGTAGAATGACGTTTCTGTCAGGCCCTCGCGGGCGTGCATCAGGGTCGCGTCCGGCAGTCTCGATGCCACTCGTTGGTAAAACTTGAATTGCATCAACCCAAGCGGGAAGCAGGCGACCGCGATGAAGAAACATGCCGTCTGAGCGACCGGGCGCCACCACCGGCGGGTGGCGAGAGCGGCGGGAACCCCCACCAACAAAGCCGCCACGCCATAGAGAATCGCGATCAGAAGGAATCCTCGCTCGACTCCGAGCACCGGGAGCAGCACGAAAGCACTCAGCAGCGGACCTGCGGTGGCTCCGATGGTATTGGCGAGAGTGAGGAGCCCGGTTGCCCTGACGGGGTGGCGTACAACTTGATGCAAGGACTGTCCAATCAACCCAAAGAGCGCGCCGGACAGGGTGCAAATTGGCAGAATCAGAAAAGCGCACAATGCCACCAAGGTGCGAGACCGGCCATCGCCGGGCGCCGCCACGACCGCCTGCCAGTACGGAAACGCCGCGTACGTGAGGATTACAAGGGCACCGGCCAGGAAGAATGAATCTCGAATGAGTCCGGGCCGTGATCCCCGTCGACAGAGGCGCGCCGCGATCACCCCACCGATCGAAAGTCCCGCCAAGACCAGCGCCAGCATGATCGCAAAGGTCTTGGTGGTGCCGTTGAAGAACAATTGCAGGAAACGGAACCACAGGATCTCCAGCGCCAGCAAGTTCAGCCCCGCCAGCATCGCCGCACAAAGCAGGGTCCTTACCCGGAGCGGGGATATGTTCACCGGTGCCGGCGGGGCCTCGGGTTCCGTCGGGGAAAGCATCGGACCGGATCCCTTTGCCTCCCAACGCTTCGAGCCAAAGACCAGGGCTGCGGCGGCGAGATTGCCGGCTCCGGCGATGACGGCCGTTCCGATAAGACCGCAGGTTTCAATCAGGAAGAATTCCGCCACGACGGAACCGAGCACTGCGCCAGACGTGTTCCAAGCATATAGCGACGCCAGCCGGGTGCCGAAACTGCTCAACTGCCGCGTCTCTACGGCGACGAGCAAGGACAGCGTTATCCCGATGCCCGTCGCCGGAGCGAGTAGAATCAGGAGCGCCGCCATGGAGCGGAAGAGGTGGAGCAGCACAGGTTGGTCATGCCACGGCGCCAGAATTGCCGCCACGCCAGCCTGGCCGCGGAACAGCAACAGGAAGCAGCCCACTCCTAGCACCGCGATTCCCACTTCGACCCAGACATAAGCACGAATCGCGTCACGAATGCGCAGGTGAGCGGTGGCAGCGATGAGATTGCCCAACCCCAAACCCGCCATGAATGCCGCCGTCACCACGGCGGCGCTCCAGACGGAGTTGCCCAACGCCAATCCTGCGGCTCGAAACCACAGGTTTTCAAAGACCAACGCAGCCCCTCCCGAAAACAGACAGGCCAGCCAAAGCGGCCACGAACCCCACGCACCGCGCCCGAACCCGGAGCGCAAGGAAGACTTTGTCGACTCGGCCACGTTCTCTCGCTCCACGCATCCAGTTCCACCGCAGCTCGCCGTGGCGGGTTGATAGCGAATGGTTTGACTGCGCTCGAGTGCCTGGCTTTCAGAATTCATCGACAACGCGTTGTGGCGGCCCGGTTCGGCGTAATCTTGCTTAGGCATCCAACCGTGGGAGTCCCGACGTATTGATCGCCCGCGAGGGGACGCCAAGGTCAGCGGCGATCGAAATCTGCCGCGGAGTTGCGTAAGAATGGGTAAGCATGATCGATTGGTTACTCAACGACGGGGGTCTTGCTATCGTCGAGCGGCATTCGATGTGGATAATCCCTCCCGCCGGTAAGTAGAAGTACGCCCAAAATCGCTGCACTGCCGTCACGGGCTGCAAGGTACGCAGTTTACCCTCATGATCTCTATGATGCTTATCCACCTGCGAACCGCAGCATTTGAGATTGGCCTCCTCAACGGACCGTGCGCCGCAGCCGCTAAAGTGAAGAAATTTGCCTCGACCCCAGCCGTTGTCATCCATTGACCGCACAATGCCGGCGGTCAACAGCGACTGGGATGATCACTTGGCCGCCTCGGTCTTGACGAGTATTGAACTACTCCGGTTCCACGGGATTCCAGCAGTTTCGCCACAAACGCATCCTGCGGCGGCACTGATCGGCAATATTCTGCCGTGAAGTCCCATGACCCGCTCTGCTTTCGGCTTGCTGGAGCGCCGTCTTTCCACAACCAAGTGGGCACGTCGGGCTGGCCTGTCCGGCTCGGCATAGAAACGATTCACGATTATGAAAGGAGAATGCAGCAGTTCAGGTTCCCAGCCCAGCATCGGCACTGGTCTTCAGGCCTTGCTGCCTGCGTTCGCGAGTATGAGGGGTATCACTTCGGTATGCCTTTTTTTTCTGGTCGGATGTCAGGCCCCGGTCTTGATCAACTCCGAGAGCGCGGTCGCCGCCGCTGCGGAAACGAAGGTGCCGGCGGAGGCCTTCACGCTGCAGGGCGGCGATGTGGTGCGTATCGGTTTCCCCGGTACTCCGGCGCTCGAGACCACCCAGGCAGTCCGGGGCGACGGACGAATGAACCTGCCCATGGTCGGAGAAGTTCAGGTTGCGGGCAAGACCCCCAGCGCCTTGGAGAAGGAACTGGTGGCGTTGTACGCGCCTCAACTGGTCTCGAAAGAAGTCACCGTCACGGTCGTCTCCTCCTCGTACGCCGTCTTTGTATCGGGTGCCGTATTGCGCCCGGGGAAAGTGCTGGCCACGCATCCGATCACAGCGCTCGAGGCGATCATGGAAGCGGGTGGCTTCGATGTCGCCAAGGCAAAGATGACCGCGGTCGTGGTCGTCCGCCAGGAGGGGGAAAAGACACAAAGCTTCACCCTGAATTTGAAACTCGTGCTGGATGGAAGGAAGGATGAATCCTTCATGTTGCGCCGCTCGGATATCGTTTACGTTCCCGAAAAATTCAACTGGTTTTGAGGAGTCAATAGGATCCACGGGAATCTGCTTTAAGGCGCGTCAGAATAACAAGATGGTTTCGCGTTCGTTGCGGAATGTGTAGTTCCAATCGCCGTGAAAGTGGATTCAATCGACTGCCAGAATTGTCGGTCTGCATCGATCTGCATTTCCCGGCTGGCGGGGACGATGATGTCGATGTCGTTTGTTCGGCGGCCAATCAGATATTCGGCTAATTGCCGGTCGAGCAGAAGCGCCGCGGCGCCGTAGACGATGATCTCGGTCGGTGCCGACAGATGGTGATCAAGTGCTTCGGCGATAGTCCACGCGTTGTTCACCGGGTGTAATTCGTCCGGAGCCAGATGCGCGCCGGGCCGCGACCCGGCCCGGCCTTCCCCGTCTCCAGACTAAAACGCGAGATGCCGGGGAGAAAGTCGCTTTCGTCTGTGGCATCCTCCGCGGGGAGGTAGATGAGAATCTCGTGCCAGTAGGCGGGGCGTTCATCCACCGCGAGCGCGAGCCGAGCAATATGGGCGAGCCGCGAACTGACGCCCATTTCTTCTGCGGCGGCGGCAACCAAGGCGGGAGAACACGCTTCGTCGCTCAGCACCATGGCGGCCACTCGGATGGACTGGAACGTCTCGAGGCTTTGGGGGCCCGCGAGGAGCGCGCAGCCGAGGATCTCCTGCGGCAATTCGGCCTGGTCAGCGACCAGCTGCGACCTGACGAACGGCGAGTAATGATGGCAGCCACGGGCGACCGCGACACCGATGAGCTCGGCGCGTGACAAGGATCTGACTTCTTGAAGCCGCGACATGAAGTCGGGCGGTGCCGTACGTTGATGAACTGTCGGATTCAACTTGAACGTAGCATAGGCACGAAACATCGACCGTCGAGTGCTCATGCTCTCATCGTTCGATTCTGAAATAGGGGCGCGGCGCGGTCCATTTGCCCCTAATTCAATGGGCGGGAGGCGTGGTAGGGTATCGTCATCATGAAGTCCCTTGCTCGACAATCGGTCTTTGCCTTTCCTGATGATGGAGATGTTCAGAACGATCCGGGTGCGACGAACGCCCGGCTCCAGGACGGGGGCTTCCCGGCGACTCAAACGTTGCATGCACCGGCCACACCGGCGTCCTCGGCCACTGCAGTAATTGCCGCCACCAAACTGCGGCGAAATCCGCCGCGACTGTTGAACTTTCGGGAGCTCTGCATCCTGCTCGACATCAGCGAACGTCACGCTCGCGATTTGATTGCCGAACGAAAGCTGCCGTCCATCCGGTTGGGAGCGCGATTATTGTTCGATACGGCGAAAATCTTCGCCGCCTTGGAGCGAATGTGGATCTGACGGAAACACCGCTCGACGCGCCCGGGGATGATCTCGTGATACCCACGGCGTTGAAGCCGCTTGTGGCGGGCAGCCTTTCAGGGGATATTTGGACGCGAGACCATATCGACCTGGCTCGGAGGGGCGGCCTGCTCTTCAACCTTGGGAACTATCGCGAAGTACATCTCCGCTTCGGCTTTCGTCGTCAGAGCGCGGTAGTGGTCGAAGAGCACTTGGTCGTTGGCCTTGTGCCCAAGCAGGGAGGCGGTGCGGAGGCTGTCGCCCGTCAGGGCGTACCAGTAGCTCCCGAACGAGTGGCGCATGCAATTATCGTCCCAAGTGGACACCCAAGCACCGTCTTCATCCGTGTGGCCGAAGCCGGCGAGCTTCGTCAGCTTCGCGAAGCGTTTCACGTAATCGGTGATGTAGGCGTTGCGGGCGAGTTTGCCAGACTTGTTGGGCCAGGCGCGCAGCCACGCGATGGCACAGGCGGGGATCTCGACGTTGCGGATGCGGCGCTTCTTGGCGATTGATCGGTCGATCTTAACAAACGGCTGAGGGTCGTCGATACGCACGGCGCTCCAATCCAAGCGTTTCAATTCCTCGGTGCGAATTCCACAGAAAAGGGCCAGAACAACGGCGGCGCCGAGGTCCATTGCGGGATGGGCGAAGGCGGTTTGAAGGAGCTTTTCCGCCTCGCTGACCGTCAGGATACCCGGCTCCCTCCCTCCGTCTCCGGCAGGTTCGAGTTCACGTTTGTCCGCCCGGGTGAACCCCAACATCGGGTTGTCGGCGCGAAACTTCTTTTGCATCGAGAACTTCATGATCTCGCTGACGACCATCCGGTAGTTCTTGGTGCTACGACTGGAGAGCCCCAGCGCTTTCAACCACGCTTTGATTTCCTCGAGCGAGACGTCCTTGACCAAGGCCGTTCCGAATCCCTCCGCAAACTTGGCTGCGCGATGTTTGAAGTCCCGAAAGCTATGCTCGCGGATCTCCTTGGTGTCGAGCCACGCTCGTTTCATCTCAACCAACTGATCCACTACCTGTTGAACCGTGCGGTCTCCACCCTCCGGACGCATGTGTTTGACCGCGAACTGCACCGCTTCGAGCAGGCCGAGTTCGGACTGCCCCAACAGATCGAGCGCGGCAGCAACCTCGCGATGTTGGGCCGGAGTGATCGGCAGGTATTCCTGACCATGCTTGCGGAGAGCGGCGAATTCATCGGTCGCAAATTTTTCCGCATCCTCTTTTTCGGCGAACTGTTTGCGTTTTCTGACTCCGGCCAACGCGGCCGGGAGCGTCACCTTGTAGCTGGCGCCAAAGATCTGACCGCCAGAACGGTTAAGAACCTCGCAAACCCAAATTCCGCTCTTGGGCGGATGTTGCCATCGTTTCAATTTCGAACCTGTGCCTCCCCGTGCAGCCATACGCCGAGCAAGGCATTTCTATGCACGAATGGCAAGAAAACTGGCAAGAATTTGACAGTAGTCTTATCTACTATTTCGTAAGCATATGGTAACAAACATTCTAAACTGGTGGAGGTGGCGTGAGTTGAACCCGCGTGCCTTCGGCTTTCGCGCACCGCGTCTACCTGTTTAGTGCAACTTTGATCTCGCCGGTGCCATGCCATCGCACGCGCTTGAGCACCCGCCAGTCCCCGGATGGAAGATACAGCGCGCGGTCCGCGGACCGCTCCACGCGCTATGCCTGCTGTCGACGTCAGTTCCAGCTAGCAGGTGTCGCTAGGCCGACGTGGCTGTCAATTAAGCAGCCAGGGGCATTTCTTCAGTGTTGCCGTTTGTTTTTTTCGCAGGGGATTTAGCGAGAGACCCACGACTCTCGACAGGCAGCGGCGCACTCCAACCGAGGGTAGAATCCGGAACACCCCCGAAAAGGGACCCTGGACTCTGGAAAGACAGGTGGATGCGTCACGATCAAAGAACAGATGGACGTTGGAGCGAAAATAGCGGATGGCAAGCGCGCCGGGATGAAGTGCGAAAGTGTGGACCGCCGGCGAGGGCTGGCTGTGGGTGTTCACCACCCTCGAACATTGGAATGCCGAATGCCTCGGCCACCATTATGCAAACGCGGCGACCGCTTCGCCGCCTACGAACCGGTCGCCCAAGCCGTCACCCGCATCTTTGGCTCCAGCACCGCCTATCTCGCAGCACCGCCGGAGTCGCCCGCGGCGTCGAATTGCGCCACGATCATGGCAGTCAATACCTCACCGATTGGTTTCAGGGTCAGAGCCGCTATCACGGCTTCACCCCCCAGCTTCGTAAGTGTCTAACTTGCGGGGTGTGATTTGGTCGCCGGGTTGGCGGGCGCGGGGTCGATGGGGTGTCTTGGGCCGCGCGATTCGGCGGACGTGGCGAGGGGGGGAGGTGTCGCGGATATCAGCGAGCGGCTACGTTGTCCCTGTCTATAAGCTCAGAAGTCACTGTGACCGCCTGCGGGCGAATGGCTGGCTGACGGCCGACGAGCTCACGACTGCTCTGCAATACCCCCCTACGTTCCACCATCAAGTATGGGCGAAGCCAAGGCTATGTTGGCCATAATGGACATGATGTCCAGAGCAACGTTCGAGCGGTGAGCAAAGGAGCTTACTTCTTATGGAAGAGCGGGTTCCTAAATTGCACCGCCGTCAAGTGCCCGCACTTCTCTCCCGCCAATAGGCCGGAGTCTCCAGCCCACGAGAAAGGAGGGAACCACGATCGGCGTGGGCTCCCGATGTGCGGCTTGTTCGATCGAGTCGAAGCAATCCTGCCGGGTCATGGGAATTGAGGCAGGTGCATAGGCCGTTATTTTTTTGCCGCCGGCACGGGTTTAACGAGTGCCAGTTCGTCGTTCTCAACCGTGTAGATGACATCGGAGCCCTCACCCAGTTCGCCGCCGATGAGAGCCCGGGCCAGCTTGGTCTCAAGGTGGCGCTGGAGAAAACGTTTCAACGGGCGCGCGCCGAAAACCGGGTCGTAGCCGCGCTCCGCCGCCCAGGACTTCGCCTTCCGGTCGAGCACCACGGTCACGCGCCGGTCCGCCAGGCGCCGGTTCAGATCGGCGAGCAACAGATCCACGATGCGCTCAATCTCCTCCAGCGTGAGCGGCTTGAAGAGGATCGTCTCGTCGATGCGATTGAGAAACTCCGGGCGGAAGGATTGGCGCAGCTCCGCCATGACGCCCTCCCGCACACTCTCGGGAATCGTGTCCCCCGTCACCCCTTCGAGCAGAAAGCGGGAGCCGAGGTTCGACGTCATGATGATGACAGTGTTCTTGAAGTCCACGGTCCGGCCCTGCGCGTCGGTAATGCGGCCGTCATCGAGCACCTGGAGCAGCACGTTGAACACGTCGGGGTGCGCCTTCTCGACCTCGTCGAAGAGGATCACGGCATACGGCTTGCGCCGGACGGCCTCGGTCAACTGGCCGCCCTCGTCATAACCCACGTAGCCGGGCGGCGCGCCGATCATCCGCGCCACACTGTGTTTTTCCATGTATTCCGACATGTCGATGCGCACCAGGGCCGCCTCGGTGTCGAAGAGCGTTTCGGCGAGGGTCTTGGCCAGCTCGGTCTTGCCTACGCCGGTGGGACCAAGGAAGAGAAAACTGCCCACCGGCCGGCGCGGATCCTTGATACCGCTGCGGGCGCGCAGGATGGCCTCGGTCACGAGGGTCACCGCCTCGTCCTGCCCAATGACCCGCTGGTGCAGCACGCCTTCGAGGCGCAGGAGCTTGTCCTTCTCCCCCTCAACGAGTCGCGTGACGGGCACGCCGCTCCACTTCGAGACGACCTCGGCGATTTCCTCGGCGGAGACCTCCTCCTTGAACAGGGTCGTTTGCTCCCGGCCCTTTTGCTCGAGCCGCCGCAGCTCCTCCTCGAGCTGCGGCAACCGCCCGTGGCGCAATTCGGCCACCTTGCTCAAGTCGTAGGCGCGCTCCGCCTGCTCCATCTCGAGGCGCGCGGCGTCAATCGTCTCCCGCAGCCTGCGCGTGCGGTCGACGGTGGCCTTTTCCTTATCCCAATGCAGCTTGATCGCCTGCGCCTGCTCGCGGGCTCCGGCGAGCTCCAGGCGGAGAACGTCCAGCCGGCGTTTGCTGGCCTCGTCCTTTTCCTTCGCCAGCGCGGTCTCCTCGATCTCAAGCCGGAGCACCCGGCGCGTGAGCTCGTCGAGCTCCTGCGGCATCGAATCCATCTCCGTGCGGATAAGCGCGCAGGCCTCGTCCATCAGGTCGATCGCCTTGTCGGGCAGGAAGCGCTCGGTGATGTAGCGATCCGACAACGTGGCCGCCGCGACCAGCGCGGAGTCGGTGATCCGGACCCCGTGGTGGACCTCGTAGCGCTCGCGCAATCCGCGCAGGATGGAGACCGTCTGCTCGACCGACGGCGGCTCGACCATGACCGGTTGGAAGCGCCGTTCGAGGGCGGCGTCCTTCTCGATGTGCTTGCGATACTCGTCGAGGGTGGTCGCTCCGATGGTGTGGAGCTCTCCCCTGGCAAGCATCGGCTTGAGCAGGTTCGAGGCGTCCATCGCGCCTTCGGCGGCGCCGGCCCCGACGACCGTATGCAGCTCGTCGATGAACAGGACCACCTGGCCCTCGCTGTCCTTGATGTCCTTGAGGACCGCCTTGAGGCGCTCCTCGAACTCGCCCCGGAACTTGGCCCCGGCGATCACGGCGCCGAGATCGAGCGAGATGACCCGCTTGTCCTTGAGGCCCTAGGGCACGTCGCCCCGGACGATCCGCTGGGCGAGCCCTTCGACGATGGCCGTCTTGCCCACGCCGGGCTCGCCGATGAGGACCGGGTTGTTCTTCGTCCGGCGGGACAGGACCTGGATGACCCGGCGGATCTCGTCATCACGGCCGATGACCGGGTCGAGCTTGCCGGCTCGCGCCTCGGCGGTCAGGTCGCGGCCGTACTTTTCGAGGGCCTGGTACGTCCCTTCCGGGTTCGGCGAGGTGACCCGCTGGCCACCGCGGACGCCCTGGAGCGCGCCGAGGATCGGCTCGCGCCCGGCGCCGTGGCGCTCCAGCAGCTGCTGGCCTTCGCCACCGGTCTCGGCGGTGCCAAGGAGCAGGTGCTCGGTCGAGACGTAGTCGTCATTCAGCCGGCGAGCCTCTTCTTCGGCCCGCTCGATGACCCGCTTCGCGCGCGGGTCGAGGCTCAGCGAACCCCCCTCGATCCGGGCTCGGCGGGCCAGGATCGCGGCCAGCTCAGCACGGAACGCGGGCAGGTCGACACCGAGGCGACGGAGCGTCTCGGCGGGCACGCCATCGTCAGGCTCGACGAGCGCGGCCAGGAGGTGTTCGGCGTCAAGGATCGGGCTGTGGAGGGTGTCCGCCAGCTTCTGGGCGGCAACCACCGTCTCCTGGGCCTTCTGTGTGAAGCGTTCGAGTTGCATGGAGGCGATCTTAATACTTACCAATCATGTTGACAAGTGTCTTGACAGTCAGTTAGGTAACTTTGGTGATCTCGCCACGTGGATCCGGTTGCGCCGTGAGCCCGACGAACCGCTCGGCCGCCGCCTTCGCCTCCTCGGACAGGGCGGTCGGAAGGACGACCTTGACCTTGACCAGGAGGTCGCCCATCGGGCTGTCGCCGTGCTTCGGCTTCAGCCGGGGCATGCCCTGGCCCTTGAGTCGGAAGACCCGCCCGGTCTGGGTCTCGGCCGGGATCGTCAGGCGGATCCGCCCCTTGAGCGTGGTTACGGGGATCTCCGCCCCGAGGAGCGCCTCGCCGAGGGTGACCGGGATGTCGCGACTGAGATCCGCGCCGAGCCGGGTATAGACCGGGTGATGCCGGACCCGGGCGATCAGGTAGAGGTCGGCCGGGTGGCTCGGATCGCCACCCCCGCGACCCTTGAGCCGGATCCGGCTGCCGGTCTCGACCCCGCGCGGAACGGTGACCTCGAGGCGCTTGCCGTCGATCTGGACCAGGCGGGTCGTGCCGTGGTAGGCCTCTTCCAGACCGAGCTCCACCTCGGCTTCGACCCGGTGCGGACGACTGGTGCCGGACGCCGCGCCTGACGATCTGCCGGTCGCCGGACCCGCGGATCCGCCAAGGCCCATCCCCGACAGGATGTCCTCGAAGGACGAGCCCGGATCCGCCGTCGAGGGCCCCCGTCGGCCCCGGCCGCCACGGGTCGCGGCGCTGGCCCCTGCGGCGGCGCCGCTGAAGAAGGTTCGGAAGAAGTCGCTGAAGTCGCCGCTGTCGCCGGCCGAGCGGAACTCATAGCGGACGTTGCCGCCGTCCGGTGCGGCGTAGCCGGCGAACGGACCGCCGGGCCCGAACGGATCCCTGCCGCCCGCCCCGGGCGCACCAGAGTAGGCGGCCCAGTTCGCTCCGAGCTGGTCGTAGCGCTTGCGCTTGTCGGGGTCGGACAGGACCTCGTTGGCCTCGTTGATCTCCTTGAAGCGCCGCTCGGCGGCCTGGTCGCCGGGCTTCACATCCGGGTGATTCTCCCGGGCCAGCTTCCGGAAGGCGCGCTTGATCTCAGCCTGGGTCGCCTCCCGGCCGACACCCAGGACCTTGTAGTAGTCGCGGTAGTCGACCGGCACCGCGGACGCTGCTCAGTCCGCCTCGGTCGCGCGCTGGACGACGACCGACGGCTGGTCGGGCGGAAAGGCGGGCGGCCGGACGCTCGAGCCGGTGGGGTGCTCGATGCCGCCCCCCGGCGCGCCACTCGTCCGAGGGGCGAGCGGCTTCGGTCGCCGCCGGAGTGCTGCATCGAGGACCTGGTCCATCGAATCGGCCAGGACGAGCTTGGTCTGCTTGCGGATCTCCTCGGGGATATCCCGCAGGTCCTTCTCGTTCTTCCTGGGCAGGATGACCGTCCTGGCTCCGGACAGGTGAGCCGCGAGGATCTTGCTCTTCAGCCCGCCGATCGGGAGGACCCGACCGCGCAGGGTGATCTCACCGGTCATCGCCACGTCCTTCCGGACGGGGATGCCGGTGAAGGCGCTGACCATCGCCGTGGCCATCGTCACCCCGGCCGATGGACCGTCCTTCGGGATGCCTCCGGCCGGGACGTGGATATGGAGGGTGTTCTTCTCGAACATCTGGCGCTCGATACCGAGACGGTCGGCGTTGGCCCGGATCCAGGACAGGGCAGCGCTGGCGGACTCGCGCATGACCTCGCCGAGCTGGCCGGTCAGGATGAAGTCCTCCTTGCCCTCCATCTTGGTTACCTCGACGGCGACGATGTCACCGCCGACCTCGGTCACGACGAGGCCGGTCGCAGCGCCCGTCTGATCCTCTGACTCGAGCTCGCCGTACTCGTACCGCGGTGGCCCGAGGTAGTCGTTGAGCTTCTTGACGTCGACGACGGTCTTGCGCGTCCGGCCTTCGGCCACCGAGCGGGCCACCTTGCGCATGACGTTGGCGATCTCGCGCTCGAGGTTCCGGACCCCGGCCTCATGGGTGTAGGCCTGGACAAGCTTGGTCATCGCCTCGTCGGTGATGTCGATGTGCTTTGGCTTGAGGCCGTGGTTCGTCATCTGCTTCGGGATGAGGAAGCGACGGCCGATCTGGGCCTTCTCGAGCTGGGTGTAGCCGGGCAGCTGGATGATCTCCATCCGGTCGCGCAGGGCGGCCGGGATCGGGTCGGTCAGGTTGCCCGTCGCGATGAACAGGACCTTGCTGAGGTCGAACGGGACCTCGAGGTAGTTGTCCTGGAAGGTGTTGTTCTGCTCCGGGTCGAGGACCTCGAGGAGGGCCGAGCTGGGATCGCCCCGGAAGTCCATCCCGATCTTGTCGATCTCGTCGAGCATGAACACCGGGTTGTTGGTCCCGGCGGTCTTGATGTTCTGGATGACCCGACCAGGGAGCGCCCCGATGTAGGTCCGGCGATGTCCGCGGATCTCCGCCTCGTCATGGATCCCACCGAGGCTCATCCGGACGAACTTGCGGCCCATCGCCCGGGCGACGCTCTTGCCGAGCGACGTCTTGCCCACGCCGGGAGGTCCGACCAGGGCCAGGATGGGGCTGCGGATGGTGTCCGCCAGGGATCGGACCGCGAGGTACTCGAGGATCCGCTCCTTGATCTTCTCCAGGCCGTAGTGGTCCTCGTCCAGGATCTTGGCCGCTTCCTTGATGTCGAGGCGGTCGTCTGTGGACGTGTTCCAGGGCAGGCCGACCAGCCAGTCGACGTAGGTCCGGATGACGCCGACCTCGGGTGAGGCGGACGGGATCCGGCTCATCCGGTCGATCTCCTTGATCGCCCGGGCTTTGATCTCGTCGGGCATCCCGGCGGCATCGACCTTCTCGCGCAGCTCGTTGATGTCGGCCTGTTGCGGATCGTCCTCACCCAGCTCGCGCTGAATGGCCTTGAGCTGCTCGCGCAGGATGTACTCGCGCTGGGTCTTGTCCATCTCGGACTTGACCTCGGACTGGATCTTGCCCTTCAGCTCTAGGATCTCGATCTGCCGCGCGAGGAACGCCTGGACGAGCTTGAGCCGCTCGACCACATCGATCGTCTCGAGCAGCTCCTGGCGCTGTTCGGTCGACATGTCCGGGCTGTAGGCGACCATGTCGGCGAGCAGTCCGGGCTCGGTGATGTTGCGGGCGGCGACGGCGGCCTCCGGCGGGACTGGCGCTCCGTTGGCAACATACTGCTCGATGCCGGCCTGGACCGTGCGCATCAGCGCCTGGACCTCGACGCCGGCCGGCGACGCGTCGGCGATCTCCTCGACGACGGCCGTGATGTACGGCTCCGTCTTGGCGAAGCGGGTCACCCGCAGGCGTCCCTGGCCCTGCACGATCGCCCGGACCGTCCCGTCCTGAAGCTGGACGACCTGGGCGATCTTGGCCAGCGTGCCGATCTCGTACAGCTCGGACGGATCGGCGATGTCCTCCTGCTCCGGCCGACGCTGGGTGACCAGGGCGATCGGACCGCCGCTCTCGACGGCGGCGTTCAGCGCATTGACGCTCTTCTCGCGACCGACCTGGAGGGGGACGATCATCTCGGGGAAGATGACCGTCTCGCGCAGGGCGACGAGGGGCAGCTCGCGCGGGCGCGGCGCCTTGGTCCTCGGTGCTGCGGCCTTCGCGCCAGCGGTCTTCGGTGCTGCGGCCTTCGCGCCGGCGGTCTTCGCGGCTGCGGCCTTCGGCGTGTCTCCTGCTGCTTCCGGCTTGTCCGGGTTCGAAGGTCGGTCAGACATCAACGGGTCTCCTGTGGTGCGGCCATCCGGTCGCGTCGCTCGCTGGGGTCGTCACGCTCAGGTCGGTCCTGCGCGGAGGGGGCGGGTCGGTCGGTCTTGGTCGGCTCGGCGGATCGGTCGTCGTCGGACGCGCCGTTCGCCTGTGCTTCATCAAAGAGCGTCTCGAGGATGCGTGCGCCGAGGCGCTCCTCGAGTTCGAACAGGATCCTGATCCCAGCGAGGTTGACCCCTCGGGCCTGGGTCAGATGGCGGATCCAGAGGACGCGCCGGATGTCCTCCTCAGAGTAGAGGCGGATATTGGTCGGGGTGCGAGCCGGACAGACCAGCCCTTCGTCCTCGTAGATCCGAAGGGTCCGCGGGTGGACTCGGACGAGGCTGGCGGCGACGCTGATGACGTAGACCGGCCGCGCGGGATCCTGATCTGGTCGACGGAAGTTCATCAGGGACGCAGGATAGAACCCTGACAATCCCATTGTCAAGACATACCCCCACACCGTTGACCGTCACGGTTGCGGAACCCGCGCCCGCGCCGTCCCTGGGGCTTACGCCTGGCTGGTCGGTTGGAGCGCGTCCATGTCGCCGATCAGCTCCCCGTGGAGGGCCGCCTCGCACTCGGCCCGCCCGATCGCGATGACCTTGTCGCCCTCGGTCAGGATGGTGTCGGGCCGGATCGGGATGGCTACGTCGTCCCGGATCACGGCGAAGATCGCGCAGCCCTCTGGCATCGGCACCTCGCGCGCGGCGCGCCCGATGGCAGGCGAGCCAACGCGCAGCTGGGCCTCGATGATCTCGAGCTCGCCGCCACCCAGACCGGCCAGGTGGAGCAGTTCGTGGACTGGGATGTCCTGTTCGATCGAGCCGAGGATCATCCGGGTCGGGCTGATCAGCTCATCGACACCGAGGTGGCGGAAGAGCGCTTCGTTCTTGGGGTTGTTGACCCGGGCGATCGTCCGGGGCACGTCGAAATGGTGCTTCGCCATCTGGCAGATGACCAGGTTGTCCTCGTCGTCGCCGGTGACCGCGGCGACCACGTCGGCCCGGTCGCAGCCGGCCTCGGCCAAGTGGTTGCCCTCGCAGCCGTCCCGGCCGATGACGATCGAGCCGATGTCGTCGGCGATCTGAGCGGCCCGTCCCGGATCCTTCTCCATGAGGACCACCTCATGGCCGGCTCCGATGAGTTCCTTGGACAGGTAGTAGCCGACCTTGCCACCACCGACGACGAGGACGAACACGGCTCAGGCCTCCCGGGTCGGGCCGGCGCCGACTGCTGTGCTGTCGGCACCGATCGTCGCCGGCTCGTCGAGGTGCGGGTGTGGCGCTGCCTCCCGAATGCGCGGCGTCGGGCCGACTGGCAGGCCGATGAAGCCGAGCAGGGCGTGGGTCATCAGGTCCGTCCGGCAGACGGTGGCGACCCCGAGCTCGGCGTAGGCCTTGGCCCGAATGATGTCGTTGATCTTGGCCACGACCCGCTTGACCTCGAGCGCCTCGGTCGCGACCTGGGCCGCCATGACGTTCCGGTTGTCGCCCTCGGTCAGGGCCAGGAAGACATCCGCGTCCGCGGCACCGGCGCGCCGAAGGGTGTCTTCGTCCGTCCCGTCGCCCCGGATGGCGTTGCCGGCGAAGCTCACCGGGAGCCGCTCGAACGCGCGGGTCGAGATGTCGACGATGGTGACCTTGTGCCCCTGGGCGTCGAGGTCTCCGGCCAGGGTCGCGCCGACCCGACCGCACCCGACGATGACGATGTTCATGCTGGCGACTCCTCGATCATCGGCTCGCGGACGACCATCACGGCGCACGGTGCGTTCTTGAGGACGTAGGGGACGGTCTGGCCGATGGCGAAGTCGCCACCGAACCGCTTCCGGTAGGGCAATCCGAGGATGAGCAGATCGGCGCCCTGCTCGCTCGCCTCGTCGACGATCGCGGCGCCGACGTCGCGGGCCTGGAGGAGGACCGTCTCGATCTTGATCCGCTCGGTTTCGGCCACGCCCTCGACCAGGTCGAGTACCCGTTGTGCCTCCTCGGAACGCCCGGCCACATCGGCATCGAGGGGCAGGGACCAGCCGATCTCGACCACGTGCACCGCGATCAACTCCGCATTGGACGGCCGAGCGAGTCCACACGCGACCCGGACGATGCGCTCATCGCTGGTGGCGCCATTGACGGCGATGACGGCGCGCTGGATAGGTCTGGGATTGGGCTCGGGCACGGCGGTCACGATACCACCGGTGCCGAGGCCGGTCTCAGGAGGCGCCGGAGGCCCCCGTTCCGTCGGCCCGTTGGCCGACCACCGGGCCTCCGGCAGCAGCGTCGCCGGCCGCCGATCCGCTGTCACCGCGGTCCGCGCCCTGGACTTCCTCGCGTCGATACGGCGCGTTGACGACCACAGTGTGCGGCCGGCCGAGGAGCGTCGTCCTGAGCCGCTTGGCCGACTGGTTGTAGAGGATCCGTTCCCACCAGTGACGGGCCACGTACTCGGGGATGACCACGAAGGTGACCGGCGCGGGCTTGTCGGGCGGCCACGCCCGGTCGAGCACGTCGAGGTAGGCGACCAACGGGCCGACCAGCGCTCGGTAGGGCGACTCGACCAGGACGAGTGAGACACCGGGGACCTGGCGCTCCCACTGGTCGCGCATCCGGGCCGTCTCCAGGGGGTCGGCCGAGATGTACACGGCGCGGACGTCGTCGCTGATCGACCGACCCACGTTGATCGCCTGGACCACCGCGCGGTTGATCCCGGGGACCGGGACGACGACCCGCTCCTCTCGCTTGGGGACGGACATCACGAAGTCCGGCTGGACGGCGAGCTGAGCCCGCGATGCGGCGTACTGGCGATGGATGAACAGCATGATCGACACGAGCCCTGGGATGAGCACGACCACCAGCCACGCCCCGTCGACGAACTTGACCGTGACGACCACGACCATCACCACAGCGGTCAGGACGGCCCCGAAGGCGTTGAGGGCGGCTCGCCAGTGCCAGCCCACCTCGCGGACCGCGTACCAGTGCTTGACCATCCCGACCTGCGACAGCGTGAAGCACACGAACACGCCGACCGAGTAGAGCGGGATGAGCGCGTGCGTGTCCCCGCCGAAGATGAACAGCAGGGCGAAGGCGACCCCGGCCAGCAGGATGATCCCCCAGCTGTAGGCCAGGCGATCGCCGCGGAACGAGAACTGGCGAGGCATGAAGCCATCCTCGGCCAGGATCGCGGCCAGCCGGGGGAACGCGTTGAAGCTGGTGTTGGCGGCCAGGAACAGGATCAGGGCGGTGCTCACGGCGAACGCCGGCACCAGGACCGAGCCTTCACCGAAGACCGCCGAGGCGACGAGGGCGACGACAGACGAGCCTCCCGGCTGGGTCGGCACAACCTGGTACGCGTGGGCGATGACCGTGATTCCGACGAACAAGATGCCCAGCAGGACGGCCATGATCGACAAGGTGTTGGCCGCGTTGCGGGCCTCCGGCGGCTTGAACGCCGGGACGCCGTTGGCGATCGCCTCGACGCCGGTCAGCGCCACGGACCCACCGGCGAACGCCTTGAGCAGCAGGAATAAGCCGAGCGTCTCGGTGGCCTTCGGGATGAACACATCGGTCTGGACGATCGGCGTGACGGTCCCGGTCGCGATGTGGAAGAGACCCAATCCGACCATTGCCAAGGCCAGCCCGACGAACAGGTAGGTCGGGATGGCGAAGATGTTGCCCGACTCGCGCAGCCCGCGCAGGTTGCCGATGGTGATCAGCGAGATCGACAGGAAGGCGATCTCGATCCGGTAGTCGTAGACGGCCGGCCAGATCGACTGGATCTGCTCGATGGCGGCGGCGGTCGACACCGACACGGTCATGACGTAATCGATGAGCAATCCCGCGGCTGCAACCAGGCCGGTCAGCTGGGACAGGTTCTCGCGCGCCACGACGTACGCGCCGCCCCCGCTCGGATAGGCCCGGCAGACCTGGCGGTAGGAGACGGACACGACAGCCAGCAGGAGGGCGATCGCGATCGACACCCCGACCGAATAGGCGATCGCGCCCAGGCTGACCACCCCGATCAGGACCTTGAGGATCTCCTCGGTGGCGTAGGCCGATGACGAGATCGCGTCCGAGCTGAAGATGGCCAGGGCCTTCCTCTTGGGCAGCCGCTCGCCGATCTCCTCCTCGCTCGCCAGGGGACGCCCGAAGACGACCGCGCGGACGCGCGCCGCCGCCCGACCGACGGGCGTGCGCGGACGGCTGGCGGCCTCCTTGGCGACCATCTGGCCAGGGCCGGTGTAGCGGAAGTAGGGGGAGTGCGGTCGTTCGACCCGCACCCGACGGTCCGCCGGTTTACGCCCCGGGAGGGGGCGTCGTCCTCCGATCATCGATCTCCGTGGGCTTCGGGCTCGGATGCGATCCGCCACCTCGGCGGTAAGGCACGTCGGCGACGACCGTGTGCTCCCGGTCGATCAGCGCCGCCTTGAGGCGTTTCGCGGTCTGGTTATACAGCAGGCGCTCCCACCAGTGCCGGGCCACGTACTCGGGCAGTACGACGATCGTGATCGGAGCCTCCTTGTCCGGCGGCCAGGCCAGATCGAGGACATCGAGGTAGGCGTTCATCGGTCCGACGATCGTCCGGTACGGTGACTCGACGACGACCAGCGGAACACCCGGCATCTGACGGTCCCAGCGTCGGCGCAGGGCGTGACCGACCTCCACGTCGTCGGTGACGTAGACGGCCCGCAGATCGGGCGCGAGTGTCCGCCCGAAGTTGACGGCCTGGACCACCGAGCGATTGATCCCGTTGACCGGGATGACGACGCGCTGCTCGCGGTGGGGCCCGGTCATGATGACGTCTTCAGGTACATCGAGGTCCTTCGTGAAGTCGTCGTATTCACGATGGATGAGCCGCATCAGGATGACCAGGGTCGGGATGAGCAAGACCACCATCCACGCCCCATCGCGGAACTTGACCGCGGTGACGACGATCGCGACCGCCCCTGTCAGGACCGTTCCGAAGGCGTTGATCGTCATCCGTCGACGCCAGCCCGGACTTCGCTCGCGCAGCCAGTGGCGGATCATCCCGCTCTGGCTGATGGTGAAGTCGATGAACACCCCGACCGAATAGAGCGGGATCAGCAGGTGGGTCTCACCGCGGAAGATGACCACCAGGCTGGCTGCCAGGACGCCCAGGGCCACGATCCCATAGCTGAACGCCAGGCGGTCGCCGCGGAACGAGAACTGGCGCGGCATGAACCCGTCGATGGCCAGGATCGCCAGCAGGCGCGGGAACGCATTGAAGCTGGTGTTCGCGGCGAGGAACAGCAGGAGAGCCGTGAACAGCTGGAACAGGAAGAACCCGACCGAGCCACTGCCGTACACCCGCGCCGCCACCTGGGCGATGACCGTCTGCCGCTCCGGGAGGTCGAGGTGGGTGATCCCGAAGTTGACCGCCAGGAAGGTGATCCCCATGAAGAGTGTCCCCAGCAGCACGGCCATGATGGCCAGCGTGGTCGCCGCGTTCCTCGCTTCGGGCGGCTTGAACGCCGGAACGCCCGTGGCGATCGCCTCCGTACCGGTCAAGGCGACCGATCCTGCGGCGAACGCCCTCAGGAACAGGAGCAGGGTGACGCTCTGGGCGGTCTCGGCCGTCTGCGCGACGGTCGCCTCCGAGAACGGCGTGTGTTCGCCGAGGGCGATGATCCGATAGGACCCGATGGCGATCATCAACAAAGCCGATCCGGCGAACAGGTAGGTCGGGACGGCGAAGATGTTGCCGGCCTCGCGCAGTCCCCGCAGGTTGCCGATCGTGATAAGGCCGATGGCGACGACCCCGATGATCACCCGCTCATCGATGAGGAAGGGCAGGGCCGAGGTGATCTGCTCGACGGCCGACGACGTCGAGACCGCCACGGTCAGGGTGTAGTCGATCAGCAACGCCGAGGCCGCGATGAGCGAGGCATCCCGACCGAAATTGCGCTTCGACACCGAATAGGAGCCGCCGCCCGTCGGGTAGGCGAGGCACACTTGGCGGTAGCTGATGGCCACGGCCACGAGGAGGATGACGATGGCCAGGCTGACCTCGAGGCCGTAGGTCAGGGCGACGACCCCGCCGAGGATGAGGACCCGCAGGATCTCCTCGGTGGCATACGCGGACGATGAGATCGCGTCCGAGCTGAAGATCGCCAACGCCTTGGCCTTGGACAGGCGTTCGCCGATCTCGGCCTCGGACGCGAGCGGGCGCCCGATCAAGATCCCCTTGACCCGGGCATATGCCCGCCCTGCTCTCGTTCTCGGTCTGTCGGCGGCCTCCTTGGCGGTCAGCCGACTCGGACCCGCCCACCGGAAGTAGGTCGAGTGCGGCCGTTCCACGCGGACCCGCTTGTCACCCAGCTTGCGGCCCTGGACGGGTCGGCGGCCTCCGATCATCGGTCGGTCCCGTTGGCCTTCCGATCAGATGCCATGCGACAGCCGCTTGACGAGCCGGTCGGGAAGTCGACGGCGGCGCATCGCCGACTGGACGGCCGCGATGTCATACGGGACGCGCTGCCAGGTCAGCTCGAGCCGCTCGGTATCGAGCACGAGCGCGCTCGCCCGAGGGTCGCCGTCACGGGGCTGGCCGACGCTGCCTGGGTTGGCCAGCAGCCGTCGGCCGTCGAGGGCCACGGTCGACCCGCCCGACGGGCTGAGCAGCTCGACGAACCCGTCCTCATCACGGAACACGGACGGCAGATGGGTGTGACCGTGGAGACCGTACGGGACCTCCAGGATCTCGAGATTCAGGCGCGCCACCGGGGCGGTGGTGATGTACTCCCAGGTCGGGTCGCGCGGGCTGCCGTGGACCAACGCGAAGTCGCCCTCGGTCCGCCGCTCCGGGAGGCCGGCCAACCAGGCCCGGGTGTCGACGTCGATCGTCCGCCGGGTCCACTCCATCGCGCTCCGGGCATCGGCGTTGAAGAAGTCGATCTCCGACCCGCCGACCGCGGCCGCGTCATGGTTGCCGCGGACGCCGATCGCGCCGAGCTCGCGCAGCCTGGCGACGACCGCGTCCGGTTCGGGTCCGTACCCGACGACATCGCCCAGATGCCACACGCCGTCGACGGCGTCGATCGCACCGAGCACGGCGTCGAGCGCGACGAGGTTGGCATGGATGTCCGACAGGACCGCGATTCGCACGGTCAGAGTGTCCGACACTTCGGGCTGCGGCGGCGGACCGTTCCTGGCCTGACTCGGCAGGCGCATCCCGTGACGGTCACAACGGTCGTCGTTTGCGCTCGGCCGGGTCCCGCGGGTAGCCGGGCGGCG
The DNA here is from genome assembly GCA_038325875.1 of Candidatus Limnocylindrales bacterium. Taxonomy (GTDB): domain Bacteria; phylum Chloroflexota; class Limnocylindria; order Limnocylindrales; family CSP1-4; genus Chersky-267. The sequence continues at coordinate 22,976 of JBBQJL010000036.1, forward strand.
TCGGGTGTCGCTTGGTCGTCAGGACCAGGACGTGGTCCCGCAGACCGAGCCGCGGGTCGACCGCGAGCACGGTCGGTCGCCCACCTCCGAGGAGGGCGATGGCCGGCTCGGCTGCATCCAGCTCGGCCTGCACATCGGCTCGCTTCCAGGCGATCAGCAGCCCGTCGGGCCCGAGCAGCGGCAAGGCCAGCTCAGCCAGCTCGGTCAGGTCGCCCACGGCGCGCACGAGCACAGCCGGCCAGCGCTCACGGTGGCGCCGGTCCGCGGCAAGGACCTCGGCGCGGCCGCTGAACGCCTCGACCGACGCGGTCAGGCCCACGGCGGCCAGGGCGACGTCCAGGAAGCGGGCCTTCTTGGCCACGCTGTCGACCAGCAGCGCGCGCCGTGCCGGCAGCGCGGCGGCCAGGGGCAGGCCTGGGTAACCGCCACCGCTCCCGAGATCGACGTAGGCGTCGATGCCCCGCTCGCGCAGGATGGCGACGGCGCTGAGACTATCGAGGACGTGCCGGCGGACCGCCTCGGTCGGCTCGCGGATCGCCGTCAGGTTGATCGCGCCGGTCCAGGCCAGGAGCAGGCGCAGGTGGCCGTCGATGGCCGACCGCGCGGCCGGCGGGAGGTCGCCCAGGCCGAGCACGGCCAGGCCCTCGTCGAGCGTGGACACGGCCGCCGACGGGAGCTCGGGGACGTCCTCGACGCGCAACGGGAGCGGTTCGCGAAGGCGCTCCACTTGCCTCCTCGGTGGTGGGGCGTGGACCGTCCGCGAGCCGCTCCCGGCGTCATCGTCGGCGCGCGATGGGGGCCGATCGGTCTTCCGTGGCTCATCCGGTTCTGGCCCCGGTCTCCCGGCGCCCCTCGCGAACCACGTTACCCTGCGGTGCCGCCATGTCGTGCGGATGTCGGACGCTATGGGACCGCGGACCTGAAGTCAACGCGGTTATCCACGAACCTCGAGCTGCTGCCCACCTTCGTGGATAAGTCCGGTCGCGTCGTCTCTCGGTCGAGAGCGGATTCAGGCGGGACCGGGAGGGTCCGGTCGTGACAGCGCGCCGTCGATGGCCCGGAGTCGGACGGGTCGCGGGATCGGGTCTTCCGAGCGGTCCGAGGCCGCATTGCCACGCCGCGGGGTCTCGAGGGCCACCGGTCGTCCGGCCGAGCGGATCGCGCGCAGGACCGCCGCTTCCTCGAGCAGGAGCTCCTCGTCGGCAAGGGCGCGCTCGACGACCGTGCCGATCGAGTCGGGGCCGAGCTGGGTCGTTCCGGGCAGGACGACGACGAAGCTGGAGCCCGAACCCGGGACGGACGCCACGCCCAGGTCGCCGCCCATCGCTCGCGTGAGATCGCGGGCGATGGTCAGGCCGAGGCCGGTCCCGCCGATCGCCGCGTGGGCGTCAAGCCGCTGGAACCGTTCGAAGATCCGGGCGCGGTCGCCCGCTGTGATCCCGGACCCGTCATCGCGGACCGCGATGACAGCGAACGCGCCGTCGAACGCGCCAGCGAGCTCGACGTGTCCGCCTTCAGCGGTGAACTTCAGGGCGTTGCCGAGGAGGTTTGTCAGGACCCGCTCGACCTCGCGTCGATCGCCGATCGCTGCGCGCATCCTGGGCGGCAGGTCCGACCCGAGGTCGATCCCGCGAGCGAGGGCGATCGGCGCCAGGGCTGCCAGCACGCGTCGACCGACCTCGGCCACCGAGAACGGTCGCAGGTCCAGGAGGAGGTTGCCGGAATCGAGCCGGGAGATCTCGAGGAGGTCGCCGACCAGGTCGCCCATCGAGTCGACGATGAGCCGGCTCCGTTCCATGAAGTCGCGTTCGGTCGCCCGGTCGTCGACTCTGCCCTCGAGGATCAGGTCGAGGTACCCGCTCAGCCCGGTCAGCGGTGTGCGCAGATCATGTGCGACGGTCGACACGAACCGCTCGCGCTCCACATCTCGCACCCGGTGGCCGTCGAGCTCGGCAGCCGTTGCCAGCTGGCCGGTCACGAGGGCGAGGACCACGGCAGCGTGGCGGGCGAGCGTCGGTGGCAGCCGTTCGGACAGCGCGATGACGCTGTCCTCGTCGGTCATCTGGAAGCCGAGGACGACATGTCCGGTGCTGGGGATCTCGATCCAGGCGAAGGTCGCCTCGGCGGGCAGGCGCTGACCGGCCTCGGTCGGGTGGCCGCGGCCGAGATCCGTCGCGATCGGTCCTGTTCGGAAGGGCACCACGTCGGCGCTTCGATCGGTGGCCTCAGACCGGTCCGCTTCGGGCGGGGCCACGGGATCGCCCGCAGTCGGGTCGCCGGCGCCGGGCGTCAGCGCGAAGGTGATCGGCGATGGCCCGGACGCCGCCCGCTCGGCGCGGCTGCGGGGCGCCTCGGCGTCGAGCCAGGCCGCCAGGCGACGGGCGTCGTCTTGGTCGGCATCGGTTTCGATGGACACGGCGATCCGTCGCTCCGGCGTGCTCGACAGGACCGCCGCGCGGCGCGCCCCGACGGTCCGGGCGAGCAGCTCGAGAAGGCCGGCCAGGTGCGCCTCGGCGGTCGCGTCCGACACGAGCACGTCAAGCGCACGGGCAAGCAGGGCCGCCTCGTCTTGGGCGGACCTGTCCTGTCGACGTCGGGACCCCTGCCGCCGCTCGACATACGGCCCGGGCGGCCCGACGGTCGGCGTTCGCGTGGGCACCCGGATGAGCTGCGGGTAGCGATCGGCCATCAGTCCATGGTGGTCCGGGGCGGTGCATCCGGGAAATCCCCCGACCGGCGGAGGAGCCAGCCGGAAGTACCGCCGCGACCGCGATCCGCCGCACGGCGACCGCGCGAATCAGGCCTGGAGGTTTGGGTCAGGCACCTCGGGCGGGGCGGATCGGGCGTCCGATGGTCCGCCGGACGACGTCGATGACCTCGTCGACGTAGGCATCGGACTCGCCGCGTTCGGCTGCAGTCCGAACGCAGCCGCGGACGTGGTCTTCGAGGATGAGGATCGACACGGCGTCGACTGCTGCCCGCAGCGCGGCGGTCTGCTGGAGGATGTCGACGCAATACTCGTCGCGCTCGATCATCCGGGCAATCCCGCGGACCTGGCCCTCGATCCGGCTGAGTCGGCGGACGAGGGTGCCCTTGTCCTTGGAGTAGCTGTGGCGGAAGTCGTCAGGGGTGGCCGCCGGCGGGGCCGGGCGGGTCGGGCGCGCGGTCGGTGCCATGGCCCCTCGATCTCGATGCATCGTCGGGCGCCTGGTCACCCGTCACCATCATCATACTCCCCTCCAGTATCGCCGGTCCGGGCACGGGTATCGACGCTCGACGCCCGGACGACTCGGGATGCAGGTCCCGACCGACCGCCGTGGCACCGGTCGGCTAGACTGCGCTTCGATGGGTTCCCGCGATCCTCTGCCTGCGCGACCGGCCGCCGGGATGGCCGCGTGAGCGACCCGCGGTCGGTGGCCACCGACCCGGGCGTGTCCCCGACCGCCGACCCCGGGCTCGACGCGCCGCCCGCCTTCGCCCACGCCAGCGAGGCCGAGCTGTCACGCATCCTCGACTTCTACGCGGTCCGCTGGGAGTACGAGCCGCGCGTGTTCCCGATCCTGTGGAACACGGATGGCGACGTCCTCGAGAGCTTTGCCCCGGACTTCTATCTACCCGACCTCGACCTGTACGTCGAGCTGACGACCCTTCGTCAGAAGCTCGTGCGCAAGAAGAACCGCAAGCTGCGCCGACTGCGCGAGCTCTATCCGGACGTGCGGATCAAGTTGTTCTACGCTCGGGACTTCCGGGCACTGATGCTCAAGTACGGTCGACTGACCCTGGCCGAGGAGCTGGCCGGGACGTCGGGCCAGGTCACCCCGGAGCGCACCTACGACGAGCTCCTGGCCGGGCCGTTCGGTCCGCTCGGTCGAGCTCCGGGCGTCCCTCTCACTGCCGCGGCGGACGACTGGGCAGAGACCGACGCCACGATCACGCCGGACGAGCCGGCTGGCACGACCGGGCATGACGAGGCGCGCGCTGCCTCGACCGCCCCTGCCACGGCCGCACCGCGCCGGCGCCGACGGCGTCATTCCCGGCTCGGCACGGCCACCCGGACCGACGAGCCGTCGGTCGCCGAGCGGTGAGCGGCCAGGTCGATCTGCAGGCCGACGTCGCCGAGATCCTCGTCTCGGAGGAGGCGATCCAGAAGCGCGTCCGCGAGCTCGGGCAGCGGATCAGCGACGACTATCGGGGTCGCAGCCTGACCCTGGTCAGCGTCCTCAAGGGCTCGCTCCCGTTCATGGCCGACCTGATGCGCGCGATCGACGTGCCGGTCCGGATCGACCTCATGGAAGTCTCCTCGTACGGTGGCACCGCGACCGAGTCATCGGGCCTGGTCCGTATCTTGAAAGACCTGTCGGCCAGCATCGCCGATGAGGATGTCCTGATCGTCGAGGACATCATCGATACTGGCCTGACCCTGAACTACCTCATCCGGTACCTACGCGGCAAGAGTCCCGCGTCGCTCCGGATCTGCACCCTGCTCGACAAGCCGGCCCGTCGCCTGGTCGACATCCCGGTCGACTACACGGGCTTCACCATCGAGGATCGCTTCGTCGTCGGCTACGGCCTCGACTACGGCGAGCTCTACCGCAACCTGCGCTTCGTGGGCGTCCTGCGCCCCGAGGTCTACTCGGGCGGGGGCTGAGCCGACACCGTGCATCGTCGACCGCTCGGGCGGGGCCGCCTGCTCGCGACCATCGGCGCGCTGGTCGTCCTCGTCGGTTGCGTCCTGCCCTGGTTCGCCGCGACCGGCGGCGACACGGGCCTGACGCCGATCACGACCAACGCGTTCTCGGACAAGGGCATCGTCGTGTTCATCTGCGCGCTGCTCGTGCTGGCGCTGGTCAGCCTGCCGTACGCTGCCGGGGACAAGCCGCTGGCGATCGATCGGGCCTTGTCCTACGTGATCGTGGTCGCGCTAGCGATCGGCGCCTACGCCTGGCGCACGCTCGAGTTCATCCTGGTCGATCCAGCCGGGCTGAGGCCCGACCTTGCGCCTGGGCTGTGGACCGTCGGGGTCGGCCTGATCATCCTGGCCAGGGCGACCTACGACATCTCGACGGAGCGTCGCTTCTGACGCCGAGCCCGCGCGGGCGTTCGCCGCAGGGCGAAGGCCGACGGTCGACGCCCGGCGAAGGGTCAGACCTTGTTGAGCAGCCGCGACAGGAATGTCGCCGTCCGCGGGTCCCGCGGCGCCTCGATGACCTGGTCCGGCAGGCCGACTTCGACGAACACCCCGTCTTCGATGAAGTAGACCCGGTCGGCGGCCTCCCGGGCGAAGGCCATCTCGTGGGTCACGACGATCATCGTCGAACCCTCGTGGGCCAGCTCGGCCATGACCTTGAGGACCTCCCCGACCAGGGTCGGATCGAGGGCCGAGGTCGGTTCGTCGAACAGGAGCACCTTGGGCTCCATCGTCAGCGCCCGGGCGATCGCCACGCGCTGCTTCTGGCCGCCCGACAGACGGGCCGGGTATTCGTCGCGCTTCTCGCGCAGGCCGACCTTGTCGAGGAACTTCTCGGCGGTCGCGATGGCCTGCTCGCGGGGCACGCCCTTGGTCTTGATCGGGCCCTCGATGAGGTTGTCGATGACCTTCATGTGCGGGAACAGGTTGAACTCCTGGAAGACCATCTGGGCACTCGTCCGGATCTTCCGGATCCGCTCCCGGTCGGCCGACGAGCGGTGGTGGAGCGGGTCCGCCTTGACCTCGACCCCGTCGACGACGATCGTCCCAGCGGTCGGCTCCTCGAGGAAGTTGATGCAGCGCAGGAGCGTGCTCTTGCCCGACCCGGATCGACCGATCAGGCAGATCGTCTCGCGCGGGTAGACCTCGAGGGTGCAGCCCTTGAGGACGTGGTTGTGACCGTAGTACTTCTCGAGGTTGGTCGCGGACACGATCGTTGATGCGCCGGCCGGCGTGAGCGCACCCGGCGTGGCGAATGGGTCGTGGACCGGCGCCGGCGCGTCGACGGTCATACCCGGCGCGATGTCGGCGATCGAGGCGTCGTTCGTCGATTCATTCATCGGTTGCGGTCTCCGGCGGCCATCCGCTTCTCGAGACGGGCTTGGAACGCGGACAAGACCATGGTCAACCCCCAGTACATCAGCGCGGCGACGATGATCGTCTGGAAGCTCTGGCCGGTCGGGCGACCGGCCGCCTGGGCGCGCCACAGCAGCTCCTGGACGCCGACGACGTAGACCAGGGCAGAGTCCTTGGTCATCGCGATGAAGTCGTTGCCGACCGCCGGGATGACGATCCGGATGGCCTGCGGAAGGATGATCCGGCGCATGACTGCGCGCTCGGGCAGGCCGAGCGCGCGAGCCGCCTCGACCTGGCCGCCCGGGACGGCCTGGATGCCGGCCCGGAAGACCTCCGTCAGGTAGGCCCCGTAGTTGAACGACAGGGCGATGATCCCGGTCGGCAGCGGCGGAACGACGATCCCGGCCGCCGGCAGGGCGAGGAAGATGAACAGGATCTGGACGATCAGCGGCGTCCCGCGGACGACGGACACGTAGAGCGATGCCAGCCCGTTGAAGAACGGGTTGGCCGACAGCCGGCCGAGGGCGCCGAAGACGGCCAGGATGACGGCGAAGAAGATGGACACGACCGAGATGAACAGGGTGACCCAGACCCCGCCGATGATGAACGGCAGCCACTCCTGGAGGAACCCGACGTTGACCCCGACCTTGGCCAGGAGGAAGGTCCCGAGTGCCCCTAGGACGACGACCCAGGTCAGCAGGAACCAGATCCGGAACCGGGTTCGGTGACCGCGGTCGGCGGCCTCGATCTCGAGCACGATCGGCGGGACGGCCTCGCCGGCAGTGGCCTGGGCGGTCATGACTCCTCCCTCGAAACGGGGCAGAGGCACCCAGCTGGGCGCCTCTGCACCTCAGGAACCCTGATCGGTCAGCTTGTGGCGCCTTACGGCGCCGGCGGGGTCGTCAGGTCGGCCTTGAACCACTTGTTGGACATCGCGCTGAGCGTGCCGTCGGTGTGCATGTCGGTGATGATCTTGTCGAGCGCCGCGAGGAAGTCGGCCGTAGCCGGGCCGCCCTTGTCGAGGGCCACGGCGAGCTGCTCGGTGAAGACGGGGACGCCGACCTTGACGATCGGGGTCTTGTTCTCGATGGCCGCGTCGACCGTGGTGCTCGAGCTGAGGAAGCCCTCGGCCTCCTTGCGTCCGGCGGCGATCGCCTGGGCGCATTCCTGGTCGGTGGGCAGGGTCTCGACCTTGACCCCGGCCGGGGGCGTGGCCACCGGACCGAGCGACACGCTGGTGAGCTTGCCCTGGAGCCAGTCCATGTAGGTCGTGGCCGTGCCGACGCAGACGGTCTTGCCGGCAAGGCCGTCGATCGTGGTGATGCCCGAATCAGTGGTCGCAGTCATCTGGGCCGGCGTGAAGTAGTAGGCCGGGCTGAAGTCGAGGAATTTCTGGCGATCGGTGGTGATCGTCATCGAGCCGACGCTGGCATCCCAGCGGCCGCCCCACGATCCGGCGGTGATGGTGTCCCAGCCCGGGGTCGTGAACTCGACCGTCACGCCGAGTCGCTTGCCGATCTCATTGGCGACATCGATGTCGAAGCCCTCGTACGTGCCGTCTGGCTTGAGGAACGACTGCGGCTTGTAGTTCGGGTCGGTCGACACCTTCAGCTTGCCGGCCTTGAGCACCTTGTCGAGCAGGCCGCCGGCGACCGGCGCTGTCGAGGCGGCTGCGGACGGGGCCTCGGATGTGGCCGCCGACGGTGCCGTCGATGGAGCTGCGGCGCTCGGCGCCGAGCTGGCGCCGCCACTCGTGCAGGCGGCGGTGAACACCGCCACGACCGCGAGCAGCGAGATGACTCGCTTGAACATCTGGTCCTCCTCACCTTCGTTCGCGGAGCGCTGACCATCGCTGGTCCGCGAACCGGGCGCCCAGTCTACGACGCCAACCCGCCGCCGGATAGGGCCGTTGTCACGGTGTGCGCGGCGGTTCGGCGATCTCGATGTCCATCGAGCGCCGGATCGAACCGGGCCCGAATGTCAGCTCCAGCCGATAACGACCGGGCGGCCAGATCTCAAGATGGCGGTCACCCGCCCGGAGCGGCAGGCCGACCACGGCGAAGTGGCTGGGCCACGGTGATGCGAACCGTTCCAGCGGCACGTTCATGGGGCTGCCGTCCGCCTCGCGTCGGCTGAGCGTGACGGACTCGACCTGGAAGCCGCGTGGCAGGTCGACGCCCACCAGCAACAGGTGACCGCCGGTCGGGATGTCGAAGGTGGCCGGCCAGGTCGGCCCGCGGTCGGCGGTGGGCCCCGGGCCGATGTCGGACGCCGAGGGCGACGCGGATGCCGACAGATCGTCCGGGATCTGGGACACGAAGCCGAAGGTCGTCAGGAATCCGGTCGGCCACAGCCCCCAGACCGCCGGCGGTTCGACCTCGCCGAAGATCGATGGGTCGTACTCCCGATCGCTGTAGCCGCTCTGCGGGGGCGGCGCTGGGGTGGGCGTCGGGCTGGGCCTGGGCGTCGGGGTCGCGCTGGACGCGGCGATGGTCGTGCCCGAGTCACTTGCGCCCCACGGCTTGACGATCACGACCAGCAGGGCGATCGCGACCAGCCAGCCGATCAGCGCTCCATGGCCGCTGAGGATCGTCGGTGGCGGGAGGACCGGCTGGAGGTCGGCCATCGGGCCGGGTCAGTCCCCTCCGAGGTAGGCCTTCTTGACCGCCTCGTTGTGAGCCAGGGCAGCCGCATCGTCGGTCAGGACGATCTCGCCCGTCTGCAGGATGTAGCCGCGATTGGCGATGCCCAGCGCCATCAGCGCGTTCTGCTCGACCAGGAGGACCGTGGTGCCTTGCTCGTTGATCGTCTTGACGATGTCGAAGATCTGCTCCACGAGGATCGGCGAGAGTCCCATCGACGGCTCATCGAGAAGAAGGATCTTGGGCGCCGACATCAGGGCTCGGCCGATGGCCAGCATCTGCTGCTCGCCACCCGACAGGGTCCCGGCGTGCTGGGCGATCCGTTCGCGCAGACGGGGAAAGAGCGTGTAGACCCGCTCGTAGTCACCCGCCAGGGCCGCGGTATCGCGGCGCAGGAACGCGCCCATCTCCAGGTTCTCCTGGACGGTCATCCGGCCGAAGACGCGGCGACCCTCGGGACTCTGGCAGACTCCCAGCCCCACGATCTGGTGGGGGCGCATCCCATCGATCCGCTTGCCGCGCAGGGTGATCTCGCCCTGGCGCGGCTTGAGCAGCCCCGAGATCGTGCGCAGGGTGGTCGACTTGCCTGCCCCGTTCGCGCCGATGAGGGTGACGATCTCACCTTCGTCGATCGACAGGGTGATCCCGCGCAGCGCGTGGATCGCGCCGTAGTAGGTGTGGATGTCGTTCAGCTCGAGCATCGCCACGTCAGGCCTCCGCCGCGCCACGGCCGAGATAGGCCTCGACGACCCGCGGGTCGGCCCGGACCTCGGCCGGTCGACCCTCGGCGATGACCTCGCCGTGGTCGAGGACGGTGACCCGATCGCTGATCCCCATCACCACCCGCATGTCGTGCTCGATCAGCAGGACCGTCAGCCCCTGTTCGGCTCGGAGCATCCGGATGAAGTCGGTCATCTCGCGGGTCTCGCTGTTGTTCATCCCGGCAGTCGGCTCATCGAGCAGAAGCAGCTTCGGACGGGTCGCCAGGGCCCGGGCGATCTCCAGCCGACGCTGGTCGCCATACGGAAGGTTGCGTGCCCACCATTCGGCCCGGTGATCGAGGTCGACCAGCTTCAACAGCGCCATCGCCTCGTCGATCCCGGCCTGCTCCTCGCGGAGCATGGCCGGCGTGCGCAGGACCGAGTCCCACCAGTGGCTCCGGAGATGGACATTGAGCCCGACCCGTACGTTGTCGAGGACCGACATCGCGCCGAACAGGCGGATGTTCTGGAAGGTCCGGCCGATCCCCATGGCCGTCACTTCGTGGGTCTTCTTCGACTTGATCTTGGTGCCGGACGTCGTCGTGATCGCCCGGCCGTCGAAGCTGATCTCGCCGGCGGTCGGCGTGTAGTACCCCGTGATCATGTTGAAGAACGTCGTCTTGCCGGCACCGTTGGGGCCGATGAGCGACACGATCGAGCCGCGCGGGATGTCGAAGTCGACCTTGTTGACTGCCGTCAGGCCGCCGAACACCTTGGTCACGCCGCGAGAACGGACGAGAAGCGCCGCATCGTCGACCTGTCCGGTCAGCAGGCTGGTCGGCGGCGCGGTCGGGATCGGGTCGAGGGTCACAGGTCGCGCGCCTCGTCGATCGTCTCGGCGGTTCGCGAGTCCGAGCCGACTTCTTCCTGACCGCGCGGTGCCACGCTCACGTTGTCGATGTCGAGTGGCAGCCCCATCGCGGTCTCCGCCTCGACCAGGCCGGCCACACTCAGCTCCGCCTCACGCTGGCGATCCGGTAGGAAGCCCTGCGGGCGGAAGCGCATCATCACTAGCAGCGTGATGCCGTACACGAGGAAGTTGTACTGGGCCGGGTTGGGCAGCGGGAGCGAGCTATCGGTGACGCGCTGGCCGAGGTAAGGCAGCAACGTGACATTGACGTAGGTCAAGGTGATCGCCCCCACGATGACGCCCCAGATATTCCCGATGCCACCCAGGATGATCATGATCACAACAAGAATGGAGGTCGAGAACTCGAAGAAGTCCGAGGTCGTGGCCCCCAGATAGGACGCCTGGAAGGCCCCCGCGATGCCGGCGAAGCTGGCGCCCAGGGCGAACGCGAGCAGC
>JBBQJL010000037.1:0-31252 GCA_038325875.1 Candidatus Limnocylindrales bacterium
GGACTTTGCCCTCGCCGAATCGTACGTCGAGCGCGCCGGCACCCAGAACGCCGCATTCGAGCTGTTCGTCTCCCGGATGGAACTCCACCGCGGCCGAACCGAGAGCGCCCTCTCCCATGCCGAACTGGCCGTCGAAACGGCGCTGTTCGTCGACGATGCAGATCTGACGGACCACGCGCTGACGAACCTCGCGACGGCCCTCTTCATGCTTGGACAGCTCGAGAGCGCTCGTGAGGTCGCTCAGACTCTCCATGGGCGAACAACGTCGCCAGTCCTGCGAGATATCGCAGATGGGATTGTTGCACTTATGGCTGGCTCCCTTGATGGAAGCCTTGATGACATCCACTCGATGCTCGTATCGATGGCCCTGGAGCAAGAACAGCGTGGCCTTCGACATTACGCAGGTGTGACATGGCTCAACATCGCGGACCTCGAACGCGCCCGAGGTCAAGGGGCGGCGGCCCTCGGGGCTGCCTCCAAAGCGATTGACGCGCTCATGGCCACGTCTGCGGGCCTCGAGGTTGAAAGCGCGAGGACGTCGCGGGCTTGGGCCTTGGCCCATCAAGGGCGCTGGGAGGAGTCCGTCCGAGAGATGGCGATTGCGGAATCGACGACGTTCGAGGCGGTACGAGCCGAGGTATACGCGGACATCGCCTCGATTCATGCCTCGTACGGCAGCCGCACCATTGCGGAGTCGTTCGTCGAACGAGCGCTCGCGTCACCCCACGCATCCGAGGTCGTCCTAGACGTCGCGCGGTTGACGCAGGCCGAGTTAGCGCTCAGGAACGACGATGTGAATCGCGCCGCGGAGTGCCTCGACAGGATCGCCGTCGACCGTCCGCATCCCTGTTTCGGCTTCTCAACTCGGGTCAAACTCGCTCGTGCCATGTGCTCGATTGCGAGTGGTTCGCGCGACGCTGATCGAGATGCGGCGGCGACGTCTCATCTCGCGGCTCGACAAGGAGCCCGGCTCTATGGCCTATCGGCGCGGATCCTCCGCGGTGCCCTGACGGGGCGGGACGAACTTGACTCTGCCGTACAAGTCGTCTCTGCCGAGGACAGGTCCGCGTTGTCGATGGTCGCTGAGCCACTTGTGATCCGTTTGGGACCGATGGGTCTCGACGCTCGTGAAATGGTTGAGCAGGAGGCGATGAGACGCCCGACTCGTTGGAGGGAGCCACTCCGTCGCAACCTCGGAATTGAGGATCGGCGAGCCCGTTTCGCGATTGCTTCGATACTCGACAAGGTAGGTGAGACTGAAGACGTTGGGCGACTGCGGGTGGTCGCTCGCTCGCTCCGCGGGTTGGTGGGAGCGTCGTCACTCGGACGAGGCTTAGCAAGGCGACTTGCGGCGCGAATATTCGTCGACGACCAGGGTCGTGTGGCCATCAATGTGGGCCAAGACACAATCCATGGTTCCGACATCCGTCGCAAGGTGCTCGCGCTTATCTGCTTCCTTCTTTCACGGGCGAGCATGTCCGCCACGCGAGATCAGGTGCTCGACGCGCTTTGGCCAGATCTCGAGCCAGACCTCGCCGCCAACTCACTTAATCAGACAATCTACTTTCTTCGGCGGGTCTTCGAGCCCTCGTTCAGCGAGGACATCTCGCCTGCCTACGTGCATCACAACTCGGACCTTGTATGGCTCGACCCGGAGCTGGTCACGAGTCGATCAATCAAGTCGCGAGCGGCCATCCGAGCGGCCGAAGTTGACCCCTCACCGGACAACGTTGGGGCCCTAAGTGACTTGTACCGAGGCCGGTTCGCCCTTGACTTCGCCTATGAGGAGTGGGCGGTCCCGTACCGAGATTCGATGCATTCCGCCTACCTCGAGATTGTCGAGAAGGCGGTCATCGCGGACACGAACGGCGGCGACTTTGACCGGGCGATCGGCCTGGCACGTCGGGCAATCGAGATCGACCCAGACGCCGAGCAAGTCGAACTCTCACTGCTGAAGCTCTACCGTCGGACTGGAGCTCATGCTGCCGCTGCCGAGCAGTACGTGCACTACGCTGCGGTCCTAAAGAATGACCTTGGAATCGATCCACCGCCATTGGAAAGCCTGTGAGGATAGGTAAGGTGCCGTATTGACCGGGTCTGTTGGGCGTCCCTATAGTCCGTCCACTGCCTGGTACTCAAGTACTGGGAGGTTTTGTAAAGACGCTCGGACGCGCCGAAGCACCACCTGAAATGGGCACTTGGGGTGGGGCTGAGCGGGTAGTGCAACCGACCGACTCTTGTAAGGTCGGTTTCGTGTCTCATCAGGCACGGAGCCGCGAGGAGGTCAATGTGGCACCGGAATCAAGCACCAAGCCCTGGTAACGGACATGAGACGCGAGGATCGAGCCTTAAAGGTACAGATCCTTCGACTTGTTGCCGCCATAGGGGCAATCGCCGCCGTCGCGATCGCCGGCGGGGCTTCGCTCAACAGCTTCTAGGACCATAGTCCTATTCCGACCCGGACTAGAAGGGATTAGAGTCTCTCTACTGGTTGGGTCGCAGGGGCAGGTGGATGCCGAGAGCACTGAAGCTGTACATCATTGGGCTCGTGGGAGTGAGTGCCGTGGCACTCGTGATCACGAGCCTAATGTTTGTTGGGCGGCCTGGCTACATCCTGGGGATGACGCCACAAATCTCAGTAACGGCACCCCCCGACGAGCGCGGGATTCTCGCTGGGCTGGCCTTCTGGATCCTGATCACCCTGTTCGCCTCAGCCATGCCAGTCCGGATGCCTAGGGGCACCCTCGTATCGGTTTCAATCGCACCGATCGTTGCTGCCATGGTGCTTGGCGGGCCCGTGGCGGCAGGATGGGTCGCCGTTATCGGCACGCTCGAGATGAGGGAGCTGCGTGGGCGCGTACCGTGGTACGGAAGCCTTGCCAATCACGCAGCTATCGTCCTGCCGGCAATCTTGAGCGCCCTCCTCTTCGAAAGAGTCAGTGGCGGTTCGATCGTTCCGGCAGTCACGTTCATCGCGACGATGCTCGGGGCAGGGCTCTACTTTGTGCTCAATGTGGCGCTCACGGCGGCCGCAGTCAGCTTGCGTGACGACCTGGATGTCCGCCTCGTTTTCCTCGGTGACACACGGGTCTACATCGCGAACTTGTTCGCACTTGCGCCCCTTGCCTGGCTCATGTCGGAGATCTACGAGCTTCCAGGTTGGGCAGGCGTGTGGGGCACGATGCTATTCGCACTCCCCCTGTACACGACGCGGCTCGCCCATCACCACTACGTCGAAATGCGGGAGATGTTCACCCAGACGATCGGGGCACTGGCCGAAGCGGTGGACAAGCGGGACCCCTATACGAGCAAGCACAGCCGCCGAGTCATGGAGATCGCCAGTGACATCGGGCACGTCATGCACTGTAACGAGGCCGAGATGGAGGCCCTGGAGTGGGGCGGGCTGCTTCACGACGTGGGTAAGATCGGCGTGCCGGACCACGTCCTCCTGAAGCCCGATCGGTTGACCAAGGACGAGCGCACGCTGATGAACAGCCACCCCGTTCTCGGTGCCCAGATCATCGCGCCGGTGACGAAGCTCGCACCGGAGCTGCCGATCATCCGCCACCACCATGAGTGGTACAACGGCTCCGGGTACCCGGATCGGCTCATCGGGGAGGAGATCCCGAAGTTGGCCAGGGTCCTTCACGTGGCCGATGCCTTTGAGGCCATGACCGCCAAGCGACCGTACCGGATGACCCCCTTGACGGACGAGCAGGCCCTCGCCGAGCTGCGCAAGTTCGCCGGCATCCAGTTCGACCCCCAAATCGTCGATGCGTTCGTGCGGACGAAGTGGGTCGAGGGGATCCGTGACCCGGGCCGTGGCAGTGAGTCTGACTCCGGCCCGATCCGATTGCGGCCGCTGCCGCCCCTCATCGGTGAGCATGGGGCGGCTTCCTCGGCGCAGGGGACTCGCGCCTCCGACTCGCCCTAGCGGGTGCTGCTCGGCGGCATCGCCCTCGGCCTGATCGCCGGCCTGCTGGCCGGAGGCCGACTGACCAACCTCACCCAGGTCCGCCTGCGCTGGATGCCGGCCATCTTCCTGGCCGTCTTCGTTCGTTACGGCACCGAGGCCGCCCTGTCGCGCGACCTCCCGATCGCCGAGACCCTGCGCGTACCCCTGCTGGCGACCGCATACCTGATCCTCCTGCTGGGCCTGTGGGCGAACCGGCGCGAGCCCGGACTTGCGATCGCGTTCGTCGGGACGCTCTCCAACGCGGTCGTCATCGCGCTCAACGGCGGGCACATGCCGATCTGGGCGCCGAGCCTGCTCGCAGCGGGTCTGACCCCGGCCGACCTGACCGGACCCCTGCATCTCCTCCTCCCACCGCCGATCGACGCCGCGTTCCTCGCCCATCTCGGTCCACTCGCAGACGTTATCCCGATCCCGATCCCGGTCATTCGCAACGTCGCCTCGCTGGGCGACGTCGTCATCTCGCTCGGCCTGGGCTTCTTCCTGTTCTCGACCGTGCTGCGGACGCCGGCCGAGGCGCGCACGGAGGAGGCGGAACGACCGGAGAACGTGGCCGAACCCCTGCCCGGACTGGTCAGTACAGCTCGACTGCACGGGGTCTCCCCCGCCGGCGTTGGCGCGGCAGGCGGGATCCGTCCCGAGACCGGTCTCCTGGCGGGGCTGTCCGAGGCCTCCATCCTCGAGCGACCGATCATCCTCGGTGGGTCGACGCCCGGCCTGGCCGAGACAGGACAGGTCGCCGGCCCCGCCGAAGCCGTCCGCGGACCGCGACCCAGGCTCGGCCGGCGCGTCTGGCGCCACCCCTACGTCCGGTTGGCCCTCGATCCATCGTTCTCGGCGCTGTGGACGGCAGGAGTCGTCAGCCTGTTCGGCGATCGGGTCAACCAGATCGCCCTGGCCGTCATCGTCTTCAGCGTCACCGGCTCACCGGTCGCGGTCGGGTTCGTGTTCCTGGCGGCGGCCCTCCCGAACCTCTTGCTCGGCCCGATCAGCGGGACCCTCGTCGACCGCTGGGACCAGAAGCAGGTGATGGTCGTCAGCGATCTGCTCCGTGCAGCGATCGTCCTGCTCATCCCCGTGGCGGTCGTGACCAACGTCCTCCTGGTCTTCCCACTCATCTTCCTCGTGACGGCCAGCTCGATCTTCTTCCGGCCGGCGCGCGAAGCGGTGATGCCTCGGATCGTCTCGCCAGCGGACCTGTTGACGGCCAACTCGGCGAACTGGCTGGCGGAGACCCTGGCCGACATCGTCGGGTACACGCTTGCCGGGCTGTTCATCGCCTTCCTCGGTGTGTGGATCCCGCTGGCGTTCTGGCTGGACGCGGCGACATACCTGATCTCGGCGGTGCTGATCCTGACGATCACCGTGCCGCCGGTCGTTCGGACGCTCTCGGAGGCTGGTGAGGGCGTCCTCGCGGAGCTTCGGGCGGGTTGGCGCTTCCTGCGCACCGAACGAGCGCTGTTGACGAACACTGCCCAGGCCGTCGTAGCCCAGTTCGGCGCCGGCATTCTCATCTCCGTGACGCTTGTCTACGTTCAGCGCGCCCTGGAGCTCGGGACGCTGGCGAGCCCGACCGTCTACGCCTTGATGGAGGCCGGACTCGGACTGGGCAACCTCGTCGGCGGTCTTCTGATCGGCCTCGTCGGGCCACGGCTGGCCAAGGGCAGGCTGGTGATCCTCGGCTACGCGGCCTATGGACTGTGCATCGTCGGTCTGGGACTGACCGGGAACGTCGCCGCCGCCCTCGGGCTGGCCGTCGGGATCGGCGTCTCGAACATGGTGTTCGTGATCCCCAGCCAGACTCTCTTCCAGCAACGGACCCCGGGCGACATGATCGGGCGAGTGGTCGGGCTGCGCTTCTCGCTGGTGTTCGGCTCGCTGTCGATCGCGATGGGGTTGAGTGGCTTCCTGGTGACGGCTCTCGGCGTGTCGACCGTGTTGATCGTGTTCGGTGCAACGACCTGCCTGGCCGGACTCGCCGGCCTCCTGGTCCCGGCCCTGCGCGACGCCTGACGGTGAGCTTCGGTACACTCCGCCTCGGCCGGCCCGATGGACATGGCCACGCCCCCGAGGAGTGAACGACCGGATGACCGAGCCCGAGAAGCCCGCAGCCGACGAGCCGACGCCAGAGCTGGAGGCCGCGCCCGAGGTGGCGGCTACGCCTGAGCCCGCGCCCGAGCCCGAGGCAGCGGCTGAGCCCGCGCCAGAGGTGGAGCCCGAGGTGGCGGCCGAGCCCGAGCCCGAGGTGGCGGCCGCGCCCGAGCCCGAGGTGGCGGCCGAGCCCGAGCCCGCGGTGGCGGCCGCGCCCGAGCCCGAGGTGGCGGCCGCGCCCGAGCCCGAGGTGGCGGCTGACGAAGCGGTCAAGGACGACCCACCGACCAACGCCGATGCCGACGCAGTTGACACCGACACCGACGCCGACGCCGCCGAAGCTGACGGCGAGGGTGAAGCCGAAGCCCCGGTCGCTAGCGCGGCGGTCGCAGCGTCGGCGCCAACGTGGACAGCCCCGGCGAAGTCGGCCAAGACCGGCCAGCGCACCGCGAGCGAGTCGGCCCCGACCGTGTCCGAGATCGCCACCCGTATCCAGGATCGCCCATCGGCGATCTACGTCGTGGTCGTCGCGGTCGTGTTCGCGCTCATCCTGCTCAATGGCCTGTTCCTCGGGAAGGGTGGCGTCCTGGCTCCGCTCCCAAGTCCGACCGCCAGCGAGGCGCCCGTACCGAGCGTCTCAGCGTCGGGTTCGCCGTCGGCGAGCTCGAGTCCGAGCGATGCGCCGTCGGGCTCGCCGCCGGCCGCACCGTCCGTGGCGCCGTCCACGGTGTCGCCGTCCGCTGTACCGTCCGCCGCACCTTCCGCGGCCCCATCTGCCGCCCCTTCCGTGGCTCCGTCCGCGTAGCCCTCCCCTCGAGCCGAGGCCGTCCCGAGGATCGCCTGGGCGTATCCTCGGGACATGGGCACGATCCCGATGGCCGACCCGGCCGACGGCGAGATGGCTCGCGAGCGGGCGGCGATGGTCGAGCAGCAGCTCAGGCGACGCGGGATCCACGATGAGCGGGTCCTCGCGGCGCTGGCGTCCGTCCCGCGTGAGTGGTTCGTGACCGAAGGAGCTCGCCGGCGAGCCTACGAGGATGTCGCCCTCCCGATCGAGGAAGGTCAGTCGATCAGCCAGCCGTACATGGTGGCCCGGATGACCGAGCTGCTGGCGGTCCGGCCGGGTGATCGGATCCTCGAGATCGGCACGGGATCCGGCTACCAGGCGGCGATCCTCGCCGCGCTCGAGGCACAGGTCGTCACGATCGAGCGGCACGCGGGACTGGCGACCGCGGCCAGGGCCAGACTGGCCGCTCTCGGTTTTGCCGACGAGGTCGACGTGCGGATCGGCGATGGCAGCATTGGCGTCCCGGGCAGCCTGTTCGATGGGATCGTGGTCACGGCAGGCGCTCCCCGGACCCCGCGATCGTTGCCCGACCAGCTGGTCGACGGCGGGCGACTGGTGGTCCCGGTCGGACCGCGGGACGTCCAGCGGCTGGTCGTCGTCACCCGCACCGGTGACACCTGGGACGAGCGGGTGACCGACGAGTGTGTCTTCGTTCCGCTGGTGGGCGCCGCCGGCTGGCCGCACTAGGCTGCGAGAACGGGCGACCGGATCGGGCGTCCCGCTATACTCGCCCGGCCATGACTCACGTCTTCGTCGCGCCCCATCCGGACGACGTCGCACTCTCCTGCGGCGGCCTCATCGGCAGCCTTCGAGAGCTCGGCCAGAACGTCGCCGTCATCTCGGTCTTCTCGGGGGACGGTGGTGGTGCCGACCTGACGTCCTATCAGCGCGAAGCGCTCGGGTTCGGCTCAAAGGCGCTCTGGCCGGCGAGCGAGGCGTTCAACCGCGCCAACCTCAGCGCGGACTACCCGATCGACGAGGGCAGTGAGCATGCGCCGCCATGGGCGGCCACGTCGGACCGGCTCGACGCCACGCAGGCCGACGCCGATGCCGCGGCCAAGCGGTTCTGGCAGCGGTCGAGCTGGTATCGGCGGGCGTCGATCCACAACGAGCCACTCGCCGGCCAGGTCCTGGCCGACGACACGCCCACCCAGGGGGCGGTCCTCACGACCGAGCTGACCGAGGCAGAGCAGGCTCACGATGCGATGGCCACCCGCCGCCTCGAGGACGAGCGCTTCGCCTACTTCGCCGAGTCTTCGGTGGTGTTCCTGGACCTGCCCGACGCGGTCTTCCGGGGGTACGAGGGGGACGCCCAGCTGCTCGGTGCACCCCGCGACGACGACCCGGCGCCGTTCGACATCCTTCGCCGGGAGATCGCCCGGCTCGAGCCGCAGAAGGTCTACTTCCCATTAGCCGTGGGCGGGCACGTCGATCACCGGCTGGCCCGCGACGTCGGTCTGGAGATGCTCCGCGAGCCCCGCGCCTGGGTGATGCCCGGACCGGATTGGGCCGGCATCGTGAACTTCTACGAGGACTTCCCGTACGCCTGGTGGGAGTCGTTCCGACGCCTGGCCGATCTCGGCGAGGACGCTCTGGGTGGGCTCCCGGCGGATGTCTCGATCGCTCCCGAGTTCGCCGACGTCAGCGACCAGGTCGAGTGGAAGATCAGCGGGATCACTCTGTACGCCAGTCAGCTCGACCGGCTGTTCGGCGGGACGAAGCCGATGGCCGACGCCGTTCGTTCGTACGGCCGCGCGGTCTCGAGTCTCGGTGGGCTGCCCGGCTACGCCGAGCGATACTGGGCCTCGATCCGCCTGTAGAGGGCGGTCCGACGGCGACGGCTGAGTCCACGACCGCTCCCATCGACGCTCCCCGGCCGGGTGCCGTTCGCCCCGCCGACCTGGTCGTCCTGGCCGCGGGTCTGGTCGCCGCGATCCTCATCCGGCTGATCCTGCTGTCCGCCTCGGGTCTCCGATCCGACCTCGACATCTTCACGACCTGGGTCCACTGGATCGCGACCGGTCCATTCGGACAGGCGTATCGGATCGACCTCGCCTTCCCGCCGGTGATGGTCTACCTGTTCTGGCTGCTCGGGATCGTGGAGCCGGCATTCCGGTCGGCGACCGACGCAGCTGACCCGACCATCCGGATCGCCCTGAAGATCCCAGCCCTCCTGGCCGATGCCGGGCTGGTCGCCGGGGTGGCATACCTGCTTCGCGACCGGCCTCGCTGGGCGATCGCTGCCGCGCTCGGGATCCTTCTGTCGCCGGTCTTCGTGTACACCGGAGCCTGGTGGGGCCAGTTCGAGTCAATCTACATCCTGGCCGGTCTCTTCGCCACCATCCTGGTCGTCGGTGACCGGTCGTACCTCGGGGCGGTCGCGCTCGGCGTTGCGTTGATGGCCAAGCCCCAAGCCGTGGCGTTCATCCCGCCGTTCGCCGCCTGGGCCATCGCCCATCTCGGTTGGCGCCGGGCGGCCGTCGCCGGGGCCGTGTTCAGTGGGACCGTCATCGTGCTGTGGTTGCCGTTCGTGGCCGACGGCGGACCGGCGGATTATTTGCGGACCCTCACCCGGCACCAGACCGAGATCTTCGCGATTCTGTCGCTCCGGGCATGGAACCCATGGTGGGCCCTCCAGACCGCGATCGCGGGGGACAGCTTCCTGTCCGACGGCGGCGCGATCCTCGGCCCGCTGTCGCCCAGACTGCTGGGATACCTGGCGGCGGCCGTGCTGGAGCTGTTCATCATGGCGGCCGTTTACCGCGCACCGACCCGGCGCACCCTCCTCCTGGGCCTGAGCGCCTCGGTCCTGGTCCTGTTCTGCTGCCTGACCTCCGTCCACGAGCGATATGCCGAGGCGGCCCTCATCTTCCTCGCGCCGCTGCTGCCCGATCGCCGGATCCTGGCGACCTGGCTGGCCCTGACCGGGGTGATGACGGTGAACCTCCTCGCCGCGATCCCGCCAGGCCCCGAGCTCGGGGCACTGCTGCCGATCGGTGGCCCGCTCGGGCTGCTCGGCTCACTGGCGATGACCGGCTTGACGGCCGGCGTCCTGTGGCTGCTCGTGCGCAGCAGCACGACCCTCGAGGAAGGTGACGGCCAGTACCTCCGACCGATGGCGCGCCCGGACCCCGTGGGGGCATCCTCGCCTGGGTCGTGAGCGAGCGACCGTCCCGGGGAGGTCCGTCGAGATCGAACGCACTGAGACCGTCGGCCGCGTGGCCGGCACGACCTGGATCTTCGCGATCGTCGCGGCGGTCGCCGCTGTCGTGCTGCTCGGCCTGGGCCAGGGCCTGACCTTCTTCGCCGACGAGTGGGCTGTGATCGAGGGGCGAGCGCTAAACCTCGACAGCTTCCTGCGGCCGTTCAACGAGCACTGGCTGGGCACGACCATCGTCGCCTACCGGTTGATGCTGTCGGTCTTCGGGCTTGGATCGTATGTGCCTTACCTGGTGGTGCTGGTCGCCCTCCACATCCTCGTCGCGAGTGAGGTGTTCATCCTCGTCCGGCGGTCCGCCGGGCCGGTCGCCGGACTCGCGGCCGGCGTCCTCGTGCTGTTCTTCGGGAGCGGCTTCGAGAACCTCTTCTGGGCGATGCAGATCGGCTTCATCGGGACGGCCGCGCTGGGGTTCGGGGCGATGCTCCTGCTTGACGGGGCTCCGACCCGACGCCGGGCGGTCGCGGCCACGGCCCTCCTCACGATCGCCGTGACGACGTCCGGGATGGGGCTCGTGTTCGTGGCCGCCGTCGGCCTCGAGCTGCTCGTCGATCGGAGCCGCCGACGGTTCATCTACGCGGCGGTGCTGCCCAGCGCGATCTACCTCGGCTGGTATGTCGCGCTCGGCCGATCGGGGGTGGCCACCGCCCGGAACCCGTTCACGCTCGAGGCGCTCGGCCAGGTCCCGGCCTTCGTGATCCAGGGCGCCGGCGCGGCGGGCGGCGCGATCAGCGGCGTCGGCCCGGTCATCGGCCTGCTGATCCCGCTCGCGGTGGCGGTCCTCGTGGTGATGCGCCTGGTCAGCGGACGTGGGTTGCCGGCCCGAACGGTAGGCTGCCTGGGCGGGATCGTCGCGCTGTACGTGCTGACCGGTCTCGTCCGGGCACAGCTGGTGGCCGATGCAGCCCTCTACACCCGCTACACCTACTTCGCCGGGCCGCTTCTGCTGGTAGCTCTTGGCGCCCTCGTCGGACCGGACCTCGTCGCCTACCGCGGGTCGCCGCGGATCCGGCCAATCCTCGTCGCCGCGGCCGGCTCGGTCCTGGCCCTCGCCCTCGTGTGGAACGTCCGCCTGCTGATCGAAGGACGATCGATCTTCCTGGAGCGTGCCGAGCGGACCAGGGCACTGGTGACAGTCGGGTTGTCGGCGCTGCCGCCGGAGATCGAACGAGACCGGACCCTGATCCTGGTCCCGTCGCCCGCCTCGTTGGAGCGCCTGGTGGCGGCGCGCGGCTCACCGCTGCGGGACCCGCTCGTCATCCGCGGACTGCCACGGATCTCGGAAGTAGCCATGGCCGACGCCCTCCGCCGCGCCGAGGAGCGCAGGGGCCCGATCGGCAACCTGCCGCAATAGGTCTCGGGAAGAGGCTCGGACTCAGGCGGTCCGCCGCCGCCGGAACCGACCGGCGAGACCGACCCGGTACCAGTGCAGGTAGTGGGGCAGCCACTTGCGGAGCCTGAAGTTGCTTTGGCCAGCGGTCCGATCGCGCCATGTCGTCGGGACCTCGGCCACAAGTCGTCCGGCGAGGGTGGCCTTGACCGTGAGCTCGAGGGCCAACTCGAACCCGGCCGTGCTCTCGATCGGCGTCGACTCGAGGAACGTCCGGCTGTACAGCTTGAAGTTGTTGGTCGGATCATGCGTCGGGACGCCGGCGAACCAGTGGAGCGTCAAGCCGGCCGTCCGGCTCATCAGGCGCTTCAGCAACGGCCCGCCGATCTGCCGACCGCCGCGCATGTATCGGCTGGCGGCCACGACGTCCGACCCGCACCGGGCCAGCTCGACCATCGAGTCGACGATCTTCGGCTCGTCCGAGCCATCCGCCATCGAGATGAGGACGTATGGGGCCGTCGTCCCGGCGATGCCCGCCTTCATCGCGTTGAGGACGCCCCGACCGAGATCGTTCCTCAGGCCGCGCAGTGCGGGGATCTCGGAGGCCAGCCGGGCGATGACCGGGACGGTCGTGTCACCGTCGAAGTCGTACACGACGACGAGCTCATGGGCGGTCCGGACGTCGGCTGCGAGCGCCCGGAGCACCGGCTCGACGGCCTCCCCCTCGTTGTAGACCGGCAGGACGATCGCCAGCTCGACGCTCACCGCGATCGCGCCTCGGCCGGCACGGCCCGCGCGACGGGCCCCGCCACGGTGCCCGCCCGTGCTGCGTCGGCCAGCTCGCCGAACCCGCGGCCGATCCAGACCAGCGATGCGGCGCCGGCGAGCGCCAGCGGCACGACCGTGACCGCGTGGATCAGGATGGCCAGCCCGAGGGCCGCCTCGGGCGCGACGCCCATCGCCTGGGCCGCCGTGGATGCGGCCAGCTCGAACGTGCCGACGTAGCCGGGCGCCGACGGGATCGCCGTCCCGAGGACCGCGATCCCGGAGATGAACATCGCCCCGACCGGCGCCAGGTCGATCCCGAGGGCCCGAGCGGACGCCCAGTAGATCGTCCCATCGAGCAGCCAGGTCAGTACGCTCAGCCCGGCAGCCGCGATCAGGGCCCGACCGTGCCCGCGGCGGTCCATCGCCTGGACGAACCGATCGGTCCGCTCGACCCAGGGCGACCAGCGACCTCCGGCGCGACTCGTCGCCCACCTGACACCTCGAGCGGGCCACTGGGTCTGCGTCGCGACGACCACCGAGCCGGACAGGACGGCGATGAGTGCCGCCGCACGGACGAACCAGTCGGGCGCGCCTGCGAGGGCCGCCGCTGGTGCCGCGACGAGGGCCAGGGTCATCGTGTCGATGGCGCGCTCCAGGACGACCGAGCCGAACGCCGCCGAGATGGCGATCCTCTCTCGCTGCCCGACGAGAACGGCCCGGATCGGATCGCCGAGACGGGCCGGCAGGACGGCGTTGCCGAGATAGCCGATTAGCACGACCGGGATCAGCCGACGTGGTCGTACCCGCCCGGCCGGGCCGTCGGGCAGGAGCAACGACCAACGCAAGGCCCGAACGCACAGCTGGAGGAAGAGGGCCACGGCCGCGATCACCAGTGGACCGAGTTGAACGGCCCCGATCAGCGCGGCGGTCCGGACCAGATCGATCCCGCGCAGTGCGAGCCAGATGGCGGCGACGCTGATGACCAGGCCGAGCGCGGGGATGGCCAGCCTGCGGAGGCGGCGATGCGGATCGCCGGACCGGGTCGCGATCACCGCGCGGCCTCGGCCACGTACAGCGTCTGCCGGCCGATGACCCGCCACACCGGAGGGAAGGCCAGGTACGCGCGGACGAGCAGCGGATGGCTCGGCAGGCGGCTCTTGGTCGAATACGGCAGGAAGCGGGTGATCAGCTCGACAGTGCGCAGTCCGGCGAGGCCCCCGGCTTCGGCCAGGCTGCGCTCAGTAAGCGCCACGCGGTGATCGATGAAGTCCCAGTAGCTACCCCCGACCAGCCGCACGTTCGGCTGGAGGACGATCACCCGACCCCCTGGCCGAAGCAGGCGCCGAGCGACGGCGAGCTGCTCGATGACCGCGTCGGGCCCGTGGAGATGTTCGAGGTAGTTGCTCATGAAGATCGTGCCGAACGCTCCAGCGGGCAGACAGGCATCGAGGTCGAGCCCGCTGGCCTGGACGAATCTGATGTCGGCGGGCAGGTCGTTGCGGACGTCGCGCAGGTCGACGGCCCAGCGCTCCGTCGCGACCACATTTCGAATGAAGTAGCCCGAGTCGCAGGCGATGTCGAGGGCTGGCGCGGTCGGATCGACCCAGCGCTGAAGGTAGTGGGCGATCTCCGGCCAGATGCGGTCCTTTTGGCGACGAGAGACCTCTGGGAACCTCCGCCGGTAGACCTCGTCCAGGGCACCCATCAGATCCGCCCGGCCGCGGCCTCGGCGGCGATCCAGGGGATGACTTCGTCGAGCATCTCGTCGAGGCTGGTGGTGGCCTCGAACCCGAGGACCTCGCGCGCCTTGCGGACATCGGGTACCCGCATCTGGACGTCGTGCTCGAACGGCGGGTCGGACACGAACCGGAACGGCCGGTCCCGTCCGTTGACCTTGCGCCAGATGGTCTCGGCCAGCTCGAGGACCGTCGTGCTCGCTGCCGTCGACAGGTTGAAGTCCTGGTCGATCGCCGCCGGCGACTCCATCGCCATCCGGATGCCCCTGGCGAGGTCGCCGCCATAGGTGTAGTGGCGGACCTGATCGCCGGCTCCGAGGATGTGGAGAGGGTCCTGGCCCTTGATCACCTTGAGCACGAGATCGGGTACGACGTGGCTCAATGCGAGCTTGACGTTGCCGCTCATGACGTCCGAGTCGCGGACGGCCCGACGCTCGCCGATCCCGACGCAGTTGAATGGACGCAGGATCGTGTAGGGCAGCGCGTACTGCTCGTGGGCGCCTCGCGCGAAGTACTCGCTGGCGAGCTTCTGGAAGCCGTAGGTCGAGATCGGCGGCGGGCTCGTCAGCTGAGCACCCTCCGGGGTCGGGAAGATCGTCGCCGATTCGTAGACCATCGACGAACTGAGGACGACGATCCGCTCGAGCCGATCGGCGCGACGGGCGGCGATCGCGGCATCGAACGTCGCCGCCAGGATCCGCTCGTTCTCGGCGATGAGGTCGTAGGCGAACTCGTGGAAGTAGCTGATCCCGCCGATCATCGCCGCCGAGGCGACGACCTGGTCGCAGTCCGCGGCGAGCTCGGTCAGGAGCGCCGCGTCCTTGGCGTCACCCTGGACGAACCGGTAGTTCGGGTGGTCGTCGTAGGACTTCGTGAGCGGTCCGTACTTGCTGAAGTCGTCGACGCCGATGACCTCGTGGCCGCGCTCCAGGAGATCCGGGACGAGGTAGCCAGAGATGAACCCGGCGGCACCGGTGATGAGGATCTTCACAGCCGGATCCCATCGCCGAGGGCGCCCCAGATGTCGACCACGTCGCGCTCCGCGCCGAACGACAGGCCGCGGTACGCCTTGTGCGGTACGCCGAGGATGATCACCTCGCTCTCGGCGACGACCTCCTCGACCGGCACGAGTCGGTCGTCGACCACGAACGGATCCGTGCACAGAACCCGGGCGCCGGCCCAGGCCAGGAGCTTGCGCAGCTTGAAGCTCAGCGACGCCCGAGTGTCGTCCGACTCGGCCTTGAAGGCCATCCCAAGGATGCCAACGGTCCGCCCATTGAGCAAGCCGTAGCGACGCTCCAGGGCCGACACGATGTAGGCCGGCAGGCCCTCGTTGACCTGCATCGCGGCCTGGCCGAGTGGGAAGTGGTCCGAGGTGAACGCCGCCAGCTGCATCGTGTCCTTGAACAGGCATGGGCCCGCGGCGAAGCCCGGGCCGGGAAGGTCCTGCGCCCGCGGGTAATCCTCGCGGATGGCCCGCAGGACGTTGGTGTAGTCGACCCCGGCCTGGTGGCTGATCATGAAGAACTGGTTGGCCACGGCGAACTTCATGTAGCGCCAGGTGTTGGTCAGGAGCTTGGCCAGCTCGGCCTCTTTGGTCGACGTCCGGACCCGCTTCTCGACGATCCTGCCGAACAACTCCGAGGCTCGTTCGGCGGCCCGATCGGTGTCCGCCCCGATGATCTGGGGCAGGCTGCCGAGCTCCTCCAGCGCGTGGCCCTCGGCGATCCGCTCGGGGCAGAACACGACATCGACCCGGTTGCCCCGTTCGGCGAGATGCTGAGTGACGTACTCGGTCGTTCCCGGGTAGACCGTGCTCCGGAGGACGACCAGGGCGCCGTCGCGGAGGTGCGGCGAGATCTGGTCGACGGCCTTCTCGAAGACGGTCATCGACGGGCCGAGGAACTCGTCGACGGGAGTGCCGATGACGACGATGACCGCGTCCGATCGGCCGAGGATCGACGGATCGTCCGACAACTCGAGCCGACTCGTCGGGAGCAGCTCGGCCAGCAACGCATCCGCGCCGGCCTCCATGAACGGCATCCGACCAGCCCGGACCGCGGCAACGGTCCCGGCGTTGGTGTCGAAGATCCCGACCCGCAGGCCGGCCTTGGCAAGGACCAGGCTGAGGGGCAGGCCGACATGACCACCCCCGCCCAAGACGACGACATCAAGATCGCTCAAGGCTGCTGAGCACTCCTCTGGCAGGTGAAGTAGTCGCGGTCCGGCGGCGGACTCGGATCCACCCAGACCGTGCCCGGAACCTTAGCAAAGCGTTCCTGGCGCCGGCCCATGATGACAATGGCGCCGAAGTCGGCCACCCCCCGGTAGTCCTGACCCATGGTCGACCGGCGGGGCGGGGCGGCCCAGCCGAAGCGGTTCGGATCGAGCCGCTTCATCAGGTGCGACCCGTCCGGACGAAGACGACGCCATCCGCGTCATCGGCGATCGGGCGCCAGGCGGGCGATGCGCGGATGAGCGAGATGAGCGCGCGCTGCTCGGTCGCGGACGCGACCACGATCGTCACGCCGCGCCGATCGAGGATCGAGGCCCAGTCGGGACTGCCGCTCGACAGGGCCAGGTGATCCGCCCAGGCGTCGTCCGGGATGAGCTCGATCCGCGAGTCGACGGCGACCGGCGCGACGGGGACACTGAATTCGAGCCACGACCCCCAACGCTGAGCATTCCAGATCCGGTCGCCGGGTCGGACCTCGGCCAGCACCGCCGCCGTGATTCCCGGCGGGGCGTCGGTCAGGAGCCCCGAGGGACCATACAGCGCCGCCCCCGATCGCCAGACCGGCAACATTGCCACGACCGCGATGAGCAGCACCCCGACGATGGCGGTCGGGACCAGGCTGCGGGCCGGTTCCGCCGGGCCACGCTCGGTGGCGGCGTCGGCGGCGCGATCCCGAGCGGCCACCTCGAGCAGAGTGGCGACCCCGATCGGAGCCCCGATCGACCACCATGCGACGCCTCGCTCCGCCGCTGTCCCGATGACCGCCAGACCGGCCAACCAGACCAGCGTCGGCCAGGCGCGACGAGCGAACCGACCGGCCGCTCCCGGACCGCCAGCACCGCGACGGAAGGTCGCGACGAGGAGGATGGCCGAGCCGATGATCGACCCGTAGAACATCGCGCCGGCGAACGACAGCGGGACCGTCGGCTGCCACTCCGTGATCAGGCGTCGGATCGTGGGGTCGGCGGCGATCCCGGCCGCGTACGTCCACACCGCGGCGCCATAGGGGCCGACCAGCGTCGCGCCCAAGCTCAGTGCGGCGACGAGGGCGATCTGCCGGACACCGTGTCGGCGGGCGACCGCGTCCTCGAGACTCGCGACCACCACGGCGAGCGGCCCGAGGAAGAACGAGCCATGGACGCTCGCCCAGACCACGACGAGGACCGGGATCGCCCAGATGAGGCGCGGGTGGTCGACGCGGGTGGCCAGCACAGCCAGGGTCCCCGCGAACAGAGCCATCCCGAGCAGCTGCGGTCGCATCCCGAGAGCGACGAGCCCGACACCGAACCCGGCAAGGGTCAGCCACGCGGCGACCCGGATGCTCGCACCGGTGGTTCGGCAGCCTCGATAGACGAGCCAGGCCACCAGCCCGACAAGGGCGGTCCGCGCGACCGCCAGCAAAGCCCACCCGCCGAGACGGTAGATCGCGGCGAAGGCCGTCTGTGCCCCCCATTGCTGGTCGAGCCAGGCCAGCCCACCGGCAGTGAAGGTGAACTCGTCGGGCGACGGCAAGGCGTACGTGTCGAGCACGATCGCCCCGGCTCGAAGGTGGTAGGCCAGGTCGACCGTCGAGATGGACGCGAGCAGAGCACCCAGGACCGGCAGCAGCACCGCCAGGCACGCCCACAGTTCGGGCATGGTCAGGCGTGGCAGGGCGCGGCTCCGAGCGGCCGAAGTGGTGCGTTCTGGCATCACCTGGCGATGCTACCCAGTGCAGCGCAGTTCGGGACCACCCGAACGTCCTATCCGACGGCGACCTCGCTCGGACGCAGGGCACGGGCGCCGTCGTCGTAGATCTGTTCGACGGCGCCGACCATCAGCTCGATGCAGAACCGCTCATGGACCAGATCGTGACCAGCCCGGGCGAGGGTATCGGCCAAGGGATGATCGCGCAGCAGCCGGATGATCGCCGCCGCCAGCGCCTCAGCATCGTGCGGCGGGACGAGCAGCCCTGTCTTCCCGTCCTCGACCATCTCGGGGATCCCACCGACGTTCGATGCGACCACCGGTCGGGATAGAGCCATCGCCTCGAGGATCGTCAGTCCAAGCGCCTCCCGGTAGGACGGCAGGACGGCCACGTCGAGCGCTGCGGTCACCGCCGGAACGTCGTCGCGGCGGCCGGTGAACACGACCCGATCGGCCACCCCGAGCTCGACGGCCATCGCCGCGAGCGCCTCGCGCCGGCTCCCCTCGCCGACGATGAGAAGGGTCGCGTTCGGGAATGCGGCGACGACCTGGGTCCACGCTTCGAGGAGGGTCGGGTGACCCTTCTCCGGCTCGAGCCGGGCGACCACGCCGACGATCGGACCCTCGGCCGGCAGCCCGTAGTCCTCGCGCAGGGTGCAGCACGGACCCTGGTGGTCGTATCGCTCGAGGTCGACTCCGTTGTGAATGAGCGAGATCGGAGCAGTGTCGCGGCCTTCGTGCAAGAGCTTGTCGACGATCGACTGGGACACCGCGATGAGGCGGTCCATCCGGCTGGTGAGGATGCGCAACTGGCGGCGGTCCTCCTCAGCTCGGACCCGGCTCGAGTGGACGGTCGACACCACGTATGGGCGCGGGCGGCCGATCTCGCCCAGGGCGATCGCCGCCCGGGTCCCGACCAGCTCGGCCCGATACATGTGGTTGTGGATGACCTCCGGTCGCAGGTCGGTCAGCAGTGCGGCCAGCGCGCCGGTCGCGATCGCGTCATCCGGCTCGTCGATGACCGTCACCGGGATGCCGTGCCGCTCGAGCTTGCTTATCGCGCTGCCTGGGGACAGCGACACGACATGGACGTCGTAGCGGGTCGGATCGATCCGGGTGAGGAGACCGAAGACGTGCTCCTGGGCGCCGCCGTTGGTTCCGGTCGCGAGAACCTCGACGACCCGCACCCGCCCGCCCGGAACGGCCGGCCGCGTGGCCGGCTCGAGGCATGGATCGCCGAGGGCAGGAGCGCTCATCGACCTACCATTCGACGGACCAGCAGGCGTTGGATGGGCTCATCGACCGCGCCCCACTCGTACTTGTACGACTCGTCCCCGCGCAGGAAGTCGATCCGCCGGCGCCCGGTCGCGATCGTCCGCTCCACGTACTTCGCGACCATGACCACCCCCGGCGACAGGTCGCGCGCGTCCGGATCGACGCCGGCGTTGTAGTAGCTGACGGTGTCGCCATGCTCGAACGTGATCCCGGCCGCGACCCGACGCCCACCGACGGTCAGGAAGCACAGGCGCACCGGACCGTCCTGGCCGAACCCTTCGAACAGACGCCGAATGAACAGCCGGCTGGCGTCACCGCCGGGCGTCGGTGGGAACAGGCCCGCGTCTCCCCAGCGGCGCTGATGCAGGTCGATGAATGCGTCGAGGTCGCCCAGCTGATCGAGCGACGGCATCAGGGCCACCTCCCCGACCGCCTCCGCCCGGCGGATCTTGCGTCGGATCTCGTGACGATCCTTCTTGCCCAGATGGGCAAGGAACCCGTCCAGGTCGGTGACACCGTCCGGGATGGTCGCCACCGGACAGACATCCTCGCGCTCGACGTTCAGCGTCCAGCCCTGGGTCGACTCGAGCCGGCCGAATGCCGTCGCCAGCGCGTCGGCACTCGGATCGCCGCAGCGCAGCCGACGCAGGTCCACGACGTCCCACGGCGCCGGGTGGTCGTCATCGGGCGCCGGCGCCGCGGCCAGCGTTGCGGCCAGGGCTGTCGCCACCCGTTCGAGATCGGCCGGCGCAGCCAGGATCGTCGCGTAGTCGGCGTGGTATGACGCCCCGAAAAAGATGGCCTTGGCCGTCGGCGCCACGTGGGTGAGCTCGATCCCGGAGCCGTGGCGCAGCGTGGTGTGGTCGACCTCGTCGGTCGGTTCGACCTCGTGCCGGTGCATCAGCGGGACGATCCCGATCGGCCCGGCGTCCTGGCCCGCGGCTGGGTCGACGACGACCATCGTCTGGTCGTGCGCGTTAGCCCCGTAGGCATCCCACCACGCCTGGTGGAAGGCCCAGCTCGAGAAGGGTGTCGTCCACGGGTTGCGGTCGGCCAGGGCGTCCCAGGTGGCCGCGGGGATCGACCCGAAGGCCTGGCGCCGGGCGATGACGGGCGCTGCGGCCGGACCACGAGGATCAGGCGCGGAGGATGCGCGCTCCCCCGGACAGGCAGGCTCCGTCGAGGTCGCGCTGGTCACGCTCCGGAGGATATCACCGGGTCCGGTCGGGTCGTTGCGCGCGCAAGCGGTCGCCCGATCGAGCGTCGATCGCGAGCGGGGCGATGAGCGCGGCCCAGAACGCCAGTGGATAGACGATCGGCGGCAGCCCGATGGCGAACACGGCCGTCGCCAGCGGGATAGCCACGGCCCACCACCGACCGCGGTCGAGCAGCCAGGCCGTCGGCAGGAGGAGGAGCAGCGCGTAGTGATCCCACAGGACCGGCGATAGAAGCTGGCTGGCGGTCACGGCCGTGAGGTAGCCGACCGCTGGACTCGCCCGCAGGCCCGCCCACAGGACGAGGACCAGGACGACGACCGTGTTCAGGCCCTGGACCAGCGTAGCCGACCCCTCGCTCAACCCCAACTGGTAGGCGATCGCCCCCGGCGTGAAGTTGTGGGGCGTGCTGATCGGGGCGCTGATGGAGCGCAGGATCGTCAGCCAGGCGGTCCACGCGTCCAGCCCGCCGGCGGCGCTCGCGACGAGAGCGGCCACGGCCAGCGCCGCGAACCCGACCCCGATCGCCGTCCAGCGTCGGGTGAGTGCTGCCCACCCGAACAGGATCGCGGGCTGGAGCTTGACCACGGTCCCGACCGCGATGGCCAGTCCGAGACGGGCCGGACGATCCATCCAGCGCCAGCCGACCGCGAAGCACAGGAACAGGATCGGTCCCACCTGGCCGAGCTTGACCGCATAGGCGAACGGCCAGGACAGCCCGGCCAGCAGCACGACCAGCCAGCGCACATCGCGGGAGACCGGCAGAAGCGCCACACCGAGCCCGAACGCGATCAGGATCGCCCCGATCCAGCCGAGCACATCGAACGGCGCCGGCAGGAGCGAGAACGGGACGGCGAGCAAGGTGAACGGCGGCGAGTAGTAGTACAGCCCGGCGGCCCCAGCCTGGGCGATCGAGGTGTCATAGATCACCGAGCCGGCCAGGAGTCGACGGCCGGCATCGAGGTAGGCCCGTGCGTCGAACCCGAGCGTCGATCCGGCGCTCGCCAGGATCGCCCCGACGACCGCGACCGAGGCGACGATGGCCACCACCGGCAGGACCCGGGCCACGGTCGGCGGCAGGCTGGACCCGGAATCGGGCGTCGCTGGGCGAGTCACGCCCGGCGACCGACCCCGCGATGGATGAGCGGGATCCGGAACAGGTCCCAGGCCACGCGGGCGGCAAGGCCAGCACTGGCCTGCATCCGCGATCCGCGCCGATCGAACCACTGGATCGGCACGATCGCCATTCGGTAGCCCCGTCGGCGGGCCAGGTAGATGAGCTCGACGTCGAACACGATGCTGGTGATCCGCTGCTCCGCGAACAGGTCGTGGGCGGCAGCCCGTCGAAACCCCTTGAAGCCGCACTGCGTGTCGCGCACGGGTCCGGTCACCCAGATCGCAGCGATGGCGTGGAACAGCTTGCCGAGCAGGCGGCGGAAGCCCGGTTGCGTCCGACGCATGTCCGACCCGTCCAGCTGGATCCGACTGCCCAGGGCGAAGTCGGCGGAGCCGAGCGCCGCGAGCAGCCCGGGGACCTCGTCGGGCGGGGTCGCCATGTCGGCGTCCGAGAAGACGATGACGTCGCTGTCCGCGGCGAGCATCCCGGCCCGGACCGCGGCGCCCTTGCCACCATGGGGCACCGTGATCAGCTCGAGCCATGCTCCCCGCCACGACCCGTCAACCCCGGCGGCCCGGACGTCCGGCGCGGCTTCCGGACGGGCACGCACCAGGTCCGCCGTCGCGTCGGTGCTGCCGTCGTCGACCACGAGGACCCGGATGGCATCGGGCAGGTTGCCCGAAGCTGGAGCGCCTTCACGTGGGGGACCGCCTCGCCGGCGGAGGTAGCCGAACAGCTCGTCGAGGGCCGGACCGAGGCGGGCTTCCTCGTTGTAGGCGGGCAGGACGAGCGTCAGCGACTCGAACGGCTGCGGGTCAGCGGGTCGCCGGTCCATCGTGGCGCAGTCTACGGTTTGGCCGACAGCTCGAGGAGCCGGGCCGACGAGGCCTGTGGCGACTTCGTGCCGAATGCGTGCCGGAGCAGGAAGTACTCGGGCAGGGGGCGGTCGTCGGTGATGACCGGTCCGTCGCCCAGCACCCGCTTGACGGCGTCACCCGAGAGCCATACCAGGGACGGGATCCGGCGGGCCCAGCCGATGGCCGTGTGCTCCGGCGAATCGAACGCCGAGGACAGATCCTCGGTCACGCCGGGACGCGCCAGGATCGCCTCGAGATTGGCCCGGTCGAACGTGATCGGTTCATCGGACCCGAGCATGAACAAACCGTAGCCTCCCGGCCCGAAGGCGATCGTGACCTCGGGAAAGACCGAGCTGAACGACCGGAAGTGGGCCAGCAGCTCGTCCATCGTCTGCTGGCTCCAGGGGACCCACTGCATCATCACTCCGCCCGGATTCAGCCGAGCCCTGCCGGCCCGGTAGTAGTCCATCGAGGAGATGACCGACACGCCGGCACTCTCGATCGGCGGAGGTGGGTCGGTCACGATGATGTCGTAGGTCCGGTCGGTCAGCTCGATATGGTTTCGCCCGTCGGCGACGATCACCCGCCCGTTGGGAGCGGCCAGGACCTTGTCCGCGTCGCTGTAGTACGTCCCGAACATCTTGGGGACCGACGGGACAAGCTCCACGGCGTCAGCGTTCAGCCCGGCGCCGACGGCTGCCCGGAAGGCCGAGCCCATCCCGAACGCCACGACCGCGATGTCCTTGGCGTTCGGCCTGGCGATGAGCGGCAGGATCGGCATGAGCTTGGCGTCGACCGTCAGCAGGGTCATCGACGTACCGGTCACCCACAGGTGCTTGTTGCCGTACTTGTCGGTCCCGGCCTGGACCGAGGCGATCTCGTCCTCGACCGACTTCACGATGGTCCCGCCCTCTCGCTCGATGCGGGCCATCGATGGGTCGACAAAGAAGCCGCCGGCCGCGACCGCGACGACGAGGACCGCGACGATGGCGGCGGCTCCGACAGCGACCGCGGTCTGGACCACCCGCCCGCCCAGCCCGCCCCATACCGCCAGGATGACCGCCAGCCCTGCGTTGATCATGGCGATGAGCGCCAGAGCCGAGGGCGAGCCGATCAGCGGGATGATCGCGAACGGGACGATGAACGTGCCGATGATCGCGCCGAGTGTGTTGGCCGCCAGGAGCAACCCCGCCCGACCGCCGACATCGTCGTCGCCGCCGACGACGAGCGCGGACGCAGCCGGGAAGCTGAGGCCCATCACGAACGTGGCCGGCAAGACGACGACTGCGCTCGTCCGGAGGAAGGTCCCGAACAGGGCGCCGGGCGAGCCGTTGACATCGAGGATGCCGTTCGATGCGCCGCGCAGGATCCAGACGCCGCCGACGATGACCAGGATCGCCACCACGAGCTGGGCCACGGCGAGCAGCGCGATGGTGTTCTTGATCCGAGGCCGGATGATGTTGAAGGCGATCGCCCCGAGGGCGATCCCGATCAGGAACAGGGCCAGGATCATCGTGAAGACGTAGGTCGAGTTGCCGGTACCCGAGGCGAGCAGCCGGGTCCACAGGGTCTGGTAGGCGAGCGACGTCAGGCCTGACACGAGCGCGACGAACAGGCCCAGGCGCAGGGTCGATCGGGCCGCCGGCGTGGCCCGCCGGTCCGACCTTGGATCCGCCGCAGCCGCTCGTGACGGAGACGAAGTCTGGGCTGTCGTCGCAGCGACGGTCGGCGCGGTCGCGGCCGCCACGGCCTCGGCCCGGGCGACCCGTCGGTCGAGGAACAGCGCGATCAGGCCGGCCGTCGCCGAACAGGCGGCGCCGACGAGCAGGGTTCCGGTCAGGCCGACCAGCTCGATCAGCACGAAGCCCGCCAGGATGGTCCCGACGATGGCGCCCAGGGTGTTGGCCGCGTACAGCCGCCCGAACGCCTCGGACAGGTGGGCTGCGTTGGTGCTCAGGTAGCGCGTCAGGGTCGGCAATGTCGCGCCCATCAGGACCGTCGCCGGGCCGAGCGCCAGGAGCGCCAGGACGAATCGGACGAGCGCAAGCGCACCCGGGCTCGCCTCGAGCGAGGTGAATGCGCCGCGGTAGACCTCGTGCAACAGGCGGAACGTGATCGGGGTCAGGATGACCACCACGACGAGCACCAGCTCGAGGATCCCGTACAGCCGGACCGGCCGACGGACGCGATCGGCCAGCCGACCGCCGAGCGCGCTCCCGATCGCCATCCCGCCGAAGAACCCAGTCAGGATCGCCGATACCGCCTGGGTCGTGTTGCCGAAGACGAGCACCAGCTGGCGAGCCCAGACCACCTCGTAGATGAGCCCGGCCGCGCCCGACAGGATGAAGATGTCGAGGATGACGCGGCGGCTGATCGCGGGACCCTGGGTCACGGCACGAACCTCCCGGCGAACATCGCCGTACTCATGACGAACAGCAGCGCGACCGACACGATCGACCACGCCACTCGGAACCAGCCCGCCCGGCGCCCGGCCACCAGCCAGGCGTTCGGGAACGCACTCATCACGTGGCGGCCGATGGATTCGAGCGACCCGCTGGCGAAGACCAGGCCGATCGAGATGATCGAGAGTGCAGCGTACGGCAGCGGGATCCGATCGGGTCGCATGAACACCAGCAGGAACACGGCTCCGATCAGGGTCACCAGCTGAACGACGTTGACCAGCGACAGCAAGCTGCCGAGCGCCTCACCGGGAGCGGCCCCGCCGACCCCGACCCGGCCCCAGGCCGCCTGAGCAGACCCATAGGCCCCGGCCCCGCCGGCGATCAGCACGACGCCGCCGAGGATCCCGACGGCCGCCAGCGGCCCGAGGAGCAGCCACGCCTGGGACGCCCGCAGCCGGCGCCGGTCGCGCAGGAACAGGACCAGCCAGACCGGCAAGGCAAGCACGGCGCCCTGGAGACGGGTCAGTGCGGCCAACGCGACGAGGATACCGGCAAGCGCCCTCCGGTCGTGTTCGGCGGCAAGGAAGGCGCCCGTCGACAGGCACAGGAAGAGACTTTCGGCATACGCCATCGAAAAGACCGCGCTGAATGGGAAGATCGCCAGCACGATGGCCCCCGCGACGGCCCGCTCCGGCCCAACGACCCGTTCGCCGAGGCGAACGAGCATGAACAGGCCGGTTACGAACAGCGCATTCGCAAGGATGACGGCGATCGGCCCCGCCAGGCTCGGCCAGGGCACCGACAGGACCCGGATCAGCATCGGCCAGAGCGGCAGGAAGGCATAGTCGTGGTACCCGTCCACGATCGGGGCGGCATGGTAGCCGTCGCGGGCGATCCCGAGGTACCACCAGCCGTCCCAGGCCGTCAGGCTGCGGATGATCGGACCGCCGTCGCCACTCGTCAGGAGAGGATTGACCTTGACGATCTGCTCGGCGACATAGGCCGCCATGAGCACGACCACGCGGGACAGCACGATCGCAGCGACGATGGCCCGCGTCCCGCAGGCAAGGCGACCCGAGGGTCGGATCGAGACGATCGGCGCCACCTCGGTCGGGGTCGATGTCATGTGCTGAGGATACGGATGGAACCTTCCGACGATGTGGCCCGGCAGTCCTGGTACGACGACGACGACGGTCTGGCCGTCCGTACACTGGCCGGGTGCGAACCCGATTCGAAACGA
This sequence comes from Candidatus Limnocylindrales bacterium, assembly GCA_038325875.1. GTDB lineage: Bacteria > Chloroflexota > Limnocylindria > Limnocylindrales > CSP1-4 > Chersky-267. The sequence continues at coordinate 25,990 of JBBQJL010000037.1, forward strand.
TGATCGAGGTCGGCTCAGGCCCGAACCGACTGCTGCGCGTCGGGTTGTCGATGATCGCGGTCGCCATCATCGGCTGGTCCCTGCTCAACCACCTTCTGTTCGTCTACCCGTTCGGCGTCGACCTCGAAATCCCGCTCCGAGCGGCCGGGCGCTGGATCGACGGTGGACAGCCCTACCTCGCGTCCGCATTCGGCTCGCCGCCCGGCCCGACCCAGCCGTTCCTGTACCCGCCGTACACGCTCCCGCTCTTCGCCGTCCTGCACGGTATCCCCAAGACCCCCCTGCAGTTGGTCTGGTTCCTGATCTGCCTCGGGGCCGCGATCGCTGCGGTCCGACGCCTTGCCTTCCGGTGGGTGTGGGTCCCGTTCGTCCTCGCCTGGTCGCCGTTCGCCGAGCCGATCATCGGCGGCAATATCCAGGTGGTCCTGTTCCTCGCGTTCGTCGTCCTCTTCTGGCGGTCGGCGGCCGGAGCGTCCGCGCTGCGTCCGGTCGAACGGGACGTTGCGGGTCCCGACGAATCGGCCGTGCGATCCGGGCTTCTCGCGGCGCTCTCCGGCGCGTTCAAGTCGTCCCAGGTTCAGCCTTGGCTATTCCTGCTCCGACACCGCCCGGCCGCGGCCGCTGTCGCCGCCATCATCGTGCTGGCCGTCGTCGCGCTGAGCCTGCCGCTGACGGGGATCGATCCATGGTTCGAGTGGCTGCGGCAGCTCGGGCGTGCCACCGATCCGACCTGGGACCTTGGCGGGATCGCGCTGGGCAGGTTCACCCCGGCGGGGGTCGGTTTGGCGGTGACGATCCTGACCAGTCTGGCCGTGCTGCTCTTGCCCACCCGATCCGGCGCTCCAGCCTGGATCGGCATCCTGTCGGTGTGGGGGACGCCGTCCCTCCACTCGTTCGGCCTCCTGTTCCTCATTCCGGCGATCATTCTCATCCGACGCGAGCTGGCGCTCATCGCCGCGGCCCTGATCGCGACCACCACATACCAGGGCTCCTGGGCGGGAATCGTCCTGGTCACGGCCGCAATGCTCGGCTCTCTCCGCTATCCGGGTCTCCGCGAGCCAGACGGGGCTGTGGCGGCAGCAGCGGTCACCTGATCCGAGCTGGGCGACCATCGTCAGGCGCATCAGGTCAGGTTATAGGCCCAGTAGACGCCAAGCAGGTTGACCGCGACCCCGAACACGATCAACAGCTTGCCCCAGGCCGGCAGACCGGTCCTGGCGACCGCCAACCCGACCAGGGCAATCACGAACGGGATCGAATCGAGCGCGTATCGATAGCCGTACTGGAGCCAGCCGCCGCCGTAGTAGAGCAAGCTGGGCACGATCACCGCCACGGTCGTCAGCGCCAGGGCGACGACTATGCGCGATCGCCAGTCAGCCCGGACCGCGAGCAGGAGGCCCGGCGAGGTGATGAAGATGGACAGGCCCAGCCCGTCCGGCCTGAAGAACGGCGGCGTCGACGAAAACGTCGGCAGGTGGGCGAGCAGCAGGTCGAGATTCATCCCGAGGTGGGCGGTCGAGAACAACCCGATATGGCGCTGCGCCTCGAGGAACGCAGGCAGGGAGGCCAGAGCGTAGCCCGATTCGAGCGGCGAACCGAACCGGACGGCGTTGTACCACAGGGCGAACAGGACGGCCGGTGAGACGCCGATCGCGTAGATGGCCAGGTCCGCCCATGGCCAGGTCCGCGGCCCGCCACCTTCCTCCGCGTCGATCACGACCCAGGCGAAGAACGGCGCGGCAAACGCCAGCGGCGCCCTGCTCAGGAAGGCGGCCCCAAGGAGCAGGCCGAGGATCAGCGGCCGGCGGCGACCGAGTGCCTCGATCAGGGCGGCCAGGGTCACCATCAGGGCCACCTCGTGGCCGGTGTGCCAGACGCCTCCCCGGGTCGTGACCCACCACAGCGCGGTGCTGAAGCCGAACAGCGCGACGAGCCACAGGCGCGATCCGAGCGAGCGCACGCCGAGTCGACCGACCAGCCACCAGCACAGGCCGACGTCGATGGCCGCTATCGCCGCCCCGATGATCTGCTCCCAGCGGTCAGCTGCCGCCGGCCCGATGAGGGCCACCAGGGGCATCACGGCGATCGCCGGGAACGGTGCGAACGGCACGTAGACCCGGGCGCCGACGATCACCGCGTCATACGGACCGAACGCGTGATCCAGCCACGTCCGCCCATGGAGGAAGGCATCGGCGAGGTAGAAGAAGTCCGGATGGCCGGCATCGAACCGGAAGCTCGACAGGGCGTAGATCGCGAACGCGACCAGGGTCATGGCGAGGCCGACGGCCACCACGACGACGGTTCGCCGCTCGGAGCCGGGCGAGGCAGCAACGGGCGATGGGTCGGTCGGGCTGTCCATCGTGGAAGGCTATCAAGGGCCGGCCGGTCCGTTGAGTGTCCCACAGCAGCGGCCCTCGATCGCGCCCCATGGGGCGGTGTATCGTGCCGTCACATGCCAGCGAAGCCGGTCGGATCGTGAACGCGCTCACGCCTGGCAGCGGACCGGATCGCCTGCTCCGAGCGTGCCTCTGGATCCTCACCGGGGTCGTCGTCGGCTTGGCCGTGCGCGACCTGCTGGCCGGTTATCCGATCGCCGTCGACATCCAGATCCCCCTCCGGGCGACGAGCCGCTGGCTGGCCGGCGGCCAGCCCTACCTCGCCTCGAGCTTCCAGGCGCCGGTCGGTCCCGACCTCCCGTTCCTGTACCCACCGTTCCTGCTCCCGGTCATCGCCGTGCTGACCTTCCTGCCGGAGACGGCGGTCGTGGCCGCCTGGCTGGCGCTCCTCCTGGCTGCCGCGACCTGGACCTGCCGACGCCTTGCGGTCCCGTGGATGTGGGTGCCGGCGGTACTGCTGTGGCCGCCGTTCTTCGAGGCGCTGATCGGGGGCAATGTCCAGATCCTTCTGTTCGCTGCGCTCGCCGCGCTGCTCTTCGGCAGACCCGATGCCGGCGCCCCGTACCATCCGATCGAGCGTCGCCTCGACGGCGATGAGCGGCCGGCCTGGCTGGACGGATTGCTGGCGGTCGCCAATCCGGCGATCAAGCCGTCCCAGGCCCAGCCCTGGGTGCACCTCCTCCGCCGTCGGCCGCGAGCTGCCCTGGCCGGGGCGCTGATCGTCGGAGTGGCGGTGCTGCTGACACTCCCCCTGACGGGGATCGCGGCCTGGTCCGACTGGCTTACCCAGCTCGGTCGCGCCTCGGATCCGGGCTGGGTCTATGGCGGTGCAGGGCTGGCCCACGGCCTTCCCGCCATCGCCGGACTTGCCCTCGCTGGAGCGACCACCGTGGCCGCGTTCTTCCTGCCGCGACGCTGGACGGCCGCCTGGCTCGGCATCCTGATGATCGTCGGGAACCCCAGCCTGCGGATGTTCGGCATGCTGATGCTCCTGCCCGGGATGCTGGCGGTTCGGCGCGAGATCGCCTTGCTGGCGGCGCTGTGCGTCGCGAGCTACACCCTGCAAGGGCTCTGGCTCGGCGTCCTCCTCGTCACGGTCGCCCTGGTCGTGGGAACGCGCCGGCCCGCCTGGCTCGAGCCGGCCGCCCCCGTGCGACCGTAGGCAGGGCGATCCCGCCGAAGTACGGTCGTTCCGGGGGTGGCCGGCGATGTATCGTCCGGCCGTGCCACCCAACACCGGCCGGATCGTCGCGCTGACCTTGACGGGCGTGCCGCTCCTGGTCTTTGCCTGGGAGTTCGCCTACCTCTTCCCGTACATCGGGGCGCAGGACGCGGTCGGTACGGACTTCACCTTCTACCGCGAGGTGGGGCAGCGCTGGCTTGACACCGGGGTCTACTACCTGCCCCACCAGCTGGCTGGACCGTACGTCGTCATGCCCGACGTCGACGTGCTCTACCCGCCGATCGCCCTGCTCCTGTTCGTTCCGCTCACCTGGCTGCCCTTCCCGCTGTGGTGGATCGTCCCCGGCGTCGTCGTGACGGTGACGCTGTGGCGCCTCCGACCGGCGATCTGGACCTGGCCGATCATGGCCGCCCTGTTCGCCTGGCCACGCGGGGTCAGCAACCTCGTCTACGGCAACTCGGACATGTGGATCGTCACCTTCATCTGCGGCGGGCTGCTCCTCGCCTGGCCGGCGGTCCTCGTCCTGATCAAGCCGTCGGTCCTGCCGTTCGCCCTGATCGGCATCCGCAAGCGCTCGTGGTGGATCGCCGCGGGCCTGCTGTGCCTGTCCAGTCTGCTCATGCTCGAGCTCTGGCAGGACTTCGTGATCGCCATCCAGAACTCTGACGCCAGGTGGTACTACAGCCTGGACGACATGCCGCCTCTGTTCATCCCGGTCGTGGCCTGGCTCGGACGACGTGACGGTGGCTACGCCAGCCTGCGCGCCATCGGCGCAGGGATGCGGGGGATCAGGCTCCCGGCGCGGTGGGGGCGGACGCCGGCCTGACCTCGTCCCGCTTCCGTGGCTCGAGTTGCGGACGGCGCTGGGCGATCGGCCACAGCGCAGCGAGTACGGCAAGGCCGCTCGGCCACAGGATCGGGAGGGCCAGGGTGGCTCCGACCGGAACCGTCCAGCGCCGATCCGTCCGGGCCCCCCAGGCGATGATCGCCGCCGCGAGCGGCAGCCGGATGAGCAGCGGGATGGCGATCGAGAACTGGCCGAGGGGCGCCCCGCCCGCCGTCTTGAGGATGCTCTCCTCGAGCCACATCGACCAGAGCGAGGGGTCGATCAGCAGGGAGCCGAGGATCAGCCCGGACGTCACGGCCAGGGCGATCCCGAGCGCCCGCCATTCGCGCCGGACCGCGAACCAGACGAGGCCGATGCCCGGCGTCACCTTGGTCAGGAGCAGGAACGACCACGCTGCCGGGTAGCGGAAGCCGAGCGCGATCGCCGCTGCCATCAGCAGGTGGATGTTGCCGTGGTACAGGTCGAGGGCGACCGGCGGGAACGCCAGCACGAACAGGACGCTCCGCCAGCCGAGCCAGATCACCGTCGCCACCAGGACCGAGGTCCACAGCCACAGGAAGGTCGTCCACGGGAGCTGCCCGAACGGAGCGAACAGGATGGCCATCACCGGGGTGTAGGTGAACGCCCCGAACGTGCCAGCCGAGACGGTGTACGGATCGGCTGGGTCGACGGCCCAGTACGCGTAGGCATCGAAGCCGAAGGTCCCAGCCTTCGGAGCGACCACCAGGAACAGGTAGGCGGCGAGAGCGAGCCCGGCCAGACCAAGCCCGTCGCGGATCGCCCGACGGGCCACGGGGGACGGTCGGACCGAGGCGAACGAAGCAGTCGAGACGGTCA
>JBBQJL010000038.1:0-30826 GCA_038325875.1 Candidatus Limnocylindrales bacterium
TCGGGCAAGACCTACTGTACGGGCCCGCTCCCCTGGCTGGCTACGGGGTTATCCACCAACTTCAGGGTCGGGACGACCATTCGTCGGTCGTTGTCCACGGTCCGTCCACGACGTCGAGCTGGCCGAGCGTGGGATCCGGTCCGACGGAGCGGAGTGGGGAGGTCAGCTCTCGAGTGGCCAGACGGTTCGATCCGTGAGGTCGAGCAGGCCGTCGTCATCGAGGCTCGCGACGATCTCGCCGCCGAGTACGCCCGACCCGGCCAGTCGCCACGTCCGCGAGTCCAGGGGCACCGCCTCGAGCCGACCAGGCGCCGGGTCGAGTCGATCGTCGATCCGAAGGACCTCGAGCTGCAGCGGATCGCCCATGCCCGTGTCCCCACTGAGCGCAGCGATGGTGATCGCGACGAGGGCCGGCGAACCATCGACGAGGATCGCCCGATCCGAGCCCCAGGCAAGCGTCAGATGACGCATCCCCGTCGGCGTGACCACGTTGCCATGGAGGAGCTCTCCAGCCCGGTCGGGGTGGAGAGTCAACAGCCCGGCGGCGGTCCCGATCTCCAGCCGGTGGATGTTGCCGTTCGGCTCGGTCTCGACGAGGATCGTCCGCGCGACCGCGCCATCGCGCATCGTCGACTCGCGCCATCGACGCCCGAGCCGGCCGTCGGCCACCGACCAGACCAGGAGATCGCCGGACGGCAGCTCGGCCCGGCCGCCGAGGCGGATCGGCCCTGACGCCGACACGGTCAGGCTCCGGCGGTCTCGGCGGCCCGGGCAGCCACCGTCTCGAGCTCGCCGGCGAGGGCGGGCGCCACCCGACCGCGAACATGGACCGCGTCAGATCGATAGTCGATGTCGACGGAGCCCCGCTCCCGGAGACGGGCAAGCAGGTCGCCGGCCGCATACGGCACGTCGAGGTCGACGTCCACCCAGAGCGAGGCGAGGACCGCACCGAGCTCGGTCCGCAGGGCATCGAGCCCGAACCCCGTGACCGCGCTGATCGGCACGGTGCCCCCGACGATCGGCGTCGGCTGCTTCGCGTCCGTCCGTGCGGGGCCATCGAGCAGATCGACCTTGTTCATCGCCACCAGCCGTGGCTTGGCCCCCGCCCCGAGTTCGTCGAGCACGGCCTGGACCGTCTGACGGTGCTCCGTGGCGTGCGGATCGGACGCATCGACGACCTCGAGCAGGACGTCCGAGCGGTTGACCTCCTCGAGCGTCGCCCGGAACGCATCGACGAGCTGATGGGGCAGCTTGTGGATGAATCCGACCGTGTCGGTCACCACGGCTGTCTGGCCGTCGCCCAGACGGACCTGGCGGCTGGTCGGGTCGAGCGTCGCGAAGAGCTTGTCCTCGGCCAGGGCGACCTCACTCCCGACCAGCGAATTGAGCAGGGTCGACTTGCCCGAGTTGGTGTAGCCGACGATGCCGACCGACGGCATCAGGCGCCGATCGCGTACGCGCGCCGCGGTCTCACGCTGCTGGCGGACCTGTTCGACCCGCTCCTTCATCTTCTTGATCCGCGCGCGGATGAGCCGGCGGTCAGTCTCGAGCTGTGACTCACCGGGACCGCGCGTGCCGATCCCGCCGCCCGTCCGCGACAGGTGCGTCCACATCCGGGTCAGGCGCGGCAGCTGGTACTCGAGCTGGGCGAGCTCGACCTGGAGCCGGCCTTCGTGGGTCTGAGCGTGCTGGGCGAAGATGTCGAGGATCAGCCGGCTCCGGTCGATGACCTTGACCTTGAGCAGCTCCTCGAGCGCACGCTGCTGGCTGGGCGACAGCTCGTCGTCGGTGATGAGCACGTCGAAGCCGGTCTCGCTCTTGGCGGCCACCAGGTCCTCGGCCTTGCCCTTGCCGACATACCAGTTGGGATCGATGTGGCGGCGGTTCTGCCACTCCGCACCGACGACCTCGGCTCCGGCGGTCGTCGCCAGGCTGGCCAGCTCGGCCAGCGAATCCTCGACCGGCCAACCGGCATCCTGGCCGGTGTCCACCCCGACGAGGAAGGCTCGCTCGATGGGTAGGGTCAGGTCGATCATCGCCTTGGGCATCGCCCGAAGGATAGCCCGTCGAGTCGCGACCGATGTCAGGCGAGCTCGAGAAGTCGGGCGATGGCCGCCTGGGCGGGACCATCGGGATCCGCTCCCACCCCGACGTCCAGCCAGGCGATGTCCGGTTCTGCGCGAAACCAGGTCCGCTGGCGTTTCGCGAACGCGATGTTCCGGGCGGCGTCAAGCTCGACCGCCTGCTCCAGCGATCGGGTCCCATCGAGCACGTCCCAGGCCTCTCGATAGCCGATCGCCGAGAACGCCGGCAGCGCCGAGTCGAACCGCTTGCGCAGGGCACCCGCCTCCTCGAGCAGGCCGCCCCCGAACTGGGCCCGGGCCCGCTCAGCGATCCAACTCGCATGGACGTCCGGTGCGATCCGCAACCCGAGCCAGGCGATCGGTCCGGGGTAACCCGTCGGCACGGGCAGGGGCCGGTCGCCCTGGAGCTCGGCGATCTCGAGCGTTCGGACCACCCGGCGGGGGTTGCGCAGGTCGATCGGGGCGGCCAGGGTGGGCGCCAGCGCCTGCAGTCGGGCGGCCAGCGCGGGAAGGCCGTCGGCGATCAGTTCGGCCTCGATCCGGGCTCGAATTGCCGCATCGCTCGGGAGTGCCTCGGTCGCGATCCCACGCCCGATCGTGCGCAGATACAGGCCCGTCCCACCGACCAGCAGCGCGACGCCACCCCGGGCCGCGATCCCTGCGAGGGCGGCTCGGGCATCGGTCGCGTAGTCGGCGACACTGAACGGCGCATCCGGCTCGACCAGGTCCAGCCCGTGATGCGGCACCCGCGCCCGATCAGTCGCCCCCACCTTGGCCGTGCCGATGTCGAGGCCGCGGAAAACCTGGCGCGAGTCGGCCGAGATGATCTCGGCCGGTCGTCCCTGGGCGATCAGCCACTCGGCGAGGCGGATCGACAGGCCGGTCTTGCCCGTCGCCGTCGCGCCGGCGATGACGATCAACGGAGGCACGCCCGTCAACGGAGGTACGCCGGTCACGCCTCCACGACCGTGCCCCGCAGCGCGTACGGGCCGGCGTGCTCGATCCGCGCCCGGACGAGCCGGCCGATGAGCTCAGGGCCGGCAGCCAGGTGGACGAGCTTGTGCTCGCGTGACCGCCCGGAGACGCCGCCGCTCCCCTGCCCTGGCGCGCCGACGGCGGGCGCGTCGTGCTCATGCAACCGCGGCGCAATGACGTTCTCGACGAGGACCTCGACGGTCCGGCCCAGCCACTCCCGGTTCCGCTCGAGACCGATCGACTCCTGGACCGCCAGCAGCTCATTCAGCCGGCGACGCTTGTCGGCAGGCGGGACATCGTCCACGAGGCGACTCGCCGGCGTCCCCGGGCGAACTGAGTAGGCCGCGGCAAAGACCTGGTCGTAGCGCACGTCTCGGAGGAGGTCGAGGGTGGCTTCGAAGCCGGCCTCCGTCTCGCCGCAGAACCCGACGATGACGTCGGTCGAGATGGCGATCCCCGGCACCGCGGCACGGATCGCCGCGAGGCGCTCGCGGTAGTGCTCGGTGGTGTACTGACGGCCCATCGTCCGCAGGACGGCGTCGTCGCCCGACTGGACGGGCAGGTGGAGGTGCTCGCAGACCGACGGGCAGTCGGCCATCGCCGCGATCAGCCGGTCGGACAGGTCCCACGGATGCGAGGTCACGAAGCGCAGGCGCGGGATCGCCGGGACGCCGTCGGCGGTCCGGATCGCGTCGATCGTCCTGATGAGCTGGGCCAGGTCCGGCCGGCCGCCGAGGTCGAGCCGTCGGCCGGCCCAGCGCTCGGTGGCGATGTGGCTGAAGCGCTCCTCGATCGGCAGGTCGTGGCCGTACGAGTTGACGTTCTGGCCGAGCAGGGTCACCTCCCGGTAGCCCGCGGCCGCCAGCGAACGTGCCTCCGCGACGACCTCATCGAACGGGCGGCTTCGTTCCGGCCCGCGGCTGAATGGCACGATGCAGTAGGTGCACGTCTTGTCGCAGCCGTACACGATCGGCAACCAGGCGCTGACGGTGGATCCGCGGGCGACCTGGCCGTCGGCGACCGCGGCGGCCCGGGTCAGCGCCAGGTTGTCGGCCGAGCCGACGACGGTCCGTCCGACCCGGGTGGTGGTCCCGACCGTCCCGACCGCGCTCATCGATGGGGCGCTGCCGATCTCCGACTGGGCCGACGCCAGGCCGAGCCGGTCGACCAGCTCCGGCTCCTCGTCCGGCCGGAGGAAGACGTCCACCGCCGGGTAGCGTCGACGCAGACCGGCCCGATCCGGTTCGCGGACCGCACAGCCGGTCAGAACGATACGCAGGCCCGGATTGGCCATCTTGAGCCGGTTGAGATGGCCCTGCCGCCCGATGACCTTCTGCTCAGCGCCTTCCCGGATCGCGCAGGTGTTGATCACGACCAGGTCGGCCGTATCGAGATCCGGCGCCTCCACGCAGCCAGCCGCGAGGAGGCGGCCGGCCATCTCCTCCGAGTCGCTCCGGTTCATCTGGCAGCCGAGGGTCCAGATATGGAACGCTGGAAGGGCTCGCGGATCGGGCAGATACTCGGTCAGGCGGCCATCGTCGGGCTCGACCGGGCGACGGGCATCGAGGCCCGGTGCGGACGGCGGGACGAGGTCGAGGATGGGCAGATGGCGGGTCATTGGGAACGGCTCGGTCCTGGCGGGGTCGTCGGTCGATGATCACCGAGCACGGTCGCCAGGCGTTCGCCGACCTCGGGCGGGACCCACAGCGTGGCGTGGGCGTCGGCATACGAGCCGGTGTCGCCATGGTAGTCGGAGCCCCCGGTTGGGACGAGGTCAAGCTCGGCCGCGACCGCCCCGACCGAGGCGACCGTCTCGCCATCGAAGGACCGGTAGTAGACCTCGAGGCCGCCCAACCCCGATTCGCGCAGGTCGCGCACGATGGCGATCCGCTGCGCAGCCTCGGAGAAGTGAGCGAGCGCGGGCAGGCCACCCGCCGCCCGGATCGCGTCGATCGCCTCGAGCGGTCCGATCCCCTCCCTCGGCACGTACGCCGGACGACCGCGCCCGAGATACCGGGCGAAACCATCCTCGACACTGGTCACGTACCCCTTGGCCTGGAGCAGTCGGGCGATCGTCGGCCTACCGAGCGAGGCGGTCTCATCCGGGTCGAGCTCGGCGGCGACGTCGTCGACCGACAGGTCGAGCTGGCGCAGGCGTTCCAGTGTCCGCTCGAAGCGGACTCGGCGTCGGCTGCGCTGCCCGGCGAGGATCGCCTCGAACGTGTCGTCGGTCGGGTCGACTCCGAGTCCGAGGATGTGCAGCTCGCTCTCCCAGAGCTCCGGAAAGTCCCTGGTCAGGCAATTGATCTCGACGCCGGGCAGGAGTGTCAGGCCGTCGGGGATGGGGGTCGGCGCCGTCTCGGCGGTGAGCTCACGGTAGGCGGACAGGTCGTCGTGGTCCGTGATCGCAAGCAGACGAACGCCGGCAGCGGCAGCGGCAGCGATGAGCACTGCCGGCTCGAGGACGCCGTCCGAGCGGATCGTATGGCTGTGCAGGTCGATCGTCGACGGGCCGAGTGGCACCACCGGATCCACGACCGGCTCGTGACGCCGCCGTGGCACCGCGCTCAGACCTCGATGAGCCGCTGGATGCGCTCGATCGCGAGGGCGCGGCCGGTCGCCGGGTCGATGTCGATCTGGGTGGCGTTCAGCACGACCGGCCCATCCCCCACCTCGAAGCGCGTCGGCAGCCCGTTGAGGAAGCGCGGCAGGACGGTCTTCGGATCGAACCCGATGACGCTGTGGATCGGGCCGGTCATCCCGAGGTCGGTCTGATAGGCGGTCCCACCCGGCAGGATGCGCTCATCCGCGGTGACAACGTGGGTATGCGTTCCGACGACCGCGCTGACCCGCCCGTCGAGATAGATCCCGAGGGCGTTCATCTCGCTGGTGACCTCGCAGTGGAAGTCGACCAGGCGAACCGGCGGCAGCGGATCGGCCGCCTCCTCGAACAGGCGGTCCGCTTCGGTGAACGGGTTGTCGATCGGCTGCATAATGGTCCGGCCCTGGAGGTTGATCACCGCGATGTCGGTCCCATCGAGCGCCCCGTGGACCACCAGGCCTCGGCCCGGCACGTCGCGGGTCCCGTAGTTGAGCGGGCGCAGGACGCGATCCGACGAGTCGAGGAACGGGTATATCTCACGCTTGTCCCAGATGTGATTGCCGCTGGTGATGATGTCGACGCCCGCGGCGAACAGCGCCTCGGCGAGCGACGGGGTGAGACCCATCCCCCCGGCCAGGTTCTCACCGTTGGCCGTCACGAAGTCGATCCCGCGCGACTCTCGGAGCTCCGGCAGGGTCCGTTCGAGCGCATGGCGCCCGGCCTTGCCGATGAGGTCGCCGACCATCAGGACACGACAGGCACCAGGCGGACGCGGCGTGTCCGCGTTCGGCGGGTTACCGAGCCGCGTCCGGCCAGCCCCGGTCCCGTCCTCTGGCGCGCCTACTTCGCGTACTCCACCGCGCGGGTCTCGCGGATGACCGTGACCTTGATCTGGCCCGGGTAGGTCAGCTGCTCCTCGATCTTCTTGACGATGTCTCGGGCGAGCCGGGTGGCCGTCAAGTCGTCGATCTCCTCGGGACGGACGAGGATCCGGACCTCGCGGCCGGCCTGGACGGCGAACGACCGCTCCACCCCGGAGAAGCTCTCGGCGATCGCCTGGAGATCCTCGAGCCGCTTGACGTAGGTGTCCATCGACTCGCCGCGGGCACCCGGCCGTGATGCGCTGATGGCGTCGGCGATCTGGACGATCGGCGCCTCGACGCAGGCGTACTCGACCTCCTGGTGATGAGCGGCGATCGCGTTGATGACCTTCATCGGCAGGTTGTGGCGCTGGGCGATCGCGGCACCGATGGCGGCGTGGGGACCCTCGACCTCGTGGTCGACAGCCTTGCCGATGTCGTGCAGGAGTCCGCCCATCTTGGCGATCTGGATGTCGGCCCCGGTCTCGGCGGCGATGACCGCAGCCAGGCGGCTCGTCTCAACGACGTGATTGAGCACGTTCTGGCCGTAGCTCGTGCGGTATTTGAGGCGCCCGAGGAGCTTGATGATCTCGGGCGGAAGGCCAGGGACGCCGGCGTCGTAGGCGGCCTGCTCGCCGGCCTGGCGCATGACCAGGTCGACCTCGGCGCGAGCCTTGGCGACGACCTCTTCGATCCGGCCGGGGTGGATCCGACCGTCGCTGATCAGCTTGGTGATCGACAGTCGGGCGATCTCGCGACGGACCGGGTCGAAGCCACTCAGGACGACGGTCTCCGGCGTGTCGTCGATGATCAGGTCGATCCCGGTCGCCTGCTCAAGGGCGCGGATGTTGCGGCCCTCGCGGCCGATGATCCGACCCTTCATCTCGTCGGACGGGAGGTGGATGACGGTGACGGTGTGCTCGGCCGTGTGATCGGCGGCGACCCGCTGGATGGCGGTGACGATGACTTCGCGGGCCTTGTCGTTGGCGTCTTCACGGGCCCGCCGCTCGATCGCCCGGGCGATCTTCACGGCGTCGTGCTCGGCCTCCTCGCGGACGGCCTCGAGGAGGATGCCCTTGGCCTCCTCGCCCGACAGGCCGCTCACCCGTTCGAGCGCCTCGACCTGCTCCTGGTGAGCGTGGGCGACCTCCTCGCGAGACTTGTCGATCTCGCGCTCCCGGTCCAGCAACTTCCGATCGCGCCCCTCGAGCATGTCGGCGCGTTGGTCGAGCTGCTCGTCCCTTTGCAGGAGCCGACGCTCGAGGTTGGCCAGCTCGGTGCGCTTCGCGCGAGCTTCATCCTCGGCTTCCCGCTGGAGTCGGATCTTCTCCTCTTTGGCCTCGAGGATGAGGTCCTTCTGCTGGGTGCGGGCTCGTTCGACGATGAGGGCCGCCTTCTCCTCGGCTTCCTTCATCGCGTTGGTGGCGAACCGGCCGCGCACCACGAATCCGAGTACGACTCCTCCGGCGAGGGCCAATACACTGGCCGCCGCCACGACGAGCGGATCCATCGTCTCTTCCTCCCGTCCGACCGTCACCGGTCGAAGGTGCGTTCAACTACGGTGGCGGTCGTGGGGGCGAACAAGAAAAGGGCTTCGCCCCCGCGTGCCGGCGAGTTCCGTTACGAGGCGCCGCACAGGGACCGCGGCGCGAGTTCTTCTGCGCGTAGCCTACGGCCGACCGGGACGGCGGGTCAACCGACGGGCGCGGCGCGAGACGGACGGGCGCCGGCCGAGCAACGGCACGGACGACCGCCGGCCCGGTTCTGACCTCCGAGCAACGGCAGTGCTGTTATTGTCGTTCCGAGGGCGATCGATGGTCTGGCGGCGTCATGGTGAGCGTGGATCGGCCGGCGCCTGCCCGAAGTTCGTCCGTGAACCGCACATACCACCCCGGGGAGTGCTATACGGTGACTACGGGAGCACGATCCGGCATCGCGCCGACCCGCCGGTCGTCAGGCCCTGGCCCGCACCATGAGGACAGCGTCAGGCGTCGTGGAGTCGACCGCGGAAGTTCGCGAGGCGTGGCGATGACGATTGGTCGACGTGCGGCCGGGCTGGTCCTCGTGGGCGCTGTCCTGGCGAGTCTCGCGTCGACGAACCCGGCGATCGCCGCAGGCCCACCCACGGCTCACGGTTGGACGCGGCCCACGCTTCCACTGGGCCCATACGATCGTCCGCTGATCCTCAATGGCGTGACCCTGACATCAGGCGTGTTCTTCGCGTTCGGCTACGACGACCTGGGCAGCCCCGCGATCATCTCGTCGACGGACGCCGATACATGGCGTTCCACCACCATCGACCCCCTGCCTGACCCAGGCAACGGCAGGGTCATGGGCATCGCCTCGCGGCAAGGCCGGACCGTGGCCGTCGGGTCGGCCGGTGGGGTGACCAGCGGCTACCCGCGACCATGCGCCTGGCTACAGCGGCCGAACGGGACCTGGCAGGCCAGCCCGCTGTGCGCTGGGACCACGATCGGCGAGCTCAGGCAGGTCGTCGCGACCGACGCCGGGTTCGTGGCCCTGGGCACGGAGGCAGAGCCGTCGACATCGCTGGAGCCGACCGTCGCCGGCTGGGTATCGACGGACGGACTGTCCTGGGATCGCGCCTCGTTCCCGACTTCGGTTGACGAGATCCTCGGCCTGGTCGTTGCCGGTCACCGGATCGTGGCGCTGGGTCTCTCCAGCGACCGCCGGTCGAGCGTCCATTCGTCCTCAGACGGCCGGGATTGGCGCCTCGACTTCACCTTCCCGAAGGGATCTGCGGTCTCGTCGATCGCCTACGGCGATGGCCAGTTCGTCGCAAGCGATGAGGCGCGCTACCCCTGGCGGTCGGCTGATGGTCGCCACTGGTCGGTCGCTGACGATGGACCAACCGTGCGGAGCGTGATCTGGAACGGCGATGGCTTCGTCGCGACACCGCAGATGCCCGGCGCGATCCCCTACGGAGTCGATGCGAAGCCCGGCCACCCGGTCAGGCCGCGACTCTGGACCTCGGACGACGGCAGCTCCTGGACAGGTCACGTCGCCTCCCGGGTTCCGATCCTGCACGCCACCTCGATCGCATCAGGAGGTGGTCGGACCGTCATCTCGGTCCGCGTCGACGAACGCCACGAACTGTGGGTCGGTCCAGCCGACCTCCCTGACACGTCGACGGCAGCCCTGCCGCTCACGTCGTCGACTCGATCGCTCAGGCCGGCCTGGTGGTTGGTCGTGGCTCTTGGCGGGTTCGGCGGTCTGCTGGCCCTTCGACGTGGTCGTCCAGCCGCTCGACCTATCCCTCGGGGGACTCGCCCGAGCCGTCATCCGTGGACGTGACACTGAACCCCGCTGATAGCCGGGAGGCGATCTCCGGGCCGAAGCCGTTCCGGGCGAGCAGGGCGTAGGCACGGGCACGCCGCTTGCGTGGATCCGCGACGCGTTCGAGGTCCCGGCGCCGCCGTTCGAGCAACCGTGTCCCGGCCGCTTCGTCGGGGTCGACGACGCCACCGGACTCGTCGGAGCCTGCCAGATCGCCGCCGCCACTGAACACGTCGTCAGCCGCGCCCGAGCGTCGTTCCGCGAGCACGGTCGCGATCAGCTGGGCCTCGACCCCGCGGAGACGGAGCTCGCGTTTGAGCGCGATCTCGCCCCGTGGTCGGGCGCGATCGCGCGACTCGACCCAGTGCCGGGCGAAGGCCTCATCGTCGAGCAGGCCGATCGCGAGCAACCTGGCGATGGCTCCCTCGACCAGTTCGGGCCGATAGCCGGCGTCCGTGAGGCGTCGGCGCACCTCGACGACCGACCGTGCCCGTGCCTCGAGGAAGCGGAACCCGGCCGCCAGGACGACTTCGGGGTCGTCGACCTCCGCCCGTCGGGCCCGTCGCTCGGCGTGTGACTCGCGCGACGGCCGACGCCCTGTGGACGTCACCGACGGACGGCCGCAGCCGAACGTCACTCGGCCTCTTCGATCCCCTCGACCGGGAGCTTGACCTCGTCGATCCGGCCCCGGATCCGGCGGTCGATCTCGGCGGCGATCTCCCCGTTGGCCTTGAGGAACTCCTTGGAGGCCTCACGGCCCTGGCCGAGGCGGGTCTCATCGAAGGTGAACCAGGCACCCGTCTTGGTCACGACGTCCATCGCCACGCCGACGTCCAGCAGGCCGCCTTCCTTGCTGATCCCCTCGCCGTACATCACGTCGAACTCGGCGACCCGGAACGGCGGCGCGACCTTGTTCTTCACGACCTTGACCCGGACCCGGTTGCCGACCGCATCCGTGCCGGTCTTGATCGTCTCGATCCGCCGGATGTCGAGGCGGACTCTGGCGTAGAACTTGAGAGCGCGCCCGCCCGGGGTCACCTCAGGGTTGCCGAACATGACCCCGATCTTCTCGCGCAGCTGGTTGGTGAACACGAGCGAGGTGTTCGAGCGACTGACCGCGCCGGTCAGCTTGCGCAGGGCCTGGCTCATCAGCCGAGCCTGGATGCCGACGAACGAGTCGCCCATCTCGCCCTCGATCTCGGCGCGGGGCACGAGGGCGGCCACCGAGTCGAGCACGACGCAGTCGATGCCGCCCGAGCGGATGAGGGTCTCGGTGATCTCCAGCGCCTGCTCGCCGGTATCCGGCTGGCTCACCAGCAATTCATCGACATTGACACCGCAGGCGCGGGCATAGCCCGGGTCGAGGGCGTGCTCGACATCGATGAAGGCGGCTACGCCACCCCGGGCCTGCGCCTCGGCGATGATGTGCTGGCAGACCGTGGTCTTGCCGGACGATTCGGGACCGAAGATCTCGGTGATCCGACCGCGCGGGATCCCCCCGACGCCGAGGGCAAGATCGAGCGCGATCGAGCCGGTCGGGATCGAGTCGACCGACTGGCGCTGGGCCGAGCCGAGCTTCATGATCGAGCCGCGCCCGAACTGCTTCTCGATCGAGAGGATGGCCGCATCGACGGCCTTGGTTCGCTCGCCGAGGGACTTCTCGCCGTTGCGCTCGAGCTCGCGGTCTCCGGTGATCGTCATCGTCCTGTCGCTCCTGTCGTCATGGCTCGACGGAACGGAGCGATGGCGCCCGCCCGGTCGATCAGCTCTCTTCGGACTCCTCGGCCACGGGCTTCGGCTTGCGTGGCTTGCGGATGAGCTCGACGTTCTGCGGCGGATCCATCATCGGCTGCAGCTTCGGCGCGCTCTTGTCTTTGGGCTTCTTCTTCGCCTCTTTGCTGGGACGATCCCGGGAACCCATCGACGAACCTCCGCGATGTGGTGAACGGTACGGGTGAGACCTTCACGCCGACTGCACCGCCGCTTCACCGGCACTTATCCGGCTTGCGCGCGAGCGCAGTTCCGGCAGCATTCCGGGGAAGGTGCCCGCGCTCAGCGCGGAGCGGATCCTGGTCATGAAGTCTAGGGTGAAGGTCAGGTTGTGACAAGTCGCCAGACGGTAGGCGAGGAGCTCTTTGGCCCGGAACAGGTGGGCCAGGTAGGCTCGCGAGAACCGCCGACAGGCGAGGCATGGACAGCCATCCTGGATCGGCTCGCCGTCGTCGAGGAAGCGCTGGTTGCGCAGGTTGAGGCGACCCTCCGGGACCCACACCTGGCCGGTGCGGGCGACCCGAGCCGGCAGGACCGAATCGAACAGGTCAACGCCGCGATGGACCGCCTCGAGCATGTCGAGCGGCGACCCGAGGCCCATCAGGTAGCGCACGCGAGGGTCTCCGTCGAGGACCGGCATCGCGATGTCGAGCGCCGCGTTGCGCTCGTCCGCGGTCTCGTCGCCGGCCAGCCCGCCGAGACAGATCCCGTCGAACGGCAGCGAGGCGATGAACCGGGTGCTGTCGGCCCGCAGATCCGGCTCGAGTCCACCCTGGACGATCCCGAAGATGGCCTGATCTGGTCGCGTGTGAGCGGCCAGCGATCGCTCGGCCCAGCGATGGGTCCGCTCGGTCGCCTCGGCGACATCGGCGCGCGATGACGATCCCGGCCGGACCGGCTGGTCGAATGCCACCGCGACGTCCGATCCGAGGGCCTGCTGGACGTCGATCGCGTGCTCCGGCGTGAACCGGTGGAGCGACCCGTCGATGTGGCTCCGGAACGTGACCCCGTCGTCGTCGACGACCCGCAGGTCGCCCAGCGAGACGACCTGGAAGCCGCCGCTATCGGTCAGGATCGGTCGATCCCAGCCCATGAACCGGTGGAGCCCCCCGAGTCGCTCGATCCGTTCGTGGCCGGGTCGCAGGTAGAGATGGTAGGTATTGGCCAGGATGATCGACGCCCCGACCTCGTCCAGGTCATCGGGGTGGAGAGCCTTGACCGTGGCGTTCGTGCCGACCGGCATGAACTGGGGCGTGTCGACGACCCCATGGGTCACGCTCAGTCGACCGAGCCTGGCGCGAGTCGCGCCATCGGCCGGCGGCGGGACGAGGACCTCGAAGCTGGCCGGAGCCGGACTCACGAGGGCGTCTCGGAGCCTTCGAGGACGGACTCCTCCCAGAGCGGGGGCATCTCGGCCTCGGGTCGTCGACGCGGCGGGACGTCGTAGCCGTGGCGCCTGAGATGGGCCCGGCCGCCCTCGGTCAGGATCCGACCCTGCGGCGTTCGATCCAGGAACCCCTGGCGCAGCAGATACGGCTCGTACACGTCTTCGATCGTCTCGATCTCCTCGGACAGCACCGCCGCCAGCGCCGCGACCCCGACCGGTCCGCTGCCGAACTTCTGGGCGATCGCCGCCATGAGCTTGCGGTCCGTGGTGTCGAGACCGGCGTCGTCGATGTCCAGCGCCTGGAGGGCGACATCCGCGGCGGTTTCGTCGACCCGACCGTCGCCGTGCACCTGGGCGTGGTCTCGGGTCCGCTTCAGGAGTCGGTTGACGACGCGCGGAGTGCCGCGCCCGCGCCGGGCGATCGCCTGGGCGGCCCCGCGGGTGATCTCCACCCCGAGGATGCCCGCCGACCGTTCGACGATCGCAGTCAGGTCCGTCTCGTCGTAGAAGTCGAGCCGGTAGGTGGCCCCGAACCGATCGCGCAACGGGCTCGAGATCCGGCCGGCGCGGGTGGTGGCGCCGACGATCGTGAATGGCTTGAGGGTGAGCCGGAGCGAGCGCGCCGAGGGACCCTTGCCGATCATCACGTCGAGCGCGTAGTCCTCCATCGCCGGGTAGAGGATCTCCTCCACGGCCCGGTTCAGCCGATGGATCTCGTCGATGAACAGGATGTCGTGCTCATCGAGCGCGGTCAGGATCGCGGCGAGATCCCCGGCCCGCTCGATGGCCGGCCCGCTGGTGTAGCGGACGTTCACCCCGAGCTCACGGGCGATGATCGTGGCCAGGGTGGTCTTGCCCAGACCCGGCGGTCCGTACAGCAGGACGTGGTCGGCGGCCTCTCCCCTGCCCCGGGCCGCTTCGAGCAGGACGGATAGGTTGGCCTTGACCTCGCGCTGACCGATGTATTCGCCCAGGCTGCGCGGTCGAAGGGTGCCCTCGATGGCCCGGTCGGCGTCGTCGAGCAGGTCGGCCGCGAGGATGCGTTCGGCGTCGTCGGTCATCTCGGGGATGCTACCACGGATCCCGTCCATTTCGCACGCCTGTTCTACAACTCAGGACGATCGGCGCCACGATCGCCGTCAGTCAAGACACTCGAGGTGGGTCAGTCGCGAAGGAGCGTGCGGAGGGCGGCCTTGACCCGCTCCTCGAGGCTGGCATCGGCCGCGCCCGGCTCGGCCAGTGCCGCCCGCGAGGCATCCCGTGCCTCAGCCAGCGAATAGCCGAGCGCCTGGAGGGCCGCCACGACCTCGCCTTCCCCGAGCGCGCCGGCGCCCGCCGCCGAGCGAGCCGCCACGCCGGCTGCGGCGACCTTCTCCTTGAGCTCGAAGATGATCCGCTCAGCCAGCTTCTTGCCGATGCCGGGGATGCTCACCAGCATCGCCTGATCCTGCTCGATGATCGCCAGCTGGAGGTCTGGGACCGGTCGACTGCCGACGATGGCCAGGGCGACCTTCGGCCCGACCCCGGTCACGGTCAGGAGCAGCTCGAAGAAGCCGAGCTCGTCCGCTGTCCGGAAGCCGTACAGCGCCTGGAGGTCCTCGCGCACGAGGTGATGGGTGTGCAGCTTGAGCGTTGAGCCAGGGCGAGCGACCGACAGGACCGCCGGCGCCGCGAACACGCGGTAGCCGATCCCGCCGACATCGAGGACCAGCGAGTCCGCAGCGACCGCCCCGACCACGCCCTCGACAGAGGCGATCACCGGCCGGGCGTCCCGCCGGCGCGGCTGGCCCTGGCCCGCTCACGGGCCAGGGCCTCGCGGACGGCCCGGTCGTAGGCGCTCTCGCCGCGGGCGATCGGCGCGATGGCCGACCGATCGAGGATCGCGGCGGCTTCCGGCCCACCGGCGCGCTCGCTGTTGGCGATGCAGATGGCGACGGCCAGCGCGTCCGCGGCATCATCGGGAGTGGGCACGGTCGCCAGGCCGAGGATCGTGGCCACCATCCGACCGACCTGGGCCTTGTCGGCGGCGCCATACCCGGCGACGGCACTCTTCACCTCGCTCGGGGTGGCCTCCCGTACGTCGATGTCGTGCTGGGCCGCCGCGAGGAGGACGACGCCGCGTGCCTGGCCGACGGCGAAGGCGGTCTGGACGTTCTTGCTGAAGAACAGGCGCTCCACGCCGACGAGGTCCGGCCGATGGGTCGCGATGAGCTCGGTGACCGCCTCGTGGATGATCCGCAACCGCTGGCCGAGGCCCAGATCCGCCGAGGTCACGATGCACCCGACGTCGAGCGAGCGAAGCGACCCACCGGTGCGCTCGACGACACCGTATCCGAGCGCGGCGGTCCCGGGATCGATCCCGAGGACGATCATCCGGCGACTTCGGCGAAGACTTCCTCGGGGATGTCGAAGTTGGCGGTGACCCGCTGGACGTCCTCGAGATCCTCGAGCAGCTCCACCAGCCGGAGTGCCTGGCGGGCCCTGGCCGCATCGAGCTCGACGGTCTGCTTGGCGATCATCGCCGACTCGGCCTGGTCGACCTCGACCCCGGCTGCCTCGAGCGCCTGGCGCACGGCTTCCAGCTCGGCCGGCTCGGTGTAGATCTCGATCGGGTCGGACGTGGTGTCGACGTCGCTCGCGCCGGCATCGATGGCGGCCAGCGCGATCGCGTCGGCATCCGAGCCCAGCGCCGTGATCAGTCCCTTGGGCTCGAACTGCCAGGCGACGGCACCCGAGCCGGCCAGCTGGCCGCCGGCCTTCGAGAAGATCGAGCGGACCTCGGCGGCCGTCCGGTTGCGGTTGTCGGTCGCGGCCTCGACCAGGATCGCCACGCCACCCGGGCCGTAGCCCTCGTACACGATCTCCTCGAACTGCTCACCGTCGCCCCCGCCGGTTGCTTTGTCGATCGTGCGCTTGATGTTGTCCGCCGGCATGTTGACCGAGCGCGCCTTCTCGATCGCCAGCCGCAACCGGTAGTTCGCGTCAGGATCGCCGCCACCCTGTCGCGCGGCGACCGAGATCTCGCGCGCGACCTTGGTGAACAGGGCTCCCCGCTTGGCGTCGTTGGCGCCCTTCTGGCGCTTGATCGTGGACCATTTGGAATGACCTGACATCGCGGCGGAGTATAGCGGACTATGATGGCCGGACTGCCGCTGGCCCCTCTCGATCGGGCGCGTCGCGGCCCCGCCGCCCTCGGTCCAGCGTCCGTCGATCGCATCACGAGAGGACCCGCTGCATGACGACGAAGATCGTTGATCTGGCCCACCTCCGAAGCGTCGTTCTGGCCGGCCACTCCGGCTCCGGCAAGACGACCCTGGCCGAGAATCTCCTGTTCAAGACCGGCGCCATCGCCCGACTCGGCAAGGTCGACGACGGCACGGCCGCGCTCGACTTCGAGCCCGAGGAGCACCGCCGCAAGGAGTCGCTCAGCGCCGCGGTGGCCACGTTCGATGACGACGGCACGATCGTGACGATGGTCGACACGCCCGGCTACCCGGATTTCGTGGCCGAGGTCGTATCGGCCATGGCGGCGTGCGACGGCGCCCTGCTGGTAGTGGATGCCTCGGGCGGGGTGGAGGCCGGGCTCGAGGCCGCGGTCGGCCAGGCCCGGGCCTGGGGACGGGCGTCCTGCTTCTTCATCAACAAGTGCGACCGTGAGAACGCCGACCCGACGGCGACGCTGGATGCGTTGCGGGCCGCCTTCGGGCCGAAGATCGCACCCCTCCAGCTGGCGATCGGAGCGGCCGAGTCGTTCAGTGGCTACGTCGATCTCGTCCATCGGCGAGCATGGCAATGGGACGGCCGGCAGGAGGTCGAGATCCCCATCCCGGCCGAGCTCGACGACGAGGTCTCCCGCCGGCGGGACCAGCTCCTGGAGGCCGCGGCCGAGGCAGACGACGATGTCCTGGCCAAGTACCTCGAGGGTGATGAGATCAGCGACATGGAGCTCGAGGCGTGCCTGCGCAAGGGAGTCAAGGAGTCGGTCCTCGCGCCGGTCCTGGTCGGCAGCGCGACGACGGGGATCGGCCTGCGCGGCCTGCTCGACGCGTTCATCCGCTATCTGCCGTCACCTGCCGACGAGCCGCCGACCCTCGCCCGCGAGCCGAAGTCCGGCGACGAAGTGCGGCTCGCCCCTGACCCCGACGGACCGCTTCTGGTCCGCGTGTTCAAGACCGCTGCGGACCCGTACGTGGGACGGTTGACCTACCTGCGGGTCTTCTCGGGCACCCTCCACGGGCAGGCTCACGCCTGGAACGCCAATCGGGATGAGGACGAGCGGATCGGGCAGCTGCTGCTCCTTCACGGCAAGGACCAGGAGCCGACCGGCGAGCTCAAGGCGGGCCAGATCGGTGCCATCGCCAAGCTGACCGTGACCGAGACGGGCGACACCCTGACCTCGAAGGAGCGGCCGCTGGTGCTGCCCGCCATCGACTTCCCCGAGCCGACCCTCCCGGTGGCGATCGAGCCCCAGACGAAAGCCGACCTCGACAAGATGGGCGCCGCGCTCCAGCGGATGCTCGAGGAGGAGCCGTCGGCCCGGGTCGAGCGAGCACCGACTGGGGAGCAGTTGCTGGTCGCCCTCGGTGAGGCCCACATCGCGGTCATCGCCGAGCGATTGAAGCGCAAGTTCGGGGCGGCGATCGTGACCCGGACGCCGCACGTCCCCTATCGGGAGACGATCCGTGGCAAGACCCAGGTCGAGGGCAAGTATAAGAAGCAGACCGGGGGCCACGGGATGTTCGGCCACGTCTGGATCGAGCTCGAGTCGAACCCGGGCGGCGGGATCGTGTTCAGCGAGCGGGTCGTCGGGGGTTCCGTTCCGAAGGGTTTCTTTCCAGGCGTCGAGAAGGGCATCCGCGAGGCCGCGGCCGAGGGCGTCCTGGCCGGTTATCCGCTCAACGACTTCCGGGCGACGCTGTACGACGGGTCGTTCCACACCGTCGACTCGAACGAGCTGTCATTCAAGATCGCCGCCTCGATGGCCCTCAAGAAGGGCGTCATGGACTGCCGGCCGGCACTGCTCGAGCCGATCATGTCGGTCCGGGTGCGCGTGCCCGAGAAGTACATGGGAGACGTCAACCGCGACCTCAATACGCGGCGCGGCCGCGTCCTCGGGATGGACACCGACGGCGCTGGGATGCAGATCGTGTCGGCCCAGGTCCCGCAGGCCGAGCTGTTCACCTACGCCATCGAGCTGCGCTCTCTGACCCACGGGCGCGGGACGTTCCATGCTGAGGTGGATCACTACGACGAGGTCCCGGCTCACGTCGCCGAGAAGGTGATCGCTACCCACCGCAAGGAGGTCGAGGAGGCCGGCGGGCATACCCCGGGGCACTGAGCGCAGGGCCCACCTTCGTCGCTGCGCCGGCGTCTGGCGCGGCTCCGTCAGACAGGTCGGTCCGGGCGCAGAGCACTCAGGGTTTCGGCGAGGTCCAGCCGCCCTTCGTAGAGCGCCCGCCCGACGATCGCCCCGCTGCAGCCTGCCTGCCTCGCGGCGAGGACGTCGGCGGTCGAGCTGATCCCGCCGGAGGCGATGATGTCGCCCCGTCCGAGGGCGATCAGGCCGGCCAGGAGGCCCAGGTCCGGGCCTTCGAGGAGTCCGTCCCGTTGGATCGCGGTAACGGCCAGCGTGCGGACACCCTCAGCCGTGATGCGAGTCAACGCATCGGCCACTGCGAGGCCCGGCGTGCCGGGTCGCCACCCGGACCCGACAGCCATCCCGTCGCGCACATCGAGAGCCACCACCAGCCGATCCGCGCCGAAGACATCGACGAGTCGCCCGGCGAACGCCGGATCTTGGAGCGCTGCGGTGCCCAGCACCGCCCGACGCGCGCCGGTTGACAGGACGGCCGCCACACTGGCCTCATCGCGCAGACCCCCGCCGACCTCGACCTGCATCCGGTCGCCGACGGCCGCGACGATGGCGCCGATCAGCGGCGCCTGCTGGGGCGATCCGGCACGCGCTCCGTCGAGGTCGACGACGTGAAGCCAGGTCGCGCCCTGATCCGCGAAGGCGTTCGCGACCAGGACCGGGTCGTCGCCGTAGACGGTCTCCCGGTCGAAGTCCCCGTTCTGGAGTCGGACGACGTGTCCGTCTCGCAGGTCGATGGCCGGAAGCAGCATGAAACTGTCAAACCGTGGGACGGGGCCGGACGCTGACGGGTTGACGGGTAGCATGTTGGCATTGTAGCGTTTTAGCACGCTACTACGTTAGCAAGGAATGAAGGGGGCACCGGAGCACGACGATGACGACCGAGACCAGCTGGCTCACGGACGACATGCGAACCCTCCTCGACGCGATCGTGGTGCTGGACGACGTCGACGAGGCGGCCGACTTCATCCGCGACCTGTGCACGCTCGGCGAGTTGCGCGACATGAGCCAGCGCTGGGCGGTCGTCCGGTTGCTCGACGCCGGCCTCCATTACGGCGAGATCTCCCGACAGACCGGCGCCAGCACGGCCACGATCACCCGGATCGCGTCCTGGCTGTATCACGGCGAAGGCGGCTACCGACGCATGCTCGACCGTCTCGCCGAGCGGAGCAGGTCCGGCTCCGCGCCCTACCGCGCCGGCGCCGAGCAATGAGAGAGCGGCTCCGGCTGGCCGTCCCGAACAAGGGTCGCCTGGTCGAACCGACGCTGGCCCTGCTCCACGATGCGGGCCTGGTCTTCGAGGAGCACGACCGCAGCCTGGTCGCGCGCGTGCAGAACTTCGACCTGGACATCCTGTTCGTGCGGACGAACGACGTCATCGAATTCGTCGGGGACGGAGTCGCGGACCTCGGCGTCACCGGTGTCGACCTGCTGTCGGAATCCGGGTCAGCCCTGCCGATCATGCGCGAGCTGCGCTACGGCCGGTGCCGGCTTGCCGCGGCCGTTCCAGCCGACTCGCCGATCACGACGGTCGCCGAGCTCGCCGGGAGCCGGGTCGCCACGGCCCACCCGAACACGACCCGCCGATTCTTCGCCGAACGGAGGATCCCGGTCGACGTCATCCCGATCTCGGGCGCCGTCGAGGTTGCCCCGCGGCTCGGCCTGGCCGAAGCGATCGTCGACCTCGTGTCGACCGGCTCGACCCTCCAGATGAACGGCCTCCGGCCGATCGGCGACGTCCTCGCTTCGCAGGCGATCCTCGTCGCCAATCCGGCGGCCCAGGTCGAGCGCGCGACCGATCTCGGTGCCATCGATACGATGCTGTCGGCCGTCCTCGCGGCACGCGGTCGGAAGTACCTGATGATGAATGCGCCGGCCGCCAAGCTCGAGGAGCTGAGCGGACTCCTGCCCGGCCTCGAGTCGCCGTCGGTCATCCCACTGACCCATCAGGGCATGATCGCCATCCATGCCGTGGTCGACGCCGACGCGGTCTGGAGCCTCCTCCCCCGACTCAAGGCCGCCGGCGCCTCTGGCATCCTCGTCCTGCCCATCGAGAAGATCGTGGCATGAGCCCGACCCCGGTCACGATGAGCGATCCGGTCGCCCCGGCCGGCTACAGCTGGGAAGCGACCAGCGAGCAGGTCTCGGCTCGCTACGGCGTGCCGGTCGATCGGATCGTCCGGTTCGACCTCAACACGAGCCCGACGCCACCGGATCTCGCCGCCCGGATCCTGGCCGCAGGCGACTTCGAGACGAGCCTGTCCGAATACCCGCCGTCCGACTATCGCCGCCTGACTGAAGCGGCGGCCGCGCGGTACGGCGTGCCGGTCGAGGAGATCATGGTCGGCGCCGGCGCCGACGAGATCCTCGACATCGTCGCCAAGACGTTCCTGCCCGCGGGTGGTGCGGCGGTCGTCCCGGTCCCGTCCTACGCGATGTACCGGGTCCTGACCGAGCAGCGCGCGGCGCGACTCATCGCCATCCCGCGCCTCGGGGCGGACGCCGGCTACGCCATCGATACGACCCGAGTCCGGGCAGCGGCCGCCGAAGCCGACCTGCTGTGGCTGTGCAGCCCCAACAACCCGACCGCCCTGCCCGAGCCGGACGGAACGATCGTCGCCCTGCTCGACCTCCTGCTCGCCGACGCCGGGACAAAAGGTCGGCCGGCTCCGGTCGTGGTCCTCGACGAGGCCTACGCGGAGTTCACCGGGTCGAGCCTGCATCCCCATCGTGCGACGTACCCACGCCTGATCGTCGTCCGAACGCTCAGCAAGGCGTACGCCCTGGCCGGCCTGCGGGTGGGCTTCGCGATCGCCGCCCGCCCGATGATCGCCGAGATGGAGCCGTATCGGCCGCCGGGCTCGGTATCGACCGTGTCGGTCACCGTCGCCACCCATGCCCTCGAGGATGACGCCGTCGTCCGGCTGGCGGTCGAGCGTGTCGCGGCCGAGCGCCAACGCCTCGCGACCGCCCTCGAGCGGATCGGCTGGCGGCCGGGCCCGAGCCGGACGAACTTCCTGCTCATCCCGTTCGAAAGTGCAACGCGTGCGGCGGAGGTGGCGGAGGGGCTCCTCCGGCGCGGCCTCGTTCCGCGGACGTTCCCGGCGACGCACCCGCTGGCGGACCACCTCCGATTGACCGTCCGATCCACCGACGAGGACGATCGACTGCTCGCCGCTGCGGCCGAGCTCGAAGCCGAACGAACGGAGACGCCCCGATGACCTCACCCACCGCAGCCGGTACGACCACCGTCACGGCCCTCGCCGGGCGACGGGTGAGCCTCGAACGGGAGACCCGCGAGACGAGGATCGCGCTGACCCTCGATCTGGACGGGACGGGCCGCTCCGAGATCGCCACGGGCATCGGCTTCTACGACCACCTCCTCGGGTCGCTCAGCCACCACGGCCTGTTCGACCTCGAGATCCGGGCGGCCGGCGACCTCGAGGTCGACGAGCACCACACTGTCGAAGACGTCGCCCTCGTGCTCGGGTCGGCGTTCGCCGAGGCTCTCGGCGACCGAGCCGGGATCGTCCGGTTCGGCGACGCCCGGGTCCCGATGGATGAGTCGATCGCCAGTGTGGTCATCGATGTCGGCGGGCGGCCGTACGCGCTGATCGACCTGCCGTTCCGGGGCGAGCGGGCCGGCCAGCTCCCGTTGCAGCTCATCGAGCACGCCCTCGAAGCGTTCGCCCGGACCGCCGGCGCAACGCTCCACGTGTCGGGTACCGGCCGCAACGACCACCACCTGGCCGAGGCGGCGTTCAAGGCGCTCGGACGCGCTCTGCGCGAGGCTTGCAGCGCTGATCCGCGCCGGACCGGGGTCGCCTCGACCAAGGGCAGCCTCGGGTGATGCGCTCGTTGCGCGTGGCGGTCGTCGACTACGGTGCCGGCAACCTCGTCAGCATCGGCCGGGCGCTCGGGTCGGTCGGTGCAGAGGTTGCCGTTGTCCGGGATGCGGGCGCGTTGGCCGACGCCGACGCCGATGCGCTGGTCGTGCCCGGCGTCGGTGCTGCGGCCCCGGCCATGACCCGCCTGGCGCGCCACGGCCTGGTCGACCCGATCCGGGCGTGGATCGAGGCCGACCGCCCGTTCCTGGGGATCTGCCTCGGCTTGCAGCTCCTGTTCGAGGGCAGTGACGAGGACGGCGCCGAGACCCTGGGCCTGCTCCCCGGCCGGACCGTCCCCCTGCTCCGACCGCCGACCCTTCCCCATATCGGCTGGAACCAGGTCGAGCGGCTTCGTCCGGACCCGCTCCTCGGGGGGATCCCCGACGGCGCGGACCTGTACTTCGTTCACTCGTATGCGGTTGCACCGGTCGATGCGTCGGTGATCGTGGCCGACACGGCTCACGGCGGCCGCTTCCCGAGCGTGATCGCCAGGGACCGGTTGTTCGGGGTCCAGTTCCACCCCGAGCGGAGCAGCATCGACGGCCTGCGCCTGCTGGCGAACTTCGTCGCCATCGCGGGCGGCCGAGACGATCCTGAGCGTTCGGCCGCCGCTGCCGCCAGCGCCGTCGGGGCCGGCGAGCCCGCCGTCTCGACCGAGGCACGCTGATGCTTCGACGTCGGGTCATCCCGTGCCTCGATGTCGCCGACGGGCGGGTGGTCAAGGGCACCCGCTTCGTCGACCTGATCGACCAAGGCGATCCGGCTGAGCTCGCCGCTCGCTACGCAGCCGAGGGCGCCGACGAGCTGGTCTTCCTCGATATCACGGCCGCCCCGGAGCGGCGGGGCACGCTGCTCGAGGTCGTTGAGCGCACGGCTCGTGGTGTGTTCATCCCGCTGACCGTCGGTGGCGGCGTGCGCTCCGTCGACGACATGCGGGCGGTCCTGCGCGCCGGTGCCGACAAGGTCGGGCTGAACACGGCCGCGGTCGGCGACCCGGATCTCATCGCCCGATGTGCGGCGCGGTTCGGACGCCAGGCGGTCGTCGTGGCCATCGATGCTCGGGCCCGGACTGCGGGAATCGGCTGGGAAGTCGTCGTGCGCGGCGGCCGCGACATCACCGGGGTCGATGCGCTCGAGTGGGCCGTCCGCGCGGTCGAGCTGGGTGCCGGCGAGCTGCTGGTGACCTCGATCGATCGCGATGGTACACAGAGCGGCTTCGACACGGAGCTCCTCCGGGCGATCGTCGATCGCGTCGCGGTCCCGGTGATCGCCTCCGGCGGTGCCGCGGGTCCGAGCGACTTCGTCGACGCCGTGCGGGTCGGCGGCGCGGATGCGGTCCTGGCCGCCTCGGTCTTCCACCGTCGTATCTGCTCGATCGGCGAGGTCAAGGCCGCGATGGCCGCGGCAGGCCTGCCGATCCGGGTCGCTCGCGAGGCCGTCGCGTGAGCTCGGTACCGTTCGGCCGGATCACCGGGTTCGACGAGGGCGGAGTCCGGTACGGGACCGCGGACGGCCTCGTCCCGGGCGTGGTCCAGGACCGTGCCGACGGGCGGGTCCTGATGGTCGCCTACCTCGACGCCGAGGCGCTCGCTGCGACCCTCGAGACCGGCCAGGTCCACTTCCACTCCCGCTCGAGGGGGACGCTCTGGCGCAAGGGCGAAACGAGCGGGAACTTGCTCGAGCTCCGCGAGATCGCCATCGACTGCGACGGTGATGCGCTCCTGCTGACGGTCGACCCCACCGGCCCGACCTGCCACCGAGGGACGCGCAGCTGCTTCGATCCCGCCGACGCCGGCATCGCCGACGCCACGCCGACGACGAACGAGGCGGATCAGGCTGAGCAGGGTTTCGCCTGGCTCGAGACCCTCTGGGCGACCATCTCCGAGCGCGTCGCGACCCGACCGCCCGACTCGTACACGGCGCGCCTGCTCGACGGCGGCGTCGACGCGGTCGGTCGGAAGGTGACCGAGGAGGCGACCGAGGTCCTGCTCGCGGCCAAGGACGACGCCGCGCTCGAGGCGGCGGGCCGGGACCGTGACCCGACCCGGGCTGCGCTTGCCGGCGAATCTGCCGATCTGATCTACCACAGCCTGGTGCTGCTGGCCGAGCGGGGACTGCCCCCGTCGGCGGTCATCGCCGCCCTCCGGGCCCGTCATACGACCTGATCGGTCCGGCGTGGCGTGCGGCCGCGGCTCCGTCAGGCATCGTCGACCCGGACGATCCGGTACGTCTTCTTGCCGCTTCGCAGGATGAGGTAGCGGCCACCGATCGCCGCTGGGATCTCGGCATCGACGCCGGACAGCCGCTGCTCATTGACCGATACACCGCCCTGGCTCAACGCGCGTCGTGCCTCGCCGTTCGAGCCGAACAGACCCGCGACAACGGTCAGGGCGATCGGCCCGCCGGCCACATCGGCCGGTCGGACGACCGCATTCGGAAGCTGCTGGAACGCGAATGCCAGGGCGGCTTCCCCGAGCTCGGGGAGGCGTCGACTGAAGACGGCCTCGCTGACCTCCTCGACCCGATCGGCGACCTCGCTGCCGTGGACCCGGGCGGTCAGGTCGCGCGCCAGGGCGCGCTGGATCAGGCGTCGCTCGGGGGCGCCATCCGCGACGGCTTCGAGTGCCTCGATGGCCGGACGGTCGAGCAGGGTGAACAACCGGATGAGCCGGCGGACCGCGCCGTCGTCGGCGTCCAACCAGAACTGGTAGAACGCGTATGGAGACGTCCGCTCCGGGTCGAGCCAGACCGACGTGCCCTCCGCCGTCTTGCCGAACTTCTGCCCGTTGGGCGCGAGCAGGAGCGGGAAGGACAGGGCGTGAGCGGGCTCGATCCCCTCCCCCGCACCCTCGACCCGGCGGATGAGCTCGAGACCCGCCGTGATGTTCCCCCATTGGTCCGCTCCACCGGTCTGCAGCTCGACGTCGAGCTGGCGGTAGAGGTGGAGGAAGTCGGCTGCCTGAAGGAGCATGTAGCTGAACTCGGCATAGGACAGGCCGCCGTCCATCCGGCTTTGGACGGAGTCCTTGGCCAGCATGTACGGGACCGTGAAGTGCTTCCCGACGTCGCGCAGGAACTCGAGCATGCCCATCGACCCGAGCCAGTCGTAGTTGTCTACGACCCGCGCC
Organism: Candidatus Limnocylindrales bacterium; assembly: GCA_038325875.1. Classification (GTDB taxonomy): domain Bacteria; phylum Chloroflexota; class Limnocylindria; order Limnocylindrales; family CSP1-4; genus Chersky-267. The sequence continues at coordinate 25,362 of JBBQJL010000038.1, forward strand.
TGGGCCGATCCCGGGCTGAAATCGAGGAAGTGCTCGAGTTGGGCCTGGATGGCCGCGGTGTTGGCCACGACCCCGGCCCGGTCGAGCAGGTTGCGCTCGGCCGAGGTCCCGCTGGGATCCCCGATCATGCCGGTTCCACCGCCGACGAGCACGACGGGCATGCCGCCATGGCGCTGGATGTGCATCAGCCCGAAGATCGGGACGAGGTGGCCGGCATGGAGCGACGAGCCGGTCGGATCGAACCCGTTATAGGCGTTGATCGGCCGTCCGCCGGCCAGGCGCGCGTCGAGTCCCGGGGTCCGATCCTGGACCAAGCCTCGCCAGGTCAGCTCGGCGAGCAGGCCGTCCGGATCCAGGCCGCCCGCGATGGGACCCGTCACAGGTCGCAGGGGCGAGGCGTCAGAACGCGAGGCGGGGGGCCAGATCTGTCCATGTCCGCCCCTATGCTATCGTGACCCAGCTCATGCAGACCAGCCTCGCGCGGCGTCGGCGCCACCGTCGGAACGGTGGACGACCCCGGAGCAGCGGCGCCGCCTCCAAGGTGGCCATCGCGCTCCCCCTGTTCCTGTTCGCGACCTTCGTCGCCCTCGGCGCCGTCGGGGCGAGCGCGGCAGTCGGCGCCTACGGCTACTACAGCCAGGGTCTCGAGGACCCCAAGAAGCTTCTCGAGACGCTCGATTTCCCCGAGGAGACCACGGTCTACGACCGGACCGGGACGATCGAGCTGGCCCGCTTCGGCCAGGTCAAGCGTGACGTGGTCACCTACGACACGATCCCGGGCTGGTTGATCGACGCCACGACGTCGATCGAGGACAAGACGTTCTGGGACAACGCCGGCTTCGACCCGGTCGGCATCGTGTCCGCCGCCGTCGACACCGCGCAGGGCAACGAGCGCGGCGCATCGACGATCACCCAGCAGCTCGTCCGCGCCCGGTTGCTGCCTCAGAGCGCCTTCGCCGGGACCCGTTACGAGCGCAAGGTCCGCGAGATCATCCAATCGATCCGGCTGACCCAGGAATACCAGGGGATCGACGGCAAGAAGAAGATCATGGCGGCGTACCTCAACCAGAACTTCTACGGCAATCGGAGCTACGGGATCAAGGCGGCCGCCAAGGGTTACTTCGGGATCGACGACCTGTCGAAGTTGACTCTCGCCCAGGCCGCCATCCTGGCCGGGATCCCGCAGTCGCCGACGACGTTCGACCTGTCGAAGAACGCGGAGGAGGTCTGCACGGTCAAGGTCGCCGAGGGCAAGGATTGCCCCGACGGAAAGCTCGTCCTCCAGGTCCCGGACGACTCGCTCATCGTCGAGCGGCGCAACAAAGTCCTCGACCTGATGAAGACCCGCAGCGTGTTGACCACCGGTCAGTTCACCGACGCCGACTTCGAGGCGGCCAAGAAGGAGCCGGTCATCCTGACCCCGCCGCCGAGCGCGAACTGGCTGGCTCCCCACTTCGTCTGGCAGGTCCGCCATCAGCTCGGCGCGATCCTGTGCGGCGAGGACCAGGCCGACACCTGCGAGGCGGTCGACACCGGCGGCTACAAGGTCATCACGTCGCTCGACTGGAAGCTCCAGAAGAAGGCCGAGAAGTGGGTCAAGGCGGCCGCCATCGCGCCGAACCGCGGGAACACGGCGGCCTACCTGCGCAGCATCGGCGTGTCCAACTCGAGCTGGATCCGGAACCTCAAGGGCCGCGGGATCTACAACGCTGCGCTCGGAGCCGTCGACTACAAGACCGGCCAGATCCTGGCCTACGTCGGCAGCGGCTCGTACTACGAGAAGCCGCGCGGCAAGAAGTTCCAGCCCAAGTTCGACGTGCTTGGCGATGGCTGGCGGCAGCCCGGATCGGCGTTCAAACCGGTCAACTACCTGACCGGGATCGAGGACAAGTCCCTGACCGCGGCTTCGCTGTTCATGGACGTCGTGACCAACTTCGGCGGCGGGTACGCGCCGGGCGACGCCGACCTGGCCGAACGAGGCCCGGTCCGCCTCCGCCAGGCTATCCAGCTGTCGCTCAACATCCCGGCCATCAAGGCTGCCCTGATCAGCGGTCCGGACCACGTCTATGAGTTCGCCAGGAAGCTGGGGATCCAGTGGAAGTCGACCAAGAACCCGGCCGGTGGCTCGATCGGCATCGGCACCGTCGAGCTCCACTTCATCGATCTGATCAGCGCCTACGGCGCCATCGCCAACGGCGGCGTGCTGATGCCCCGGACGGCGATCCTGTCGGTCGAGGGCACAGACGGTCAGGGTGCCACGAAGACAGTCTGGCCGGCCTCGACCAAGAACCCGGTTGGAACCCAGGCGATCAGTCCCGGCGGGGCCTGGATCATGCAGGACATCCTCCAGTCGAACACGGACCCGCGGAGCAACCCGTTCTGGTCGCGCCGCGCGCTGTACAGCGGCGGCAAGCGGCGGCCTGCCGGACTCAAGACCGGTACCACAAACAGCGAGATCGACCTCGCAGCGATGGGCTTCGTGGCCGCTCCAAAGAACCCCAAGGATCCGGCCCTCGTCGTCGGGACCTGGATGGGCAACTCGGATAACAGCGCCCCGCCGAACGGGACGGTCGCCCTCGAAACGGCGGCCAGCCTGTGGCAGGCGTTCTTCCAGGATGCCCTCCGGGGCGACCCGGTCGCTCAGTTCGAGGGCAAGCCGAAGGGCGTCAGCCAGGTCTCGGTCGATGCCAACAGCGGGATGCTGCCCGGGCCGTTCACCCGCAGGAAGTACAAGGAGTACTTCGTCAGCGGTACCGCCCCCAAGCAGGTCGATGACACCAAGGTCGGGATCGCCATCGACAAGGCGACGGGCAAGCTGTGGCAGGAGGGCTGCCTCGGCCCCAAGGTCACCAAGGGGTTCATGAACCTGTCCGGCGTCGACGCCGGCTGGCCGAACTGGCAGAAGTACGACCGGGGTTGGGCTGCACGCGCTGCAAAGGGTACCGGGCAACGCGGCGGACCGAAGCACACCCCGACGGCCTACTTCGGGTTCGGCGGCTACTTCCCGTTCGGTGCGACCTGGGGCGCCCCGTTCCCGCCGACCAAGCAGTGCCCGATCGGTGGACCCGAGCCAAGTCCGACCCCGAGCATCAGCCCATTCCCCACCGGCAGTCTTCCGGCGTTCCCAGTCCCCTGATCTCGGTCGTCCCGCGACTCGCGCCCCGGAGGGCGCTTACAGGCTGACGATCGTCGCCCCGTCGCCGCCTTCGCCCCTCGCGCCGGGCCGAAGCTCACGGACGAGCGGATTGGCCGACGCGCTCGCGCGTACGGCATCGCGCAAGGCACCCGTGCCGAGGCCATGGATGACCGTGACCCGGTCGAGTCCGGCCAGGGCCGCATCGTCGAGATAGCGGTCGAGGACCTCGAGGGCTTCCTCGACCCGCGCCCCGCGCAGATCGAGCGATGAAGCGACCGAGCGGGTCCGCGGGACGGCCACCGCAGCCGCTCGCTGAGCCCGGTCGAGTGATCGGTCGGACGACCGGTCGACGGGATCCCCGCCCAGCGGTCGGTCGCGACCGGATCGCCGGCGGGTCGCGCTCATCGCCGTTCGCTCACTCGGCCAGATCGCCGCGAGCGTCTCCTCGACCGGGGTCGTCGGCTCCGGTCCGGGAGCGAGTTCCAGATCGCCGGCGTCGACCACGATCCGGAGGCCGCCCGCCTCGAGGGTCACCCGCTTGCCGTCGCGTTCGAGTGCGGCGATCCGTCCCTCCCAGCCCTGGCTGCGGCTCCGGGCGCGGTCTCCGAGCTGCCACTCGCGCGGGACCGCGGTCGTGACCGGCGCGACGGGTACCGCCACGACCGCCGGGACGGTCGCCAGGAGCGCTTCTGCGTCGGCGATCGCCGCATCGAGCGCCATGGCCGTCACGGTCTCGCGCTCGAGGGCCCGGCGGGTCGTGCGGATCTCCTCGCGCAAGTCGGCCACGCTCCGCTCCGCCTCGGCACGGGCGGCCCCGATCAGATCGTCGCGCTCGCGGCGGGCGGCCCGTCGCTCGTCCTGCGCCTGGCGCAGGGCATCGAGGGCACGAACCTCGGCGGCCCGGGCCCGCTCGAGCGCATCGCTCGTCTCGTCCTCGGCGGCGCGCAGGGAGGCGAGGGTCGCCTCGAACGTGCGCTGATTGTCGGTCAGTCGCGAGCGCGCGTCCTGGACGATCCCCGGCGGCAGTCCGAGCCGCTCGGCGATGGCGAACGCCTGGCTGCCACCGGGCAGGCCGATGGTCAGGCGATAGGTCGGGCTGAGGGACTCCAGGTCGAACTCGACCGACGCGTTGCGGGCGGCCGGCGTCGTATGGGCATAGGCCTTCAGCTCGGCATAGTGGGTCGTCGCCGCCACCAGGGCTCCGGCCCGGATGAAGTGATCGAGCAGCGCCTGGGCCAGGGCCGACCCTTCGGTCGGGTCGGTGCCCGCCCCGAGCTCGTCGAGCAGGACGAGGGTCCCAGGCCCCGCCGCGTCGACGATCCGGATGATCGAGCGGAGGTGCCCGGAGAAGGTCGACAGACTCTGGGCGACCGATTGCTCGTCGCCGATGTCGGCGAACACGTCGCCGAAGATCGGCAGCCGCGAGCCGGCCTCGGCCGGGATGTGCAGGCCCGCCTGATGCATCAGGGAGAGCAGTCCGAGCGTGCGCAGGGTGACCGTCTTGCCCCCGGTGTTCGGACCGGTGACGACCAGCGCGGTGTAGCCGTCACCGAGCCGGATGTCGATCGGCACGACCCGACCGGACAGGCCGGGGTGTCGGGCGCCGAGCAGGATGACCTCCGGCCGGTCGGCGGTGTCGGCCCGGATCCCATCCATCTCAGCGGCCAGGCGGGCCTTGGCGGACCACAGGTCGAAGTGGGCCAGGGCCCCGAGCGACTCCCGAAGTTGAACGGTGTTGGCAGCCACGAGTGCGGACAGCTCATCGAGGATGCGCTCGATCTCTTCACGCTCGGCCGCCTGCGCCTCGCGCCAGGCGTTGCCCAGCTCGACCGCCACGAGCGGCTCGACGAACAGGGTCTGGCCGCTGCCCGAGGCATCGTGGACGATGCCCTTCACCCGGCTGCGGGCATCGGCCCGGACGGGCAGGACGTAGCGCCCGTTGCGCAGGGTGATGATCGGTTCCTGGAGCGCTCCGCTGGCTGTCCCGGACTGGACCAGGGCATCCAGCCGGCGGCGCAGCCGGTCGTAGGCGATCCGAACGGCCTGGCGCAGTCCGCCCAGCCGGGGCGAGGCTGAGTCGAGCAGCTCGCCGACGGGATCGAAGCTCCGGTTCAGGGTGCTCTTCAGGCCAGGCAGCGGGTGGAGCTCGCGCCCGAGCTCGCGCAGCAGCGGCCGGCGCTCTTCGGCCAGGGCCATCGACAGGCGGGCGGTGTACTCCAGGGTCTCGGTGATCTACTTGATGTGAGCGGGGTCCAGGCGTCCGCCCCTGCTTGCTCGCTGGATCCATGGCCCTATGTCGTGGTCAGAGCAGATCCCCACAGTGGATCGC
>JBBQJL010000039.1:0-29053 GCA_038325875.1 Candidatus Limnocylindrales bacterium
GCCGAGACCCTACTAACCCATGATCGGTGCGTTCACCTCGGCTGCCGCACCAGCTCGTCGGGTCATCGTCGATCCAGGCTTCCTGCCCTACCGCGATCGCGCCGCGCTGCGCATCCTCTATCGCGCCGACGTCGCCACAACAGCGCAACTCGTGACCCTCGCCTACATCCGCCGACAGACGGCACAGGAACGACTCAGCTCGCTCTATCGCGCGGGCTATCTCGAACGGGCGATCCTGCCACCGACAACCCGCGGTGGTGCTCCATTCGCCTTCCGCGTCTCACCCCGCGGACGTCGTCGTCTCGGCTATGACCCACTCACCCGCTCCCGAGCCGGCACCCAGCTCCGTCACAGCCTCAATGCCGTCGAGTCCGTCTGCGCGCTCGTGCGGGCCAGCGGAGACGGCGCTAACGAGCCGCTCGTCCAGGCCTGGCTGTCCGAGGTGATGGCCCACGACCTCCTGCCCAAGACGTATCCCGATGCGGTCGTCGTCCTTCAGGCGGAGACGGGCTCTGGCGTCCTCTGTCTCGAGATCGATCAGAACACCGAACGCGGTCCGGTGATCCGCGACAAGCTCACCCGCTATGAGACGGCCCTTCGCCCCAAGACCGGCTGGCATCTGCTGTTCGTGGTCGGCTCGGCCGGACGGGCGAATGCGATCGCCGGGACCGCCCGCCACAAGGGTGGCTACCCGAGGCTCGCCGGTCAGGGCTGGGCGCTGGTCCTGCCCGAGCTCCAGAGCCACGGTCTCGACTGCAGCGTCATCGCCCTCAACCCGGGGATCGCGCGGACGACCCTCGGCGCACTCCTGGTCGACCCGACACAGCGACGCTGCCCGACGCCGGTCGGCACCGCCGCCTGGCTGCAGCTCCTCGGACTTGGCGGCCACGAAGACTTCGACGAGGTCCTGCGGTGAGGCGGGAGGAGTCGGAGACCGCCACCACGACGCACGGCCTGGCGCGCCGAGTCCACCGTCGGCCACCCGGCCCGCAACCAGCGTCTGATCGACCGCCGACGACGCGGCGCACGGGTCAGGGGCGTGGGCGTTGGCATAGCTCAACCGCCTCGCCCGTGACCCTTCACCTCGTGGTCCTGAGCGGCAACGCTGTGCTGGCCGAGTCGGCCGTATCGAGGGACAATCTGTCGATGGATCCCATGGTCATCGCCCTCGCTCAACTCGTCCGAGATCGCTGGGCCAATGAGCAACGCGACCGCAGCACCCAGCAAGCCCGACTGCGGATCATCGCGAAGGAACACCGATGAGCCGTCTGCCGACCACGATCGAGGATCTCGCCGGGCGACGCGCGGCCCGCTGGATCCGCGAGAGCACGGCCGGCCAGTTCGACCGCTACGGCCCCGAGGCTCAGGCCGAGCTCCAGGACCGAGCGATCGAGCGGCTCGGCCTGGTCGACTCCGCCCTCGCCTGGCGGGCGGCCCACTCCGGGCGGACGGTCTACCGCTCGGTCGAGATGAACGACATGCTGGCGGCGGCGCAGCGCGGCGACTTCGACGTTCTCCTCGTGGCGTACGTCTCGCGCTGGCAGCGCAACCTCCGTCGAACGCTCGAACTGCTGGAGGACACCCTCCATCCGGCCGGCGTCGCGGTCTACTTCTGCGACGAGGAGATCCTGAGCTCGGCCGACCGTCACTGGGACCAGCTCGTCGACGAGGCCAAGGACGCCGAGCGCTACAGCCGTCGGCTATCCCGCCGGATCAAGGAGGGCTACGCCTCCAAGCTGACGAAGCAGCGCGACCCTGGCGGTCGTCCGCCGTACGGGTTCCGCCGGAATGCCGACAAGCTCCTCGAGCTCGACCCCGAGCGCCTCCCGACGGTCCGGCGGGTGTTCGAGCTCGCCGCAGCCGGACGCACCGACCGCGCCGTCGCGGCGGCCGTCGAGCTGCCGCTGTTCACCGTCCGCGGTGTCCTGACCTCGCCGCTGTACGTGGGGCGACTGCGCGATGGCGAGCCGGCCCGCTGGGCGCCGCTCGTCCCGGGCGGACAGTGGGAAGCGACCCAGGCGACCCGGGCACGGCGGGCGACGAACACCAGTCGGCCAGCGGATCCACGTCGACCGTATGCCCTCGACATGCTCCACTGCGCCGCGTGCGGCAAGCGGCTTACTGGGGACACCGGCTACTACCGTCATCGCGAGCCGTGTGCGCCTTTCGTCGCGGCCCGGCCCGAGCACCACGGTCGTGGCCGGACCCTGGGCCACGCATACCGTCGTGAGCTCTACGAACAGATCGTCGAAGAGCTTCTCGCCGCGGCCTCGGTCGGGGCGCCGGCGATCGCCAGCGTCGTCGGCGAGGTAAACCGCGCCGCATCAGCTCCCGATCGGTCCATGCTCGATCGGATCGCTCGTGAACGCGGCCGGGCGATGGCCCGTTACATGCAAGATCGGGACGGGTCGCGGCTCGAGCAGACCATGAATCGTCTTGACCAGCAGCAGGCGGCGGCCGAGACTCGTGAGCGACTGGACGAAATTCCTGCCGATGTCGCGGTCCGCTACGTCCAAGACCTGCCCGAGACGTGGCGGAAGGCCGAGGGCGGCTCAGGTCGCCAGCTCCTCGCGAGCGCGCTCTTTGACCGCATCGATGTCCTGGGGATCCAGGAGGCGACGGTCCACCTCAGCGCGCATGCCGTCCGACACGGGCTGGCAGCGGCATTACCGACGGAGGTGGGAATACTCGTAAGTGGTCGGGGCGAGAGGATTTGAACCTCCGACCTCATCGTCCCGAACGATGCGCGCTGCCAAACTGCGCCACGCCCCGACCGAAATTGCCCGTTGCACAGGGCCTGCGGATGATAGCCCAGACGGAGTCGGACCGCCATCCGGGTCTGGCGCGGGTCAGTCGAGGCGGCGCCAGCGGGGCGTGATCACCGGCTGGATGCCGCACCACGTCGTCCAGATGAACAGGATCGGGCGCCAGGCGAGTTCGACCGCAGAGTCGTCTGGTGGGAGGGTCGTCTCGACCGGTTCGCCCTCGACCGCTAAAACAGTGGTGCAACAGGCGGGCGCGAACACCTGTGGAGATCGGATCGGTCGCTCCCGCGTCGAGCGTTCGTGCGTCGCCGGGGGTGGACGAGGGAGGGTCTTCGGAGCGACGGCCGGTGGCCACTGGCCGCTCCATTCGATGGGCCATCGTCGCGCTCGCTGGCCGGTCGTTCCCGGTCGGATACGACCACGAGACGACGAGTCGGGTCCGTCTGTGATGGTCGGCCATCCGAGGCCCGGTGGGTTCAGGCGCAACGCGCCAATGGCGTCGTCCCCCGCCGGGTGCCCTAAGGCTCGCCCAGACTTGCCTCGTGGGCGGCGTTGTCGCGCGCCCGCTGGTCGGCATGGATCGGGAGCGTCGCGAGCGCCGCGAGCAGGAACGTGACGGCCATCAGCATGAACGCGATCGGCAGGCCCGACGCCTCGCCGACCGCCCCGATGATCAGGCCGTAGACCGCGGTCCACAGGGCGCCGACACCGAAGGAGAGGGTGAAGTACATCGCGAACGAGGCATCGCGGATCGACGGCGGCGAGATGTCGGCGAGGAGCGCCTGGAGTTGCGGACTTTCGGCGAAGCTGAACAGTCCCATGATCAGGATCCCGAGCCACAGCCCGACGAGGTTCGAGCCGGCGAGCATGAAGACGACGAATCCGATCGCCCCACCCAGGTAGACCCCGATGATCACCGGCTTGCGTCCGATCCGGTCGGAAAGCCACCCGGCGAGGAGTGGCACCGGCACAGAACAGACCATGAGCACGCCGTACATCAGCCCGGCCAGCGCCGCGTCCAGGTGCAGGACCAGGGTCAGGTAGAGCAGCACGAACAGGTTCACGACGCCGAGCCCGCGGCCACCGCCGCCAAGCACCGAGGTCAGGTAGAGCCACAGCAGGTCACTGTCCCGGCCGATCCGCCCGAAGGCGGCTCGGACGCTGCCGCTCGCGACTGCGGCCGCGCGGTCCGTGCCGGTCTCGCGGATGAGCACGAGGATCGCGATCGCGATGACGATGGCCGGGATGCCGAAGACGACCGAGGCTCCGCGCCAGCCGACCGCCGCGATGAGCGGCACGCCGATGATCGCCACGACCACCGTCCCGACGTTCCCGCCGGCGATGTGCGCACTGATCGCGAAGCCCCGCCGCTCCGGCGGGAACTGCTCCGCAAGCAGGCCGTTCCCGACCGGATGCTGGGGCGATCCGCCGACGCGGGAAACGACGTTGGTGACGGCGAACATCGGGAAGGAGATCGCCAATGCCTGGGCGGCGAACCCGCCACCAAACAGGATCCCGCCCGTCCCGAGGATCTTCCGTCGCGAGATCCGTCGGGTCAGCGAGGCGTAACTGAGCGGGGCCACGCCCGCAGCGAATGCACCGACCGCGGCGAGGATGGCGATCGTTTCAACGCTGACGCCATAGTCGTGGATGATCTGGAGGTAGATCAGCGGCAGGATGACGGCTTGAGCGTGGTTGACCGCGTGGGCGATCGACAGCAGCCACAGAGAGCGCATCGGCCGGATGACGATCTGCGTAGCCGCGTCAACGACCGCCGGTGAGCTGCCCATCCCGCGATGATGCGGCATCGTTGGACCAGGCCGCTGGGCCATCGCGGGTCGGGGCGGGTGGCGGGCTGCAGGCGCCCATGCCCCGTACGCTGGTCGGAGCCGTCGTCTGGTCGTCCCGCCGTCAGGCGCGCTGCCCCGTACGCTGGTCGGAGCCGTGGTCTGGTCGTCCGCCGTCAGGCGCCATGGGGGCTCGGACGGCTTGCGGCCAACCGGCTTGCGATCAGCCTGCGGCGGGGGTCGCTCCAGAGCAGGCCGTGGCCAACCGGCATCGCTGCGGCGGAGTCGAGGGCGCGGAGCCATGCCGTCGACGACCCGGTGAAGCGCGCGGCGAAGAGCGGTCGGAGCTCCGCGACGATCGCCCGATTGCGCCGTGTGTCGCGCACGACGAACAGGCCCTCGACCCGCCACGAGTTCCCGTCGCCGGGCGAGTCGACGGCAGAGTCAGCCGGCAGTCGTCGGACGAGCGCGGTGACCTTGGCGTCGAGACCGCGGAGGCTGGCACCGACGTCATCGAACCAGTCCCACACCTCGACCGCGATCGCCTCGCGGGCTGACGGCCGGATGAGCGCGACATCGATCGAGCGGGAGCGGGTCGCGCCTGGGTCGATCGCGAACTCGGGAAGCGCACGCCACCCGCCTGCCGCTGCCATCTCGATGAGCGCGCTCTGGCGCCGCAGGTGCTCGATGTCGCGCGGCGGTGATGCCCCCGGCGCGAGTTCGAGGAACCCAACGAACTGCTCGCCGACCGCAGCCGCCACGCACGCCCATGTCTCGATCGAGGCGGTCTGCCCTTCGCCGTGCTCGAGTCGGCTGATCTCCGACTGGGACACTCCTGCACGGGCCGCCACCTCTGCCTGCTTAAGTCCCGCGATGGCGCGGGCCTCTCGAAGCGCGGTCCCGAGCCGGGCAGCGACCATGCGAGACCGGGCTCGACCCGCGACGGTCGATGGCCGCGCACGCCTCTGAGCCGGACCGATGCTTCCCATATCACGGGCAGTGTTATGAGATCCGCTTATCGCGGGGTTATCGCGGTCCGGGGCCGGCTATGTCCACGCCTATGCGAGGGAGTGATACGTACGCAGTTGGTGGGGGTCGGCGGCGCCGGCCAGCGGCCGTTGGACCCTGTATGCCGCCTGATAGCAGTGGTGGTGATACCGAGGGCTGCGAGGGCTGCGGGGCTGGGCTGGAAGTCCTGCGCCTCGAGGGTTTTGGGCTCGGGGGAGGAGGGGTTGGGAGGGTCGGCGCGCCGGAGTCGGACATCAGGAACGGGCGCGGTACCCGAAGGCACGCGCCCGTTCGAAGGTTCGCCTGCGTCCTGAGGCTCAGCCTCGTTCCGAGACTCGGCCGCGCTCGGTGGCTCAGCCGCGTCCTGAGGCTCAGCCTCGTTCCGAAGCCGGCCCCAGATCGGGGATCGGCCTAGAACTGGTCGAGGTAGCGCTCGACCTCCCAGTCGGAGACCTGCGTGCGGTACTCGTCCCACTCAGCCCGCTTGGCCTCGACATAGTGGTTGAAGACGTGGTCGCCGAGAGCATCCCGGACGACCGGATCCGCCTCGAGCTCCACGATCGCCTCGCCGAGCGTGCCGGGCAGCTCCCGGATCCCCTTGGCCGCGATCGTCGCCGCGTCCATCTCGAACAGGCTCTCCTCGACCGGATCGCCGAGCTGAAGGCCCTTCTCGACGCCATCGAGACCGGCCGCGATCATCACCGCGAAGGCGAGATACGTGTTCGACGACGGGTCCGGGCAGCGGACCTCGGCGCGGGTGCCCTCGATCGACTTGCCCGGCGAGACCATCGGCACCCGGATGAGCGCCGACCGGTTCGTCCGGCCCCAGGTCAGGTAGGTCGGGGCCTCATAGCCCGGGACCAGCCGCTTGTACGAGTTGACCAGCGGTGCCAGGACCGCACTCATCCCGCGAGCGTGGGCGAGGATGCCGGCCATATACGACCGGGCTACGTCCGACAGTCCGTATGCATTCGAGGCGTCGGCGAAGGCGTTCCGGTTCTCGGCGATCGAGTACAGACTCTGGTGGGTGTGCATCCCCGAGCCGTTGATCCCGTGGATCGGCTTGGGCATGAAGGTCGCGTACAGGCCGTGCTGCTGGGCGATCGCCTTGAGCGCGAACTTGAAGGTGATCGCGTTGTCGGCGGTGGCCAGCGCGTCACTGTACTCGAAGTCGATCTCGTGCTGGCCGGCGGCCACCTCGTGGTGGGCTGCCTCGACCCGGATGCCGAACGCCTCGAGGGCGTCGACCATGTCCTGGCGGATCTCCTGGGCGAGGTCGGTCGAGAAGTCGAAGTAGCCGGCCTGATCGTGCGGCAGCGGCGTGATCGCGCCGTTCTCGTCGCGACGGAGCAGGAAGAACTCCAGCTCGGGGCCGGTGTTGACGATGTAGCCGAGCTTGGCGGCCCGCTCGACCTGGCGACGGAGGACGCCGCGCGGGTCGCCGACGAACGGCTGGCCATTCGGGGTGAACACGTCGCAGATGACCCGGGCGGTGCCGCGTGGGCCTGCGCCCTTCTGCCACGGGATCTCGGCGAACGTGCTCATGTCCGGCATGAGGTACTGGTCCGACTCGGCGATCCGGGTGAAGCCCTCGATCGATGACCCGTCGAACCAGGTCCCGTGGCGGACCGAGCCCTCGAGCTGATGGATCGGGATCGTCACGGCCTTGACGTGGCCGATGATGTCGGTGAACTGGAGCTGGATGAAGCGGATCCCGCTCGCCTTCGCCGCTTCGATCTTCTCGATGCCGTCGACGGCCTCAGTCGCGACTGCCAATGGAGCCCTCCTGCGTGAGTGGTGCCAGCGTGGTCTGCGACGCACGGGCAGGGTTGTGGCGTCCACCTTGTGCCGACTGCACGACTCTGGTGCACGCCCGACGCGAATGCAGGCAGTCTACCAGCCCCGGAGCCTCGGTTCGTCACCGAGGGGCGGCTCAATCTTGTGCTGTTTGCACCAGTCGAACGGCGACGGACAGCGCCAAACGCAGGTCCGGATCGTCGAGACTCCAGCCCGACGCCGCCTCCATCCGGCGAACCCGGTAGGCGATCGTGTTGCGGTGGATCCCGAGCGAGGCCGCCGCCTCGGCGGATCCGGGGTGGTCGAGGATCGCCCGGAGCGTGGCCAACCGCTCCGCGCGGACATCGGTCCGTCCCCCGAGCAGCGGCTCGAGGAGCGCCCGGGCCTGGCGCAATCCGTCGGGAAGGTTGTGCAGTGCGCCCAACAGCCGGTAGGCCGCCAGCCGGTCGGCGCGAGCCACGCCGATCGGTTGCCCGACCGCACGCGATGCCTCGAGGGTCGAGCGCGCCTCCGCCTCGGCCGACGGTCGATCGCCCGGGTCGGAGAACGGCCGTGAGACCGCGACCGTCCGCCCCAGGAACCGGCCGATCCGCTCGGCCAGGGCCAGGCCCCCGGGGTCGTCGACGCCGGCCGCCAGGACGGCGCGCAGCTCGAGGCTTGTCGCGTCGCCGCGCAGGGCCACCCGGCGCGCCGGCGCCAGGAGCCGCAGCTCGCGGCGCAGCTCTTCACGCTGATCGAGCGAGGCATCAGCGGCCGGCGGCGCCTGGTCCGCCAGGAGGACGACCCAGGGCGGTCCTCCGGCGGGCAGCGAATCGCCTCGTCGGACGGTGTCCCGGGCGCGGTGGACCGACTCGTCCCGGGCCAGCTCGAGCGCCAGGAGCACGGCGATCCGCTCGCCGACGACCCGCTCCAGCTCGCTGACCGGCCGGTCGCCGAGCAGGGCCAGGCTGCCGGACGACCGCGCGCCGCCACCCTTGCCGGCACCCGACGGTCCGACCGGCGCGGCCGGCAGCGCCAGACGCAGAGCGACCGACCGCGGGCGAGCGAGGTAGGCCCCGACCGCTGCCGTCGCACCGGGCACGTTCGGCGGAGCATGTACGGCCAGGGCGTCGCCGCGCCGACCTTCGAGCGCGACGGCTCGACCGAGCCCCGCACCGATCGCCCCGACCAGGCCGGCCAGATCGCTGCCCTCGAGAGCCAGTGCCTCGAGCCGTGTCTCCATCAGCGACGCCTGTCGGTCCAGTTCCGCGCGGCGGTTGACGAGGAAGCCGATCGCGCTCCGCTCGAGCACCGTGGGGTCGACCCCGGCGACCCTCAGCACAGACAGGCCGGCAGCGGCGGCCTCCGACCCGAACCCATCGATCGGCGACGCGACCCCGGCGTCGGCGTCGGCCGCCACGCCGCCACCTTCCCCGTCGATCAGGAGGAGCGCCGCCACGGCCGCCCGGACGAAGCCCGCCACGAGCGCCCCGCGATCGACCGGTCCCGGTGCGACCGCGGCCAGCGCCCCGGCAGGGAGGATGGCCAGGTCGCCCGCGTCCAGACCCTCGAACGCCGGCACCCGGGCCTTCAGGACGCGGACCCAGCCGACCTCGCGCTCCCCGGCGCCGGGTGTCAGCGGGGCCACGGCGACCGCCGTCGGGAAGAGCGACGCCCAGAGGTCGGCCAGCGTCGCCATCAGCCGCTCGGCTGCCGCGCCGCCACGAGCTCGTCGAGGAGGCGGCTGAACTCGCGTACGAAGTCGACGTAGCGATCCGAGCGCCCGACGATGGCCAGCCGCCCATCGGGTGACAGCCGCGCCCAGATCCGCCGGCGCGGCAGGTAGAAGGTGATGACCAGGCCGGCGATCAGACTGGCGAACGCGAGCCACACCAGCCCCTGGCCGGGGTCGCGCTTGGCGATCAGGATCGTGGCGCCCTCGACCCCGCGGAGCTGGACGAAGAAGTCGGTGTCGCGCGAGCCGCCGGTCGCCCCGAGCGCCACGAAGAACGGACTGAGCTGGTCGATCACCGGCGTCCCGTCGGCCAGGCTGCCCTTCGAGCGATAGGGCAGGAACAGGACGCCCGTCGTGTCGCCCTTCGCCTTGGTCAGGATCATCTCGAGGCCGACGTCGCGTCCGGGGACGCTGAACGTGCCGTACGGCTGCCCGGCAGCTGACCCCGTCAGGGCGACCGCGCCGTCCCACAGGATCCTGTCCTGCGAGTCGCGAACCACCAGGTCCGGCGCCGGGGAGAAGCCGTTCTGGTGGAACGTGTAACCCGCGACCGACAGCGGGTCGTTGACCCGGACGACCTTCCGCGCGAGCTCCTGCCCGTCACGGTAAACGGCCAGGTCCGTGGTGAAGTCGGCGAATGTGCCATCGGCACGCCGGGGTGCTTCGAAGCCGAAGTTCTTGACCACGATCAGGCCGGGGTCCCCGATCGACGTGACCGGCTGGCTGGCGCCACTGGCCAGCAGGATCCCCGACTCGTAGCCGAGCCGGCTGGTGACCGCCGCCGCGACGAGGAACAGGACGAGCCCGGTGTGGGTGAGCAGGGTCGCCATCTTCACCCAGCGATGCCGATCCCCGTACAGGTAGATCGTGCCATCGCCCTCGGTCGTCTCGCGCACGTGGAAGCGGTTGGCCCGGAGGACACGCCGGACGGCATCGACGCCGAGCCCATCCATCGCCGCCCGATCAGGGAGCTGGGGGTCGAAGAACGGCTCCGGCTGGACGACCCGGATGTCGCGCGACTGGCGCCACAGCTTCGGCATCCGATCGAGCGTGCAGCACACGATCGAGATCGTCAGGAGGACCAGCGCGGCGCTGAACCACCACGAGCTGAACACCTTGAAGACCTCGGCCCGCTCGAGCAAGCCGACCAGGCTGGTGCCCATGATCGGGTCGTAGCGGGCGTGGGTCAGGTCCATCTGGATGGCGTACTCGGCCGTCGTCCGGAAGGCGGACGAGGGGAGCTGCTTGATGACCATCCCGACCAGGCTCATCACCAGGATGACCACGATCTGGGCGATCGCGAAGTCGACCGACGTGAGCAGGCGCCAGATCGCGCGCCCAAGCCGACTCACTGGATCCGGGCGGCCCCGGGCGACGGCCCGCTCGGCCGCGACGGTGGCGATGACGTCCCCTAACCGGCGCCGACGGAGGCCGGAGTCTCGCTGGGCGGGGCCGAGTCCGCGGCGGGCGGTTCGGCGGCGGGCGGTTCGGCGGCGGCGGCGGCGGGCGGTTCGGCGGCGGCGGCGGCCCGAGCGGCCTCGAGTGCCTGGGCGAAGTCGACGATCAAGTCGTCGGCATCCTCGAGCCCGACCGAGCAGCGCAGCAGCCCGGCGCCGATGCCGGCCTCGGCCAGCTGGCTCGCATCGTACTGGCGATGGGTGGTGGTCGGCGGGTGGGCGACGATCGTGTGGATGCTGCCCAGTGACGCCGTCCGCTCGGGGATGGTCAGGGCGTCGATGAACGCGCCCCCGGCGGCACGGGCACCGGCCGGGCCACCGGCCAGCTCGAACGCGAGCATCCCGCTGGCGTGCGGGAACTGGCGGGCGGCCACGTCGTGCTGGGGATGGCTGGCCAGGTCCGGGTGGTAGACGCGGGCGACGCCGGGCTGGCGGCTCAGCCAATCGGCCAGGATGCGGGCGGTCTCGGCGTGGCGGGCCATCCGGATGGCCAGGGTGGCGATCCCGCGCAGGACGAGGAAGGCGGCGAACGGCGCGAGCGTGGCCCCGGTGTCGACCTCGACCGCCTTGACCTCGGCGATCCGCTCGCGCGAGCCGGCCACCGAGCCGCCGAGGACGTCCGAGTGGCCGCCGATGTACTTCGTCATCGACTCGATCGCGAGGTCGGCGCCGAGCTCGATCGGCCGGCACAGGACCGGCGACGCGAACGTGTTATCGACGATGAGCAGGGCGCCGTGACGATGGGCCAGCTCCGCCAGGGCGGCGATGTCGACGACCACGATCGTCGGGTTCGAGATCGTCTCGACGTACAGTGAGCGGGTGGGCGTGGCGGCCAAGGCGCGCTCGACGGCGGACAGGTCGGTCGCGTCGACGAAGTCGACCTGGACGCCCAGCCGCCCGAACCGTTCGGCCAGGAGCATCCGGGTCGAGCCGTAGATCGCCCGCGTCGCCACGACCCGATCCCCTGCCCGCAGGACGGACATCAATGCGGCGTGGATGGCGGCCATCCCCGAGGCGAAGACACAGCCTGCCTCGGCGCCCTCGAGCTCAGCGACCGCCGTGGCCAGGGCATCGCCAGTGGGGTTGCCCAGACGAGCGTAGGAGTAACCAGGGATCGCCCCGGTCGAGATCGCGCCGAGCTCCGCGGCATCATCAGCGGAGAAGGTCACGGCCTGGTAGATCGGCACCGCGTTGGGGCGCTGATCGACCCGCGGGGTGCGGGTGGACGCCTCGATGGCGCGGGTCGAGAAGCCGCGCGGCGCGGCCGGACGCTTGGGCGGGGTCATGGCCCGGATGCTACACCGAGCGGCCGTCGGACCCCATCGTCCCGGCCGGTCCGGGTCGTCGTTCACGGCGGGTCGCGGACGCGGGCGCGACCGGCCGTCGGCGGACGGACGCCCCACTCCGCGCCGCGGCCCCACGACCTCCGTAGCCGACGATCCGGTTCTTCCCACGGCGCTTGGAGGTGTACATCGCCTCATCGGCGGCGATCATCAGGTCGTGGGCAGTCCGTCCGTCTGCTGGGAAGGCGACGACGCCGATCGACAGCGACGTGCGGATCGTCCGCCCCCCGGATTCGATGGCCAGCTCGGCGGCCCCGCCTCGGATCTTCTCGGCCAGGATGTACGCCCCGGTCGGGTCGGTCTCGGGCAGCAGCACCACGAACTCGTCGCCGCCGTATCGGGCGGCCGTGTCGATCCGACGGACGCGGCCGCGGATCACCTCGCCGACACCGCGCAGGACGCGATCGCCCCCCTCGAAGTGACCGTACCCATCGTTGATCTGCTTGAGGCCGTCGAGGTCGAGCATCAGCAAGCAGAAGCCGCGCCGCGACCGGGTGCTGCGCTCGATCTCGCGTTCGATCGCGGCAAAGAAGTAGGCCCGGTTGTGGAGCTCGGTCAGCGAGTCGATGGTCGACAGCCGGATCGCCGCGTCGCGCGAGCGCCGCTGCTCGCGAGCGATGACCAGGGCGAGGTAGGTCAGCAGGACGAGTGCGGCGATGTTGACCACGACCGCGACCTGCTGGGCGATCGACAGGGGCAGCAAGGTCGGATCGGCCAGCACGCCGACCAGGTAGCCGCCGAGCGCGCCCGCCGCCACCACCACCGCCATCCGTGGCGACAGGACGAGGGCGGCGCCGGCCGCGATGAGCACATAGACGAAGAAGAACGGGCTGACCGGCCCGCCGGTCAGGACGATCAGGAGGGTGGCGACAGTGATCCCGACCGAGCCCTCGACGACCGGCCGGGCATCGCCCAGCAGCGACGCGGGCAGGAGGTCGTGGACGGTCAGGAAGAACAATCCGGCGATGGCCATCAGGGCCAGGATCGACGTCTGGGTCGCGGGCCACAGCCCACTCAGCGCGACGATCAGCGTGACCGACACGATGACCGCCCAGCCGACCACCCGGACGACCCGGTCGTAGGTCACGCTCGGCAGGCCGTCCGGTCCGAGCAGGCTGCCCACCCGATCGGCCTGGGTCGGCTGCGGCGAGCCGTCCGCCACATCCCGGGCGCGGCGGTTGGCGCGCATCGTCGTCAGGGCCACCCCGAGGACGAGCAGGAAGTTGATCGCAACCGCGACGACGAGGAGCGCGAGGAACGGTTCAGCCGGCATGATGGGCGCCCCCGGACACGACGACGGGCCGCCTGCGCGACCCTCACCCACATCTTAGCCGGTGGTCCGTCCGGCTCCAGTCCCCAGGACCTTCGTACCGGTCGATCGGACTGGATTCAGGTGCGTCACTGCAACGCCCTTAGCGGGTGCCCCATTGGTACGTCTGCTTGACCATTCGGAGGTAGACGAACGTCTCGGTGTCGCGCACACCCTCGATCGCGCGAAGCCGCTCGGCGAGGAAGGCGAGGAGGGCGCTGTTGTCCTCGCACACGACCTCGATGAGGACGTCGTACGTCCCCGCGGTGATGACCACGTAGTCGACCTCGGGGAAAGCGGCGACGGCTTCGGCGACGGCCACCAGCCGATCCCGCTCGCAGCGGATCCCGACCATCGCCATCTGCTGGAATCCGAGCTTCAGAGGATCGGTCACGCCGACGACCTGGAGGATGCCTCGCTCGACCAGGCGGTTCGTCCGGGCGCGGACCGCGGCCTCGCTCACTCCGAGCTCGCCGGCGATCTGGGTGAACGGCCGACGACCGTCCTGCTGGAGGTGCTCGATGATCCTCTTGTCGAGGTCGGAGACCTCATCCGAGCTGCGCCCATTGCGACCGCGGCCGCGTGCCTCTCCCATCCGAACGCCCTCTCCGCTGATGTGGCCGCGAGCCTATCAAGACGGGCGCCGCCGTCAAGCCCGTGGTCCGGCCTGCGCGCTGTGAACTTGCCGTGGCTGCGGGCGTGGCACGGCGGACCCGCTCGCGGCGGTCGTGACGGCATGGCGGGCCGCGGCGGGCAGCGGCGGCATCCGCGGCGGTCGTGGCAAGGCGAGTCGCGGCGGCATCCGCGGCGGTCGTCGCAAGGCGAGCCGCGGGCCTGACGGCATCGATATCACCAGCATGATTACGAGGCGGTCATGTCGCGGGCGGGCAGGCCGTGGGGAGGCCGAGGCAACGCCCTGAGGCACGGAATATCACCGCCATGGATGGATCGGCGCTCAAGGTGCGCGATGGGGGACGCGATCGGGGTCTGATCGGGGTCTGATCGCCGTCCGTAACACTGCCCGTGATATCGGGCCGTGGATGGCCCCCGGCATCGCGAACCGCCTCGGCACGGCGTGTGCGCAGCGCGACCGAGGGTCAAGGTTGCGGCCGCGCTCCCGGACTACGGCTTCTTGGTCGGCTTCGGCTTGGGCTTCTTGGTCGGTTTCGGCTTCGTGGTCGGCTTCGGCGTCGGGGTCGGGCTGGGCGAAGGCGACGCGAATGCCCCGGGCAGGTCGACCGGTGCGACGGAGCGCTGCTGGAGCGGGCCGATGAGCGGGTAGAGAGCGGCCACCAGCTTGCCCGCGGCGGCGATGAACCGGGCTTCCGGCAGCGCAGGAGCGGTGTTCTGGACCTGCGGGCCGTACATCGCCAGGATGTTCATCCCGGCAAAGGTGTAGGCGGCGTCGCCGAACTCGGGCAGGCGATCCGCCACGAACCCGGACTTGGTCCGGAGCGCCTCGGTGCTCGAGTACTGCTCGAGGATGAGCGGCCAGCCGTCGTAGGTCAGGTTCAGCCGCGCGACCGGCTCGGTCCCCGAATCGCCGTTGTTCGCGGCGATCGACAGGCCGGCCTTGCGCAGCTCGGTGTAGACCCTATCGACCGAAGCAGGCTCGGACAGGTGCGGGTCGGGTGTGGCCGTTGGCGTGGGCGCCGTCGTCGGTGGTGGCGGAGTCGGAGCCGCAGATCCACAGGCGACCGCGATCGCCGTGACGACGACCAGGATGGAGGCAAGACGAAGTCGGATCACGCGATACCCCAGCACGACGCAGCTCGCTGACCCGAGCGAGCGGGTCGAGGCTAGCATCGGGCGCGACGCCAAGGGGCCGGTCGATAGTCCCGCCGCGAAGGGCATTCGTCCCGACCGGACCGCCCCAGACCGCACACGGGCCGGAGACCACGACTACCCGGGCGGTGTGGTACGAGCTCTGGCGTCCCCATTTGACGGAATCGCCTTGCGGCCTGAAGGTGGGGCCACAGGTCGCACTTGGCGCCGGGCTCCCTTTCCGCAGTCCGAAGCGCGCGATGGATCGGATCCCACCATGGCTCGAATACCCTTCTCTCCGCCTGAGGCGAACATCGTCGTGAGCAGCGAGGGCTACTTCGACGTGTACCCGTCGACCGCCCGCTCGAATGGCGACAGGCCCGCCTATCGCGGACAGCTCGCCGAGCTCGGTGCCGGGATCCGCGGCTCGGACGACCGCCTCGCGGTGCGTCCCGGCTCGGTCGCCCTGGCCGATGCCGTCAATGCCTGGTCGAAGACCCACGGGGCCGCCGCCGTTCGGGGCGATCTCGGCCGCGGTCGCGACGGCAAGCAGTCGGTCGCCTGAGACTGGTCGGCGACCGCCCCATCCGGGTCAGTCGGCCGCCGAGCCCAGGTGCCTACGAAGGTGAGATCGAGGGACGACTGACCGGGACTTCGGCGGCGGCGGACGTCGACTTCGGCCAGCCATCCTGACGCTCCGGCCCGCCGGGACGGCGGCGGTCAGCCATCACCGCCCGATCGCGCCAGCGCCGGGTCGGGCAGCCTCATCGCTCGCCAGAACCTGGTAGATCTCCGCGCTCTCGAGGGTCAGGTATCCGGGCCTCGGCGCGCGCTCGACGGCGGCGAGAGCGCCGCGCGCGGCATCTTCCGTCTGGAACACGAGCAGGTTCAGTGTGTGCCCCGAGCCGTCGGTCATCCAGGAGGCTGCGATGAAGCCCGGCGCCTGCTTGACACGGGGAGCCACGTTCTGGCGGAGATGCTCGGCGCTCTGGCTGATCTCCGAAGCGTCACCCGCTTCACGGACGACGACTGCGTACATCGCGAGACCTCCCTCGGCCGCTGCCGGTCGTATCATCTGGAACGACCATGATTTGGTATCAGGCACACTGACACGAAATGTCCGAGGACGTCAAGCCCCGGCGGCGGTATGACTCGCGGCGACGCCAGGTGCAGGCCGAGCAGAGGCGCCGGGACATCATCACGGCGGCCGGCACACTCCTCCGCGAGCGCGGGTACGCCGTGAGCATGGAAGCCATTGCCGCCGACGCGGGGGTGGTGGTCGAGACCGCCTACCGGATCTTCGGCAGCAAGGCGGGTCTGGTCCGAGCGGTCGTGGAGGCACTCCTCGCCGGGGGGCCGGCACGGGCTGAGCTGCCCGTGGAGGAGCGACCAGCACTGCGCGCCATCATCGAGGAACCCGACCCGAGGCTGCAGGTGGCCATGTACGCGGCCACGCAACCCGGGATCCACCGTCGGGCCGGAGGCCTCTTGCGTGCCCTGCGCGAGGGAGCAAGCACGGACCCGGACCTCAGAGCCCTGTGGGGCGACCTCGAGGCGTGGCGGCTGGACGGCCAGGGCCGGTTCGTGAGGATGCTGGAACAGCGAGGCGCCCTGCGGCCCGGCCTGTCAGTCGATGAGGCCACCGACGGTACCTGGACGCTCACCGCGCTTGCCGTTTACGACCTACTCGTGCTCGACCGAGGCTGGCCCGAGGACCGCTACGAGGCGTGGCTGGCCGATGCGCTGGCGCACGCGCTTCTCGGACCGGTTGCGCTGACTTGAACACCACCGCGTATCGGTGCGGCATCCACCGGACGAACTGGCTGACCCTTTCAGCCATGAACGCATCGATCATGAACGGTCACGCCTGGGGCACCAGGACTGGATGCCGGGGCGGCCAGCTTCGAACTCGTAGTCGGACGGCCCTCAGTGCGGAGGGTGTGGTCGGGGCGGCGGGATTCGAACCCACGATCTCGTGCTCCCAAAGCACGCGCGATGCCAAACTTCGCTACGCCCCGTCCGTTTGAGCGTGAATATCGCACGATACTCGACATTCACGCCATCGAGCTTGACCCTTCACCGCTTCTATCGCATATGCTGTGAGCGTGACTCGATCCACAAGCACTACGAATCCGATGGCAGGTCCCTCGACCGACTCGGCCCATTCTACGGCCACGGCTGAACTCGACAGTCTGCTCGAGAGTTGGCGGCGCCACCTCCGCGCCCAACGGATCAGCCCCGCGACGATCTCGACCTACTCGACGGCCGTGGGCCTGCTGACCCGCTTCCTGGCCCGTCAGGGCATGCCCACGGCGCCGCCCGAGATCCGCCGTGAGCACGTCGAGGCGTTCATCACCGACATCCTCGCCCACTGGAAGCCGGCGACAGCCCACAACCGTTACCGCGGCTGCAACTCGTTCTTCCGGTGGCTGCTCGAAGAAGGCGAGATCCGGGACAACCCCATGGAACGGATGAAGCCGCCGCGCCTGCCGGAGGAGCCACCGCCGGTCCTTCGCGAAGCGGAGCTCCGCGCCATCCTCGCGGCCTGCGAGCGCGACAAGAGCTTTGCCGGACGGCGAGACGAGGCCGTCCTGCGGATCTTCATGGACACCGGGGCGCGGCGCGGCGAGGTCCTCAACCTGGGGTTCGCCGACGTCGACCTCGAGCAGGGGCTACTCCGGGTAAGGGGCAAAGGCAGCCGGACCCGACTCGTCCCGATCGGCGCGCTGACCGTGCGTGCAGTGGATCGCTACCTTCGGGCCCGGGCCAAGCACCCGGGGGCCGACCTCGCCGTGCTGTGGATCGGCAAGAAAGGCAGGCTCACGGAGTCCGGCCTTGGCGAGCTCGTCCGTGACCGTGGCCTCCAAGCGGGGATCCCAGGGCGGGTCCACCCGCATCTCTTCCGCCACGCCTATGCCCACATGATGCTCGCCGCGGGGATGCAGGAGACCGACCTCATGGCGGTGGTTGGCTGGCGATCTCGCGACATGGTCGCTCGCTACGCGGCGTCGACGCGGGCAGAGCGGGCGATCGCCGCCGCACGCGCGCTCAGTCCCGTCGATCGACTGGACCACGAACGGTAGGGCCTGGGACATCGACGTGTTCGTGGCGGACCGCTTGGACGAGGCCCTGACCTGGGCGCTCGCGTTGGCCAGCCGGAGCATGTGGGCGCGCATCAGCTGGCTCGCGCGCTTGCGCCGCTCGACTGGGGACAGCCTGGAGTCAGGGTCGACCTCGCGCTCGAAGCGCTGCTGGAAGCCCCGTCTCCCTGGTGCCGTCATCGCGGAGCCACCCAGCCGCGCGCTCGTCGTCAGGCCACCGACGCGACCCCACGCGGCCCGTTCGTCGCGGGATCTCACCGCAGCGCCTCGGCGAAGTCCTCGTGGCCGCCGAGCCCGAGGACCTGGAGCCAGGCGTCCGTACCGACCGGCGTCGGGCACCGCCGCGGAGTCGGGTCGACGAGAAGTGCCCTGAGCGTCGTCCGCGGCACATTAGGGTTGAGCGCGACGATACCGGCATCGAGCCCGCGGGCCTGCAGCTCCGGCAGGACGAGCGCCCAGGCATAACCTGCGAGCCCCGGATAGCCACCCTTGTGGCGCCCGGTCCCAGCGAGCGAGCCCGCCCGCTCGGACGACGGGACGACGAACAGGAGATGCCAGCCAGTCTTGGAGCGAATCGCCGTCTCGTACCGGCCGAGCTTGTCGCGAATGACCGGGCCGCGCTCGGTGTTCTGGTCGATCTCGAGGCACAGGACGGCCGAGCCCGTCGCTGCCTGGAGGACGACGACGCCATCGGGATAGGTCTTGGGCAGCAGGTCGTGGGCCATGTCCTCCGCCAGCCAGGCTTGGACCAGCGACTCGCTCCTGCTTTCGCCGCGGAAAGCGTTCACGAGCGCACAGACCGCCTCGACGCCGTTGAGGCTGTGGCGGAGCTGGCTGCCGGCACGTGATCGGGTGAGCGGGAGATAGCCGAGACGACGACGTCCGCGGGGGGAGACCCGGAAGGCATAGGGAGCACCACCGCGGCTGGACGGTGGCAGGATCGCCCGTTCGAGATAGCCCGTGCGATAGAGCGCAGCGAGTCGTTCCTGTGCCGTTTGTCGGCGGGTGTAGGCGAGGGTCACGAGTTGGGACGTCGTCGCGACATCGGCGCGGTAGAGGATGCGCAGAGCGGCGCGATCGCGGTAGGGCAGGAAGCCTGGATCGACGATGACCCGACGAGGTGGTGCGGGTGCGGCGGTGAACGCACCGATCATGGGTCTGTAGGGTCTCGGCCCGGATCGTGCACAGCCACGCACGAAACGGGGGGCAGGGTCCGGGCTCCCGAAACCCCGATCGAAGACCCCATCCCTGCCGCCTGGCGGTGGCTGCGCGAATGGAACGCTGACTGGTGCTCATCGAATGGATGCTGAACCATCGGAGGGCGACCTCATAGAAGGACTGTGCGTACCGGTTTTTTCGACGACTGGTCACGTTCCTGCTAGACGGAGTGGCCCATCTCGGGAGCCGTCACGCCTGGGACGACCCGACCGAACCGAACCACTTCCGTCGAAGCAGTCGCGACGCGAACGTCCCGATCGTCGACCCGAATGCCGTCAGCGACCGCCGGAGCGTTGCTCCTGACGCGATCGACACGATAGACCGCAGCGCCTGCTGCTCAGTCCACCGTGATGGCATTCAGGCGACCGCCCGATGCGTCAGCCGCCGAGCCTCGATGCTAGACCCAGGGGCGGCCGGACGGAAGGGGCGATGTGTACGAGATTGTGTGCCAAGCGCTGGCTGCCACGGCGGAGTCTGTCCGAGGCCAAGGCTTCCTGGCCGCCGTACGGAGTTCGGAGCAGCTCCCCTGGTACCCCGATCAGGCGATGGTCCCGAATCCTTGACGCCGAGCGAAACCACGTCCTAGGTTGCGCCGACCGTCGTCGAGGACAGCGTCGCGACAGACACTCGACCGCCGGCCCATCCTGAGGGGGTAGTGGTCGTGCCTCAGTCGCGCGCTCATCGTCGGCCACGCTCCCGCACCACACGTCTCGTTCGGCCCCGTCGATTGGCGGCCCTCCTTGGGTCGATGGTCCTCCTCGGGACGAGCGTCCTGCCCGTGTCGGCGATGCCTCGGCCGCAGGATCCGGGCGCGCCGGGACCGAATCAA
This sequence comes from Candidatus Limnocylindrales bacterium, assembly GCA_038325875.1. Taxonomy (GTDB): domain Bacteria; phylum Chloroflexota; class Limnocylindria; order Limnocylindrales; family CSP1-4; genus Chersky-267. The sequence continues at coordinate 20,093 of JBBQJL010000039.1, forward strand.
GTCACGGGCACGCAGGCTGGTTCGAACGATGTGCCGTCGGCTATCTCGCGACCCGCTGCTCCGATCCACGTCGATGCCTCCGGCGCCGGTGGCCTACTCCCAAACGGTGCGACTGAGGTCCGACACGCACCTCAGAGCGACCTCCTCGTCAGCCCCAAGACGGTCACCGAGATCCCCGAGCTCCGCACCCAGACGAGGACGGTCAGCGCCAACCCCGACGGGACGTACACCGTCCACACCTCGGCCGGCCGGATCAACTACCTCGATGCCGCCGGGGCGTGGCAGCCGATCGACCTGAGCCTTGTGCCAGACGCAGTGGACGGCTTCAACCTCCGCACCAAGGCCAACGACTTCACGCTTCGGTTGGCGGACGGCTCCGAGACATCAGCCAATCTCGCCCAGCTCGCTCAGGGTCCGACCACGCTCAAGCTGCGCGCACCCGGCTATCCGACGGTGCCCGCCAGCCGCTCGAACGACGGCCTGGTCTTCGCGGGCGAAACAGGGCAGGGAGCCCTCGGTCTCACTCCGACCCCGGAGGGCCTCGAGGTCACGGTTCGCCTCGAGCGGTCCGACGACCTCGCGACCTACGGGCTGGTCATCGACGCCGGTGGGCTCACCCCGGTGATCGGGGTTGACGGGACGAGCCTCGAGTTCCATGACGACAAGGGCGTGGTCGTGGGCTGGCTGTCGGCACCGTTCGTGGCCGATGCGGTCGGCGCCGAGCGCGGTCCGGGTGGAACGACCGTCGAAGCGTTCACCGATGCCGGACAGCTCCCGGAGCCGGCACCCCGAGACGATGCTCCACCGCCTCCCGGCCCGGTCGTTCCGACGATCCCGGGATCCACACCACCGCCAGTCCCCGACGGCCCGACGGCGTCGACTCCCGGGCCCGAGGTGAGCACCACCCCGACCTCGTCTCCGAAGTCCACGTCTTCTCCGAAACCGACCTCTTCAGGCGAGCCAGCTCCGACGCAAACGGCACCGCCCACCGCAGCTCCGACCGCCACGCCGACGCCTCTGTCCGCCCCGGCGTCGCCGGGCCCCAGCGAGGGTGCTGCGGCGACGGTCCCTCCGGGTCCGACGGCGACACCAGATCCGAGCGCCGCAGCATCCGATGGTCCGTCGGCTGCGCCGCCGGTCAGCCCGACCCCGACGGCCTCCGTCGCGCCGAGCCCCTCCGCGACCCCTGGCGCAACGGCGTCGGCGGAGCCGACCCCGACCGCGGCCCCAACCACACGTCCGTCACCGGCGAAGCTCGGTGCGGGCGAGGTCTACATCCGCTACACGATCGATCCTGCCTGGCTGTCCGACCCGAGCCGGGTGTTCCCGATCACGCTCGATCCGGTGATCCGGATCCAGGCCGGCGGGACCGGAACCACGAACTGCGACAGCAGCGCGACGAACTACTCCGACACATGGCTCTCGAAGGGCCTCGACACCTCGGCCTTCTGCTGGACCGGGATGCGCATCGGCTACGACAACGACGGCGCCGATGGCTACTCGCTCGACGTCATGCGCGGGTTGTTCTGGTTCAAGGGCACCCCGCTCGGCTCCGATGACGGCGAACAGATCACAAGCGCCGAACTCGGGCTCAACAAGTACTCGGGCGTCGCCCGCTCGTTCATGACCACGCTGGTGACCGGCCAATGGAGCGTGCCCGACAAATGGGCCAACCAGCTCGGCGCCGGTGGCACCGACAAGATCGACTACCTGTGCGCGAGTGGCACGATCGGGGGCTGCGGGGCGCAGTCCGCGTATTACACGAACTCGGTCATCAGCCCGTCGGGCAATGGCTGGTTCACCCAGGATGTGACCGGCCTCGTGCGCCGCTGGTACACCCGCTCGCCCAACGACTGGAAGGCCAACCTCGGGCTGATGGTCCGGACCACGACCGAGGACTCGACCAAGACGGAGAACAAGTTCCGCAACGGGATCTGGTCCTCTACCGCCGTCCGGCCGTATCTCGACATCAGCTACGTGGCCCCCAAGGTGAAGCTGACCTTCGATACCGAGAGCCTCGGCACGGAGTTCGCTCCCGCGACCATGCCGGCCGGCGGCAGCGTCAATCTCGCGGTCACCCTCAAAAACGATACGTCCGGGTTCACCTTCAATTCGTCCGGGAGCGATCGCTACCGGATGGCGTATCGATTCTTCGACTCCAAGGGCAAGCCGACCGCCTTTGTGGGTGCGGTCGATCTGCCCGCCGACATCACCTCGGGCTCGACCAGTGCTCTGTTGACCTTGCCGGTCACGGCGCCGTCGGCGCCCGGTGAGTACGGCCTGCGGCTCGACCTCGCCCATCTGATGGGCAGCACCACGCTGTACGCCTCGGACTGGGCGAAGCCCTCGAAGTACTTCGCTCGGGCCAAGAACGTCCTCACCCTGGGCAACGTTCGCTGGACGGGGACCTCGAACATCGAGCGAGCCGACTTCTCGGTCGCAGTCGTCGGTGGCGGGGGCGACGCGGTGGGCGAGACCAAGGCGGTCGATCTCGCCGACGATGCCTCGGTCGGGATCAACCTGTGGAGCCACAACCTCCACTACGAGGGCGAGGGCGGAGTCGGGTTCGCCGATCTCCTGACCGACGTCAGCCTGCGCTACCGGTATGACAGCGACGACGCGGCGGTCTGTACCGGCGTGCTCGCGGCCTGTGGCTGGTCGACCAACTTCGACGAACGTTTCGAACCAGGGACAGGCGGCGCCGATTACGTCTATCGCGACGAGAATGGCAACCGCTATCTGGTCGGGGTCACCGGGGCCGGTCAGCTGAGCTCGGCCGCGCCGGTCCGAATGGAGCGCCCGCGGGTCACCCTGTGGGATGAGAACACGCTGTCGGGCTGGAGCGGCACCGCCCCGACCTTCACCACCGCCCAGGCATTCTCGGGCGCGTCGAGCTACTCGATCCTGGCCACCAACACGGCCGGGACGGCAACGACCTCGATCGGTCGACTGTCGCTCAACGAGCACAAGCTCGTGTCGTTCGCGGTCATGGGCACGACCACGACCGGCGCGGCGATCGCCTTCCGGCTGCACAACCTGAGCACCGACGCCTATGCCTGGCTCGGCTACACGGTCGGGACCGACTTCGCGGTCTCGGGCGTGACCACGATCCCGCTTGGTGGCTCGATCGCGTCTTGGAACCAGACCCTCCAGCGCAACATCTACACGGATGCCCGGACCAAGAACCTGGGCTCCCAGTACGACCACTTCGAGATCACCAGCGTCAAGCTCGTCGGCAAGGGCGGATCGGGCACCGCCTACTTCGACGCGGTCCGCTTCGAAGGTCACCCGTCCAACCTGTTCGACGACGCCAATCCGGCCTGGACCTCGAACGGCACTCATGCCCGGCTGGTGACGACCGACAAGGCGGTCGGGACCGGATCGATCGAGGTCGACTCGCTCGGGCTCGCGAGCTCGCCCAACTGCAACGGCTGCGTGTCGGGTGGCCTGTACGTCAACCCGTTTCTGAACTGGTACTGGCGCAAGGTCGGCGGCTCGTCGATCGCGATCGTGCTCAACGTCCATAACGTCCGGACCGGCAACGACGACATGGTCACCTACTACGCCGGTCCGTCGGCGCCATCGGGCGCACCGAACCCGGTCGCCCTCGCGGCCGCCGCCCCGACCGAATGGACCCGGGTCACGCGCAACGTGCTCGATGACACCCGGCAGATCCTGGGCTGGTACTGGGATGGTGGGTACGGCAGCTCGCCGACCAATCCGCCCGTGTCCGGTCAGGGCTTCCCCGATGACGTGACCGTCACCGGGTTCCGGCTGATCGGGGTCGATGGGACGTACGCCAGGTTTGACGCCGCAGTCCTGGGCTCGGTCCCGGACCTGGGCACCGACTTCGGGGCGACGACCGGCGCCGACTTCACGGTCACCTCTGCAGGTGGCGAGGTCCATCGGTTCAACCGCGACGGGATCCTGACCGAGCAACGCGATCCCGACGGCAACGCGACGAAGCTCGCTTGGACGTACGACGCAGTCACTCGGACCTACAGCCTGCCCACGATCAGTGCGCCCGCCAACGGTGCGGGCCTGCTGGGCGGCGGGACAGCCGCTCGACAGATCGTCGCCAGCACGGTCACCAATGGTGTCCGGTTCAGCGAGAACCTGTCGGGCGTCAGCGGCCGCTACACCGAGTTCGTCCACGACGCTAATGGCGATCTCGTGTCGGTCGCGCCGGCCCGACGAAGTGCCGCCTGCGCTGGATCCGGTCCGTCTGGCTGCGTGACCTTTACCTACACCGACACCACCAATCACCGCCTGGCCGGCATCCGCGACCCGCGTTCGAGCGGATCTGACACGCTCTGGACGAAGGTCACCTGGACCGGGGCGGACCCGACCGAAGTCGCCGCCGAGGGCGGCGCGATGCCCGTCCTGCGGGTCGTCAGCTATGGACCAGGCGCTGGGACCTACACCCGGGTGAGCTGGCAGGATGCCGACGCGATCGCTGGCGTCCCTCCGAACCAGTACGTCCGCACGACCGACCTGTCGCCCAACGGTTCGGTCAAGACCGATTGGGCGCCGGCCGCCTGCTCGGGCTCGGCCTGCACCGGGATCAGTCCCGCCGACAAGGTGGTCGACTACACCACCGACGGCACGGACCACTACTCGACCGAGACGCACTACCGAACTGCTGGTGCGACCGGGACGATCACATCGCGGCGTGGGACCCTGGCCGCGGCCGCGGTCGACAACTTCGTCGACCCGCTGACCGGGGCGCTGACCGCCTGGACCCAATCGCCCGAGCAATACGCGGCGAGCGTGGTCGCCGGCAACCTCGACCAGTATCGGACCGACCTCGCCTACGGCCGATTGCAGAAGACGACCAGCTCAACGACGCCGTTCACGAACCCAGCCGGTGGAACGGTCAAGCAGACCCTCGTCTCGCGCTACGACGCCGAGGGCCACCTCCTCGAGGCGTCCGACAATGGCTTCCTGGCCAATGGCGGGTTCGAGTCGGCGCTCGACGGCTGGACGACGGGCGGCGCGAGCGCGACCTGGACCCAGTCGAGCCCCAATTCCGGGCTCGGTGCGCTGTCGCTGACCGGCAGCGGCACGGCCCAGCAGGTCGCGGCGCTCGTGCCCGGCCAGACCTTCCGGTTCCAGGCGGCACTCAAGAACCCGGGCGGGACCGGGACGACCTACGAGGTCGCCGCCTGGAACACCGCGACGAGCGCCTGGAACACGAGCCCGCTCGTGTCGGGCTCGATCGCGAGCTCGGGCTACAGCACGGCTTCCTACGACGTGACCGTGCCGCTGACCGGCACCGACGGCCGGGTCCGGATCAAGTTCGCGGTCAACGGCGGGACCGGCCAGGTCGATGACGTCGCGGTCTTCACCACGTTCGCCTCGGCCGCCTACGCGGCCAACGGACTGCCCGTGTCGCGAACGGACGTCCTCAATCGGATCGCCGCGACCGCCTACGACGCCTCGGCCGTGACGCCCGCGATCTTCCCGACCCGGCAGACCGCCAACTACGTCGATGGCACGTTCGTGGCCGCGAGCCCCGATGTCGACGTGACGACGACGACGGTCTTCGACGCCTGGGGTCGTGCCGTCAGCGTGACCGACCAGGATGGCGTCGCGACCACCACGACGTACGCGGCAAATCGGACCGACGTCGGGGCGAGCGCCGATGGTCTGGGCAGCACGACCGCCTACGCGGTCGACGAGATCGGCCAGCGGATCAGCACCACCGATCCGCTCGGTGCGCGCACTACGACGTCCTACAGCCATCTGGGCGGGCGGATCGACGTGACCGCGCCCGACGGGACCATCGAGCACACCGACTACGACGCGGTCGGACGACCGAGCGCGGTCATCGCCGATTACGTCGACGGCGCGCCCGATGCCGGTGCGCAGACCGATCGCAAGACGACGTCCACCTACGACGCGCTGGGCAACGTGACGCGGACGATCGCCGACAGCGGGATCACCGATGTGACGAGCGACGCGACGTTCGACCTCGCCGGCAACCAGGTGAGCACGACCGTCTATCCCGACGGGACCTCGAACCCGCGCACCACGACGACCTTCTTCGATGCCGCCGGCGTTCCGGCCGGGACGACCGGACCGATCGTGCCGACCGACGCCGCGGCGCCGACCTGCCCGGGCAGCGCCACGCGCTGTGTCGAGGTCAAGACGCTCGATCTCAACGGTCGGGTGAGCGTCGTCAGTGACGCCTACGGCAAGCAGACGGTCACCTGGTACGACCTGTCGGGCAAGCCGGTCCGGACCGTTCGCAACTGGGCCGACGGCGTGTTCAGCACGGGCGCACCCGACACCGATGTGGCGACCGAGTCGCGCTACGACACCGCCGATCGGGTCGTCGCGGTGACCGACCCGCAGCTGTCGCGCACCGCGTCGACGACGTACGACGCGCTCGATCGGATCACGAAGCTGACCAAGCCCGATGGATCGTGGACCCGGACCGACTACACCGGAGCCGGACGGACCGCTGCCGACAGCCGGCCTGGCAGCTCGAGCCAGACCGATACCGACGTCGGCTGGACCGGGTATCGCTACGACGGTGCCGGGCGTCGGACGGACACGATCCGCGACGCCGACCACGCCGGCGCGGCCGGCCTCAACACCGTCTCGTTCGAGACGGGCACGGCCGAGGGCGTGACGACCAGCGCCAACGCGATCATCGCCGCCGGCGCGACGAGCGCCCCCTCGGTCACGGCCCACTCGGGTGCCCACGGCCTCTCGATCACGACCCAGGCGGCCACCAAGAACCAGGGCGTCACCGTCGGCCAGATCGGCACCTACTCGAGCGGCCACATCTATCACGCCCGGATCTGGGCCAAGGGCGCGACGGCCGGCCAGACGTGGTCCGTCTCGGTTGGCGTCCCGGGTGGCTCGATCATCACGGGCAGCCCGGTCACCTCGACCGGCGCATGGCAAGTGCTCGACCGAACCTGGACGCCGTCGACCGTGTCGAGCGGCGTGGTCATCGCCTTCCGCGCGAACCACGAACAATTCGCCGCGAACACGGTCGTCATCGACGAGGTCGCGATTTGGGACGACACCGACGCGCTGACCCGGACCAAGGGCGTCCCCACCGAAACGGCCTATGACGCCGCGGGCCGGGTGATCGCGACGATCCTGCCGCCGGGCGCCGCCGGCGATACCGCACCGGTCACCGTGTCGGCCTACGACCGGCTCGGCCGACTCGACGCCGTGTCGGTCAACCACGTGGCGGGCGTCGGCGGGGCGTATGCGCCGGCGATCCTTGGGACCGGCGGGCTCGTCGGCTACTGGCGTCTCGGCGAGCCGGCGGGCACGACCGCGGGCTTCGGCGATTCCGCCGGCGCAGGCCCGCTGACGATCAGCGGCGGGGTGACGACCGGGACCGCCGGCGCCCTGGCCAACGACGTGGACGGCGGCGCCAGCTTCAACGGAACGAGCGGCTACGCGTCGATCGCGCAGCGCCCGACCGGGGCGACCGACAACTTCAGCATGGAGGGATGGCTAAAGCTCAGCTCCAGCCCATCGGGCCTGGCGATCGCCGCGATGGCCGGCTCGGACACGGCCGGCTGGGGGATCGGCACCTCGGGTACGACGCTCGTCGCCCGCTATGGCGGCGTGGCCACCCTCACGACCACATCGAGCCTGACCATCGGGACCTGGTACCACGTCGCCCTCGTCCGCGACAGCGGGACGACGACGATCTACCTCAATGGCGTGGCGGCGTCGCCGACCTTCAGCCAGACACCGCTCGCGCCGACCGCAGCGTTCTCGATCGGCCGCGAAGACGCCGCGAACGGTCGCTACTTCCCGGGCTCGATCGACGACGTGGCGCTCTACGGGCGGGCGTTGTCGGCGGCCGAGGTGGCCGCCCATTACGCCGCCGGCGCCCAGGCGACCACGGCGCTGCCCGATACGAACCTGGTCACCCTGACCAGCCATGACGTCGCCGGCAACCCGATCGGCTCCATCGATCCGGCCGGCGTCTTCTCGACGGCGACCTTCGACCGGCGGGACAACCTCACGAGCTCGACCGCGAACGCGACGCCGGGCGCGACGCCGACCTTCACGGTGAATGTCAGCGCGACCGCCGCGTACGACGATCGCGACGAGCTCCTCGCGAGCTGCGCCCCGCAACGCATCCTCGCCGACAGCTGCAACCCGGCGACCCCATCGACGTCGGCTTGGCGGTACGCCTATGACGTCCTCGGCCACATCGCGACCGAGACTCCGCCCGACAACGCCAGCGCGACCGATCTCAGCGCGACGACCTACGAGTACGACACCAGCTCCGGTGGCGGACGCCTCGTCCGGACCTGCGACTCGCCTGCGTCGGGAACCTGTGCCAGCGCGACGCGCTACACCACCCAGACCTACGACGTGCTGGCTCGCCCGATCACGACGACCACCTACCAGGGTGCTCCGAGCGGCACCGAGAAGCTGCGCACGACGCTGACCTACAACGCCGCGGGCGATCGGACGAAGGCGCAGTCGTACGTCAACGGCACACTCGGTGACACGCTCGACTTCGGGATCGACGCCCTCGGGCGGGAGAGCACCGTCGGCCGCGGCGGGACCACGATCACGACCAACGTCTTCAATCCCGACGGCAGCCTGGCGTCGCGGACCGACCAGCCGATCAGCGCCAGCGCGTCGAGCTTCACCTACGACAGCCGCGGTCGGCTGACAGGAGCGACAAGTCCACTGTTCAGCGGTACGGTGACGACCGGCTGGCGGCTCGACGACCTGATCGCGTCGCGGACCTGGCCGGTCGCGACGGGCACCAATGCCGCCACCTGGTCGTACGACGCCGCCAAGCGGCCGACGGCCTTTGCCGAGCTCCGCACCGGGTCCGCCCAGCTCGCCCTGAGCCAGTCCTACGATCGCCAGGGCAACGTGGCCAGCGATGCCCGCACGTTCTCGTGCGCCACCGCTGATGCCTGCACCAACAGCCAGAGCTTCGGCTATGACCGGCTCCGCCGC
>JBBQJL010000040.1:0-28314 GCA_038325875.1 Candidatus Limnocylindrales bacterium
GGGGCTCATCCAACCGTGGGCCAGGGACCCGCGCCTGGCGGCTCGTCAGATCAACGCCCGTGCCGAGACGGTGGCGACCAGCGGCGCCTTCAGGGACAGCTTCCGGCGGCGGCGCTGCATCGTGCCGGTCGACGGATTCTACGAGTGGCAGCGCGATGGCTCAGCGCGCCGGCCCTACCTCATCCGGCGGACGGACGGGGCGCCGATGGCCCTGGCCGGGCTGTGGTCCGGCTGGCGCGACCCGGCGACCGACACGGTCCGTCGCACGTTCACGATCGTGACCACCACGCCGAACGACCGGATCGCGGTGCTCCACGACCGGATGCCGGTCGTCCTTGATCCGGTCGACTGGGGCCTGTGGCTCGACCCGACACTCGACGATATCGGCGAACTCCAGGGCCTCCTCCGGCCGGCGCCCGACGATCCGTTCGAGATCGTGCCCGTGAGCAGGCTCGTCAACAACGTCAGGAACGACGGTCCGGAGCTGATCCGCCGGATCCCCGCCTGACTGAGGGTGCGCCGCATGGGGTTCCGCTCAGTGGCTGCTCCGCTCCCAGCTCGCCGAAGCCACGGCCGCAGACAGCGCGGCAGTCGGATCGAGTCCCTGATCGAGAGCGGCCGCCAGCGTCCCGACGGTAAGCGCGAAGACGCCGTCCGGATCGGTCTCCGGTGCCTCGATCACGATCGCGCCATCGGGCACGCCTCCGGCTCCTTTACCACCCACCGCCACGATCGCGACCAGCTGCGCGCCGCCGTACGCCGCCGCCTCGGCGGCCACCTCGAGGCCACGCTGGGACAGCGGCTCTGCGACGACGATGACCCGATAGCCGTCCAGGTAGCGCAGCGCAAGCTCCACGTCGTCGGCATCGAGCGTGGCCGGATCTCCGGCTCGGAGCGACGATCGGTCGTCCGCCGGGTCGCGATCCTCGTCGGCCACCACGTCGGCCGGCAGGTCCGGATCCGGCTCGACCGGGGCCGGCTCGACGGACGTCGGACGCGCCGCGTCACGGAGGGTCGCGACATGGCCGATCCCAGCGGCCGCGACGGCCAGCAATGTGGCATCCCCGGCCGGATCCTGACCGACCCGACCGACAAGCTGGACCGTGCCGCCGGCGGCGGTCGCCGCGGTCGCGATCCGGACGGCAAGCCCGGTGGCCGCAGGCGGGCGCTCACTCGAGCTGGGACGATGGATAGGCGAGCCGACGACCACGATCACCGTGCGAGCGTAACGCGTCGAGGAGTCGGCCGGGAGGCTGCTCCGGCCGACCACAGCCCGATCTGGATCTCGGCTCAGCCGTCGGCGGAGTGACCGTCCGTCCCGGCGTCCGGGCTCGGGGTCTCGGTCGGGTCCTCGGTCGGTTCCGGGTCGCCGCCACTTCCGGCGCCGTGGTCGTCGGTCTCGGTCGGCTTGGGTGTCCTCGCCGGGCGGGGCGTCTTCGACGCGTCGTGCGTTCCGCCCGGTTTGGCGGTCGGCTCCTGGGTCTCCCCCGGCTCCTCGCTCTGGCCGGGCTGCTCGGTCTCCTTCGGTCCCTCGGAATCGGCCGGCTGGATCGCGGGGGCCAAGCCGTCGGACGGTTCCAACGACGGGTTCCGGAGCGGCTGGGTCGACGGGACGAGCGGCGGCGGGGAGGCCACCTGGCTCGGGGCGGCCTGGATGAACCGGACCGCCCCGATCGCGGCGACTCCGCCGAGCGATCCGGCAGCCACCACGACGACCAGCACGAAGGCCGCGGCCTGGGCACGGACGGCGAACGGTCGGCCGCCGCTGAAGGCGACCCGCCAGCTGTCGGCCAGCGCCGCGGTCATCGCTCCGAGCCGTCCGCCGCGCAGGGCGGAGCCGGCGGCGATGGCCGGTTGCGGAAGCGGCTCCAGGGCGATCGCGCCCATCACCCGATCGGCGAAGGCCGACGATGGATGGACGTCGCCGACCGCGAGATTCGCTTCGAGGTCGCGAGCGACCGCCAGCGCCTCCGACAGCTCGGCCGTCGTCGGGCCGCTGCCGTCGGCGTCCGACAGCTCGCTCGGATGGAACGGGCGGCTCATCGCCGCTTGCCTTCGTCGGTCATCGTCGCTCGAAGCTTGGCCAGGCCTCGGAACAGGTGGGTCTTGACCGTGCCGATGGGACGATCCGTCTCGGCCGCGATCTCGGCCAGGGACAGCTGCCCGTAGAAGCGCAGCATGACCGTTTCGCGATAGGGCTCAGCGAGCCGCGTCACCGCCCGGCGCAGGTCTTCTGCGTGCTCGGCCCGGAGCGCGAGCAGGGCGGGATCCGCGCCACCGCTGGCGGCCGCACCAAGGCCGCGATCCGGATCGGTCGGATCCATCCGAGTCACCGGACGTCGCGCCTTGGCCCGGCGCACGGCATTGCGGACCGCGATCCGGCCGAGCCATGCCCCGAACGCGCCATCGCCGCGCCAACCAGCCAGCGAGCGATAGGCGATCACGAATGCCTCCTGTGCGGCGTCCTCGGCCTCGTGAAGATCACCGAGGACGCGGTGGCAGGTCCGGACGACCGACGCGGACTCCTGCTCGACAAGGATCCGGAACGCGTCACTGTCGCCGGCCAGCACAGCCTCGACCGCCCGGCGGACATCGGCGTCCGCGAGCGGTCCATCGAGGCGTTCCTCGGCTGCTGTCTGGTTCGTGATCGCCCCTCGTGAGTGGCGCTCTCGGTCCGGCCATGCGACCGACCCGCGCCGGTCTGATGATGCATGAGGTCCAACCCTTCGTCGCGGGTCCGATGGTCAGGTCGAGGACCCGCCAGTCGGTCAGTCGTCCCCGCCGCTGTCGTCGCTGCTGGCCTCGTCGGCGTTGTCGTCCGGCTCGTTGTCGTCGCTCGACGCATCGTGACCCTTGGACTGACTGTCGGCCGCCTTGGGATGCTCCGCCTTCTTCGGCTGGCTGGCCTTGGCCGGCTTCGCCTTGGGCTCCGGGGCCTTGGTCGGCTCAGCGGTCTCGACCGGTTCGGCGACCTCGGCCGGCTGGACCGTCTGCTCCGTCCAGGCGGCCTCCGGGGTTTCGGTCGGGCCGACGTTCTCATCCGCGGCCAGGACCATCGGTCCGGCCGGGACGCCCGGCGTGTGCAGGATCGCGTCGGCGCCAAGGGCGACACCCGAGATCATCAGGACGGCCACGCCGCCTGCACCGAGTGCCTTGAGGATCCTCTTGTCATCCACGGGTCGACCCCTTCCGATGCTGTCTGGTTCGATGGCGGTCTGTGCCGCTCATCTCCCACGAGACACACCGGGGCGGGAAGGTTTCAGCGAGCTTGCCGAATGTCCGATCGCGTGGCGATGTCCCGATCAGGACTCGGCCAGCTCCTGGTCGTCGCGGATGACCTCGACCGGTCCGAACCCGACGACCTCCAGGCTGGAGGCCACGACCGCCGCATCGCCGACGAGGACCGCAGCGGCGCCGTCCACGTCGATGTGGGCCTGCGCTGCGGCGAGCACGTCGTCGACCGTGACGCCGTCGATCCGCTCGCGGTACGTGGCCAGCTCGTCGTCCGGCAGGTCGTGGACGATCATCCCGGACAGGGCCTGGACGATCGGCCCTGGAGTCTCGAACCTGAGCGGGAAGACCCCGATGAGGTAATCGCGGGCCGCCCGGAGCTCAGCCGCCGTGACCCTGTGCGATCGGATCCGCTCAAGCTCTGCGATCAGATCGCTCAGAGCGGCGGCCGTCACCTCCGTGTTGACCGCGGCTCGCGCCGAGAACGGACCCGCCGCCCGGCGCAGGTCGAACCCGGCGTGGGCCCCGTAGGTGTAGCCCTTCTCCTCGCGCAGCTTCATGTTCAGACGCGAGTTGAACAGGCCACCGAGGATCGCCCCGAGGACCGACACGGCGTGGAAGTCCGGGATCTGACGAGACGCGCCGACGTGTCCGACCCGGATCTCCGTCTGCGGCGCCCCGGGCTTGTCGACCAGACGCAGGCGCCGACCGCCCGGCGTGGGCCTGGCCGAGATCGGGCCGGGAACGACCGCGCCATCGGCCCGCGTCCAATCGGCCATCAATCGCTCGGCGATCCGGACGGGCTCGATCCCGTCGAGGTCGCCGGCGACGACAAGGGTCATCTGGGCAGGGTCGAGGCCACGGGTCCAGGCCCGTTCGAGGCCGGCGCGGTCGAGCGGCTCGACGGTGGCCCGGGTCCCGCCGGCCGGCCGGTGATAGGGCGAGTCAGGCTGGTAGATGGTGGCGTTGAACGCCTCATCGACCCGGCGCCGCGCATCCGCTCGAGCCTGCAGGATGTCGTTCAGCCGCTCGTCCCGGATCCGCTCCACCTCGGCCTCGGGGAAGGTCGGATGATCGACGACCTCGGCCAGCAGCTCGAGCGCCGGTGCAAGGCGGGATGCCGGGACCTCCACTCCGACCGTGTAGGCGTCCCAGCTCGCATCGGCATGTAGCGAGGCCCCAAGGCGCTCGGTCGCCTCGACCAGGGCGATCGCGTCGTAGCGCTCCGTCCCCTCGGTCAGCGCCCGCGCTGAGAGGACCGTCGCTCCGCCCTCGGCGCGAGGTTCGTCGGCGGCCCCGTTGCGGAGCAGGAGTTGGGCGCTGATCAGCGGCCGTCCCGGAAGGTGGACGGTCAGGATGCTCAGCCCGTTGGCGAGGGTGACCCGCTCGAAGGGCGGGAACAGGTAGGGACGAGGCTGACCCGGTGTCGGTCGAGTCGCCTCTACGACCGAGTCGGCAGCGTCGGTCAAGCGACCGCCTCCTCGTCGAGCGATTCGTCGTCGCCATCGACACCGTCCTCGGCATCGAGTGGACCGGGGGTCTCATCGACCGGGACCGCGTCGACCGGCGGCAGGGCCGGTACGTAGGTCATGATCACCCGGTTGTCGGCCCGGAAGACCTGGCCCGCCACGGCCTGGATCGCGGCCGGGGTCACAGCCAGCATCCGGCCGAGCATCCGGTTGATCAGCCCCGGGTCGTCGAACAGGCAGGCATACATCGACAGGCGGTCGGCCCGCTCCTCGACCCGCTGGAGCGCTCCGAGCTCCTCAGTCTCGATCAGCGCCTTGGCTCGGGCCAGCTCGTCATCGGTCACCGGCTCGTGGACGAGCCGCTCGAGCTCCTCGAGGAAGACCGCCTCGACCCGCTCGGTCGGGACGTCCGGCCGGACGGTCGCCCAGCCGGCCCAGATCGAGGCGCCGGCCACGAACCCGAGGCTGAACGCGACGACGTCCTGGGCGATCCGCTCGTCGCGCACGAGGCGGCGGTGGAGCCGGCTGCCTTTGCCGCCGGCCAGGACCTGGGTCGCGACATCGATCGCGTCGAGGCGCTCGTCACCGAGCTGTGGCGCACGGAAGCCGAAGAAGATCCGGGGCAGCGGGACTCGATCCTCGACGATCTCGCGACGCTCCTCGCCGAGGGTCGGCGGGAGGCTGGTATCGCCCAGCGGCGGGATGTCCGGGTTAGCCGGGATCCGTCCGAAGTAGCGCTCGGTCCAGGCCCGCGCGGCCCCCGGATCGACGTCGCCGACCAGCGACACGACCGCGTTGTTCGGGGCGTAATAGGTCCTGAAGAAGGCGGACACGTCCTCGACCGACGCCGCGTCGAGGTCTTCCATCGAACCGATGGTCGGATGGTGATACGGGTGCTCGGGCGGATACAGATGGGCCTGGAGCTTCTCCGACCAGCTGCCGTACGGCCGGTTGTCGTACGACCAACGCTTCTCGTTCTTGACCACCTCGCGCTGGTTGTCGAGGTTCTCCTGGGACAGCGCGTCGAGGAGCGTCGCCATCCGGTCCGCCTCGAGCCACAGCGCAAGCTCGAGCTGGTGCGACGGCATCGTCTCGAAGTAATTCGTGCGATCGAGCCAGGTCGTCCCGTTCATCGTCCCGCCGGCCGCCTGGACCAGCGCGATGTGCTCGGCCTTCCCGACGTTCCGGCTGCCCTGGAACATCACATGCTCGAACAGGTGGGCGAAGCCGGTCTTGCCCGGGACCTCATGCTTCGACCCGACGCCGTACCACACGTTCACCGCGACCACCGGGGCGAGGTGATCCTCGGCGATGATCAGGCGGAGGCCGTTGGCGAGACGCTCGTCGGTGAAGGTGACGACCGGGATCGACATCGCGCCGATCGTAGCAGCCGCGGCGAGGTCATGGCGGCGGCTCTTGACAGGCCCTCGGGTCGTGTTAGATTGTTGTCTAACACATGTTAGGAGACTTCTCACAGCGATGGTTCGCAGCCCGTCCCGTGCCCGTCCCGTCGACGTCGCGGCGCCTGCCTCTCGCGCGATCGTCCGCGACTTCTCGCGCGCCAACGCGTCGGCCTATGACGTTGAGTTCGACGTGCGCACGCTGTACGACTTCATGTTCGCCCTGTCCGATGATGTCGGGTCAACGGAGGATCTCCCAGCGACTGACCGAACCTGGCTGACCGAGGCCAAGACGCGCCTCCGCGCCCGAACGGGCAAGGACCTCGACGTCGAGGCGACCGAGCTGTGCGTCGTCCTGGCGGGGCTGGCCGTCGATCGGCCCGACGTTCGCGATGCCGCGGGCTTCGTCGAGCTCCTCCACCGACTCGACGAAGGCACGATCATCCGGACGATCGTGGCCGACGACTTGCGCGACCCGGACCGACGAGCCCTGACCGAGCGAGCGATGGCCGGCGACGAGGACGCCGTGCGCGAGCTCCTGGTGGTGCTCGGCGACTCCCACCCGGAGGACAAGATCGCCCGGATCGCCCGGATCTACCGGGACCCACGCTCGATCATCGAGCCCGCCCGACGGGTCCTGTCCGAATGGCTCCCGATGTACCAGGCCATCGAGCCTCGTATCGGCGCGATGATCCGACGCGACCACGAAGGCCGCGCTCGCGCCATCGCCACCCTTCGCCCGACCGACCTCATCGAGGCCACGACCGGCGGCATCCGCTGGCTGGCCGAGCCCGGTGTCCGCCGGGTCATCCTGGCGCCGTCCTACTTCGCCCGGCCGTACAACTTCGTGTTCGGCGGCGACGACTGGCGGATGTTCGGCTATCCGATCGCCGACGAGGCGCTCGACGGCGGCGATCCGCTGGCGCCGCCCGCGGCGGTGGTCCGGCTCCATCGGGCGCTCGGGGACGAGACCCGCCTGCGCATCCTGCGCCTGCTCGCCGGGCGCGACCACTACCTGACCGAGATCGCCTCGGCGCTCGAGTTGTCGAAACCGACCATCAAGCATCACCTCGCCCTGCTCCGGTCGGCAGGCCTGGTCACCCTGACCGAGGAGGGAGGATTGTCGTACTACAGCCTCCGACGAGGCACGATCGAGACGAACGGGACAGGCCTGATCGACTACCTGCTCGGCTGACCGCGACGCCCGGCTGTGGCCGCAACGGCCGCAGCCTTCCATCGGCCGCCATGTTAGATGAATGACTTACAGGAGGACGAATTGAGAAGCACAGAAGGGACCTCGATGCAATCGGACCTGGACCTGATGGTGGTCACCCGGCGGATCGCCGCCGACCACGACCGGGCGCGGACGGAACGCCTCGCCCGACAGAGCCGGACGCCCTCGTCCGGACGCGGACCGCGCGCCTGGATCGGTCGCCGCCTCATCGGCCTCGGCACGCAGCTGGCCGGCGACCCGCCTCGGATCGAGCGGCCGTCGGGAGCGGGGCGCCCGTGCTGAGCGCCTCGTCGGGCCGGCTCGGATGGCCCGAACGTACCCTCCCGGATCGACCGGTCGGGCGATGGGAATGGCGGCCGCGCCCTGACACCATCGGCCGGTGCCCCAGGACGACCTGCGACTCGACCACCACGCCCGCGACCCGCGCGGCGGGCTGCCCGCCTTCGGCGCCGGTCTGCGGCGACCCCTCGCGCGCCTCCTGCTGGGCCTGGTCATCGTCGCGAGTCTGCTGACCTTCCTGCCCGCAGACCAGGCCGAGGCTGGCTGGAGCACGAGCCGGACGACCGGCGAGTACACCCCCCAGCGCGTCTGGCAGATGAAGAAGAACTGCGTCTGGGCGGCCGGCGCGATGCTCCTCGACAAGTGGACCCACGGCTCGGTCCGGGTCAGCCAGAGCGTCCTGCGGCGAGCATCGCATGACAAGAAGGGCGGCTCGAGCCTGTACGACCTGTCGCGCGGGATCGCCGCCGTGACCGGAATCCGTATCCCCTACTCCCCTAGCAACGGCGACACGATGGCCTGGTGGCAGCTGCTCGATCGCCTCGCCCACGGCGGCGGCGCCGTCCTCATCGGTGAGTACCGCGACCTGCCGGCGCACTACACCAGGTGGAATCGGGCGTTCGCCGGTCGGCGCAACACGAGCCACGCGGTCTACATCCAGACCTACGACCGGGCCCGCGGCCGGGTCTGGCTGATGGATCCGCTGGCGGACGGTCACTACCCCGGCGAATGGATCGACGTCCGGGCACTCCATCGCTTCGCGACGATCGAGGACGGCAAGGTCATGGCGGCCACCACACCGGCCGGCTCCCAGCCGCAGACCGCGCCGTTGAGCGACCACGCCTATCGGCTGGCGGGGCCGCGCCTGAGCGGCGCTCCGGTCGCCGGGTCGAGCATCAGGGTCCAGGTCGGGCTGGCCATCACGCAGGGCTTCCCGCAACCGGGCGCCTATCGGATGATCGCTCGCTGGGTTCCCCTCGCCAGGCCCGAACCGCCGGCCCAGGCGAGTCGGTCGCGGGCCGTCGTCGACACGTCCCGCTCGCCGGGCGCGCTGCTGAGGCTGACGCCGGTCGAGGTCGCCACCGCCTCGGCGCCCGACCGTGCCGGACGTCGAGGGTTCAGCCTGAGCCTGCCCGTCCCGCTGGTGCCGGGTCGCTACCGGCTCGCCGTCGGGCTCGCCGAGGTCGGGCACCTGACCGCAGCACGCTCGTTCAAGACAATGACCATCGAGGTGGTGGCACCGTACGCGGCATCGATCGCGGTCCCAGAGCGCGCCGACCTGGTGGCTGGCCTGGCGTTCACGATGAAGCTCACCGTGGCCAACGTCGGGACGGTCGATTGGCGGACCCCGACGCTACCGACAGAGGGCCCGCGGCCGGTCGATCCGGTCGTCCAGACCCGGATCGTGCTGACCTGGCGGTCCGCCAGGGGCGCGGAGCTTCCGGCGGCCGAGGTGCCCGCCGAGCTCGCCCCGGGCCACAGCGCGAAGTTCGCGGTCGACCTGATCGCACCGCCCGACGCCGGCTCCTGGACGCTGGAGGTCGACGTGCAGAACCTGGTCGAAGGGGCGATGTCGTCGACCGGTCGGGACTTGCCGAACGTCCCGGTCCTGATCACACCGAAGGCGCTCGCCAGCGAGTCCTGACCGACCGGGTCGACCTGTGCCGTTCTGTCAGATCGGCAGCACGGCGAACGTGACGGCCCCACCGAGGGCGATCACGGCGGCGCGCACCAGGAGCCCCCGAGCATGATGCCGATCGGCGGCGCGGGCTTCCTTGTCGGCGACACGATGGGTTGTTCCGAGGGTCTCGAAGTTGGTGATCCCGGCGGCGGCGAACCCGACGCAGAACCGGTCGCGGGCCTGGATGAAGCCGATCGCAGCCACGTACAGCGGGAGCGCGACGGCGAGCCGACTCCCTGCCGGTGCACCGAGCACGAGCAGCACCCCCGCCAGCGCGATCGACCCCGCCAAGCCGATCCAGCCTGAACGGCGACGCCTGGCGATCTCGTCCGGCCCGATGTTGCAGGCGCCGGCGACGTAGCCGCCGGTCGGCTCGATCAGCAGGATGGACGGCAGTCGGGGCGAGGTAGTCATGTCATCTGTCCCTTCGGGCGCCCGGCCGTCCCGGATGGAGGCGTTAGACTCCGACCGACGTGACCCATTCGACGAAACATCGCCGGCGCACCTCCGGCCGTCGCATCGGCGAGCTTGGCCTGACCGTGGTCGTCGGAGGCCTGCTCGGGCTGGCCGCCCCTGCGATCGTCGCAGCTCACCAGCTCACCGGTCGGTTCACCTCGCCGATCCCGCTCGGAGCCTACCTTCTCGGGGCCGCGCTTGCCGTCGCCGCGTCCTTCGCCATCGTCTTCGCGCGGGAGGGCGGGTCGCCCGCCCCCGCGGACGCGCCCGCCGGGGCCGTGTCGACGGCCAGCCGGGCCGCGTCCGGCGAACGAACCGTGCCGGTCCCCCGATCTCTCCGCCGGGCTCTCGCGGCGATCGGCGTCGTCGCCTGGGTCTGGATCGTCGCGCAGGCCGTGATCGTCGGAGGTCACTCCGAGGGCGACGTCGCCTCGCTCTTCGTGTGGACGTACGGCTGGGTCGGCCTCGCTCTCGTATCCGCCTTCATCGGCCCGATCTGGTCCTGGCTCGATCCGTTCAGCTCGATCCATCGCCTCGCCGCCGCCGCGGCGGCGTGGGTCGGCCTGTCCGGGGGCGACCCGGGGCCCTACCCGGCTCGCCTCGGGCGCTGGCCGGCCGTGCTCGGCTTGGTCGTGGTCATCTGGCTCGAGCTCGCCATCCCCGGGGCGCGAAGCGGTCGCGGCCTGGGCGTGATCGTGCTCGGCTACACGGTCATCACGCTGATCGCCATGGCCCAGTTCGGTCGGGACACCTGGCGACGTCACGGCGAGATCTTCACGGTCTGGTTCGGGCTCGTTGGCCGGCTGGCCCCGCTGGCTCTCCCCCGCCCCGCCGACCGGACCGCGGAAGCCGTCCGTCACGGGGCCGACGTGCACCTCCGGGTCCGGACCTTCGCGACCGGGCTGCTCGAAGACCACCGCGAGCCGACCAGCCTGGTGATGGTCGCGTTGTCGATCGGGGGGATCCTGTACGACGGCCTGTCCCAGACCCAGATCTTCTTCGATGCCTTCGGTGTCCCGGCGATCCCCGAGCAGAGCATGCTCCTCCTGGCCTGGCTGGCCCTTGTCGTCGTGATCGCCCTGTTGGTCGCCCGGATCGTCGGCGTCGCGGCCCTGACCGCCGGCTTGATCCCGATCGCGATCGGCTACCTCATCGCCCACTACCTGACCGTCATCCTGTTCGACAGCCAGCGGATCGTGCTGGCCCTGACCGACCCGCTCGGCCTCGGGGCGGACGTGCTCGGCCTCGGCGAGTTCGAGCCGAGCACGGCTTGGCTGCCGGGCGCGCTGGCGTGGAGCCTGCAGCTGGTCTCAGTCGTCGGCGGGCACATCGTCGGAGCGTGGGCAGGGCACGCCGTGTACGTGCGTGCTGGACCGCAGCAGGCACGGACGAAGGGGGGTCGGCAGGGTCACGACTCCCGCCTTCGGGAGATCCCGCTCGCCCTGCTGATGATCGCCCTGACGACGCTGACCCTATGGTCGCTCGGCCAGGCGATCGTCAGCCGATCGGAGGAGCCGGCGGCGGCGAGCGGCGGCGAGCGGGCGGTGGCGGGAGTGGGGGTCAGCCGCTGACGCTGACGGGGACGATCGGCGCGGTCGGGACCCACTCCGCGAGCGAGCTGACCTCGGCCAGCCGATCGATGACGGCCGGATCGAGCGCCTCGGCGGCGGCCACCGCCGTCTCGATCGCGGTCAGGCACAGGATCCCTTCGGCGGTCGCCGCCAGCCGGATCTCGGCCGCGTCGCGGACGGCGCCTGACTGGGGTGTCGGGGTGTTGACCACCAGGCGGACCTCGCCCGATTCGATCAGGTCGAGGATCGGCGTGCCGCCGCCTGCCGGCTCGTCCGCGGCGGCGCCGCCGGCCAGGTACTTCAGGACGGGCCGCGAGTCGTATCCGAGCGCCGCCAGCGCGGCGGCGGTGCCGGCGGTGGCCGCGAACCGGTAGCCGGCGCGGGCCAGGCCGGCCGCCAGCCGCCCCAGCTGCGGCTTGTCGCGGTCGGCGATCGAGATCAGGGCCAGGGCGCCGTCAGCCCCGGGTCGCGGCGGGACGAGCGCGGCGCCGACGAGCGCCTTCGCCAATGCGACCCTGGGGTCGCGGTGGATCCCGATGACCTCGCCGGTCGATTGCATTCCCGGCCCGACCGATGGGTCCACGCCACGCAGCTTGGCGGTCGAGAAGGCCGGCGCCTTGACCGCCACGAACGCCGGCTCCGGCAGCAACCCAGCGGGCCAGCCCATCTCCCGGAGCGTCTCGCCGAGCGCGATCCGGACGGCCAGGTCGACCATCGGGACGCCGGTGACCTTGCTCAGGAACGGGACCGTCCGCGATGCGCGCGGGTTGACCTCGATGAGATAGACGCCGTCGTCGCGGACGATGAACTGGGCGTTGACCAGGCCGCGCACGCCCAGTGCGAGGACGATCCGCTCCATCGTCGCCACGATCAGCGCTGAGTCGCCGACCGAGACAGTCTGCGGCGGGAAGACCCCGACCGAGTCGCCCGAGTGGACGCCCGCTCGCTCGATGTGCTCGAGGAGGCCGGGGATGAGCACGTCGGTCCCGTCGGAGACCGCATCGACATCGACCTCGAGACCCTCGAGGTAGCGGTCGATCCGAACCGGCCGATCCGGGTCGACCACGGTGGCCATCGCCAGCTGCCGGACGAGGTCGCCGGGCGAATAGGCGAAGTCGATAGCCAGGCCACCGATGACGAACGACGGCCGGACGATGACCGGGTAGCCGATCCGATCGGCCAGGGTCAATGCCTCGTCGACGCTGTGCGCCATCCCGCCCTCGGGCTGCGGGATGCCGAGTCGGTCGAGCAGGGCCGAGAAGCGGGTCCGCTCCTCGGACTGGTCGATCGCCTCGAGGTCGGCTCCCAGCAGGGGCACCCCTGCCGCGGCCAGCGGAGCGGCCAGGTTGAGCGGGGTCTGGCCGCCGAATTGGACGAAGGCCGGCAGTCGCTCGCCGCCGGGCAGGGTCTCGGCTTCGATGACGCCGAGGACCGATTCTGGGTCGAGCGGCTCGAAGTAGAGCCGCGTGCTCGCGTCGAAGTCGGTCGACACGGTCTCTGGGTTCGAGTTGATCATGACCGCCGACCAGCCGAGTCGGCGGAGCGACTCGGCTGCCTGGACGGCGCAGTAGTCGAACTCGATGCCCTGCCCGATCCGGACCGGCCCCGAGCCGATGACGAGGGCCGCCGGTCGGGCGACCGGACCGGCTTCGGGCGGGGAGCCGGCGGCCGCATAGGTGGCGTAGAAGTAGGGCGTCTCCGCGGCGAATTCCGCGGCGCAGCTGTCGACCATCGCGTATCCGGGCTGCAGGCCGAGCACACGCCGGGCGGAGCCGAGGGCGGCCTGCTCGACCCCGGCAAGTGCCGCCAGCTCGCGGTCGCCGAAGCCGGCCCGCTTGGCGGTGGCCAGCAGCCTCGCCGCGTCCGGATCGGTCGGGTCGGCCAGCCGTCCACCGCACGCAGCGACGTCGCGCTCGAGGCCGACCGCTCGACCGAACTCCGCCAGGAACCAGGGGCTGATCCCGGTCGCGCCATGGATCGTCGCCTCGGGCACACCGCGGCGGAGCAGCGCCAGGACCCGCCACAGCCTCGTATCGGACGGTGTCAGGAACCGGCCGAGGACGATCGGAGCCGCCGTCCGCTCGGCGTGGCGGGTCGACTCGCAAGCCTCGCCGTCGGCCCCGACCCAGCGGATGGGATCATCGTCGTCGTCCGCCGCGGCGTCCTCATCCTCCCGGTTCACCGCCAGCGCCGCCGCCAGGTAGTCGAGGCTGGGCGCCCAGTCCGGGTCCTCGGCGAGCGGCCCGACGCCGGCCTGCTCGAGGCCGCGGAGGGCCTTGTTGAGGGCCGAACCAAAGGTCCGATCGATCGCCATCACCTCGCCGGTCGCCTTCATCTGGCTGCCCAGCGTCCGATCGGCGGTCGGGAACTTGTCGAACGGGAAGCGGGGCAGCTTGACCACGACGTAGTCCAGCGCCGGCTCGAATGCGGCGACCGTCGTGCCGGTCACCACGTTCGGGATCTCGGCCAGGCGGCGGCCGGCGGCGATCTGGGCCGCGACCCGGGCGATCGGGTAGCCGGTCGCCTTGCTGGCCAGGGCCGACGAGCGACTGACCCGTGGGTTGACCTCGATCACGGCGTAGTCCGCATAGTCGGGGCTGAGCGCGAACTGGACGTTGCAGCCACCCTCGACGCCAAGCGCCCGGATGATGGCCAGGGCCGCGCTCCGCAGTCGCTGGTGGACGGGATCCGGGAGGGTCTGGACCGGCGCGACCACGATCGAGTCACCGGTGTGGACCCCGAGCGGATCGACGTTCTCCATCGAGCACACGGCGATGCACGTGTCGTCGGCGTCGCGCATGACCTCGTACTCGATCTCGCCCCAGCCGACCAGGCAGCGCTCGACCATGACCTGCCCGATCGGGCTGCTCCGGAGGCCGGTCCGGATGCGCTCACGGAAGGCGACCTCGGTCGCCACGATGCCGCCGCCGGTCCCGCCCAAGGTGAACGCCGGCCGGACGATCGCCGGCAGGCCGATCTCACGGAGCGCGGCGTCGGCCGAGGCGTCGCGCTCCTGGGCCGTGACGCCCTCGACGATCCACGACGGGGCATACGGCTGACCGATCCGGTCGAGGAGGCCGCGGAACAGCTCGCGGTCCTCGGCCATCTCGATCGCCTCGAGCGGCGTCCCGATCAACCGGACGCCGTGGCGCTCGAGGACACCGGCCCGGGCCAGAGCCACCGCCAGGTTCAGCGCGGTCTGCCCGCCCAGCCCGGCCAGGATCCCCTCGGGCCGCTCGCGAGCGATGACCGCCTCGACGGCCTCGACCGTCAGCGGCTCGAGGTAGATCGCGTCGGCGACGGTCGGGTCGGTCATGATCGTGGCCGGGTTGGAGTTGACCAGGATCGTCCGCACACCCTCGGCCCGCAGCGCCCGGCAGGCCTGCGTGCCGGCATAGTCGAACTCGGCCGCCTGGCCGATGACGACCGGCCCGGATCCGAGGATCAGCACCGACGCCGGCGGCCGGGATCGACCTCCGGTCGCCCCGCCGCTCATCGCCCGCCCCCGCGGCGGACTTCGCAGGCGGCCACGAACCGGTCGAACACCGCCAGCGCGTCGAGCGGGCCGGGGGCACCCTCGGGGTGGTACTGGACCGTCTCGATCGGCAGTTCGCGATGGCGCAGGCCCTCGACCGAGCCGTCGTTGAGGTTGACCTGGCTGACATGGAACCCGCCGCCCGCCGGCAAGGTGTCGGCCACCACCTGGACCTCGTGATTTTGGGCGGTGACCTGGACCAGGCCCGTGTCGACGTCGCGGACCGGGTGGTTCGCGCCGTGATGACCGAACCGCAGGCGGCGGGTGTCGGCGCCGGCCGCTCGCCCGACGATCTGGTGGCCGAGGCAGATCCCCAGCAGCGGCCGCCCGTCGGCGATCGCGGCGATCGCCAGCGCGACCGGACCGGCCAGCCGCGACGGGTCGCCCGGGCCGGGCGACAGGACGAGTCCGTCCACGTCGGAGGCAAGCGCGTCCGCCGGCGAGATCGTGTGCGGCAGGATCCGGACCCGCGCCCCCCGGCGCCGGAGCGAGCGGACGATGTTGGCCTTGAGGCCGAAGTCGACGATCGCCACCAGCGGGCCGCCCGCCGACGGCTCACCGACCTCACGCGGCGCCTCCGGTGAGACGAGGTCCACGAAGTCCTGGTCCTCCCAGCACGGCAGCGCCCGCGCCGCCGCCACGGCCGCGGCCGGATCGGTCTCGCCGGGAGCGCTGACCAGGCCCGGGATCGAGCCGTGGGTCCGAAGGTGGCGGGCCAGTGCCCGAGTGTCGATCCCGGCGATGGCTGGGATTCCCTCGTCGCGCAGGAGGGCGGCGAGCTGGAAGGCTTTGTCGACGACGGCCGCTGTCGCGTTGGCCACGACCAGAGCGCGCAGCCACGGGCGCTCGGACTGGTCGTCGTCGCGCAGACGCCCGTAGTTGCCGATCAGCGGGTAGGTCATCGCCACGACCTGGCCGGCGTACGACGGGTCCGTGCAGACCTCCTGGTAGCCGGTCTGGCTGGTGTTCACCACAAGGTCGCCGCCGGAGGAGCGCGGGGCGCCGAAGGCGATGCCCGGGAAGACGGTCCCGTCCGCCAGGGCCAGGACGGCCGGCCCGAGGTCCCCGACGCGAGGGTCGACGATCGAGCTCGGGAACGGCAGCGGCGGGGTAGGCATCAGGCGAGCCGGCTGATCAACGAGATGGGGAACGGGGGGACGACGAGGTCGCGGCGAAGCTGCGCGGACACGCTCGATCGAGCCTCCCTTCCGGCCTCACGGGACCGGTACGCCGGCCTCACGGGACCGGCTGCAAGGACCGCGCTCAGGGTATCAGAGGCGAGCCGACCGAGGCGGCCGTCAGGTCGGCGTCGGCTCGACGCTGGCGCTCGGCTCGGGTGTCGGAGGTGGCGTCGAAGTCGGCTTCGGGGTCGGCTTCTTGGTCGGTTTCGGGGTCGGCTTCGGGGTCGGCTTCGGGGTCGGCTTTGACGGTGCGGCACAGCTCGGCGCAGCCTGGGCCGGACCCTTGGCCGTGCTCGTCGGCGGCTTCGACATGTACTTGTCCGCCGGACGCGTCCCGGCCGTGGTGAACATCGCAGCTCCCAGGGCGGCGATCTTCTTGAAGTCCGGTAGCTGGATCGAGCCACGCTGGTCGAAGCCCGGGCGGACCAGCGGATGACTGACCACGACCTTGTAGATGTCCTTCGAGCCGATGTCGCTGGCCAGCGGGGCCAGGTCGCGCACGACCGCCGGCGGGATGTTGGTCTGAACGGTTTGGCCGATCGCCTTGAGCAGACCGATCGGGTCGTCCAGGAAGCCGCCCCTGACGACCTTGTCCTTGAGCGCCACGACGACCTGCTGCTGGCGGGCGGCCCGGGTGAAATCGCTCTCGCCGACCGACTTCCGGATCCGGGCGTAGGCCAGCGCCGCGTTGCCGTTCATGTGGTGGCGACCGGCTCCGACTGAGTAGCCCCTGTAGCCGTACTCGTTGTAGCGGCCGTCGCAGAGCGCGTGATCGACGCTGACGTCCACCCCGCCCACGGCGTTCACCGTCTGGACGAAGCCTCCGAGGTCCACCTGGGCGTAGTAGTCGATGTGGATGCCGAGCATCTTGCCGAGCGAGTAGGCCAGGACCGCCTGGCCGCGGCCGTTGTAGCCGGGGAACTGGCCCGGATGCCAGCGCACGTAGGCGACCAGGCCGTTGATCTTGGCGCTGAACTTGCCGCCCTTGGGTAGCGGGGCATCGACCGTGTCCCGCGGGATCGACACCATCGAGACGGTGTCGGCGACCGGGTCGAGGCTGGCCACGATCATCGTGTCGGTCAGGGCCGTATTGCGGCCAACGCCCGAGTCGACGCCGAGGAGCAGGACGGTGACCCGCGACGGCAGCGGCGAGCCGCTCGGCACCGGCGACGCCTCCGCCGACGGGAAGAGCGACGAGCCGGGCAGCTCCGTCGCCGGAGCGACCGATCGCTCCGGCTCGGCGCTCGGGAAGGCGATCGGATCGAAGATGGCGGTCTCGGCCGCCAGGGCCTCGTAGGTGACCCGACCGAGACCGGCCTGGGGCAGGATCACCAGGGCGAGGACGAGCGCGAGGCCTGCCCCATCGCCGACCCGGAACCGCGGGAACGAGCCGTCGACCATCGACGAGATGACCGCCGCGACCCGCCAAACGAGGAACAGAAGCTCGACCAGCAGGACGCCGCCGAGTACCGATGGGTCGATGAACGACGCGACCAGAGTCGTCGGGTTCCGGGTGGCGGCCAGGAAGACCAACACGACGAGGCCTGCCACCAGCGGGGCCAGGAACAGCGCCGCCAGGCGTCGTCGGCCGGTGACGAGGTGGCCCAGTCCGGGGATGAGTACACTGAGCAGACCGGCACCGAAGCGGGCGATTCGCCCGTGACCGGGCGTCGAGTCCGTCGCCGACGGTTCGGGCAGGCTGGCTGAAGCGGTCGGCTCGACCTCGGGGGTCGGATCGTCGGGGGTCAGGGTCGGCTCCTCTGCGCGGCAAGACCGCGGCGATCCCGCTTCGTTGGAACGGCCGGCCAGGCCGCCGGGTGGCGCCTGACCCGCAACCCGAGTCGGGCCTCTCGGCCGCGACCGTGTCAGCCGCGGCGTCCGGTCGGAAGCCTACACCAAGTCTCGTTGAGCGACCGTCGCTGGTTCAGGCCACCATCGGACGGTCGAACGGCGGGTCGTGGGGATCGGACCCATCGGCGCCGGCAGCGGCGAGTGCGGGCTCGAGTCCAGGCTGGCGTGCGGTAGTCGCCGTCGCGGGCGCACGCCCGGCCGCTGCCTCAGCCACGGCGGCCAGCCGGGACGCCGGCGACAGTCGGATCCAGACCGCCCCGATCACGCCGCACGCCGCCGCCGTCCCGAGGGCTACCCGTGGACCGAACGCCCCGGCGAGCGCGCCGCCCAGCAGCGAACCGACCGGCAAGGGGCCCCAGTCGATGAACAGGAACGTCGCGTTGACCCGACCCATGATCGCGTCGCCGACGCGGGCCTGACGAAGGCTCAGAGCGTTGACGTTGAACCATGGCGCGGCGACGGCTCCGATGAACCGGCCGACCAGGAGGAGCAGTGCGCCAGCCACACCACCGGCCAGGGCGATGACGACCATGGCAAAGGCGCCGACGTAGGTCGACCAGGCGAAGGCTCGACCGATCCCCGCCCGGCGGGTCAGGGCACCGACGGTCAGGGCGCCGACGACGAAGCCGAGGTTCCCGACCCCGTAGACGAGGCCGAACCCGGCTGCATCCAGACCGAGGTCGCCTGTGGCAAACAGGACGACGACCGCCAGCAGGATCCCGGTCCCGAGGTTGAACATGCCGGTCGAGCCCGCCAGATCGCGCAGCACGCGATCAGCGGCGACCCTGCGCAGCCCCTCGCCGATCGCCGGCAGGAGGCCGAGTCTGGCCGCGTCGGTGGCCTCCGCGGCACGTTCCACAAGGTGCTCCGGGCGCGACCGCCAGATGGCGACGGCCGAGACCAGATACGACAGGCCGTCGAACGCGGTCGCCATCGCTCCCCCCGCCAGTTGGAGCAAGGTGCCGCCGATGCTGGGGCCGACCACCTGGGCGGCTGAGTCGGACAGCTCCAGGCGCTGGTTGCCTGCGACGAGCTGGTCGGCATCGAGGATCGTCGCCACGTAGGTGCTGTAGGAGACCGAGAAGAACACGCTGAGCGAGCCGACCACCACGGCCACGACGCACAGGAGCTCGATGGTCAGGACGCCGGCGATCATGGCGCCGCTCGTAGCCAGCAGGATGGCCGCCCGCCCCAGGTCGCACACGATCATCGTCAGGCGCCGATCCGCACGGTCGACGACGACGCCCGCCGGCAGCGACAGGAGCAGATACGGCAGCGTCTCGAGGGCAGCCAGGACCCCCAGCTGGAATGCGCTCACGTGGAGGACGAGAACCGCGATCAGGGGCAGGGCGACCATCGACACCTGGGTTCCGATGGCCGACACCGTCTGGCCGAACCAGAGCGCCTCGAACGCCCGTCCGGTCACGCTCGAGCTGCGGTCGCGGGCGGTCACGCCGCCGTCCCCTGATCGTGACCGGTGGCGCGCGCCGGACCCGGGTCGACCAGCCGTCCATGCTCGTGGTCGGGCACGTCAAGGTCGTGCACGTCGGCGTCGTCGTCGCGCTCATCGTCGCTCTGGGCGTCGTGGACTCCGGGGGCCCGCTCGGGAGCATGAGCGCCGACCGTCAGGCGCTCTTCCCGGAGCAGCCTGAGCATGGCGTCGACGACCGCCGGATCCCATTGCCGGCCCGAACCGGTCTCGAATTGATCGATCGTCTCCTCGATCGACAGGGCGATCCGATAGGGACGATCGGAGGTCATCGCGTCGAACGCGTCGGACACCGCGACCACCCGCGCCCCGAGCGGGATAGCTTCGCCGGCCAGGCCGTTGGGATAACCCGACCCGTCGAATGCCTCGTGATGGTGGAGGACGATCTCGGCGCCGGTCCGGAAGAGGTGGAACTGGCGCAGGATCCGTGCGCCGATCTCGGTGTGGAGCCACATCATCGTCTGCTCGTCGGCGGTCAGCGGACCCGGCTTGAGCAGGACCCGGTCGGGGACACCGATCTTGCCCAGGTCGTGGACCGCCGCCGCCTGCTCGATGAGCTCGATCAACTCCTGGTCGAGGCCCAGCTCGCCGGCCAGGGTGACGGCGTAATGGGCGACGCGCTCGGAGTGGTGGAACGTGGTCGAATCGCGGTCGTCGACGACCTGGGCCATGGTCGCCACTGCGGAGTGGGTCTCCCGCTCCAGCTGACGAATGTACTGGAAGGCCCGGGCGATGACTGCCGCGGGGATCACCAGGAGGGTCGTCCAGAGCGGCTCGACCACCCAGATGAGCGCGAACAGGACCCCGAGCATGGCTGCCCCGGCCTCGGCGAACACGGTGCTCCGGCCGTTGGCCCGGATCAGGTAGATCAGCGGTCGATCGGTCGCCAGGGCCATCACGGCGTCGGTCAGGATGTCGTTGACGAGGTGGTAGACGAGGGTCACCGCGACCACCATCACCACCAGCTGGGGCTGGGCCTTGTCGTGGACGAGGACCCACGGATCGCCGATCAGGCCAACCACGAACGACGCGAGCGAGATGGTCAGGACGTGGCATGACGTGTTGAACGCGATCCGCTGGAACGGTCGCCGGTGGACGACCTCCTCGATCAGGACCGCCGACCCGACCGAGATCGCCGCGAATGGCGGCGGGACGAGCAGGATGGTCGCGATGTGGCCGATGGTGGCCACCGACACGACGCCGCCGTGGGGCATCTCCACCGCGACGAACTCGAGCACGACCGACAGGACCGTGAGGACGATGAACGCCGACAGCCACGACGTATCGGCCACAGCCCAGGCGGCCCGCGGCAGGAACAGGCTGGCGCACGCCGCCAGGGTCAGGGTCGTGACGAGTCGGGCGACGTCCAGGCGGATCCGCGGGCCGGTCTGCGGCACCGGCGGGAACGTGTCGCGGGGGATGGCCAAACGGGGACCTCTGCGTCGCCATCGGGGCGCGGCGGCGCGATCGACGCCCGCCGGCCTCGGCGTGGGTCACATTCCAGCGCGTTCGGGTCCCGCCGACTCTCCCACGAAAGTCCCAGTCGAGGGCCACCCTGGACCTTCGAGCCAGGGACTCGATGGTCCGTTTCGAGTCACGATCCCGCGGGTGATCGGCCGAGGCAGCGGAGGAACGACATGAGAGGTGGATGGGTCACGGCCGTGCTCGTGCTGACGCTGCTCGAGGCCGGCTGTGTGGAATCGACCGCGACCATACCGGTCGCTGCCAGCCGGTCCGGCGCGAGTGTCACCCCGTCGACAGCGCCCTCCCCAGCGAGCCCGAGCGTCGATCCCCAGGTGGCCGGCGCGGCGACCGCCTATCGAGCCGCGGCCGGGGAGTACAACCGGGCTGTGGCCAAGCTGGGGATCGGCTGGGAGACGGCGATCGTCTCGCAACCGATGACGGCAAGGGTCAAGGCGCACTACGCGGGGATGGCGGGCGCCGAGCGGACCTTCGCGGCGGCGATCCGCGAGGTGACCTTCCCGACTGGGATGAAGTCGCACATCAAGGCCCTCCTCGACGCCACCGACGCCTGCGCGGCGCTCGACCTCAAGGCCAGCCGGATCACGGTCGGGTCGCAGGTCGGAGCTCGAGAGATCTTCATCGCAGAACGGCTGTCATCCAGCTACGCCGACCTCGTCCGACAGGACTTCAAGGTGCTGGGCGTCAACCTCTGAGGTCAGGCTGCGCGGTGGACCCTGGTGACCGGGAGTGCTCGTCCTGGTCCTCGAGGATCGCCTCGACCGCGCCGGCGGTCGGGTCCCGACCTGAGGCGCCGCGGGCGCCCGAGCCATCGCCTGCGCCCACGGGTTCGGCCGGAGCGGGCGCGGTCCAGGGACGGATCGTGTCCTCCTCCTGGACGCCGATCGGCCAGCTCGGCTCGCGCGGTCCGCTGAAGAGACCGCTCATGAGGTCGGGAAGATCGGGCTGCCGACCCCTGCACCGGGGGCGGATCGACCGGACGACGACAGACGCCATCCCCAGGACCACCAGCAGCACCACGATCACGGGATCCATCGGGCCGACCCGCCGGGCTCAGTCTCGGGCGGCTATTCGTGCCGCGCACGCCACCTCGACCAGAGCCTACACCCGGCTGCTAGGCTGAACGGGTGGGACGAACCGCCCTGATCGCGCTGTCGCTTGCCGTCGTGGTGGCGGCGTCCGGTTGTGGCACCGATCAGGCGAGCCCTCGGCCGAATGGCGGAGTGGCAGGTGGGACGCCGAAGCCGACGGTGGCGGTCGAGAACGACAGCGGACTCACCCTCAAGGGAACCAGGTCCAAGTCCGGCGGTCCGGCCACGCTCGAAGGCGACTACGTCCTGGCAGTGCTCGTCAAGGGCAAGCCCGGCTGCCGCTGGTCGGTCAGCCTCGAGGGCCTCGCGACGCCCGTCCTGGCGCGCTACTCGACCAACAAGAACGGGACCTACCGCAAGACCGTGAACGTCGGCGCTGTCGAGCACGGTGACTACCCGCTCGTGGTGAAGTCCAGGAAGTGCGGGACCTGGTCGGTCACCCTCAAGCGACCCTGATCTCGCCCGCGGGACGGCATCTCACCGAGCGCGAGCGACGCGACGACGCAGCCGTCCGTCACGGGTCAGAGTGCCCCGACGGCACGCGTTCGATTGAGTCGCAGGAAACGCGCGCTGGCGCGGCCGTGAGGGTCGGGGTCCGGTCGGACAGCACAAGGCCCCCCGGAGACGATCGGGAGGCCTCAGTCGTGCGTGGCAGAGTGGTGAGCCGGGAGAGATTCGAACTCTCAACCAGCTGATTAAGAGTCAGCTGCTCTGCCGTTGAGCTACCGGCCCACAGGTCCCGTGCTCAGTTCGAGCACATGACTTGCGATTTCTCGGTGAATGCCTTGACCGCTACGCTCCTAGGCATCATGATTGCGTCCTGTCACAGACCGCAGTCAGGAGCCAGAAACGATGGACACGACACCCACCGATGTCGCACAGGATAGCAAACCCGACGTTCTACTCAACCTAGACGCCTTTAAGCCCCACTTGCGGGCGGGCAACCTGTCGCCCAACACGGTCCGCTCCTACGCGGATGCAGTGACCAAGCTCGACGCCTACCTGGCCGATCGCGGGATGCCGCGCGTCGTGGTCAACATCCACCGCGAACACGTCGAGTCATTCATCGCCGACCAGCTGGAGCGGTTCCAGCCGGCCACCGCCGCGAACCGCTACCGCTCGTTGCAGCAGTTCTTCAAGTGGCTGGTAGACGAGGGCGAGATCGAGACTTCCCCGATGGTCAAGATGCGCCCGCCCAGGGTCGACGAGGAAAGCCCCGACGTTCTCCGACCGGACGCCATCGACGCACTGCGCGAGGTCACGTCCGGGACGACCTTCGACGAGCGGCGAGACCGGGCCATCATCGAACTGTTCTACTCGACCGGGATGCGCCGGGCCGAACTGGGCGGACTGAAGGTCGACGACATCGATCAGGCTCTCCGCGTCGCTCACGTCCACGGCAAGGGCGCGACCAGGAAGGGCGTGGCGTCGCAGAAGCACCGGGTAAGCCCGTTCGACGACGAGGCGGCCAAGGTCCTTTTCCGCTACATCCTTCGCGCGCGCGCGCATCATCCGGATGCCGAGAGCCCGTGGTTGTGGTTGGGCAAGAAGGGCAAGCTGACCGACAACGGCATCGCCCAGTTGCTCAACCGTCGCGGCTTGGAGGCTGGGCTCGGGCGGATCAACCCGCACCGGCTCCGGCACACATGGGCACACGAACTGCTGGCAGCCGGGATGCAGGAAGGCGACCTGATGCGCCTCGCCGGCTGGACCTCGCCAGCGATGCCCAAGCGATACGGGAAGAGCGCAGCCAACGAGCGAGCCGAGGCGGCTTACCGTGCCCTTCGCGATCGGCGTGGACGATGAGCGACGACGAACTGAAGCGGTCGGAAGACGCCGCGTTCAATAACCTGGTCGCGTTCATCCAGATGCGCGATGACGCGGCAGAGGATAAGCGCGCGCTAGACGACGCCCATCTGGCGATCGAGCAGGAGCGACGGGAGCGGACGGCCAAGGCGGCTGACGCGACGCGAGCCAAGGGCAAGGCCACCCGGGCCAAAATCCTAGAGATGCTCGCTGAGACGCCGAAGCCGACCGTAGCGGCCATGGCCCGGAGGCTGGATATCAACACTCGAACGGTCAGTCGGCACCTGGCCGCCGTCAAGAAAGTCGGACACAACGACGGTTGACCATGGTCTAACGTCGAAATGCCACGATTGAGTCCGGAGACATAGTCGTCCACCATTTCCTCGACATGGAAATGACGCCAGCGCAGCGGTCTCTCAGGTCCCGACTCGGGGGCCTCTCGACGGCCGCGCGATACGACTCCCGCGAGATCAATGCGAAGGCCCGTCTGGTCTATCGCGACTCGTTCCGGGTCGGTCACAGCTGCTCCATGTGCCCGTTAGTCGTAATCCCGACCGAACTCAGTCCGACTGAGATCGAGCGTCGGGCGACTGCTCTGCGGCGGGGTCACTACGCGAGATTGGCCGTCAAATCGGCTAGTACCCGCGCGAAGCGACGAGAGGTCGCGTAGTCCCCAACGCAGTGAGACCGGGCGGTCATCAGCCGGCCCGGTCTCGTGAGGTCCGTCTCTATGAACTCCGAACCTCGGAAGCATCGTACCGACAATCCGGCCATGGACGCAACCACCGTGCAACTGGTCAACACCCTGGCCCGCCACGACCTCGAACTCTTCCGGGCGGGAGACGCTGACCACCTGGCGCGGCTCCGCCGTCTCCGTCGCGCCGGCCGCGTCCATGACCACATCTGGTTCCGGGCGATGCTCATCGAACGCGAAGGCCTGGCATGAGCACCGCCTTCGCGCCGAGTCATCCCGACTATGAACCCGACTGGCCCGACGACGCCGAGCCGATGCCGATCCGGCAGGACGCCCCAAGCGTCTGGACGGTCGGCCAACTAGCCGAACTGCCGTCCGCCGAAGAGGAATACATCATCGCCGAGGGCATCCTGACCCGCGGCGGCAAGTTGCTCCTGTATGCCAAGTCGGGCGCTGGCAAAACGACGTTGCTCGACTTCATCGCCGGACCGCTGGCCAACGGGACGCCGTTCCTCGGTCGCTACCAGGTGGACCGACCGCGCAAGGTGCTCGTCATCCAAGGCGAACTCAGCATCCCGGAGATGTCGAGTCATGCCCAACAGCTGGTGGCAGCCGGATACGGCGACGACCGGCTCATCTTCGCCCGGATGACCGGGCTTCGCCTCCCGGCGGGCGAGGTGGCCCTGCGTGCCCTGATCGCCGAACACGGCGCGGAGGTCATCGCACTCGACCCGTGGTACCGCCTGTTCTCGGGCGAGTCGTCCGACAAACCCGAGCAGGTCCAAGTCGTGTTCGACGTCTGCGACCGACTCCTCGAAGAAGGGTTGGTCGAAGCGGCCATCGTCGTCCACCATGCCAACGTGACCGGCCTGCGAACGGCGGGCTCGTGGATGTTCGAGGGCTGGCCTTCGACGATCCTCCGGCTTGAAACCGTGGCCGGTATCCCGGCCCAACGGGTCCTCAGCTTCGAGAAGATACGAGCGCCCAGTTCGTCCCTGATGGGTGAGCGCCTGTCGATCGTCCTAGGCGATGAGGGATACCTGCCGCTTCGTGGTGTCGAACCGGTCATCCCGGCCGGTGTGACGTTGGCCCTGCTCATCGTCCGCGAAGCGGGCGGCCAGCTGTACCGCAAAGAGCTTATCGACCGGATCATGGCCCGCGGTCAGTGCAAGGAACGAGCCGCTGGCAAGTACCTCGGACAGGCCGTCCAGAAGGGCGTCCTGCGATCCCTCCCGAGCGGCAATAGCGCCGTCTACCAGGTGGTTCCGGAGAAGGAGGCTGACCGTGCATAACCCGTGCACGACCGTGCCTTATGCATGCATGCACACCCCCCCTATAGATACCCCCCCTGTGCACAACCTCCCTGTGCACAACCGTGCACAAGGAGTTAGGAGAAACGATGGACCGGAAGCGCTCTCAGGCCACAGCACTCGGACACGACGCCTTGCCGAGCTACCTGTGGGACATACCGGATGACTTCGACCTGACGGATGATCTCTTTGGCCGTGGTCGGTGGGGCTCCAACGATGGAGACGGTTACAACACCTGCTACGAAAGCTGCTCTGCCTGCGCGGTACCGTTCCTGCCCTCCAAGAGACCTACCCAGGCCAAAGTCCCAACGCACTGATGATGCTCAATCATGTGCCCTATCTAGCGGCTTTCGTGCACGGGCAAGCGGCCGGAACCGGCCCAATCACCCGCTCTAACGCCTCCAACAGAGGATCGGCATGATTGCCCGTCATCGACCCGAGTCACCGCCCCGTCTGGCGTCGCCACAGCGTCGTGGCTATCCGCCTGGCGGCCGAGTACGCCCAACTCGTCGGGATGCGTGACCTGCTCCCATCGGGCACCCGTCAGCGCTGCCTCACGGACCACGCTGCGAGATCCGTCCGCATCGCCATCCTCGCCCAGCTCGCCGACGACAACCGATGACGCTCACGCCCTACCACCTCCGCCTATCGCAGTCTCGCAAGTTCGACCACCGATGCTCGGCCTGCGGCCTGACCGAGGCGTACTCCTCGCGCTGCAGCCGCTGCCTTCGATGGACCACCTTGAAGGACCTCATCACCCACGGCCCGACGGGTGCCCCGTGTATCGGACTGCTCGCCACATCGGAAGCGCCTGTTGCTGGCGGTCACGGGCCGCAGGAGCGATCCTGGGACGACGTAGCGTGAGTGGGCGAGCATCGGGTAGAGCAGAGGCGACGACCGCCGATCTCGACGACCTCTTCAACAGGCTCTCACCTCGACAACGCCGCTGCGTCGCCCTGTTGATCGGCCTCCATCCGCCACCGACCTATGGCCAGGTCGCTGAGGCATTGGGCATCCATGTCGGGACCGTCCACCGTCATCTCGGGCGAGTCAGGTCGCGACACCCTGCGTTCTACGCGATCGTGATGGCCGAGCGCACAGCGCAGCTGGAGCGATATCACCTCGTGGTGACCGAGCGGACTCGGGCCAGGAGTCGGCGCTGGGGGCGTCAACGGGCGAGGTCCAAGTACTTCCGGGAGCACGAAGTGATGCCTCTGGCAGATCTGCGAGGACCTTGGGCCGGTCGGCGGCCCGGTTGAGCCAAGCGTCATGCAACTTCGGCAGATCGCGCGCGCGTTTTAGACCGAAACCGTGCGAAGCCGCGCGCCCGGAGTGAGCGCAGGAAGGCCGTCCAGAAGGCGCCGTCCTCGCTGTCACCGACCGAGAGCCCCAAGACCTCGCGATCGCCGTTCTTGGTTACGCCGGTGGCGATGACGATGGCCTTGGACACGACCGACGCCCCGTCGTGGGCCTTGACGTACGTTGCGTCGAGGAAGACGTACGGGAAGGCGGTGTGACCGAGCGACCGGTCGCCGAAGGTAGCCACGACCGTGTCGAGCTCGGCACAGATCCGGCTGACCTCGCTCTTGCTGATCCCGGTGTCGATGCCCAGGGCGGCGACGAGGTCGTCGACCTTGCGCGTGCTGACCCCGTGGACGTAGGCCTCCATGACCACCGCCCAGAGGGCCCGGTCGATCCGCCGCCGCGGCTCCAGGAGCGCGGGGAAGAACGAGCCCGAGCGGAGCTTCGGGATGCGCAGCTCGACGTCGCCCGCCTTGGTGCTGAGCAACCGACCGCGGCTGCCATTGCGGTGGGTCGTCCGGCCGTCGGTCCGCTCGTATCGAGCGGCGCCGATCGCCTGGTCGGCCTCGAGCTCGATGAGCTGCTGGAGGACGAGGGTCATCGCCTCGCGCATGACGTCGGCGCTGCCGCCGGCGCGGATGGCGTCGAGCAGTTCGGACAGGGCAGACTGTGACAGGGCCATCGGTATCTCCTCGTGCTCTCGGAAGGAACACGCTGAGAATCACACCGGTGGCCCCCTCGCTGCGCGGCGTCAGCGCAGGTCAGGAGCCTCGCTCAAATCCCACCACTCGGGGGGACACTCCTTCGGGAAACGAGCCCGTAACGAGCATATTGGCAGAACCCAGTGAACCTGCCGAGTCAGCGACCCCTTATCGACGGCGGGCGGGAAGATCGAGAGCCCAAGGGTGCACCCCGCGCAAACACGGACGCTCACCGGTCTGCCTCGCCGGGGTACTTGCAGTTCAGTTCGGGCACGCCGTCGAGTTCGGCAAGGGCTCGGCGTACAAGGTCGCCACTCCCAGGGTTCCTTAACTCTTCCTGAATTAGTGCTCTCACCCTCGGATGGCCACGCCGAGCGAGACCAAAAAGTGCCTCCGCTCGAGTGTCAGAGGGTCGTGTCCCAGATGATGGTGTAACAGCCGAACCGGCTGACCAAGGAGTCGGCCATCGCGTCATCCTCGCGTCGTTGGACTGAAGAACCGACGACGACAAGGAGAACAACGATGGCCGAGGACAGGATGGCCGTGCTCGA
>JBBQJL010000041.1:0-28250 GCA_038325875.1 Candidatus Limnocylindrales bacterium
CGGCATAGGCCTCGAGCAGCTCGCGCTGCTTCTTCGACAGCCTGGTCGGGACGGCGACCCGGACGAACACGTGAAGATCGCCCCGCTGGTTGGTCCGGCGGAGATGGGGAACGCCCTTGCCGCGGAGTCGGATCTCGGCACCCGGCTGGGTCCCCGGCTTGATCTCGAGCGACTCCTCACCGTCGACCGTCGGGATGGTCACGGTCGTCCCGAGGGCGGCCTGGGCGATCGAGATGTCGTGGTCCAGGAACAGTTCGGTACCGTCGCGCTTCAGGATCGGGTGCGGCTGGACGTGGACCGCGACGTACAGGCTCCCGGCCGGCCCACCGCGCGGGCCGATCTCACCCTCACCCGACAGGCGGATCTGGTGACCCTCGTCGATCCCGGCCGGGATGGCCACCCGGATCGTTCGCTTCTGGTCCGTCCGGCCCTCGCCGTGGCACGTCTCGCAGGGCGTGTCGATGAGCTTGCCCTCGCCGCGGCAACGCGGACAGGGCGACACGTTGACCATCTGGCCGAGCATCGTGTTGCGCACGGTCCGGACCTCGCCCCGCCCGTCGCACTGCGAGCAGGTCGTGCTCGAGGTCCCGGGTTTGGCCCCCGATCCGGCGCAGGTCGCGCAGCGGCCGAGGGCGTGGAACTCGATCTCCTTGTCGGTCCCGTTGACCGCCTCGACGAAGGTGATCCGGAGCTCGTAGCGGAGGTCGGATCCGGCCGCCGGCCCGGTCCGCCGACCACGACCTCCGGCCGCCGCCCCACCGAAGAAGGCGTCGAAGATGTCGCCGAACCCGGCGAAGTCACCCGGCCCGGGCGCGCCCCCGGCGCCGTTCACGCCGGCCCGTCCGAACATGTCGTAGGCCTGCTTCTTGTGCGGATCGGACAGGACCTGGTAGGCCTCGTTGAGCTCCTTGAAGCGCTCGTCGTCAGCGCCGTCGGTGTTCACGTCGGGGTGCCACTTCTGGGCCTGCTTGCGAAAGGCGCGCTTGATCTCGGCGTCGCTCGCCCCGCGCTCGACGCCCAGGATCTCGTAGTAGTCGCGTTCGCTCACCATCGGCCGGAGAAGGATACGGGAGGCGTCGCCGGAAGGTCGGCGGGCGCGGTCGGACGATCGCGACCTGCCGAATGCTCAACCCGCCGCGGATGCCGTTCCTCCGAGGACGAGCCCCCTACGAGCCGGACACCACGTCGGCTCCGGGAACCTGGGCGAGGACGGTCTGGATAGCCTGAACGGCGCCGAGCAGGGCGGCCGATTCGGCCGGGATGACGATCTTGGTATTGGGGCTGGCCGCGAACTTCGACAGGGTGTCGAGCTGGAGGATGGCGACCAGGGTCGGATCCGGCGCGGATGCCTTGATCGCGCCATAGACCGTGGCGATGGCCTGGGCCCGACCTTCCGCCTCGAGGATCGCCGCCTGGCGGTTCCCCTCGGCCCGCAGGATGGCCGATTGACGCTCGCCCTCGGCGCTCTTGATGGCTGCCTGGCGATTGCCGTCGGCGACGTTGACGGCGGACTGCTGGAGGCCCTCCGACTGGAGGATCTTGGCCCGCTTCTCCTGGTCGGCCTGCTTCTGGAGGGCCAGGGCCTGGAGGATCTGGGGCGGCGGGGTGATCTCGACGATCTCGATCCGGTTGATCCGGATCCCCCACTTGTCGGTGACCGCCTCCATCTGCTCCTGGACATCGACGTTGATCCGCTCCCGCTCGGACAGCGCCTCGTCGAGCGACAGGGTGCCGATGACCGAGCGCAGCGCGGTCCGGGCCAGGGCGTCGATGGCGACGTCGAAGTTGGCGATGCTGAACAGGGCCTGCTTGGCATCGACGACCTGGGTGAAGATCGTGGCGTTGACCGCGACGACCACGTTGTCCTTGGTGATGACCTCCTGCCGGTCGCCGGGGCGCGGGTACTCGCGCATGTCGACGGTCACCAGAGCGTCGATGAACGGGGCGATGATGACCAGCCCCGGATCGTGGATCGCGTGGAACTCGCCCAGCCGCTTGACCACCCCGACCGAGCCCTGCTGGACGAGGTTGACCGTGTTGCGCAGAAGGTAGAACGCGAACAGGACGAACAGGATCGCGAAGATGAACGCGAGGATCAGCGCCGCCAGCCCAGTGTCCATGTCAACCCTCCGCTGCGGCCGGCCCATCCGGGGGTCGGACCACCATCGTCGTCCCACGGACGGCGGCCACGTTGACGGGAGCGCCCGTCGCGATCGTTGTGCCATCACGGGTGAAGGCGAGCCAGATCTCGCCGGCCAGCCGGACGTGGCCGGGATGGAGCTCGTCGCCGATCTCATCGAGCGCCAGCGCGCGCTGGCCGACGAACCCGCCATGGACCCCCGGAGTGAGCGGCGGCTCGCCCTTGCGGCGCAGCTTCCTGCTCAGGAACGGCCGACCGAGGACGACCCCGCCGAGGGCGACTGCGATCGCCACGACCGCCTGGACCCAGATCGGGCTGTCCGGCACGAAGAAGGCCAAGAGCCCGCCCGCGAACGCACCGAGCGCGAGGAAGATCGCGAAGAACGTCGTGCTGGCCAGCTCGAGGACGAGCAGTGCGAGCGCGACGACGAACCAGACCACGTAGACCGCCATCCTGCGAGTGTAGGCCGTTCGTGTCGGCGTGCATCGCCGATCCGGGCGCTGCCGCGAATCAGCGGCTGAGCCAGGTCCCGACGACCAGACTCCGGGCGGAGTAGGCGCAGTCGTCGTGCCATCTGCGCATCCGCATTCGGCGGCCCCTCTCGGTCGCCGCATCACGCAACGGTCTGTCGCGCGACGGTCTGCCGCGCGACGGTCGGGACCGGTTCGACACGCCACGCCGCGGCGCCGGTGCCGACCGTTCATCTCCCCATTTGACCAGCCCCTGACCCGACCGTAGGATGGGCCGCACCCTCAGCCCCCCATCGTGTGGCCCATGATCAGTCCCGGCGCGTACTCGGAACCGGATCGAGCCCCCGGCGCTCATGCACTTCCCGTGCCCCCTGCGTCAGGCTCGACGGCGCCCTCCCTCGAGGCGCGCGCCCGCGCGGGGACGTCGGACTCGCCTGCCGACGTCGAACTGTTGGGTGTCACGAAGCGCTTCGGGCAGGTCGTCGCAGTGGATCGCCTCGACCTCCGGATCGCGCGGGGCGCCTTTTACTCCCTCCTCGGACCGTCCGGCTGCGGCAAGACCACGACGCTTCGGATGATCGCGGGCTTCGATCAGCCGAGCGAGGGCGAAGTGCTCATCGCCGGTCAGCCGGTCGCGGGGGTCCCACCCTATCGACGCAACGTGAACACCGTATTCCAGCATTACGCGCTGTTCCCGCACATGGACGTCGAGCGGAACGTCGGATACGGGCTGCGTCAGCGGGGCGTCAAGGGAGCCGAGGAGCGCCGTCGCGTGGCCGAGGCGCTGGAACTCGTCCGATTGGCCGGATTCGGTCAACGCCGGACGTGGGAGCTGTCGGGTGGACAGCAGCAGCGCGTCGCGCTGGCACGGGCCCTTGTCAACAGGCCCACGGTCCTGCTGCTCGACGAACCGCTCGGCGCCCTTGACCTCAAGCTCCGCACTGAGATGCAGCTCGAGCTCAAGAGCCTGCACCAGGTGGTCGGGATCACGTTCGTCTACGTCACCCACGACCAGGACGAGGCCATCACGATGAGCGACACGATCGTCGTCATGCGCGACGGCCGGATCCAGCAGCAGGGGCCCCCCGACGACCTCTACGATCGGCCCCGCAATCGCTTCGTCGCCGGCTTCCTGGGGCTCTCCAACTTCTTCGCCGGGCGCCTCGTCGCGCACGATGTGTCCTCGGGTTGGGCATCGGTGGACCTGGCGTCGGGCCTTCGGCTCCGCGGCCGACTGACCGACCCCGAGGCTCGTCCCGGGGTTGGGGCAGAGGTGACGGTCGCGGCCAGACCAGAACGGTTCGCTGTCGGGTCGCGCGGCGCCGGCGAGCCGTCCGGCGTAGCGGAGACGGTCGTGGTCGGGCGCCTCAAGCAGGCGACCTACCTGGGGGACCAGAACGAGTATCGCGTAGAGACAGATCTCGGTGAGATCGTCGCCCGTCGTCAGAACGTCATGGGCGGTGAGTCCGTCGATGCGGTCGGTCCGGGTGACGCGGTCGAGGTCCGCTGGCGGGACGAGGCGAATCTCGTGCTGGCCACTTGAAAGGCGGCGGCGACTGACCTTCGGATCGGGCATGCAGGGATGATCTGAAGTAATGAGGAGGACCATAAGTGGATCGCGAAGAGTTCCGACGACACTACGTTGACTGGCAGCGAGGTAGGATCTCCCGGCGCCAGTTCATGCAGGTGACGGGCCTGGGCCTGGCCGCAGCGGTCATCGCCGCCTGCGCCCCGTCGACGGGTGCGTCGAGCTCGGCGGCCGCGCCATCGGCCTCGGCGGCCGGGCCATCGGCCGCCGGCTCGGCGACACCACTGGCGAGCGCCGCCGGGATCGACCCCATGTCCGACTGGACGCCGCCCAAGGGCGTCGAGCTCGGCACCGAGCTCGTGATCACCACCTGGCCGAACTACCACGATCCGAAGACGATCCAGCAGTTCACGGATCTGACCGGGGTCAAGGTCGAACTGAACCCGCTTGGGTCCAACGAGGAGATGCTGGCCAAGCTGCTGATCGGGAACACGGGCTGGGACGTCCTGGTCCCGACCAACTACACGTTCGAAACATACGGCAGCAAGAAGCTCGTCGAGCAGCTCGACGTCGCGAAGCTACCGCGTCTCACGGCCGCCGACCTGGCGCGCTACGACCAGCATCTGCTGGCGCCGGCCTACTACCCGAAAGGCTCGACGGCCCTGTTCGGGTTCAACAAGGACTGGGGAACCACCGGTTATACGGTCAACACGAAGCACGTCACCAAGCCGATGGCGACCTGGAAGGACTTCTTCGATCTGGCCCAGACCGATTACAGCGGCAAGGTGACGATCCACGATTACCAGTTGACGTCGATCGGCAACGCGCTGGTCTACAACGGCTACTCGTTCAATTCCGTCGACGAAGCGGAGCTCGCCAAGGCCGAGGAGGTGCTTTTGGCGGTCAAGAAGCACCTGTTCGCGATCACCAGCGACTACCAGCCGGCGATGAAGGCCGGAGACGCGTGGATCGCCATGACCTGGACGAACGACGCGGTACAGCTCCACCGCGCCTTCCCGGAGATCGAGTACATCATCGGCTCAGATGGCGGCGAGATCTGGTCCGACTTCTTCGCGGTCGTGACCGGCACCGGGCACCGTGATGCCGCCTACGCGTTCCTCGACTTCATGGCGACGCCGAAGGTAGGCGCGAAGGATGCCGAGTTCCATGGAGCGCCGCTCGTGGACAGCCTGATGGTCGATCTGCTCCCGACGTCCGTCACCTCGAACAAGATCACCTACCCTGACAAGGCCGCTCTCACCAAGCTCGAGTTCGGCACCGCCGAGCTCCTGACCAACAAGGCCCGAGCCGACCTCTGGGCGCGGTTCAAGGCAGCTTGACGGCAGGCGGATCCGCCGGGGACCGCGTCGACACGACCGGCCGCGCGGACGCGGCAACAGGAGGGTGGCGCTCACGCGTCGCGACCATCCTCCTGCTCGGGCCGACGAGCGCCTGGTATGTCCTGCTGCTCCTCGCGCCGCTCGTCATCCTGGTCGCGTTCAGCTTCGGGGCGCGCGCGCCGGAAGGCGGATACGCTCCGGCCTTCCAGCTCGACAACTACCTCGAACTCCCGACCCGGATCACGGCGTTCACCAACACCCTCTGGATGGCGGTCGCGGGAACGGTGCTGTGCCTGATCGTCGGATACCCGTTGGCCTACTATCTGGCGACCAGGGCGGGCTCGAAACGGACGATCCTGGTCGTCCTCGTCGTCGTGCCATTCTGGACGAGCTTTCTGATCCGGACCTATGCCTGGCTGACGATCCTCGGCAACAACGGCATCCCGGCGCTGCTGGACCGCGTGGGGGTCCGTGATGTCGTGCTCCTCAACACCACGCCCGCCGTCATGCTGGGGATCGTCTACAACTACCTGCCCCTGATGGTGTTCCCGCTGTACGTCAGTCTCGAGCGCCTGGACAAGCGCCTCCTCGAGGCATCCAAGGACCTCGGTGCCGGCCGGCTGGCGACGTTCAGGCAGGTGACCCTCCCGCTGAGTGCGCCCGGGCTGCTGAGCGGTATCCTGCTCGTCTTCATCCCGATCATGGGCGAGTACATCATCCCGGCCCTCCTCGGCGGCGGGAAGGTCTTCTTCATCGGCAACGCGCTGGTCGACCTGTTCCTTCAATCCCGGGACTGGCCGCTCGGCTCGGCGGCCTCGATCGTGCTCATCATCGTCACCCTGGTCGCTGTAAGCCTCTACCTGTGGCTCGGTTCGCGAGGCCAGGTTCGACGGGAGATCTCGATCCTGTGAGCCAGGGCACCGCGCCGGGCATGACGTCGGGCCGCCCCCCGATCGATCGCGCCGGTCGCTGGGTCGACCGCGCATTCCGAACCCAGGCGGCCATCGTCTACCTCTTCCTGTACGTTCCGATCGGCCTGGTGGTCCTGTTCAGCTTCAATGCGGGCGACCTGACCGGGGAACTTCGGGGGGTGTCGCTGAGGTGGTACGCCCACGCACTCGACGACCGGTTCGCGATGGCGGCGCTGCGCAACAGCCTCGTCGTCGGCGCGTGGACGGCGATCATCGCCACGTCGCTGGGGACGATCGCGGCCCTCGCGTTGCTGCGGGCCCCCCGACCGCTTCGGGTGGTCTTCGACGCCATCACCTACGTCGCGATCATCATCCCGGGGATCGTGATCGGGATCGCCACGCTCATCTTCTTCGTCAATGCGTTCGACTGGATCAACCCCTGGGTCGCCTACATCTGGGCGACCGCGGGCCTCGGCGCCCCGCCACCGATCCGAACCGGCCTCCACACCGTCGTGGCCGCCCATGTCCTGTTCACGATGGCTATCGTCATGATCCTCGTGCGCGCACGCCTGTCCGGGATGGACCGATCGCTCACCGAGGCGTCGTTCGATCTGTTCGCCACGCCCTATCGGACGTTCGTCCAGGTCACGCTGCCTCAGCTGTGGCCCGCGATCATCACCGGCGCCCTCC
Organism: Candidatus Limnocylindrales bacterium; assembly: GCA_038325875.1. GTDB lineage: Bacteria > Chloroflexota > Limnocylindria > Limnocylindrales > CSP1-4 > Chersky-267. The sequence continues at coordinate 7,080 of JBBQJL010000041.1, forward strand.
TCGCATTCACGTTCAGCTTCGACGACTTCATCATCGCCTCGTTTGTCGCGGGCCCGGGCCAGCCGACCCTGCCGATGTACGTATTCGCCTCGATCCGGCGGGGCATCACGCCGGAGATCAACGCGATCGCGAGCATGGTGCTCGGGGTGACCGTCACCGCCCTGGTGATCGTCGGCCTGGTCTACCGACGGCAGGCTCGCCAGAACCGAACCAGCGCCGATCCGGACCTGGCGGTCGTCGTGCCCGGCGCCGAAGAGCCCGGGTGACGCACGGTGGACGCAAGGCCTGCTCGTGCCGATCGTGCTCGGATATCGTCTGGCACGGGAGCGTGAGATCGCTCGAGCGGCCGAATCCGGGGCGCGATCTGGGTACGGAGATGCCCAGACAGCTGACCTGAGGACGAACCATCGCCTAGTCGTTCGGCGGCTTCGGTCCCCTCACGAACGCGAGAGCCCGACCCAGGACGTCCTCGAGCATCGCGGCCGTCAGGCGGCCGGTGAACGTGTTCTGCTGGCTCGGGTGGAATGAGCCGAGCACGAGGTACGGCCCGACCCGCGTCTCGGCGCCGTGCCCGAACCTGGGGCGTGGCCGCGGAAGCTCCTGACCCAGCCCGCCGAGCGCGCGCAGGATGCCGTCCCAGCCGAACGCCCCGAGCGCCACGATGACCCGCACCTCAGGCAGCAACGCCAGCTCACGGCCAAGGAACGGCAGGCAGGCATCGCGCTCGTCGGTCGTCGGTTGGTTCAGCGGCGGCGCGCAGTGGACGACGGCGCTGATCCTGGTGTCGGTCAGGGTCAGGCCGTCGTCGCGGCGCTCGGAGATCGGCGAGCTGGACAGCCCGGTCTCGAACAGGGCACGATACAGGAAGTCACCCGAGCGGTCGCCGGTGAAGATGCGTCCTGTCCGGTTGCCGCCGTGGGCGGCCGGTGCCAGCCCGACGATGAGGATCCGCGCCGCGGGGCCGCCGAACCCGGGCACCGGCCGGCCCCAGTAGGTCTCATCGCGATAGCGCAGGACCTTGTCGTGGGCGGCCTGCTCGCGCCAGGCGACCAGCCGCGGGCAACGTCGGCAGGTGGCGACCTCGTCGTCGAGCACCGTCAGCGCAGACGGCGCCGTGAGTCCGCCGCGCCGCGCCACCATAGCTACTTGAGCAGAAGCCGGCCCAGCCGGCGGTCGACCACGAACAAGCCGATCAGGCCCATCACGACCAGGTACACGATCGGGACCAGCAACTCCGGCCCGACGATCCCAAGCGCGAGCGAGCGGAGCAGCTGGACGCCCTGCGTCAGCGGGGTCAGGCTGACGAACGTCCGAAGTGGCTCCGGGTAGACCGTGATCGGGTAGAACGTGGCCGAGAACAGGAACAGCGGCAGGGTCACCACGAAGATCCAGTCGAAGTCCGTCCAGCGCCGGACCCAGGTCGTGGCGGCCATCCCGACGGCGGCAAAGGCGAACCCGATGAGCATCGCGCCGGGGATCGCGAAGATGATCCACGGTGAGCGGATGAGGCCGAGGAACGCCATCGCGACGAGGAACCCGATCGCGTACATGGTCCCGCGGATGAGCGCCCAGGCGATCTCGCCGACCGCGACGTCGGTGATCCCGAGCGGGGTCGACAGCATCGCGTCGTACGTCCGAGCGTAGCGCAGCTTGAAGAAGATGTTGAACGTCGAGTCGTAGATCGCGCCGTTCATCGCCGACGACGCCAGCAGACCAGGCGCGACGAACACGGCGTACTGGATGTGCTCGCCGCCGGGCAGGACGATCGGCCCGACCAGACCGCCGATCCCGAAGCCGATCGCCAGCAGGTAGAAGACCGGCTCGAAGAAGCCCGACACCAGGACGATCCAGGTCCGTCGGTAGACCATCACGTTGCGCTCGATCAGGCGGGCAGCCCGGGTCCCCGGCTGGTAGGCGGGCGAGACGGTCGACAGGGTCGTCATCGTCAGCGCACCAGCATCCGGCGGAAGGTGATCAGGGCGGCGATCGTGCCGACCACGATGTAGGCGCTCAGGACGAGGATGTGGGCCAGCTGGTCGCTCCGGTCGGCAACGTCGCCCAGGCACAGGTGCCGCGCCAGGGCCACCCCGTGATGAAGCGGCAGGAGCTCGGCCAGCAGCTGAAGCCTGCCCGGCAGTCGCTCGATCGGAAAGAACGTGCCGCTGAACAGGAACATCGGGGTCAGGCCGAACCGGAACAGCACGGAGAACGCCTGATCGTTCTTGCGCGTCGCGGCGAAGGCCATGATCGGGGCGGCGAACGCCAGCCCGGTCAGGACGCCCACCCCGATCGACAGGACGCCGAGCGGCGACGCCACCAGCCCGAACGCGACCATCACGATGAAGAAGGCGGTCGACACCATCGCCAGTCGGACCGCCGTCCAGCCGAGCTGGCCGAACACGATGCCGCTGACGGTGATCGGCGTTGCCAGCATCCCGAAGTAGGTCCGGTCCCAGACGATCGCGCCCATGATCGGGTAGGTCGACTCGAACCCGGCGGTCTGCATCGCCTGGCCGGCCAGCAGCCCCGGCGCGAGGAAGGCGGCGTACGAGAAGGGCCCGAGCGCCCCGTTCCCGCCCTGGTCGATGAACGCCCCGAGCCCGAGCCCCATCGCGGTCAGGAACAGGACCGGAGACAGGAACGTGGAGAAGAGCGTCCCGCGCCAGACTCGGCGATAGCCCATGGCATTGAACTCCAGGACGCGCAGGGCGGCGGTCATCGGCCGGCTACTCGATCAGGCTTCGGCCGGTCAGGCGCAGGAAGACGTCTTCCAGGCTCGATCGGCGGACCAGCGTCGTCACGGGGCGAAGCCCTCGCTCGTGGAGGACCGCGGCGGCGGCCTCGCCGTCATCCGCGTAGAGCAGGACTCGGTCGGGCAGATGCTCGACCCGACTGGCCAGCCCGTCGAAGATCCCCTCGGCGGGCGGCGGCGCGTCGGCCGGGAAGCGGAGCTCGAGGACCTCACGGGTCGAGTACTGCTCGATGAGCTCGCGCGGCGAGCCGACCGCCACGATCCTGGCCTTGTCCATGACGACCAGGCGGTCGCACAGCTGCTCCGCCTCGTCCATGAAGTGGGTGGTCAGGACGAGGGTCACCCCGCGCTGCTTGAGCCGATACAGGCGGTCCCACAGGAGATGGCGCGCCTGCGGGTCCAGGCCGGTCGTCGGTTCGTCGAGGAGGAGCAGCGACGGCTCGTTGATGAGCGAGCGAGCGATCGTCAGGCGGCGCTTCATCCCGCCCGACAGCGGCTCGACCTGGCTCTTGGCTCGATCCGCCAGCTGGACGAAGTCGAGCAGCTCGTCGGCGCGCCGGCCGGCCTCACGCCGCGACAGGTCGAAGTAGCGTCCGTAGATGACCAGGTTCTCCCGGACGGTGAGCTCCATGTCCAGGGTGTCCTGCTGCGGAACGACCCCGATCCGCGACTTGATCCGGGAGCTGTCGACCGTCGGGTCGAGACCGAGCACGGTCAGGGTGCCCTCGCTGACCGGCGACACACAGCCGATCATCCGGACCGTCGAGGTCTTGCCAGCGCCGTTCGGGCCGAGGAACCCGAACGACTCGCCGGTGGCCACGTCGAAGTCGATCGCGTCGACAGCCGTGAACTCGCCGAATCGTTTGGTCAGGCCCCGGGCGTGGATGAGCGCGGGCTCGGAGGTCATCGTCATGGAGCGGCCATCCTACCCGGACCGCCGCGCGCGATGGTTCGAGTCGATCAGGAGGCCGCGGGTGGATTCGTGTCGACCGTGGGCGCGGCGTTCCCGTCGCCGTCCGCGTCCCCGGCCAGCGCCGCGGCTTCGGCGCTGGCGGCCGCCTCGGCGCTCTCGGCGGTCAGCACCCGGCCGGCGGGCCCCTCGGTCGTTGGGATCGTCCCGTCCGTCGCTGGGGGAGCTGTCTTGGCCGGCTTTCGACGGGCCCTAGGCTTGCGCTTCGGCGGGGCGGCGGCGTCCGTTGCGGCAGGCTGGGTGACCTTGCCGAAGTCGGCCTCGACCGACGCGTGGCTGATGGCTTCGTGTTCGCCCGTCTCGAGCGGCGGCGCCGCGTCGATCGGAAGGACCTCGTCCCGGGTCCGGCGTCGTCGGGTGAGCGTCACGCCCACCGCCGCGAGGAGGCCAGTGACGAGCGCCACCGCCCCGATGATGAGTCGTCCCATTCGCCGCCTCCGTTCGTCCCCCGGCTGTCGCCCGAGCCTACCATCCGTCCGGCCTCGCTGCGCGTATCTCTGGATAGAAACGTGCTACATTCAGGTAGCACTTCAGGGATCCGCACGGGAGACTGTCATGGCCACCCTTCCGACGCAGGTCGAACGACTGCTGGAGGCCGCCCTGGTCGGCGAGCTGAGCGTGGTCGATGGGAATGGACGTCCGGTCACCTACCCGCTCATCCCGCTGTGGGACGGCGAACACGTGTACCTGACCTCTTCCACCCTGTTCAGCCGGAAGCTCGACCACATCAAGGCCAACCCGAAGGTTTCCCTGTCGATCACCGATCCCGTCGCAGTCGATGGGCGAACGGACCGGGCCCTCGTCCAGGGCGACGCCCGGGTCATCGAGGCCGACCCGCACCGCGGCTGGGAGCGGCTCCTGCCGATCTGGGAAGCCAAGGAACCGTCGATCGTGCTGTTCCTCAAGGCCCGCGTGGCCCTGCCCCTGTTCTTCGAGCGGGCGCTCATCGAGATCACGCCGCGGCGGGTCCTGTACTGGGCCGACGGCGATGCCGCGAGCGCTCCGGTCGTCACCGAGCTTGGCGAGGAGGCCGCCTGATGCGCAACACTCCGGCGATCGACACCCGCGTCGGTCTCGACAAGCTGGCCAGCTACCCATACCAGATCCTGACCTGGGTCGACGACGTGGGCTACCCGACGAGCGTCGCGGTCGAGGCAGCGATCGACCCGGGAGCCCTGGCTGCGCGCTTCATCGCGCCGGCCGGCCTTCTCGTTCCGACCGATCGCGAGCTGTCGCTGACCGGCTCGCACATCCGTCCGCAGCCCGGCTACGGCTATGACGAGCGGCGCCACGTCACGGTCTGGGGGCGAGCCTCTGGCACGGCCGATGAGCTGACGCTCCACGGCGAGCAGGCGTGGGGCTGGGACGAAGCGGAAGTTCCTTTCTTTGAGTACTCGGAACGGTCCACCGGCCGGTCGCGGGCGTACTTCGACGCGCTCTCCCGAGAGCGGGGCACGCCCGTCAAGCCGAGCCTGTCGTTCGGGATGCTCACACTGCGGACGACCCGCCTGCCATTCCTGACCGCGACGATCGTGCCGGTCCTGCTCGGGATCCTGATCGCCGCGACCCGGGGGTCGTTCGACCTGGTGGCCGCCCTGCTGACGGTCGTCGGGGCGTCGTTCGTCCAGCTGGCGATCAACACCTCGAACGACGTGTTCGATGCCGCCCAGGGCGCCGACGACGCCAACGTCACCCCGACCCAGTTCAGCGGCGGTTCGCGGGTGATCCAGTACGGGCTGGTGTCGTTCCGGCAGATGGCCACGCTCGCGACGGCGTTCTTTGTCGCTGGCGCGGCGATCGGGCTGGTGCTGTTGGCGACGCATGGGTCGGCGGCCCTGCTCGTCATCGGCGTGGTCGGGTTCATCGTCGGGCTGGGGTATACGGCGCCGCCGCTCAAGCTGGTCTATCGCGGCTTCGGCGAGATCGCTGTGGCCGTCGGATTCGGCCCGCTGATGCTCCTCGGCGCGTTCGTGGTCCAGACCGGCGGGGCGCTGTCATGGGAACCGCTCGTGGCCTCGATCCCGGTCGCCCTGCTGGTCGCCCTGATCCTGTACGTCAACGAGATCCCGGACCGACGCGGCGATGCCCATGCCGGCAAGCGGACCCTGCCGGTCCGCTTCTCACGCGAGACGGTGGTCATGGGCTATCGAGTGGCCGCCGGCGCGGCGTATGCGGCGATCGCCCTCGGCGTCGTCGCCGGCGTGCTGCCGATCCCGGCGCTCATCGCGCTGCTGACGATCCCGCTGGCGCGCCGCGTCGCTGCCGGACTGACCCCGAACTACGAGAATCCGTACGGCCTCATGGCGGTCATGGGCCAGAACGTCAAGCTCCACCTGCAGACCGGTGGCCTGCTGGTCCTGGCCTACCTCGTCGTACTCGTCGTCGGCGCCGTCGCCCCGACCGTCAGCCTGTTCCTGGGGTAGCGCTCCGGCGGAAGGGCGAGCGCATGACGCGAGGTCTGGACCGCCGGATGCTCAAGTCGACCGATCGGACTGGATCGTGTTGCAAAGGTCGATGAAGACGATCGTCGAGATGCTCACCGCAGCCGGCGATAGCCGACGACGGCTAGGCTAGGCGCCAGCGAAGCAATAGTCGCCGAGGTCGAGGCGCGGCTGGGCATTGGTCTTCCCAGCGACCACAGGGCGCTCCCTCGCTGGTCGAACGGGTGGGACGGCGAGTTCGGGGAGACGTGGTTGGTCCTCAACGCCTTCGCTGACGCCATCCCGGACGCAAACGACGAGGGTTTCCGCGAGGGGTCCCCGGGCCACGTCGCGATCGGAAGCAATGGCGGCTTGGAGAGGTGCCTTCGACTATCGCGATCCCAGCCAGCCTGTCGGCCTAGTCGCGATCGACCGAGCCTCCGCCGACGAGGATGACATCTGGCCGATGGCGCCTTCGCTGACGGAATCATTGGCGAGGCTGGTTGTCGGCGAGTATGGGCCTCGGAATCGGCCCGCGCCGTCGGAGTAGCCCGCCGACTGATTCATCGCTTACGCGAAGGTCCGGTCGTCATGCGGGCCGGGGTCGACGCGGTCGTCGATCGTAGTCGTCGCCCGAAACCCTGAACACCAGGGAGCCCGGAGGATAAGCCTCAGATGAGGCATGGGCTTCACGATCGTCACGATGGACGCCATCCGGTTCGGTCGTGGGATTCGCGCGCTTCGGCGACGCCGGGGCTGGCGGCAATCCGACCTGGCGCTCGCCGCGGGTGTGTCACGCGCGGCGGTCTCACGAATCGAGATCGGCCGCGGCGACCGGCTCACGGTCCGAAACCTGGACGCCATCGCAGCGGCAGCCGGCGCCGGTGTCGAGATCCGGCTGAGCTGGAACGGTGAGATGCTCGACGGGCTGCTCGACTCGGCCCATGCTCGGCTCGTCGATACGGTCCTGCGGCGCCTCGAGACGGCTGGCTGGGAGTCCAGCCCGGAGGTCTCGTTCAGCGTGTACGGCGAGCGCGGGTCGATCGATGTCCTCGCGTTCCATCGCCCGACACGTTCGCTTCTCGTGGTCGAGGCCAAGAGCGTCGTCCCCGATCTCCAGGCGATGCTCGCATCACTTGACCGGAAGGCGCGTCTGGCCGGGCCGATCGCGGCGGACCGTGACTGGCCGGCGGCGAGTGTCTCGCGTCTGCTGGTCGTGGGACACACCCGGACCGCTCGGCGTCGCGTTGATTCGTTCGGGATGACCTTCGAGCTGGCATTCCCCGTCCGTGGCCGGGCAGTCGACCGCTGGCTTCGCGCCCCGGACGGGCGTCCGATCGCCGGGCTCCGGTTCCTGCCAGATGATCACCAGACGAGCGGTCGTCAACGGGTCGCACGCCGAAGGCGACCGCAGAAGCCCGATTGTCGACTCGAACGGTGACAGCCGCTCAAGTCATGAGCAGGTGACACGACCTCGGTCGCCAGCCATCGACCAACGACCGCCTGGCGAGCAGATGGCGAGAAGTGGGCCTGGCCTGGGCTGAAGCCGCGCTCGCGGTTGACCAACGACCGCCTGGCGAGCAGATGGCGAGAAGTGGGCTGGGCCTGAGCGATCCAGGCGCCTGCACGCGGCCGCCTACGAACAACCGGGTGCCGAGCGCCACGCCGTGCCGAGTGCCGTGCCGAGTGCCGTGCCGAGCGCCACGCCGTGCCAAGTGCCGTGCCGAGCCCCGCGCCGTGCCGAGCGCCGCGACGTGCCGAGCGCCGCGACGTGCCAAGCGCCGAGCCCGCTGGACTCAGACCTCCTTGAACTCGCCTTCGACGGCGTCCTCGCCCTCGGCGCCGGGCTCGGAAGGAGCGCCGCCGTCAGCCGACGGACCTGCGCCGTCGCCGTCGCCCGTTCCGTTGTCGCCGGGCGAGCCCGCGTCCGACGCGCTCGATGAGGCCTGGTACGCGGCGGTGCCGACCCGCTGGAGGACTTCCGCCAGCTCAGTCGTCGACCGCTTGACGACCTCGAGATCGCTTCCCTTGAGCGCATCCCGGACCGACTCGACCGATCGTTCGGTGGCGGCTCGGTCGTCCGGCGAGACCTTGTCGCCGAGGTCCTTGAGGGTCCGTTCAGCCTGGTAGGTCAGCTGCTCCGCCTGGTTGCGGGTCTCGACCTCTTCGCGTCGCTGGCGATCCTCATCGGCGTGGTCCTTGGCGTCGCGGACCATCTTGTCGACGTCGTCCTTGGACAGCATCGACGAAGCGGTGATCCGGACCTGCTGCTCCTTGGAGGTCGCCCGGTCCTTGGCCTTGACGTCAAGGATCCCGTTGGCGTCGATGTCGAAGGTGACCTCGACCTGGGGGATGCCGCGCGGCGCCGGCGGGATGCCGTCGAGGATGAACCGGCCGAGGGTCTTGTTGTCCGCAGCGAACTCACGCTCACCCTGGAGGACATGGATCTCGACCTGACTCTGATTGTCCGAGGCGGTCGAGAAGACCTGTGACTTGGACGTCGGGATGGTCGTGTTGCGCTCGATAAGCTTGGTCATCACGCCGCCGAGCGTCTCGATCCCGAGCGACAGCGGAGTCACGTCGAGGAGCAGGACGTCCTTGACGTCGCCGGCCAGGACGCCGGCCTGGATGGCGGCGCCGACGGCCACGACCTCGTCGGGGTTGACCCCGCGGTTCGGTTCCTTGCCACCGAAGAAGCCCTTGACCGCCTCGATGACGGCCGGCATCCGGGTCATCCCGCCGACGAGCACGACCTCGTCGATCTCGGATGGCTTGAGCCCGGAGTCCTTGAGCGCCTTGGCGACCGGGTCCTTGGTCTTCTCGACCAGATCCCGAACGAGCTCCTCGAGCTTCGCCCGGCTCAACGTCACCACGAGGTGCTTCGGGCCCGAGGCGTCGGCAGTGATATAGGGCAGGTTGATCTCGGTCGACATCGTCGACGATAGCTCGATCTTGGCCTTCTCGGCCGCCTCCTTGAGACGCTGGAGGGCCTGCTGGTCCTTCGACAGGTCCATCGCCTGGTCGCGCTTGAACTCGGCCAGCAGCCAGTCGATGACGCGCTGATCGAAGTCGTCGCCGCCGAGGTGGGTATCGCCGTTGGTCGCCTTGACCTCGAACACGCCATCGCCCAGCTCGAGGATCGAGATGTCGAACGTGCCGCCGCCGAGGTCGTACACGGCGATCTTCTCGTCGGTCTTCTTGTCGAGGCCGTAGGCCAGGGCCGAAGCCGTCGGCTCGTTGATGATCCGCTTGACGTCGAGACCGGCGATCCGCCCGGCATCCTTGGTCGCCTGGCGCTGGGTGTCGTCGAAGTAGGCCGGGACGGTGATGACCGCCTCGGTGATCTTCTCGCCGAGATACGCCTCCGCATCGGCCTTCAGCTTCTGCAGGATCATCGCGCTCAGCTCCGGCGGGGTATACGACTTGCCGTCGCCGACCTGGACCTGGATGCCGTCGCTCTTGGGGTCCTTCTCGACCTTGTACGGGACGAGGTCCTTCGAGCGCTTGACCTCCGGGTCGTCCCAGCGGCGACCCATGAAACGCTTGATCGAGAACACGGTATTGGCCGGGTTGGTCACGGCCTGGCGCTTGGCCAGCTGCCCGACCAGCCGCTCACCGGCCTTGGTGAACGCGACGACGGACGGCACCGTCCGCCCGCCTTCGGCCGAAGCGATGACGGTCGGCTCGCCGCCCTCCATGACCGCGACGACGGAGTTCGTCGTGCCGAGGTCGATGCCGATGATCTTGCCCATGGTTCGGGTCTCCTGGTTGGTGAGGGTCAGAGTCGGTGGTGGTTCAGTTGATGGGGCCCGGGTCGTCGGGCGGTGCGGCTGCGACGGCGACCATCGCCGGTCGCAGGATCCGGTCGCGGATTCGATAGCCGCGCTGGAGCTCGGACACGATGACGCCCTCGGGCAGGTCGGTGCCCGGGATGGTGACAAGCGCTTCGTGCTGGTACGGGTCGAACGGAGCGCCGGGCACGACCTCGATCGCGCTCACCCCTTCGCTCTCGAGCAGCAGCCGCAGCTTGCGGTCGATCGCCGTCACGCCCTCGGTCCACGGGTCGTCTGCCAGAGACTCGGGCCGAGCCTCGATGGCCCGGTCGAAGTCGTCGGCGAGGGCCAGGACCTTGCGCAGCAGGCCGTCGGCAGCGAGACCGGCATCCCGCTCCCGCTCGTCCGACGTCCGTCGCCGGAAGTTGGTGAACTCGGCCCGCTCGCGTTGAAGCCCGGCGAGGTACTCGGCCGCCTGGTTGTTGGCGACCTCGAGCTCCGACTTGAGCTGGTCGATCTCGGCGAGGAGCTTGGTCGGTGAGATATCGATCTCTTCGGCTCGCTCCTGGGCTCGCGTCTTGGGGGGCATGGCGTCAGGTCTCGCGCTGCATGGTCGGATGGGTCACGCGTACAGGTGGTCGACGAGCTCGTTCATCAGCCCGGACACGAAGCCGACTGTCCCGATCGCGTGGGAGTACGCCATCCGGGTCGGTCCGAGGACGCCGACGACGCCAACGGCCCGACCGGGCCGGCCGTACGGGGCGAGGACGAGCGATACCTCGCGCATGTCCGCCGGCGCGTTCTCGTGCCCGATGAACACGTGGATCCGGCCGCTCCCGGCGATCAGCTCGAGGAGCTGGCCGAGGTACGACCGGTTCTCGAGCGCCGAGAAGACCCGCCGGAGCTTCTCGCTCTGGGCGAACTCGGGCGCCTCCATGACGTTGAGCAGGCCGTCGCTGTAGACCTCCTCGACGGCCGCGGCATCGAACTCGCGCATCGTCCGGGCGAGCCGGTCGGCCACCCGGCTGGTAAGCGCAGCATCGAACGCCTCGAGCGGGCCGAGCGAGCCGTCGGAAGCGGCGTTCGCTGCCGCGGCGTAGGCCGGCAGACGCGCCTCGATCTGGGCAGCGGTCGACCCGGTCAGCTCCATGTTCAGGCGCTCGGCGCCATGGGCCAGGTCATCCTGATCGACGGCCCGATCGAGCGTGATCATGGCCTGCTTGATGGTGCCCTCGCGCATGACGAGGATCAGGCTGACGACCCGGTCCTGGAGCGCGACGAGGTCGATCCGACGGACGCGTGCGGCAGTCGGCTTGGCGGCGGTCGCCAGTCCGGCCGACCCGGTGACGCTGGCCAGGGTCGTGGCTGCCAGGCGGAACCAATGCTCGCTGGCGAACTGGACCTGCCCGAACTGGTGTCGGATCATCAGTTGCTCGACCGCCGGGAGAACCGTCGTATCGGCCAGCGACTCGACATAGAAGCGATAGCCGGTGTCCGTCGGGATACGGCCTGCGCTCGTGTGCGGGTGGGTCAGCAGCCCGGCGGCCTCGAGGTCGGCAAGGATGGCCCGGACGGTGGCCGAGCTGACACCCAGACGATATCGGTCGACCAGCGCCTGCGACCCGACCGGAACGGCCGAGACGACGTACTCCTCGATGACGGCCCGCAGGATCGCCTGCGAACGAGCGTCCAGGGGGCCGGCGGTTGGGCGACTACGTCGCGCCAAGGGCGATCGCTCCTTCCTGTTAGCACTCTATGGTGGAGAGTGCTAACCGTGTGGCCCGCATCGTAGCAGTCAGCGGCTGCGAGTGTCAACGAACGAACCTCGGGCCGGGGCCGGTCGCCGCCGCGCTCAGATCAGCCTGACGAAGACCTCATTGGACAACAGTCGGCCGTTCGTGGTCAGCCTGACCCGCCCATCGGGTGTCTGCTCGACGAGCCCCGCCTCGTCCGCCCAGGTGAGCGTCTGGTCGAACGGCGGCTCGAGGAAGGCGACGAGCGGCACGCCCCTGTCCAGGCGCAGTCCGAGGATGAGTGCCTCGGCCGCGGCGGCGGTCGGGTCGAGCGCCGGCTCGACACCACCCGGCGGCAGCCGCGGAGCCCCGTGCCCGGCCGGGTGGAGCGCTGCGACATAACTGTCGAGACGGGCTGCATTCCAGCGCCGGACGAGCCCGTCGAAGGCATGGGCACCGGGACCGACGGCCTCGACCGAGCGACGCTCCCAGTAGGCCAGGTTATGCCGGCCCTCATGACCGGGTCGCGCCCAGTTGGACAGCTCGTAGCCGTGGAAGCCGGCCTCGGCCAGGCGATGATCCGCGAAGTGATACATGCCCGCGGCGCGGTCGTCGTCCTGACCTGCGCGCCCCCGCTCGCGCCAGCGGCGTGCTCCGGCGCTGGTCGGCAGGTGGTCCCCGAGCGGGCCGGTCAGACCCTCGGCGTCCGGGTCGTCGAGGGTCAGCGCATAGAGCGACAGATGATCCGGGCCGAGGGCGATCGCCCGCTCGAGGGTGTCCGCCCAGGTCGCCAGCGTCTGACCCGGAACGTCATATAGCAGGTCGACATTGAGCGACCCGATGCCGGCTGCGCGGGCGGCCCCGACGGCGTCGGCCACGTCGCCCGGCGCGTGCCGCCGACCGAGCTGGCTCAGCTCGAGCGCATTGAAGCTCTGGGCGCCGAACGAGATCCGGGTGACCCCGACATCGCGCTGGAGGTGGGGATCACCGCGCTCGTCCGGCCCGGGATTGGCCTCGAGCGTCACCTCCGCCCCATCGGCCAGACCGAACCGACGACGGACCCGCTCCACGATCGCCATCAGCGCCTCGGGCACGAGCAGGGAAGGCGTGCCCCCACCGAGGTACAGGGAGGCCAGCGGAGCGCGTCGACCGGCGGTCCGGCCCGGGCGGCCGAACCGATCGTCGAGCGCGTCGGCGCGCAGATCCAACTCGGCCAGGACGGCTTCGACATACGACCCCATCCGGTTGCGCGGGCCGCGGCTATCCGAGCCGGCCAGGACCACGAAGTCGCAGTACGGGCAGATCGATACGCAGAAGGGGACGTGGACGTACAGGCCGACCGGCGGCCATGGCGCGTCGACGACGGAGGCGGTCACTGGTGGATGATGCGCCGGTCTCGTCCGGCAGGTCCAGCCCCGTTTGAGGGCGCCGGGGAAGCTGTCGAGGGGGCGTCATCGGCGCCGTCCGAACCGCCCTGGCCGGCGCTGTCGTCAGCGCTTCGGGTCGATCGACTCCCGCGAGGTTCCGACGGTGGACCAGCCTTCGGGGATCCGCCGCTTCTTCTCGATCTCTTCGACCTCGCGGCCGACTGGCGCCGGCTGCCCGGTGTGGCCCGTCGCCACGAACGTCGCGAAGCGGGTGATCGAGGCACCCAGGAAGGCCGCCCCGATCCCACCGGTGCGGAGCGTGACGTAGCCCGAGGCCAGCCCGATCACGATCGACAGGACGAGCAGGTACTTGTCCCGGCCAGGGGCTCCCAACCTGGTGACCAGGCCGTAGAACAGGGCCTGGAGGATGATCGCCTCGCCCGGTTCGACGCCGATCAGGATAAGGAAGCCGAGGATCGCGCCACGGAACGTCGCCTCGTCGATGAACGCGGTCCCGACCGAGTTGAGCAGGGCCACCGGGTAGGAGCCCGGCGCCGGGAACCGCAGGTGGCGATAGCGGAGCATCGCGAAGGCGACCGCCTGGGCCACGCCGATCCCGCCGTAGATGAGGCCGGCGACGACGGCCGAGAGGCGGTCGCCAAGGGTGACGTACAGCTGCGAGGTCGGGTCGGGGATGATCAGCCAGGTCGAGACGACGAGGCCGAGCCCGACGATATACCAGGCCGATCGGCGGCGGAGCGGCGCCCGGGTCCCGTAGCGGTCGACCTCGGCATATTCTGCGGCGCCGAACCGGTCCGCCTCGAGGCGGAGCATCACCAGCAGCCCGGTGAACCCCAGGGCAGCCAGCAGCCGGATCGGCTCGTAGTACTCCTCCATCGTCCGTCAGACGCGGCGAGGCCGCTGTGCGTTGCGCCTCACCCTTCGTCCATCCGGAGGACCGCCAGGAAGGCATCCTGCGGGATCTCGACGGAGCCGATCCGCTTCATCCGCTGCTTGCCCTCCTTTTGCTTCTCGAGCAGCTTCTTCTTCCGGGTGATATCGCCACCGTAGCACTTGGCAAGCACGTTCTTGCGCATCGCCCGGACGGTCTCCCGGGCAACGACGTTCGAGCCGATGGCCGCCTGGATCGGCACCTCGAACATCTGGCGCGGGATGAGCTCCTTGAGCGCGGCGGTCAGGCGGCGGCCGATCGACTGAGCGTTGTCGCGATGGACGATCAGGCTGAGTGCGTCGACCGGCTCGCCGGCCACGAGCACGTCGAGCTTGACCAACGGGGCGGCGCGGTAGCCGGCCTCTTCGTAGTCCATCGAGGCATAGCCCTGGCTTCGGCTCTTGAGCTGGTCGTAGTAGTCGACGATCAGCTCCGCCAGCGGCATCTCGAAGGTGATCAGGACGCGCTGCGGGTCGAGGTATTCCATTCCCACGAACGTCCCGCGGTGCCCGGTCGACAGGTCCATCAACGCCCCGATGTACTGGCTCGGGGTGATCACGCCGACCTTGACCCACGGCTCCTCGATCGCCTCGATCTCGCCTGCGTTCGGCATCAGGGCCGGGTTGTCGACGTTGAGCGTGCCGCGCCCGAGAATGAGCACGACCCGGTATTCGACCGACGGCGCCGAGGCGATGAGCTCGAGGCTGAACTCGCGCTCGAGCCGCTCCTGGACGATCTCCATGTGGAGCAGGCCCAGGAACCCGCAGCGGAACCCGAAGCCCAGCGCGACCGAGCTCTCCGGCTCGTAGGTGAAGCTGGCGTCGTTCAGGTGGAGCTTCTCCATCGCCTCCCGCAGGAGCGGGTAGTCCTCGCCGCTGATCGGGTAGATCCCGGCGAAGACGAGGCTCTTCGCCTCCTGGTAGCCGGGCAGGGCGGTCGTGGCCGGCCGGGCAGCGTCGGTCACGGTATCGCCGACCTGCGCATCGCGCACGCTCTTGAGGCCGGTCGCCACATAGCCGACCTCGCCGGCCCGAAGCACCTTGACCGGGACGAGCTGCGGCCGGAACACACCGAGCTCGAGCAGCTCCGATTCGACCCCGGATGCCATCAGCCGGATCGTGTCGTGCGCGTGGAGCGTCCCGGCGGCCAGCCGGACGTGGATGACGACGCCCTTGTAGGCGTCGTAGTGGGAATCGAAGATGAGGCCCTGGAGCGGAGCAGCCGGATCGCCCTTCGGAGCCGGGATCCGGGCGACGATCGCCTCGAGGATCTGCTCGATCCCCCGACCTTCCTTGGCGCTGGCCAGAATCACCTCCTCGCGCGGGATCGCCAGGACGTTCTCGAGCTCGTCCATGACGGCCTCCGGCTGGGCCGACGGCAGGTCGATCTTGTTGAGGACCGGGATGATGGTCAGGTTCTCGCGCAGGGCGAGGTGGATGTTGGCCAATGTCTGAGCCTCGATCCCCTGGGCGGCGTCGACGACGAGGATCGCGCCCTCGCAAGCCTGCAGGCTTCGACTGACCTCGTAGCTGAAGTCGACGTGACCGGGCGTGTCGATCAGGTTGAGCCCGTAGGTCTTGCCGTCCCTGGCCGGGTAGTCGAGTCGAACGGCCCGGGCCTTGATCGTGATCCCCTTCTCGCGCTCGAGATCCATCGAGTCGAGGACCTGGCTCTGCATCTGGCGAGCGTCGATCGTGTGGGTGAACTCCAGCAGGCGGTCGGCCAGGGTCGACTTGCCGTGGTCGATGTGGGCGATGATGCTGAAGTTGCGGAGGCGGTCCTGGGGGATGGTCACGAGGCGGCAGTGTAGCGGACCGCGCCGTCACGCCTGCCGCGCACCGCAGCGCCCCACCCGTGGTGATTCGAGCGGCCGCGTATCCTCGAGCGCGTGATCACCCCTCGAGCGGCAACCGGCCCCCACGATCTCCGGGCTGCCGAGTCCGTCCTGTCGCGGGCCTGGATCGACGACGCCCCGTTCGTCGCCTCGCATCCGGGCGACCTCGAGTGGTGGCATGCCTCGGCCGCTCCGGACGAGCTCGCGGCGCACCTCCGCCTGTGGGATGTCGATGGCTCGATAGCGGCCTGGAGCTGGGTCCGCACTGACCAGGTCGTGTGGGAGGCCTGGACCGGTGACCGGGCCGCTGACGAGCCGGTCGTCGACGCGATCCTGCGGGCAGCCATCGACGAGACGGCGGCGGCCCTCGGCGCTTGGGCGCCTGAGGACGACTCCGCGACGGTCGCGACGCTCCACCGGCTCGGCTTCCGAGCTGGCGAGCGCCGCCTGTCGCAGTTCCAGCGTCGCACCGATGACGACACGCCGATCCCAGCGCCGAGCCTGCCGCCGGGCTATCGGATCCGGGCCCTCGACGGCCCACCCGAGGTGGCTGCGAGGGCCGAGCTCCATCGGGCCGCCTTCGCGCCTTCCCACCTGACGGTCGAGCGGTACGCGCGGTTGACGACGCTGCCTCACTACCGGTTCGACGACGACCTCGTCGTCGAAGCGCCCGATGGCTCGCTCGCGGCGTTCGCCATGGCCTGGTGGGATCCAGTCGCCCGGGTGGGTGAGTTCGAGCCCGTCGGCACGCACCCCGATCATCGGCGCCGGGGCCTCGGGCGGGCGCTGCTCAGCCATGGCTTGCGCAGCTTTCGGGACTCCGGTGCCCGCCTCGTCCAGGTCTACTCGAACACGGACAACCCAGCCTCCGAGGGCCTCTACCCGGCCATTGGCTTCGAGCGACGCCGGTACCGCCGATTGTTCGAGCGGCCGCCCCCCTGGACGGGCTGATCGACCGGGCCGATCAGCCCGCCACAGGAGTACCCTCCATCCCCTGACAACGATGCACGGCAGGAGGAACGGATGGACTTCAACAACATCCTCATCGGGTCGGAGGATCCCGGGCGATTGGTCGAGTACTACACGCGGTTGCTTGGCAAGCCAGAGATGTCGGACGGCGGCTACACCGGCTGGATGATCGGGAGCGGGTTCATCGCGGTCGGGCCGCACTCGGAAGTGAAGGGCAAGAACGTCCAGCCAGGCCGGCTCATCTGGAACATCACCAGCTCGGACGTGGACGGCGACTTCGCGCGGTTCAAGGCAGCGGGCGCCATCGTGATTGCGGAGCCGTACAGCTTCGAGGGCCAGGCCGACACCCGGATCGCGACCCTGGCCGACCCCGACGACAACTACTTCCAGCTGATGAGCCCGTTCGAGCCCTAAGGCGCACCGTGAGGTGACCGCACGCGGCCAGGCGAGGCGAAGCGCATCTGAAGTGCGAACTCGGAGGCTGCCTTGGAGATCCTGCCCGGCGTCCATGCGGTCCGGTTTCGGGGGGCCCGCGGCCACGTCCTCCTCGACGACGAGCTGACCCTCATCGACACGGGTCTGCCGGGCTCCGCCCCGCAGCTGGAGACCTTCCTGCGCAGGCACGGGCGCTCGATCTCGGACCTGCGCCGGATCGTGTGCACCCACGGCCACCCCGATCACGCCGGGGCCGCCCGCGAGATGGTCGCCCTCGCGTCGGAAGCGGAGACGCTCATCCACCCGCTGGACCTGGTGCGGCTGGAGATCACCTTGCGTGACGCGATCCGCCGCCCCTCCCTGGGCAGCCTGTTCGCGGCGATGACCCCGTTCCCGGAGCGGGCCCGGCCATTCGAGGACGGCGAGATCATCCCCGTGCTGGGCGGCCTCCAGGTGATCCACACGCCCGGCCACACGCCCGGGAGTGTCTGCCTCTTCCTCCGCGAGCGAGGTGCGCTGTTCGTGGGCGATGCCCTCGAGCATCGCAGGCCGAACCGCGTGACCTATGCGAGCCGCCTGTACAGCGACGACTACGCCAGCGCCCGCCGGAGCGTGGCGCGGATGGCCGCCCTGGACGTCCAGACGATCGTGTTCGCCCACTGGCCGCCCGTCCGCGAAGGAGCCGGCGAGATCCTCCGCGACCTGGCCCATCGGGCGATCCGATCATGACCGGGGAGTCGACGGGATCTGCGCCCATCGAGACCCTGCCGGATCTGGTCACGTCGCCCGCTGCGCTCGAAGACCGGCGGCCGGCGCTGCTCATCCGGCCGTCGTTCCGGACCCGGACCTGGCGCTACCGCGATCTGGCGATCGGCGTGCCGCGCGTGGCCCAGGTCCTCCGCGATGCCGGCATCTCGCCGGGCGAGCGGGTGATCATCTGGTCGGTCAACCGGCCCGAGTGGGGGCTCGCATTCCTGGCGATCGCCCACGCCGGTGCCGTCAGCGTCCCGCTGGATGCCCGCCACACGGTCGAGTTCGGCCGCAAGGTCGTCAGCCAGACGAGGGCCCGGCTGGTCATCGCCTCGAAGCAGACGGAGGCCTCCGCTCGCCAGCTGGGGCTTCCGATCCTGTTCGTGGAAGCGCTCCCGGACCTTGCCCGCAGGTCCGATCCGGCGCTGCCGGCGCCGATCGGTTCGGACACGCTCGCGGAGATCGTGTTCACGAGCGGGACGACCGGCGAGCCCAAGGGGGCGATGCTCAGCCACGGCAACCTGATCAGCTGCGCCCACGCGATGACCACGGTGATGCCGTTCGACGATCACGATCGGCTGTTGTCCGTCCTTCCGCTGTCGCACCTCTACGAGCAGGTCCTTGGGTTCATCCTCCCGCTGATGGTCGGCGCGAGCATCGTCTATCCGGTCAGCCGCCAACCCGGCATCCTGATGCGGACGTTCCGCGACTTCCACGTCTCGATCCTGCTGATCGTGCCGCAGGGTCTCGAGTTGCTGGACAACGCGATCCAACGCCGGGTGGACCAGTCCGGGAAGACGGCCCAGTTCGCGCGGCTCCACCGGATCGCAGGGCGACTCCCGCGCCGGCTTCAGCGGCTCCTGTTCCGGTCCGTCCTGTCCCAGTTCGGTAACCGGCTGCACACCATCGGGGTCGGCGCGTCGGCCCTGGATATCGACGTCGCGACCCGCTGGTCCGACATGGGGATCCAGGTCCTGCAGGGCTACGGGGCGACCGAGATGGGGCCCGTGGTCAGCTTCACCCGGCCGGCACGAAACCGGATGGGATCGGTCGGCGAACCGATCCCCGGCGTGGAGGTCCGGATCGCGGAAGATGGCGAGATCCTCGCCCGCGGTCCGAACCGCTTCCTGGGCTACTGGGAGAACCCCGAGGCCACGGCTGCGGCGGTCGATGCGGAAGGCTGGTATCACAGCGGTGATCTCGGCCAGCTGGATGCCGAAGGGATGCTCCACTTCCGGGGCCGCAAGAAGGACATGCTCGCGCTTCCCGATGGGCAGAAGGTGTACCCGGAGGATGTCGAGGCCGTGCTGCGGGTGGATCGTCGGCTGACGGATGCCACGGTCGTCGGCTGGCCGCTGGGATCCGACCTGCGTGTCCATGCTGTCCTGTTGCTCGAAGACGAGACGCTGGCCCGGGCCATCGTGGCCGATGCGAACATGAAGCTCGCCCAGCACCAGCAGATCCGCGGCTTCACCGTCTGGCCGGATGTCGACCTCCCGCGGACCAACACGTTGAAGGTCAGGAAGCCCGAGGTCCTGGCACGCCTGGCGTCCCTCGGCGATCCGCACGGGCCGGCGCGGACCGCGGGCCCGACCGCTGCTGCGCACCTCGCCGGCGTCCCGATCGACCCGGTCGCGGCGATCGTCGCCGGCATCGCCAACCGGTCGCCGGCCCAGATCGCCGAGACGGCCCGGTTGTCGACGGACCTGGACCTGGACTCACTGCGGCGAGTCGAGCTGCTCGGCGTGATCGAGGAGGAGACCGGCGTCTACCTCGACGACGATGCGCTCCAGCCGGACACGACCGTCGCCGAGCTGATCGCGATGGTCGCTGCCGCGCGGGACGCGAAGCGCAAGCCGGACGACTATCGGTGGCCCATGAGTCCGGCCGTCCGGGCCTTCGGCCTGGTCTTCCAGACGCTGCTCATCTATCCCTTCGTTCATCTCTTCTACCGGGTCAGGACCACCGGCCTGGAGCGCCTCACCGCGATCGAGGAGCCGGTCCTGTTCACGCCGAACCACTGCCTGCACCTCGACAACGCGATCATCCTGACCCGCCTGCCCTTCGCGGTGCGCTGGAAGCTGTCAGTCGCGGCCGGCGCGGAGACGATCTACGACAATCCGCTCCAGGGCGTGCTCGCGTCGCTCATCGCCAATGCCTTCCCGCTCGCCCGCGAAGGGGCCATCCGACGCAGCCTGGAGCTATTGGGGGGTCGCCTGGACCGCGGCTTCAACATCCTCATCTACCCAGAGGGCAAGCTCACCGTGGGCGGACCGCTCCAATCGTTCAAGGCGGGCGCGGGTCTTGTCGCGGTGGAGGGCGCCACGCCGGTCGTGCCGGTCAAGCTGAAGATCCACAGCATGTCGTGGATCGATCAGCGGACCTTCCCGTCTCGCCTCCGCGGCGATGTCGAATTCGTCATCGGCGAACCGATCTGGTTCGACCAGGGGACGGACCCGGCTGTCGCGACCGAAGTGGTCAGGGCCGCCGTCGCCGCGCTCTAGGACGACGGCCGGGCGCGGGCGCGGACGACCGGGCCGTAGCGGACGCGACTCACGTCAGGCCTGGATGAACCCAAGGACGGCCACGCCGGCCACGATGGTGGCGATCCCGCCGATCTGGCGCCGACTCAGCCGCTCGCGGAAGACGACGAATGCCGCGACCGCGGCGACCGGCGCAAACATCGAGGCCAGGACCGCCGCGACGGCGATGCCTTCCCGGGCGCCGAGCGTATACGCCACGTAGCCGACCAGCTCGGCGATGCCTGTCGCGGCCACGAACGGCAGAGCAGCCCTGCTGATGCGCACCCGGCCGACGACCGCCAAGGGTAGCGCCACGAACGCCACGCCGACCACCCGGGCCGGCAGGATGGCCCAGGCCAGGGGGAGGGCATCGGCGATCCGGCCAGCCCCGTACAGGCCGACCGCGAAGCAGATCGCGGCGCCGACGGCCAGGCTGGCGGCGCGGACGGCCCGGTCGCGCGGGATCGGGACACCCTCCTCCTCACCCCCGGCGGAGGCCGCCAGGACCACACCGACGGCGATCAACGCAAGCATCGCGCCAGAGCCCGGCGCGAGGACCTCACCGGCAAGGACGGCGATGACGGCCGCGATCGCACCCTCTGTCGAGGCGATGGCCGAGACCACGCCGACCGCACCGGAACGGTAGGCCGCGTACGTCAGGAGCAGGCCGAATACGTTGCCGAAGCCGGCCATC
>JBBQJL010000042.1:0-28202 GCA_038325875.1 Candidatus Limnocylindrales bacterium
ATCGAACGCCCAGCGCCACGGATCGGGGTTCCATGGCTCACCCGTCGAGCCGATGACCCGGAGCGACGACAGGTCGTGGTCGCGGACCGGCGCCTCGCCGTGCATCCGGAGCGCCCGGATGAGCGTCGGGCTGACCCCGAAGTGGGTGATCCGATGCCGCGCCACGAGCCCCCACAGCCGGCCGGCATCGGGCCAGTCGGGGGCCCCCTCGTAGAGGACGAGCCGGGCGCCGAGCAGGAGGGCGCCACTGATCGCCCACGGGCCCATCATCCAGCCGAGGTCGGTGAACCAGCACAGGGCGTCGCCGCCGCGCAGGTCGAAGGTGTGGGCGAGATCCTGGGCGGCCTTGATCGGGAACCCGCCGTGGACGTGGACGGTCCCCTTCGGCTGGCCGGTCGTGCCCGACGTGTAGATGACCATGTATGGCGCCTCGGGGTCGGTTTCGGGGACGTCGTCGGAGGGCGCCTCGGCTGAGGCGTGGGCGTCGCCGTCGGCGGCCTCGGGCCCGCGGGACCACTCGGCCTCGCCGGCCCATTCGAAGTCCCGGCCCGGTTGCATCGACACGTCCCCGATCCCGGCACCGAGCCGCCGCACGACGACGACCGTCCGGACCGTCGACGCGGCCTCGACCGCCTCGTCGGCGACCGCCTTGAGTGGGACGACTGCGCCGCGCCGGTAGAACCCGTCGGCGGTGATCAGGTGGGTCGCCTCGAACGCGTTCAGGCGGGCTGCGATCGCCGGCGCCGCGTAGCCGCTGAAGATCGGCGTGAAGACCGCCCGAAGCCGCCCGAGCGCGAGCACGGCGATCGCCGTCTCGGCCAGCATCGGCAGCAGGATCCCGATGCGCGTCCCCGCCCCCACCCCGAGGCTCGCCAGGCGACGCGTGGCGCGGCGGACCTCCGCGTCCAACTCGGCCCAGGTGTAGTGGCGCACCTCGCCGTCCTCGCCTTCCCAATCGAGCGCCGCCTCATCGGGGCGCGAGGCCGACCAGGGTTCCGTGGCCGCGACGGCATGGTTGAACGCCCCGCCGCCCCACCAGCGCGCCCGGGCGATCCCGCCGCTCAGGTCGAGGGTCGTCGTCGGTCGGCGTTGCCAGGCCATGCCGAGGTCGTCGGCGGCCGCGCCCCAGAACCAGCTCGGGTCGGTGACCGCGTGCGCCTGGAGCGCCTCGAGCCCGTCGTCGGAGGCTCCCGCGCCGGCCTCGGCCCGAGTCATCGCCCGCACGAAGCGCGCCAAGCGCGAGTCGGCCAGATCCGCCTCGGACGGCAGCCACGGCGCCTCGCTTCCGGGTCGCGCGAATGCACGCTCGCTCATCCGCGCAAGCCTACCCGGAGGGGCGTGGCCAGGCTGCTCGCCGACGCGCCACCTTGTGCGCGGCCGCGGGTTCGCGATCCCAGACGTTGGGGCCGGACCGACCGGAACCCGGCCGCGGACCTACCCGAAGCCGGCTGCGGACCGACCGGAACCCGGCTGCCACTTGGAGTGGTCAGATCCGGCATCGGCACGCGCAGTCGGGTCCGGGAAACGTTCGATGCGACGCTCGGCCGAGCGTGCCAGAGGTGATTCCCGCCAGCGGGGGTGGGCTGGGGACCTGGGCCGCCACCGGCGGTGGTGCCGGGTATCTTGGACCCCGCCCATCCGTGGACCGAGCCACGCCGAACCACTACCATTCGGCCTTCTCGTCACCTCGGAGGATCCATGGCGCCCCTGGCGATCGAAGCCACCGGCCTGACCAAGTCGTACGGCGACGTCCACGCCCTGGCCGGGATCGACCTGAACGTCGAGGAGGGTACCGTCCTCGGCCTGCTCGGCCCGAACGGCGCGGGTAAGACGACCGCGGTCCGCATCCTGACCACGCTCCTCTCGCCGGACGGCGGCCAGGCGACCGTCGCCGGCTACGACATCGTTCGCGAATCGAGCGCACTGCGCAGCGTCATCGGCCTGACCGGGCAGTTCGCCGCGATCGACGCGAACCTGACCGGCCGCGAGAACCTGGCCCTCGTCGGCCGGTTGTACCACCTGCCCAGGGCGCACGTCCAGGAGCGCGGGACCGACCTGCTCGAGCGGTTCGAACTGACCGACGCGGCCGACCGCCCGGCGCGGACCTACTCGGGTGGGATGAAGCGGCGGCTCGACCTGGCCGCCAGCCTGGTCGGTCACCCGCGGGTGCTCTTCCTCGACGAGCCGACGACCGGTCTCGACCCGCGCAGCCGGATCGCGCTGTGGGAGGTCATCTCGGGCCTGGTGGCCGAGGGGACGACGATCCTGCTCACCACCCAGTACCTCGAGGAAGCCGACCGGCTGGCCGACAAGATCGCCGTCATCGATCTGGGTAAGGTCATCGCCGAGGGCACCCAGGACGAGCTCAAGAAGCAGATCGGCGGCGAGGTCGTCGAGCTCCGGCTGACCAAGGTCGCCGATCGCCATGGCGACCTCCAGATCGTGTACGACCTGCTCCGCGACCTCGCCTCCGCCGAGCCCATGCTCGACCACGAGGCCCACTCGATCCGGCTCCCGGTCGAGGGCGGCTCGAAGATGCTGACCGAGACCGTGCGCCGCCTCGACGGCGCCGGCATCGAGGTCAGCGAGCTGAGCCTTCACCGGCCCACCCTCGACGATGTCTTCCTCAAACTGACCGGCCACCACGCCGAGGTCGACAAGCCGGACGACGGCGACGCGACCGGACCGAAGGGCCGGCCCGGACGGCCCGTCGAGCGAAGCGGGCCACGCGCCGGAGGGACCCCCGCATGACCGCCACCAGCCGCCCGATGTCCCCCGCCGACCCACCCCTCCGGTCGCGCCCGGCCCTCTACTGGACCTTTGTCGACGCCTTCGCCGTGACCCAGCGAAACTTGCTCCAGTACGTCCGCATCCCGCAGCTGCTCGTCTTCTCGACGATCCAGCCAGTCATCTTCGTGCTCCTGTTCACCTTCGTCTTCGGCGGTGCGATCGCCTCGTCCGTCCCGGGCGGCAACTACGTCAACTTCCTGATGCCGGGGATCTTCGTGCAGACGGCCGTCTTCGGAGCGACCGCGACGGGGATCGGGCTGGCCGAGGATCTCGGGCGCGGGATGATCGATCGGTTCCGCTCGTTGCCGATGGCCCGCTCCGCTGTACTCGCCGGGCGGACGTTCGCCGACCTCATCCGGAACGTCTTCGTGGTCCTGCTGATGACGGTCGTCGGCGTGCTGGTCGGCTTCAACCCGCTGTCGGGCGGGCTGCCGGCCTACCTCCTGATGCTGGTCATCGTCGTGCTGTTCGGCTACGCGTTCAGCTGGATCTCCGCCTTCATCGGCCTGAAGGTCAAGGATCCCGAGTCGGTCCAGGCCGCCGGGTTCATCTGGATCTTCCCACTGACCTTCGTGTCGAGCGCATTCGTCCCGATCGCCACCTTCCCCGAGTGGCTCCAGCCGATCGCCAGGTTCAATCCGGTGACGGTCACGGTCAACGCCTGCCGGGTGCTCCTGACCGGCACGTCGACCCTCGACACGATCCTCCCGCCGTTGTTCTGGATCGCCCTGATCGTGGTCGTCTTCGTCCCGCTGTCGGTCCGGGCCTACCGCCAGGTCTGACGGTGGCGTCGTCGGGGGCCTACGGGACCCCCGACGGCCGCGGACCCCACAGGCCGACCGCCGCCGTGCGCGCCGCGCGTTGGGCGTCGACGAACCGGTCGGCGTACTTGACGTCCGGCGGATCGGTCTCGACCTGGGCGAAGCCGCGACGAACGAGCTCGAGGTCGACCAGCGTCCAACGATCCCCGTCGACCAGCCAGACGTAGCGCAGCAGTCGGCCGAACCGGTCGGTCTCGGACACATCCTTCTCGAGGACGACGGTGCGGCCGTCAACGAGCGTTGCATTGGCCCCATTGGCCTCGGGACCCATCCACTGGACGGGCGTGTCGGGCTTCTTCGTCTCGGGGGTGTCCATCCCGATGTAGCGGAGGCGCCGATCGCGGCCGTCGAGCCGGACGACGATCGTGTCCCCGTCGACGATCCTGACGACGCGCGCCGTCTCGGTCGGCCCCGTCGGACGGAAGGCCGAGTCGGTCGTCGGGATGGCGGGTTGCGTCCCGTCCGCCGGTCGCGAGGTCAGGGGCGTCACGCCAGGTGCGTCGGTCGTCCGCGGGGCGACTGCCGTCCGCAGCAGTGCCGTGGCCGGCGCTGCGGCGCAACCGGCGAGGAGCGCTACGGCGACCACCGCGCCCACGAGCCCGAGACCAGATCTCAGGCGCCCGTTCCGGGTCAGGAAGCGATCCGTCGGATGCCCTCGATTCGGTCGAAGTCCCGATCGAACGACGCGATGGTCGGCGGGCCGTCCAGTTCCGCACGAGCTGCCAGGTAGGCGTCGACGACGTCGAGCCCGCCCACGGTGCCATGGAGTTCCAGCGCGCGCTCCACCACTGCCCCTTCGACCACCACCAGGCCGTCCGCCTGAAGCAGGCGTATGAGCTGGGTCGCGATGGTCGATCGGTCGAGCCCGAGTCTTCGCCACATCGCAAAGGCGACCTCGGCAACGACCACGGGGGTGACGATCAGCGAGAGCCGTCCTTCTGCGACCCGGCGGAACAGGTCGATCGCACGAAGGTGATCGTCGTGGTCGGGTCCTGCGAGGAGCGCGACGAAGAGGTTGGCGTCAGCCCAGGCGGTCTCCGTGCGGCCGGAAATCTCAGCGGCGGGAGGCATGACGGCCCCCGCCAGGTTGACCGGCGATCCGCGCGTCTCGTTCGATCGCCGCATCGGCCCACGAGTCCCGTATCGCCTCCTTCCACTCAGCGCTGGTCCGTGGCAGGACGCTGCCTGGTGCTGGCGGGAGGGCTCCAGCGAAGTCGAGGACGCTTCGGCGCGGTCGCGGCACGATCACGATCTCGACCCCGCGCAATTCGAACTCGAGATCGTCCCCGGGCTTGACCCCAAGTCGCTCACGGATCGCCTTGGGCACGGTGATCTGGCCCTGCTGTGTAATGCGGGCGCGGGGACGCGTACCTGCGCGTCGTGTAATCGCCATGGGTCTGACCTTAACGCGACGGCTGTGGGCCGTCAACCTGTCGCCTATCATTGCCATCCCGTGACCACCGTCCTGCTTGTCCGCCATGGCCTGACCGCGCTGACCAGCTCGACCCTGGTCGGCTGGACGCCCGGAATCGGCCTCGACGAGACCGGCCGCACCCAGGCCTCGGCGATCGCCGAGCGGATCCGGCCCGTCCCGCTGACGACGATCGTCAGCTCACCGCTCGAGCGCTGCCGGGAGACGGCCCAGGCCATCTTCATCGGCCGCGAGCCCGCGCCCGCGTTCGAACTCGACGAACGCCTCGCCGACGTCCGCTACGGCGACTGGACCGGGCGCTTGTTCAAGGATCTCCATCGCGAGCCCGGCTGGAAGACGCTCCACGCCGATCCCGGATCCTTCCGCTTCCCGAACGGGGAGGCCCTCCACGAGATGGGTGCCCGGGCGGTCGCCGCAGTCCGCGACTGGAACGAGCGCCTTGGGCCCGACACGACCTACGCCATCGTCAGCCATGCCGATCCGATCCGGGCGATCCTGGCCGACGCGCTCGGGCTCGGCTTCGACGGCTACGGACGGCTCGCCGTCGGGCCGGCCTCGCTCAGCGTCGTCCGCTACGGACCGGGCGGAGCCACCGTCCTCCGGGTCAACGACACCGGCAGCGATCCGACCGACCTCATCCCACCGAAGGAGAAGGTGCGGACGTCCCGCTCCCGGCCGAACCGCGCTCGGGATGGCCGTCCCGCCCAGATGTCGTAGAGTCAGGTCATGACCCGTCGCGTGTACACCTTCGATGGCCCGGACCGCTTCGTCGCCGGGACGGTCGGCGAGCCCGGCGGCCGGACGTTCTTCCTCCAGGCCAGGAAGGGCGGCGATGTCGTCAGCGTCGCCCTCGAGAAGACCCAGGTCGCGGTCCTCGCCCAGCAGCTCGACGCCTTGCTCGACATCCTGTCCGACCGCGGCGTCGAGGGCGTGCCCGCCGAGGTGGACCCCGAGCAGATGGACACGGCGCCGCTCGGTGAGCCGCTCGTCGAGGCCTTCCGGGTCGGGGCGATGACCCTGGCCTGGGACGGCGAGCACGACCGGGTCGTGATCGAGGCCGCGGCGATCCCCGAGGACGGCGAATCCTCGCCCGACGACACCGAGGAGGACACCGAGGGCCCCGACCTTGTCCGGATCCGGATCGACGGACCGACCGCTCGCGCCTTCGTCGACCGGGCGACCCGGGTCGTGGCCGCCGGTCGCCCGCTCTGCCCGCGCTGCGCCGAGCCGCTCGATCCGCAGGGCCACATCTGCGCCCGACCGAACGCCTACCTGAACTAGGCGTGGCCGCGCTCCGGCTTCTCCGCGAAGGGGAGCTCGAGGTGCGCGGGCGGCTGACCGTCTCGTCGAACGCCGCACTCGTCGGGATCGTCCGGCTGCCCGGCCCGACCGGCGAACCGCGCCCGAGCGCCATCCCGGGCGGCCTGTTGGGCCGGCTGCTCGGCGATGACTGGCCGGACGTTGACCAGTCGCTGGCCGCCGTCGTGTACAAGCCGGTAGCGTTCGAGCGACCGCTGTGGGACTTCCCCGATCAGACGCTGGCCAAGCGGGAAGCAGCCGCCTACCTCGTGTCCGAGGCGAGCAGCTGGGGGATCGTCCCGCCGACGGTCCTGCGCGACGGACCGGCCGGTCCGGGCATGGTCCAGCTGTGGCTCGACGAAGACCCCTCGGTCGATGCCTGGGAGCTGGTCCAGGCAGCCGATCCGCGGCTCCGGCCGATGGCCCTGTTCGATGCGGTCGTCAACAACACCGACCGCAAGGGTGGCCACATCGTCCCTTTCCAGGACGGCGAGCGCGAGGGTATCCAGCTGTACGGCGTGGATCACGGGGTCTGCTTTTCGGTCGACCCGAAGCTGCGGACGGTGCTCTGGGCCTGGCGCGGGAGCCCGATCGAACCGGACGAGCTGGCAGCACTCCAGGCCCTCCGGGCCAGGCTCGACGATGACCTCGGGGCAACGCTCGGGGAGTTGCTCGCAGCAGACGAAGTGGACGCGACCCGGGATCGACTCGACGAGCTGCTGGCGACCGGACGCTTCCCGGAGCCGTCAGCCGATTGGCCCGCCGTCCCCTGGCCCCCGTACTGACGGGTACCAACGGATCGAGCCGGTTGGTACCGGAGGGGTCTGGTGGTCGTCCATCATCCGTGCGAGGGTGGGCGCCACACCCGGGAGTTTCGAACGTGCCGATCCGGTTCGAGGCCTATACGTCCGAAGGTGTCCGTCGCGGTATCGCGACCGGCCACAGTCGTCTGGGCGACCTGCTCGAGCTCGACCCTCACATCGAAGTGACCCAGGGTCACCTCGCCACGCTCGACGGTTCGCCGGCGATGGCCGATCCGCCCGGCGGCGTCAACCTGGCGACCGACGACCTGTTCGTGGTGGTCGCCCCGGCCGACACCCCTGTCCTGGTCCATCCGGCCTGGCACGACGTGAGCCTGCTGTGCGGCCCGTACCTGGTCTCCGGACGGATGCCGACGATGCCAGGCTTCGATCCGGCGCGCGCCCTCGCCCGACCGACCGGCTCGTTCGTCCTGCTCGACAAGGTCACCCTGTCGCTGGCCGCTCGCCCCGACGGCGGGACGATCGAGCACGGGCTGGCCTGGGTCAATCGCTATGTCGTCGAGCGGGTCGAGAGCGACCTCGAGCTCGGCTTCTTCTTCCCCGGCGCCGAGTCCCACATCGTCCAGGCGACCTACACGCCCGGCGGCGACCCGGGCCACGCGTCGGGGCCGGCCGCGTAGGGTCAGACCGGGGGCGGATAGCCGGTGATCCGGCGGATCGCCGAGTAGAGCGGTCGGAGGGCGGGGTACATCCGCTGGTAGACGTCCCGGTACAGCGCGTCGTACATCGCGTGCGCCGCCGGATCGGGATCGCGGACCTCGACGACTCGGGTCATCGCCGCGACCGCCTGCTCGAACGACGGGTGGATGCCAAGGCCGACTGCCGCATCGATCGCCGCGCCCAGGCCCGATGTCTCGAAGGTATGCGGCCGTCCGGTCGGCAGGCCGAATACGTCGGCGGTGAGCTGGACGGCCGCCGGACTCTGCGATCCGCCGCCTGACACGCGCAGCTCGGTGAGCTTGACCTTCGTCCGTTTCTCGGTCCGCTCGGCACCGTCGCGCAGGGCGTACGCCAGGCCCTCGAGGATGGCCCGGTAGAGGTGCGCCCGGGTGTGGACGTCGCCCCAACCGATGATCGCTCCCTTCGCCTCGGGCCCGGGGATCCGGACGCCGGGCGACCAGTAGGGCTGGAGGGTGAGCCCCATCGACCCCGGCGGGACCGACCGGACGAGCTCGTCGAACAGGACCTCCGGCTCGATCCCTGTTTCGGACGCCCGGGCGACCTCACGATCGCCGAACTCACGCTTGAACCACTCGACCATCCAGAACCCGCGCATGACCTGGATCTCCAGGCTGTAGGCGCCGGGTACCGCCGCCGGATACGGCGGGATCATCGGGATCGCCTCGACGTACCTCCGCTGGGTGGTGTTGAGGGTGGCGGTCGTGCCATACGACAGCGCGCCGATGTGCGGCTCGAGGGCGCCGACGCCGAGGACCTCGCAGGCCTTGTCGGCGGCGGCGGCGATGACCGGCAACCCGACCGGGATCCCCGTCGCATCGGCGGCTTGGGCGGTGATCTGGCCGAGGCGCTCACCGGGCTGAACGAGGTCGGGCAGCATCGACGGATCGACCGGCGCCACCTGCCACTTCCAGTCGCCCGGTGCGCTCCAGCGCAGGCGCTTGTAGTCGAACGGGAGGTAGCCGACCTGGGCGCCGACCGAGTCGATGTTGCGACCGACCAGTCGTCGGGTCAGGAAGCCGGACACGAGCAGGAAGCCCTTCGTCCGGGCCCACACTTCCGGTTCGTGGCGGCGGATCCAGTTGACCTCCGCATCGGCCTGGAAGGCGGCGACCGTGTCGCGCACGCCGAGCGCCCGGAACGCCAGCCCGGTGGCGCCGCCAACGTGCCGCAGGCCGTCAGTCCGACGCTGGTCGAGCCAGACGATCGCCGGCCGGAGCGGGTCGCCCGCGTCGTCGACCACGACGACCGAGGCGCGCTGCGTGGTCAGGGTCACCCCGGCCAGCGCACCTGGCGTGACCGCAGGATCGGCCAGGACGCGCCGACAGGCCTCGCCGAGCGCGGTCCACCAGACCTCCGGGTCCTGTTCGGCCCAACCGGGCTGCGGCGAGACGTACGGCTCGAACGGCACCCGGACCTTGGCCACGATCTCGCCACGCGGATCGACCACCAGCGCCCGCAGGCTCTGCGTCCCGCAGTCGATCGCCAGGATCTGGTCCGCGGCCACCGTCAGGTCTGCGGCGGCGACTCGCCGGTCGCGGGCTCGCTGGGCCGTGGCTCGTCGGCCCGGGGCGCGTCGGCGGGCGGCGGCTCGTCGGCCAGCAGGACGTCCTTGTCCATCAGCCCGCCTGGATCGAACCGGGCAGCGACGTCGCGCAGGGCGGCCATCCCGAGAGGTCCCTTCTCGACGGCCAGGTACGGAGCGTGGTCGCGTCCCACGCCGTGCTGGTGGCTGATCGTGCCACCGTGCTCGACGATGGTCCGGCTGGCGGCCGTCTTGAGGGTCTGCCAGCGGCGATAGGTCCCCTCCGGTCGCGGCGACTGCCGGAACAGGTAGGTCACGTAGATGCTCGTCCCCGAGGAGTAGACGTGGGACATATGGGCGATCGCGTGGACGCGCTCGTTCTCGCCCTCGAGCCCGCCATTCAGCGTCTGGACCAGGGCCGCCGCCAGCTGGGGCGCACGGGCCCAGTCCGTGGCGGTCTCGACGGTGTCGACCGCGTAGCCGGCCTCCCACAGCGAGTTGCGCAGGTACGGGCTGGTGAACTTCGAGGCGTCCCACCCTCGTCCGAAGGCTCCCGGGGCCGGGACGCCGCGATGGTGGCGGACGATCTTCGACGCCACCCCGGCGGTGGCCTCGGCGATCCGGGTCTGGCCGGCGAGACCGAGCAGCAGCAGGCAGGGGTCGTCGCCGGCGCCGCGCAGGCCGACCCAGCGCATCGCCAGGCTCGACCGACGGCGGCGGCCGGCCAGGGCCAGCGTCGTCCGCGTCTCGACCGGGGTCGACAGGCGGACCATCGCCAGCGGCAGTCGTGCTCCGGCCAGATCCAGCAGGGCTGCCATGCCCTGGTCCCAGTCGGGCAGGAACAGCGCGATCGTCCGCTGATACTCGGGGATGGGCACCGTTCGGACGGTCGCCTCGGTGACGATCCCGAGGCGGCCCTCGGACCCGAGGACGAGCTGGCGTAGGTCGGGCCCAGCCGCCGACGCCGGGTGGGTCGGCAGCTCGAGCGTCCCGGCCGGCGCCTCGAGCCGGCCGCCCGCGAACAACGCCTCGATCCGGCCGAAGCCGAGCGAGCGCTGACCCGACGATCGGGTGGCGACCCAGCCGCCGAGGGTCGAGTACTCCCACGATTGCGGCTCGTGGCCGAGCATCCGGCCGTTGGCCTTGAGCGCGGTTTCGAGCGCCGGGCCGGCGATCCCGGCACCGAACGTGGCCAGGCCACTGGCCGGATCGAACGTGCGCAACCCCGCCAGGCGCTCGAGATCGACGATGAGGACGGGTGGCTCGCCGCCGCGCGGCGACCCGAGATCCGACGCCGAGATGCCACCGACCACGCTCGTGCCGCCGCCGTACGGCACGACCCTGGCGCCGACCTGCTCGGCGTAGCGAAGCAGGTCGCGGACCTCGTCCGAGGTCGTCGGACGGGCGACCCCGTCGGGCACCTGGCCGATCAATCCGCTCCGCAACGCGACCCAGTCGCCGAGGTTCTGGCCGCGGGCATGCCGGATCCGGTCCTCCGCGTCAGCGGACACCAGCGGGTGGGCCGGGAGCCTGGTCGGGGGTGTCGCCCCGACCACGTCCGCCAGGGTGGCATCGGGCGTCGGTCTCGCCGGACCGATGAGGCCCTCGAGATGAGCGATGGCGCCGCCCGGGATCCTGCCCACGATCCCGTCGTCGCCCCAGCCATTCCAGCGTCGGGTCATGCGCTCATGGTGCCGCATCGCAGCTCGTCCGGCGCGGCGTAGACTGCCGGCCGCGTCGAGGTTCAGCCGTAGCGGTGTCCGGTCCGGTCGCCTGCCGAGAGCAGGTCCGCGATCGCCGCGGGGACGTCGGACGCCGTCGTGACGATGCGAACGAGGGCGATATCGCTCGGGTCGACCACGAGCGACTGGCCGATCTCCCGGACGAGCGCCGCCCAGGCCGGACCGACGAGGATGATCGGCGGGTTCGTCGAGGGATCCGTCTGGGCGTTCGCCCAGGTTGTGGTCAACTCGGCCAGCGTGCCGATCCCGCCGTCGAGTGCGACGAGGACGTCGCACGTCGCCAGGTGGCGCAAACGGTCGAACCAATCGCTGACCACGATCTCCTCGGCGACCCAGCGGTTGGCCGCGAGCTCCGGCCACAGCCTCATCGTCAGACCGACCACGTGCCCGCCGGCGTCGGACGCGCCCTGACTGACTGCAGCCATCAGACCACCGTAGCCACCGGTCGCAACCTCGTATCCCGCCTTCGCCAGGTCGGCACCGAGCGACACTGCAGCTTTGTGACGCGGATCGTCGGTTCCGAGCCGGGCGGAACCCAGGACGCCGATCCGCCGCCGTCGCTCGGTCATCCCGACACGAACTGGTGGCTGCGGACGCCCTTGCCCGCCTCGATGGTCAGGATCAACCCACGCAAGACGCCCTCCGAGTACTCGCTGCCCGGGTTGAACGCCTGGGTCTTGCCGATCCTCGCGACGCCACGAGACTCGTGGATGTGGCCGTGAAGGGCCACCAACGGTTGGTATCGCTGGATCACGTTGCGGACCGCATCGGAACCGACCCCGCCGATCTTCGGACTACCGCTCTGGATGACCGGACTGAGGTCCGCGTTGAGCAGTACCGCCTCGTCGAGGGTGCTGTCGCGCGGTGGGACGTGGAGATTGAAGATGGTTCGGTCGGGCCGGCTTGCCTGGCGGGCCGTCGCCTCGATCAGCGCCTCGAGGTCCACCTCAGTCAGCTCTCGCGGAGAATGCCACGGCGTGATATTCGAGTAGCCGACCGAGACGAGCTCGAAGCCGCCCGGCAGCTCGACGATCCGATCCTCGGGGTTGATCACCCGCTCGGCTCCGCGGAGCAGGTCGTCGATGAACGGCTGGTCGTCGTTGCCCGGCGACATCACGCACACGACATCGGTCCCAGCCAGGCGCTGACTGGCGAGGTCGAGCCAACGCCCGAGCGTTTCACTCATGACCCGTCGGAACGCGGCCTCGACCTTCGATCCATCCGCCTGCAGCTCGGCCAGCTCGTCCGGTGTGGTCTCGTACGGGTAGTAGCCAGCGTCACCGATCAGCTTGCGCACCCTCGGGAGCTCGTCGGCGTCAAAGCTACGGGTCTGGCCGAACACCTCCGCGAGGTAGCGACCGCCCCCCTCGTCCACGATCGGTACGAGCATCTTTCCGGTGATGTCGCCGCCCATGATCAGCGCGTCGACGTTGTAGAACGCGGCCGCATTGATGAACTTGCGGAAGCAGCGCTCCGATCCGTGGATGTCGGTGGCGAAGAACAGCTTCAACGAGTCGCCCATCAGGCCGGTTCCCCTCGCGTGTCACGATGGATCGTGTCGTAGTGCTCCTTCTCATGCTCGGGGCTCGGGAAGCCATATGAGCGGGTGCCAAGACGCTCCGCAAGGTGGAATGCCACCAATGCGATCGGCAGCGCCGCGAGGATCGCCGAGTGCGCCTCATCCAGGCCCGCGGCGAATGGAAGGACTTGCCGTGCCGTTGCCGCGACCCGATCGTCGAGCACATCGGATACGAGCGCGGCCGGCGCATCGATGAAAGCCATCTCATCGAGCAGCTCGCCGGCACGGTCACGCGACGCGCCTCGGGGAGCCACGACCACGATCGGCGTCCCGGGTCCGCTCACGAAGTACTGCTCGTGCGCCCACTCCTCGAGGTCCTGGACGACGCCGTAACGCTGCGGACCTTCGAACAGCTTGGCTGCACCGAATGCGGCGGTGGCCCGCGAAGGGCCTGCGCCAAGGAACGTCGAGACCTGCGCTTGGGCGAGCATCTCGGCGACGGCTTCCGCCGGTTCTGCGGCCATGACCAGGCTGCGGCTGGCCAGCTCTGGTGCTTCGCCGAGGGCGCGATCGATCCGGGCCGCACCATCGATCTGTCCCCCGGCCCTGGCCAGCTCCGCCGCGAACGTCAGCAGGGCCACCAGCATGGCCACGTACGTGCTTGTACCCGGCGAGAAGCCCAGGGTCGGAACGCTCATCAGCACCGTCCGACCGCTGGCCAGGGCCAACCGGCCGGTTGGCTTACCGGTGAAGGCGACGCTCGTCCAGCCGGACCGCTCGGCGGTCGCTGCCGCCTCGATGGTCCGCCCGACCTCGCCCGAATACGACACCGCGGCGAGGACCGGCGGTGCAGAGTGAAGGGGGACGTAGCGCACCTCGTAGCGGGACAGCTCGAGGGCCTCGACCGCTCGACATCGGACTCCGGCATCACGCTCGAACGCGAGTCGGGTCGCGAGGCCCGCGAAGTGGGAGTCGCCACAGCCCGTCAGCACGATCTCCGGCGATGGACCGGACGCGTCGCCGGTCAGGCCGAACCCGGCCACCAGGTCGCGGATCGGTCGCCGCAGGCTGTTGACCTGGTCGGCGATGACGCCAGGGATCGTGTCGATCTCGCGGCGCATCACATCGATCGCCCTCAGATCGATCGGCTCGCTCATCGCGGCTCCCTCGGCTGGGCGGCTTCGATCTGCGTGGCAAGCCGTCTTCGCTCGGCTTCGTCCGGGCGGATCCAATCGTGGAGCGCACCAAATCCGCCGATCGCGAGAGACGCGCCTGCGGCGCCCCGGCGAGCTGCCTCGGCCGGTGCGTCGCCCAGGGAGAGGCCGGCGGCGACGCTTCCGCAGAAGGCGTCTCCCGCTCCGGTCACGTCGACTACTGGGCCTGGCGCCAGCCCCACTCGGGTCAGCTTCCCCGTGGCCGCCTCATGAACGAGCGAGCCGGCCGCGCCCATCTTGACGATGGTGAACCGCTGACCCATTGCGCCGAGCTCGACGATGGCCCGCTCGGGGTCGTCCCACCCGAACCAGCTGGCGACCTCTTCCCGACTGGGCAGGAACCCGGCGACCGCCGGCATCAGCGCCCGCAGGCGATCCTGGTAGCCAGCGACCTCGTCCTCGTGCGTGTCGAGCGTGATGGGCACGCCCGCGACTCGCTTCCTGAGCTCGGCGACCAGCCCCTCGACAGCGTCGAGTGGCATCGCCGCAAGATGGAATGTCCGGGCGGCCCAGAACCGCTCGGGCAGATCCACCCAGGCTGGCGACGTATCGACGAAGGCCGACTCAGGCGACCGCTGGACGAATGTCCGCCGTCCGTCAGCCTCGTACAGGACCCAGTATCGGATGGACGGACCCGGTACGGAACGGACTCCTCCCAGGTCAAGTCCGTGTGCCGCGATCGCCGCAAGATGCTCAGCCGGAAAGTCACTCCCGGCCGGCGCCGCGACCCCGACCGGCCTCGTCCAGAGCGACGCCGCGAGGGCCGCGTAGGTCGCGTCGCCACCACACGACGCCATGGCCGTGGTCCCATCGGCCAGGACGACGTCGTCGATCGATAGCTGACCGAGGACGACAACGGTTGGCTGGCGAGGCTCGGGGTGGTTCGTCATCGGACCATCGTGCATCCCTCGACACGAACTGGAAAGGGATCGCGCTCCGGGCCTGAGGGGGCGGCCCGAAGCGCGATCATGTCGCCGGAGGCTGGGGTCACTCCGGCGGGATCTCCGCATACGCCAGGGTGACGTCGACACCCCGGGAGCGGTTGTAGAGCACGGCGCCGATGTACCACAGGATGCCCAGGCCGACGACTGTTGCCATGACCGCCAGCGAGATGTCGCGAGTCACCCCGAACGTCGCGTTGAGGGTCTGGTCTGTCACGAACAGGAACATCATGTAGCCGAGGACGATGACCCCGCCGACGCCGGCGAGGGTGACGGTCGGGACCCCGAACAGACGCCGACCACCCGCGGATTGCCACAGATCGGGAAGGCGGTATGGGAAGGCGATCCCCGCGACCGACACCACGATGAACGCCACAAGCTGGGCGATCAGGGCACCGAGCAGACTCGCCTCGGGGATCTTGATCAGAGCGATCAGCGCCAGCTCGCCGGTGATGGTGGCGAACGCGATCGCCTTGACCGGCGTGTGGAACCGCTCGGAGACGTCGCCGAGGCGTGCCGGGACCATCCGGTCGATCGACCAGGCCAGCATGTACCGCGTCGCCTGAAGCTCCGACAGCGGCGTCCCATTGACCGCCCACATGATGAACCCGATCCCGATGATGACCAGGATCAGGACGTTGTTCGTGAGCAGGCTGGCGACGAAGTTGAACCCCTGCATCGACGGGTTGGCCAGTTTGTCCGCCGGGACCGCGCCCAGGGCGCCGATCCAGTCGGCACCGACCGCCGCTTCGTACAGGATGACCAGGATGGCCAGGGCGGCGCCGTTGATCAGCACCCCGCCGACCATCGCGATGTACTGATTCTTCGAGGCCCGCTTGACCTCGCCGCCGATCTGGGCCGAGCCCTGCGCGTAGCCGACCACGAAGAACACCCACGGCAGCATGAGCAGCGTGGCGCCGAGGTCGAACCCTCCGGCGGCGGGATGCCAGTTGCCCGCGGCCTGTGCGGCCGGGATGATCTCGTTGAACTTCAGGCCCGTGCCTGCCTTGGCGACGAACGCGTCCCAGGCCGCGGGCAGGGTCGAGCCCTGCAGCACGAGCAGGATCATCGCGATCAGGATGCTGCCGCCGGCGAAAGCGAACGCGACCTTCTGATATCGCCAGTACCCCTGGCCGCCGAAGATGAGGAGCGCCCCGAAGGCGATGTTGATGAGCGAGCCGATGATGAACACGTTGAGCGGCTCGGTGATCGTCGTCGCCATGTCGGCCAGGCCGGGATTGTCCGTGACCGACGCCAGGACCTGGAGCGAACCGGGGATGGCGAAGACGAGGGCGAACCACGCGTTGAAGCCGATCCAGAAGAAGATCAGCCAGATGCCCTGGCTCCAGGCAAGCAGCCATCCAAGGAACGGGTGGAGCGCCCGCGACACGAACACGTAGTCGCCACCGGAGCGAGGCATCGCGGCCGAGAACTCGCCGTAGACCCATAGCAGGGTGAACGCCATCAGGATCGTCCCGATGACGACGGCCGCCAGCATGTTCCCGTTGGGGAAGTTCGTCTGCGCCTGGAGGAACAGGAAGAACGCCCCGATCCCGACATTCATGCCGATCGAGTTCATCAGCGTCGCATCGAGGAGGCTGACCTCGCGGACGAGTCCCGTCGAGCGCCTCAGGAAGACACCCGGTCCGCTGCCTCCTCCGACAGCCATCGTGTCTTGCATCGATCCCTCTCCTTCCGGCGCCATCCTCGGCGCTCAGTTCCCCCGGTTGTTGCTCCCGTCCGAGCGCCGTGGCAGGCACGTCGTCCGGGCGCGCTTCAGCGATGACTGTCGATCGTGAATGTGAATCGGTCGGCCCGATAGACCACGTGGGCGGCCTCCACGCGGAGACCCGCGACATCGTCGGTGACCGACCTGACCTGGAGGGCTGGTGCCCCCACCACCACGCCGAGCAAGTCGGCCTGGGTGTCGTCGCAGCGGATGACCTCGAGCGTGCTCTTGGCCTGGCCGACCCGTGTCGAGAACTCATCCTCGAGCGTTCGGTAGAGCGAACGACCCTCCTCCCACGAGCTGAACCGGACGAGACCACCGAATCGATCGGCGGGCAGAAAGGCGTCAAGAATCGCCGCCGGTTCGCCACGGACCTCGGCCAGGCGCCGAAGGTTTACGACGTTGTGGCGCGGGCCGAGGCCGAGCTCCGACCGGACGATGTCATCGGCTGGGCCGATACTGAGGTCCAGGACGCGAATCCCGAACGTCTCGCCGCGGGCACGCAACCCCTCGGTGAAGCTGGCCAGAAGCGTGATCGTTTCCTCGACCTTGGCCTCGCGCACGAAGGTGCCGCGACCCTTGACCCGAACGAGGTGGCCGGACCCGACGAGGTCGAGTAAGGCCTGCCTGACCGGCGCGATACT
The DNA here is from genome assembly GCA_038325875.1 of Candidatus Limnocylindrales bacterium. Taxonomy (GTDB): domain Bacteria; phylum Chloroflexota; class Limnocylindria; order Limnocylindrales; family CSP1-4; genus Chersky-267. The sequence goes on from JBBQJL010000042.1 coordinate 17,156, forward strand.
CACTCCAAAGAGTTCGGCGTATTCCTGCTCGGTCGGAAGACGGTCGCCAGGAGCGAGCTCGCCCGACACGATCTGGGCGTGAATGGCACGGCGGATCTGGTCGTGCAACGGCGTCGCCCGGGAGCGACTCACTGACATCGTGGTCATCGTCTGGTCGTCGACCGCATTTCATAACATTATGAGAAATGTCAAGGTCCCACGCCGCGACTCTGGATCATCGCTGCGCCCGATGCCCGCCGGGACCAACAGCGACGCCCGGGTACGCCGAACGGGGGATGCCGTCGTGGAGCAATGCCGGATACGGTTGGAGCGATGACCCTCCTGTCGCCCCGTGGCTGGACCGCGGGACCTGGCGCACGACGCTCGGCGCCGTGCTGACCATTCGCCGCGGCGACCAGTCGCCGCCGACGGCCGCGACCGGCGCAGCGTCCTGTCGCCAGTGCGGCCGGACGCCGTCACAACCTGGGGCGAAGGTCTGCCAGCGCTGCGGCATCCCCTTCGGCGGCGCGCCCCGTGAAGACATCGCGCTGCCGACCTGCCACCTCTGCTATGCGACCGTGAGTGACGACGGCCTCCTGCCGTCGCTGGCCGGGACCGGTCGCGGCGTCCCGATCGCGGACCACCTGGTCGAGCACGACCGCTACCCCGTCGGCGACGACGAGTGGCTCGAGTCCCTCCGCCACGGCGACCGGATCCGGGTGGGCCGTTGGGAGGCGCCGTTCGACCTCGTCCGGCGCTACCTGGTGACCGGCGTGTTCGATGCCGGTCGACGGCGGGCGATCCAGCACGATGCGGTCGTGACCGCCATGAGCCAGCTCACGCGCTGGGGCGCGAGTGCCTCATCGCTCGTCGGCGATCAGCCCGACTGGCGCGAGGCGCGCGACGCGATCAGCGCGCTGATGGAGCGCTTCCACCGGCATTGATCGCGCTCGACAGGACGTCGGACGGCCACCGGCCTGATCAGCGCCGCCGGTCGTCCGGGCGTCGACTGCCGTGCCCGTCGGTCCGCGGCGTGGCGAAGCGGGCAAGACGCTCTCCGGGCATCGCCGTGAAGGGACGCTGACCGCTCGGCTGCTGGTTCGTCCCATGCGGAAGGCGCGGCGGGTGATCTCCGCGCGGCGCCAGGGGCGCGTTCGGTCTGGGTGATGCGGGGAGTGATGGGCGAACGTTCGCCCGTCCGGCCGGCGGGTAGGCCCCGATCGACTGGCCCGGCCGTCGGGCCTGCGCCTGGCGACCCGCCCCGACCGCGTGGCGCGGACCCGGCGTGACCTCGCGCGGCCCGGCCGAGGCCGAATGCTGCGGGCGATGGGGCGCGGCGAACCCAGACCGGTTCGTCGGGGCCTGCCGGCCGGAACGAACCGGCGCGCCGCCCGACCGACCGGCAGCCGAGCGAAGAAGGATCGGCTGCGGGCGGATCGACCGGTCGGGCTCGAAGCCCTTGACGACCTCGACCTCGATGGTCGTCCGGAGCATCGACTCGATCTGCCATAGCAGCTTCTGCTCGTCGACGCACACCAGCGACACAGCGTCGCCGTCCATCCCGGCCCGCGCGGTCCGGCCGATCCGGTGGACGTAGTCCTCGGGCGCCATCGGCATCTCGAAGTTGACCACGTGCGGAAGGGCGTCGATGTCGATCCCGCGGGCGGCGATATCGGTCGCCACCAGGATCGCCGCCCGACCGGCCTTGAAGTCGGCCAGGGCGCGGGTCCGCTGGGGCTGGCTCTTGTTGCCGTGGATCGCGGTCGCCGCGATGCCGTCGCGCTCGAGCTGCTCGGCCAGCCGGTTCGCGCCGTGCTTCGTCCGGGTGAAGACCAGCGCCTGGTCGATCCGACCGGAGCGGATGAGGTGGCTCAGGAGCTCGCGCTTGCGCTCCCGGTCGACCGGATGGACGACCTGGCGGACCAGCTCAGTGGTCGTGTTCCGCGGCGTGACCTGGACCTGGGCCGGCCGGTCGAGGATGCCGTCGGCGAGACGCCGGATCTCATCCGAGAAGGTCGCGCTGAAGAGCAGGTTCTGGCGGCGGGCCGGCAGCAAGGCGATGATCTTGCGGATATCGCGGATGAAGCCCATGTCGAGCATCCGGTCAGCCTCATCGAGGACGAGGATCTCGACCTGGGACAGGTCGATCGTGCGCTGGCCGACGTGATCGAGCAGCCGGCCTGGGGTGGCCACCACGATCTGGGCTCCGGCCCGCAGGGCGCGGACCTGGGGATCGAAGCCGACGCCGCCGTAGATGACCGTCGAGCGGATGGGTCGCCGGGCGCCATACGTTCGAACGCTCTCCTCGACCTGGATGGCCAGCTCGCGGGTCGGCGTGAGGATCAGGCTCCGGACCGGCGGCCGGGATGCGTCGCGACGGTCGCGACCGCGCAAATCGCCCTGAGCGACGGGCGGGGCGCCAGCGATCGGCCGGCCGTTGAGGATCTGGAGGATGGGCAGGACGAACGCGGCCGTCTTGCCGGTGCCGGTCTGGGCGCCGGCGAGCACGTCGCGGCCCTCGAGGACCAGCGGGATCGCCTCGGTCTGGACGGGGGTGGGCACGCTGTAGCCCTGGTCCGCGACCGCGCGGAGAAGCTCGGGCTCCAGCCCGAGTGGTGCAAAGGACACGATGAGACTCCTGGACGGGCCCTCCCACGTGCTGCGGGGCCCGGTCAGGGCATCGGATGATCGGGATCGAACGGTGGAAGACCGGGGCGCAGACCGGAGGCGCCCGACGAACACGAGGTGGGGAGCATAGCCGAGCTGACCGGAATGCGCTCCGGAGAGAGCCGGATGAGCCGGCGCCGCTAGGATGACCCCGTGCTCGACCTGTCGTCCGACCTCCTGTCCGACCTCGACCCGGCCCAGCGCGAAGCGGTCGTCGCCACGAGCGGTCCGGTCTGCATCCTCGCCGGCGCGGGGACGGGCAAGACCCGGGCGATCTCGCGCCGGGTCGCCTATGCCCTCGAGACCGGGGTCGTTGCGCCGAGCCATGTCCTGGTCGTCACGTTCACCGACAAGGCGGCCGGCGAGATGCGGGGGCGGCTCACAGCGCTCGGTCGTCCGGGGGTGACCGCCGCCACGTTCCACGCCGCCGCCCTTCGCCAGCTGCGCCACTTCTGGCCCAGGCTGTCGGACGGCGACCTGCCGGCGATCCTCGAGTCGAAGGTGGCGCTGCTGATCGACCTGGCTCGGAGCCTGCCGGGTGGCTATCGCTATGTCGCCGTGCGCGACCTGGCCGGCGAGATCGAGTGGGCCAAGGCGCGCCGGATCGCACCCGAACGCTACGAGGATGCGGTCGAGACCGACGGGCACGACGGTCCCCTGCCCGCCCGGCTGTTCGCGCCGCTCTACCGGCGCTACGAAGCGGCCAAGGCCCGGGCCGGCCGGATCGATTTCGAGGACATGCTCGAGATGACCGTCCGCCTGCTCGAGGACGACGCGGCCGTCGCCGAGGAGATCCGGGCGCGCTATCGCTGGTTCAGCGTGGACGAGTACCAGGACACCAACACCCTCCAGCAGGCGCTCCTCGACGCGTGGCTCGGTGGCCGCCAGGACCTGGCGGTGGTCGGCGACGAGGATCAGACGATCTACACATTCACCGGCGCCTCGTCCGAGTGGCTGACCGGCTTCAGCGGACGCTACCCGACGGCCCACGTCGTCCGGCTCGAGACGAATTACCGCTCGACCCCGCAGGTCCTCGAGCTGGCCAACCGACTCCTGGCCGCGACGCCACGAGCCGGCGGCGGGCCTTCAAAGCGACTCCTGCCGACCCGACCGCCCGGGCCTGCGCCAGTCATCCGGCAGTTCGCCGACGACCTCGACGAGGAGGCGGCGGTCGCCGTCGAGGCGCGCCACCTCATCGCCGACGGCGTCCCGGCCGAGCAGATCGCCGTGCTGGTCCGCACGAACGCCCAACTCGTCGGGTTAGAGGCCGCGTTCCGCGCCGCCGGCGTCCCATTCCAGCTCCGTGGTGAGCGCTTCTTCGCCCGGCCGGAGATCCGCCGGGCGATCGCCGCGGTCCGCTCGTCCCGTTCGGCCCCGAAGGTCGCCGCGGAGGCGCCCACGGCCGTTGGAGCGGAGGCGCTCTCGGTCCCCGACGAGGGTCTGACCGACCGCCTGGCGGCGATCTGGGCACGGACACTCGACTTCCGGCCCGAGGTCGTCCCGCCCGGCGAGGAGGCGCGCCAGCGTCATGCCGCTCTCGGCACGCTCCTCGACATCGGGCGACGCGTCGAAGCGGCCGATCCGGCCGCGAGCCTGGCCGACTTGCTGGCCGAGGTCGAGCGACGCACGGCCGACGAGGCCGGTGGGGCCGCCGGCGTTGGTGTCGAGCTGTTGACCTACCACCGCGCCAAGGGCCTCGAGTGGGACGCGGTCTTCCTGCCGGCACTCGAGGAGGGCCTCCTCCCCATCCGCCAGGCCAGCGAGCCGGCCGAGATCGCCGAGGAGCGGCGGCTGCTCTACGTCGGGATCACCCGGGCCAGAGTCCACCTGTGGCTATCGTCCGCACGGATCCGCGACGGCAAAGCGACCCAGCGCCGCAGGTCGCGCTTCCTGGTCGAGATCACGCCCGTCGCAGGGCGGGGATCGACGCCGATCGACGGGTCCCGTCCCTCGCGGGTGCCAGGTGACGCACACGACCGTCGGACGAGCCGGTCGGCCTCGGCTGGGGGGCCGGACCCGGCCCACTCGCCCCTGTTCGAGGCGTTGCGCGCCTGGCGACTCGAGCGGGCCCGGGCCGATGCGGTGCCCCCGTACGTGATCTTCCACGACGCGACGCTGGCGGCCATCGCCGACCGGCGCCCGCGCTCGCTGGCCGATCTGGCCGGCATCTCCGGCATCGGCCCGACCAAGCTCGACCGCTACGGCGAGGAGTTGATCTCGATCGTGGTCCGTTCCGGCTGATCGGCCAGCGGTCGCCCGGCCGGCAGTTGCGGTCTCGACGCCCGGGTCAGGAGCCAGACCGCGAGGGCGGTCGTGATCGGCACCGTCATGACGATTCCGACGCTACCGATGAGGGTCCGCACGACCTCCACCGCGACGATCTCCTCGTTGAGCGGGAACCCCAGGCCGCGGACCTGGATCGAGAACAGCACCAGCAGGGGCAGGGCCGTCCCGAGGTAGGCGAACACGAGGGTGTTGACGGTCGCCGCCAGGTGCGACACGCCGACGTTCATCGTCCGCCGGTAGATCGTCCGGCGGCCGAGGGTCGGGTCGACCGAATGAAGCTCCTCCACGGTGGCCGCCTGGCTGATGGCCACGTCGTTGAGCACGCCGAGTGCGCCGAACACGACACCGGCAAGGAGCAGGCCGGACAGGTCGATCGCGTGGCCGGCCAGCTGGCCGATGGCCAGGATCTGTTCCGATCCCTGGGCCGCGGTGAATCGGGCCAGGGCGGTCACGGCCGCGGCAAGGACGCCGGTGATCGCCAGCCCGGCCATCGTGCCGACGATCGCCGACACGGTCGTCCGGGTGAGCCCCTGGGTGAGCACGAACGAGACGATCGTGACGGTGGCCCCGAGTCCGATCGCCAGGGCGAGCGGATTCCAGCCGGCCAGCAGGAGCGGGATGAGCACGCGGACGGCCAGGACGAGCGACAGGGCAAGCGCCACCAGTGACCGGACGCCACGCCAGCCCGCCACGGCGATGGTGACCACCGCGAACAGGAGGACGAGCCCTCCGATGAGCGGGAGCCGCCAGCGATCGACGACCGAAAACGCCGTCGTGCCGTCCGGTTGACGGTCGATCGCCACGACGATCTCATCGCCGACCGCGTAGTCGGGCAGCTGAAGCTGACCGGACGGCCCCTCGAGGTTGGCCGCCTCACGCTCGCCGCGGCGCGGTCCTTCGAGGAACTCGACTGACGCGGTCGGTGCGTGCTGGTCGGTCACCGGCTGGAGCTCGACGATCCGGGCGTGGATCCGCTCGGAGACCAGGCCCTGAGCGGCCGTCGGCGTGAGATCCGGCAGAAGCACCAGGATCGCCGCGACCGCCAGAAGGCCGAGCGCGAACAGGACGATCTCGCGATCCGTCCGATGCCGACGGGCGCTCGCTCCGATGGGGCGCCCGGTCGGCTGGCTCGGCGTTCCGGGCGGTGCATCATCCGCCATGGGCTCGTCGTTCATCGGCGGGAGCCTATCACCGAGCGGACCCACCCCGGACCTTCGGGCGTTTGACAGGAACGGCCCGCCCACGCATCCTTGTCAGGTCAACGCCAGCGCGGCGTCGCAGGTCAGAGCATCTCAACCTCCGCTCCCGCGACGCGCCAGGCACACACAACAGCACCGCTCCGGTTCCGCGCAGCCAGCGCGCCGAGCGGCCCATACGGGCAGGCGCCGGACGAAAGACGTCCGTGGTGACTCCCGGGAATCACAGGAATCCAATGCTCTCGCGATCCATGACCCACTCGAACTCGGCACGCGCCGGGTCCATCCGCCGGATGCGCCGGCGAACCACCGCCGCGGCCACTCCGGGCCGGATCTTCTGCTCGACGAACGGCTGCCCCAGCTTCCTCGAGCTCGATCAGGAGACCGGCGTCGCGACCTGTCAGATCTGCGGCTTCAACCGCCGCCTGGGCTAGAGCGCCATAGCGAGGCGCCTGACACGGCGTCTCGCCCCGCGACCTTGGCCCGACCCGCCGACCTCGGCTGGCGCAAGATGACATCGACGCTCGGCGTCGCGTCCGTCCGCCAGCAGGAGGCCAGCGTGCCCGCCACCCGTATCCTCGACCGGTCGCGCCTCGGACGACTGATGGAGCGCGAGCTCGCCACGTTCGAGGCGGACAATCCTCGCTCGCTGGCACTCCATGAACGGGCCAAGGGCTCGCTCCTCGACGGCGTCCCGATGAACTGGATGATCCGCTGGGCCGGTGGCTTCCCCCTGTTCGTCGACACGGCCGGCGGGGCCCACTTCCGGGACGTCGATGGCCACGACTACATCGACTTCTGTCTCGGCGACACCGGGGCGATGGCGGGCCACTCGCCGGCGGCGACGGTCGCTGCGGTCGAGCGTCAGCTGACCCGCGGGATCACCCTGATGCTGCCGATCGAGGATGCCATCTCCGCAGGCGACGAGCTTCGCCGCCGGTTCGGCCTCCGGTTCTGGCAGTTCACCCTCACCGCCACCGACGCGAATCGCTTCTCCCTGCGCCTCGCTCGGCACATCAGCGGCCGGTCGAAGGTGGTCGTCCACGACCACAACTACCACGGCTCGGTCGACGAGACGTTCGCTTCTCTCGATGAGAACGGCAAGGTCGTGCCCAGCTACGGCAACCTTGGGCCGCCGGTCGACCCGACCGAAACCACCCGGGTCGTGCCGTTCAACGACATCGGCGCGCTCGAGCGGGCCCTGGCGGACCGGGACGTCGCGGCCGTCCTGTTCGAGCCGGCCCTGACCAACATCGGGATCGTCCTGCCGGAACCGGGCTACCACGACGCCGTTCGCCGGCTGACCCGGGAGACCGACACGATCCTCATCATCGACGAGACCCACACCATCTGCGCCGGCCCCGGCGGGGCGACCGGCGCCTGGGGTCTCGACCCGGACATGCTCGTCATCGGCAAGACGATCGGTGGCGGGATCCCGGTCGGGACGTACGGCTTCACCGAGGCGATCGCCGACCGGATCAGCGCGACGATCGAGCCCGAGGTGTCCGACATCGGCGGGATCGGCGGGACGCTGGCCGGCTACGCACTGTCGATGAGCGCCGTCCGAGCCACCTTGACCGAAGTCATGACTGACGACGCCTTCGCCCGGATGATCGAGCTCGGCGAGCGCTGGACGGCCGGTGTCGAGGAGGTCGTCGCATCACGAGGCCTGCCGTGGCACGTCACCCGGTTGGGCTGCCGGGCCGAGTACCACTTCACGCCCGAGCCGCCCCGGAATGGCGCCGAGCAATATGCCGCCGGCGACGCCGAGCTCGAGCGGTTCCTCCATCTCTACGCCATGAACCGGCGGATCCTGATGACCCCGTTCCACAATATGGCGCTGATGTGCCCGGCGACCAGCGAGGCCGATGTCGACCGCCACACGGAGGTCTTCGCCGCCGCGGTCGACGAGCTGTTCGGGTAGCCGACCGCGCCGCAACATCCGGTCTCGCGGCGCGTCTCACTCGCGGACGCCCAGTCGACGCCGGTCGGCCGGGCCCGTAGTCCGCCCGGTTCGCGGACGGGAGGGACCTCGATGAACGGGTCACCGATGATCCCGGGATCGACGGCAGCATGGCGCCGTGGAGGTGCCGTCGCGATCGGAGTCGTGATCGTCGCGGTCGTCGCCGGAGTCCTGTTCACGGGCGGCCCGACCGCCAGCCCGTCGATCAGCCCAGGCTCCAGCCAGGCCGTCATCGCCACCACGACACCCATCTGGACGCCCTCGATCGCCCCGTCCCAACCGCCCGAGGCGGATTGGTCGGCGGTCGACCTGCCGCCTTACACGCCGATCGCGGACCTTCGCGCGGATCGCGCCGATGCCGCCGGGATCCGGCTCGACACGACGTTCACCCTGGCCAGCCTGTCCGGCGCCGATCCACAGGGCATGGCCGCGCGGCTCGAGACGGACCCACAGGTCGCGCTGACCGTGAGCGCGAGTGCAACCGGTGCGGCGGTCACGGTCCGACCGGCCGCTCCCTTGGTCGCCGGGCGGACGTACCGCTTCCGGCTCCGGGCGGAGGATGGCAGCCTGGCGGGTTCGTGGGCGTTCCAATCCCGTGCCCCGCTCCATGTCGTGAACACGCTGCCCGGCGACACCACGACGGGCGTGCCTGTCGACAGCGGGATCGAGGTCACCTTCGACCAGGATGGAGCCGGCGACATGGCCCGCTACTTCTCGATCTCACCGGCGGTGCGTGGCCGGTTCGAGCGGCATGGCCGGACCCAGGTGTTCGTCCCGACCGGGCTGCGTCGGGCGACTCTCTACACGGTCACGATCCGGCACGGGCTGCCCGTCGAGGGCACGGACCTGACCCTCGAGTCAGACGTCCGCTTCCGGTTCGAGACCACGGGTGCGACCTCGTCGCGGCAGTATCCCCGCTTCCACGTCGGGCGCGACGTGGTCGAGGCGAGTCCCGCCGACCGCCCGGTCCTCGGACTGCAGGTGGTCCTGCCGGACGAGGGAGACGGCCCGACCGTCAAGCCGCCGGCCAAGGTGGACGTCCGCGTCTATCGGTTCTCGTCGCTCGAGTCGACCCTGGCCAGGCTGCGGCCCTTCCTCGATGCCCCCGGCTGGACCGAGTGGACCGATCCGACCGTCCCGACCACGGGACTGCCCAGGGTCCTGTCCTTCAGCGCCTCCCTCCGGACGATGCCGACCACAGCAGATCACGTCATCGTCTTCCCGACTCGCCTCCCCAGGGGCTGGTACCTGGTCGAGATCGGCAAGCCCGATCGGCCGGTCCAGGCATTCCTCCAGGTGACCGACGTGTCGGCCTGGGTCAGTGTCCTGTCGGACCGGACCGTCGCCTGGGTCAACGACGTCGTGACGGGACGGCCGATCCGGCACGTCGCGGTCGGGGTCGCCGGCGGACCTTCGCTCGGCCGGACCGGCTCGGACGGCCTGCTCGTCGCGCCGACGCCGACCGATCTCGTGCCGTCCGGGGCCGAATCGTCGGTCGGCTCGTCGTCGCCGATCCTGATCGTCCGCGCCCCGAACGGCCACGCCGTCCTCGTGCCGTTCGACACCGACCGCAACGGGGGAACGTATCGTGGCGAGTGGTCGAAGGAAGGCCCTGCCACGACCAGCGCCTGGTGGTCGCTCATGTCGACCGACCGAAGCGTCTACCGCCGCAACGACACGATCGAGGCGTGGGGGTTCCTGCGCCGACGGGCTAGCGGCCGCGTCCCGACCACGGTCGACCTTCGGCTGGTCCAGCCCGAGAACGAGGGCCAGGCCGATCCGCCGGCCGTCGTCGGGGTGGCGGCCCACCCGGCGGCGAGCGGAGCCTATTCTGCTTCTCTGTCACTCGGCAACGTACCGCTCGGCGGCTACATCCTCGAGGCGCTGGTCGACGGCCGAGCGGTGTCGCGCACCTGGCTCGACGTCGGGATCATCCGCAAGCCAGCCTACCGGGTGTCGGTGACCACCGATCCACATGTCGTCATCTCCGGGCAGACCGTCCACGTGAAGGTCGCGGCCAGCTTCTTCGATGGCCAGCCTGTGCCGCAGACGCCGTTCGCTGTCCAAGACGACGCGAGTGAAACTGACGCACCTGCTGCCTCCGTGATGACCGGGCCAGACGGCCAGGGGTCGACCGACTGGACGCCACTGCTCGGAGACCCGGCCCAGGGTTCCGAGTGGCGGAGCGTGACGCTGACCGCGGCCCGCCCCGAGGAAGGCGAGATCGATGCCAACACCCAGGTTCTCGTCTTCCCGAGTGCGCTCAATCTCGCGGCGGAGGGGTCGGTCGCGAGTAAGCGGCTGATCGTCAGCGGGTCGGTCCACGACGTCGACTTCGCCCGCCTGGAGCGGGAGTTGGCGGCGGCCGGGAACGAGTACGTCGACTACGACCCCAACGGTCGACCGGTCGCGAGCGCCAGGGTGACCGCCGCGATCACCGAGCTCATCCCGATCCGCCGTCTCGTCGGCTACGACTACGATTCGATCGCCAAGCGGGTCGTCCGACGGTACGAGTACGACACGCGATCGCGGGCGGTCCGGACGGTCGCGGTCACGACGCGACCGGATGGGTCGTTCAGGCTGACGGCGCGCGTGCCGAGCGCGAACCATGACTATGAGATCGAGTTGATCACGCTCGATGCCGCTGGACGGCCCGAACGACTGGTCATCGGGGCGTCGCGTCGTGTCGCGCTGGAGCAGAACGAGGGACCGATCTTCGAGTCCATCGTCGGGCCGCGCGAGCGTGAGACCGACTACCGGATCCGCGACCAGGTCCGACTGACGATGACCGACGGCCTGAAGCCATTGCCGACGGGCGGATCGAACCGCTACCTCTACATCGTCGCCAGGCAGGGTCTCCGATCGGCCACGGTGACCGCCAGTCCGCGCTTCAGCCGCCGGTTCGCGGCCGACGATGTCCCGGCGATCTTCATCATCGGCGTGCGGTTCACCGGCC
>JBBQJL010000043.1:0-27323 GCA_038325875.1 Candidatus Limnocylindrales bacterium
AGCTCGACGACCCGGGCGAGGTTGCTGAACTCGGCAGTCCTGTGTGGAAAGGCGAGGGCGTCCACGAAGTGCTCCTGGAAACGCGGCTCGACGGCCGTCTCGATCTTCTCGACCCGCCGCACGACGTCTTCGATCTCGCGCCTGGCCGCCTCCGACAGGAGGGCGATCAGCGCCCCGGTCCCGGCCGCGTTGCCGGCGGATCGGACGTGCTTCAGGTCGCAATCGGGGATGAGTCCGAGGACCATCGCGTGGGTCGTGTCGATCTGGCTGCCGAACGCCCCGGCGAAGCGGATGTCGTCGACGGTCTCCACCCCGGCATGGTCCATGAGCAGCCGAACGCCGGCATACAGGGCGGCTTTGGCCAGCTGGATCGCCCGGACGTCGTTCTGGCTGATGACGATGCGCGGCTGGCCGTCGGTCAGGACGTATGAGAACGTCCGCCCGTCGGGCACGATCCGCGCCGTCCGGGCCGCCAGCTCGCCGTCGACGATCCCGTCGCTGGTGATCACCCCGGCCAGGAACAGCTCGGCGACGACCTCGACGATGCCCGAGCCGCAGATCCCGGTGATGCCCAGGTCGGCCGTCGCCGCCGCAAAGTCGGGTGCGTCGGACCAGACGTCCGAGCCGATGACCTTGAACCGCGGCTCGAGTGTCGTCCGATCGATCCGGACGCGCTCGATGGCGCCGGGCGCGGCGCGCTGGCCGCCGCTGATCTGGGCGCCCTCGAAGGCCGGGCCGGTCGGGCTCGAGGCTGCCAGCAGGCGATGCCTGTCGCCGAGCACGATCTCGGCGTTCGTACCGACGTCGACGACGAGCTGGATCGTCTCGGCCCGATGGGGCGCTTCGGCCAGGATGACGGCGGCCGTGTCGGCCCCGACATGCCCGGCGATGCAGGGCAGGACATAGACCCGGGCGCCGGGATGGGCCCGGATGCCGATCTCGGCGGCCGTCGTCCGAACGGCCCGATCGGTCGCCAGCGCGAACGGTGCGGTCCCGAGCGGGATCGGATCGATCCCGAGCAGGAGGTGGTGCATGATCGGATTGCCGACGACGCTGACCTCGAGGATCTCGCGGGCCTGCACGCCGGCCTGGACGGCCAGCCCGGCGACGAGCTTGGCCAGCGCTCCACGGACCGCCCGGGTCATCTCGCCGGCTCCTTCGGGATGCATCATCGCGTAGGACACCCGGCTCATCAGGTCCTCACCGAACCGGATCTGCGGGTTCATCACGCCGTTCGAGGCGAGGACCGAGCCGTCGGCCAGGTCGGCCAGGTGCCCCGCGATGGTGGTCGATCCGACGTCGATGGCCACGCCGTACGCCCGGTCGTGGAGGCCGGGCCAGACGGCGCTGATCCAGCGCCGGTCGTGGACCGCGACGGTCACCCGATAATCGCCGGCGGTCAACGCCGGCTGAAGGGCGCGCACGACCTGGAGGTCCGCCTCGAGCCCGGTCAGCTCCCACTCCGTGGCGAGGGCGTCCATCAACCGGGCGAGATCTCCCGACGGCGAGGCGAGCTCGGGTTCAATCACCTCGACGTAGTGGAGTCGAACGACCGGGTCGATCTCGAACTCGCGCACGTCGATGCCCTTACGGACGACCTGCCGATGGACCTGGCTCTCGGGCGGGACATCGACCAGGATGTCCCCGCGAACCGTCGCGCTGCAGCTTAGGCGGCGGTCCGCGGCCAGGCCGTGGACCCGTCGATAGTCGGCCTCGATGTCAGCCGAGGGCGACAGGTTGTCGGCGAGTGAGCTGATCCCGAGCTTGGGGAAGACGCCGATGCCCGGGCTGACCTGGCACCGGCCGCAGATGCCCCGACCGCCACACACCGAGTCGATGTCGACACCGAGCGAACGGGCAGCGTCGAGGACGGTTGTGCCGTCCGGGAAGCGTCCCCGCCGGCCCGACGGCGTGAAGATGACCTGGCGGTCGGCGCTGTCGGTCACCGGCGCGGACTCAGCCGGCGACCGACGCTTCGGCCTGACCGCCGGCGCGCCGGCGGTTGACCCGCACGCCGCGCTCGCCCTCGGCCGGCGCCTGGCGGAAGGTCCGGATCCAGCGGGCGCACTCCGGGTCGTTGCCCATCAGGACGTCGGCCGCCATGACCGAGTGCTTGACGCCGTCGGCGATCGGGTTGGTGATCGCGGAGGTCAGGCCGTTGGCGATGGCCATCGACAGGTACGCCCCGTTGATCCCCTCGCGGTTGGGCAGACCGAAGCTGACGTTCGACGCGCCGCAAGTGCTGTTGACCCCCAGCTCGTCACGCAGCCGCCCGAGGATATGGAAGACCTGGCGGCCGGCGTAGCGCATCGCCCCGATCGGCATGAGCAGCGGATCGACCAGGATATCCTCGCGCGGGATGCCGTGATCCGCGGCGCGCTCGACGATCCGTTTGGCCACGGCGAATCGAACGTCCGGATCCTCAGAGATGCCGGTCTCGTCGTTCGAGATCGCGACGACGGCCGCACCGTACTTCTTGACCAGGGGCAGGACCCGCTCGAGACGCTCGTCCTCGCCGGTCACCGAGTTGACCAGGGCCTTGCCCTGATAGACGGCCAGCCCGGCCTCCAGGGCGGCCACGATCGACGAGTCGATCGACAGCGGGAGGTCTGTCAGCGACTGGACCAGCTGGATGGTCCTGGCCAGGATCGCCGGCTCGTCGGCCAGGGGGATCCCGGCGTTGACGTCGAGCATGTGGGCGCCCGCCTCAACCTGGCTGATGACGTCCCGCTCGACCCGGCTGAAGTCGCCGTTCTTCATCTCCTCGGCGAGCAGCTTCCGGCCGGTCGGGTTGATCCGCTCGCCGATGACGACGAACGGCTGGTCGAACCCGATGACCACCTCGCGGGTGGTCGACCCGACGACGGTCCGAGTCACGCTTCGGCCTGCGCGCTCGCGCCGGCGTCTGCGGGCTCGGTCAGCGGTGCGGCGCCGCCCGCCGCGACGAGGGCTGCCAGCTGGCTCTTGCCGTAGTCGGCCTCGAGGCGCGCCGCCTCTTCGCCGGCTTCGGTCTCGAGGTCGTCGCTGCAGATCCGCTGGGTCTTGCGCCACTCGGCGATGTAATCGTCCATGGCTCGTCGGCCGGCCTTGACGGCGGCCTTGTCGATCGCCACCTGGAAGCGCGGGTGGAGGACGACCTTGCTGGCCCGACGGCCGTCCTTGGCCACGACCTGGGCGGGGATATCCCGCCACCAGATGACGGTCAGGGTGGCGCTCATTCAGGCGGCTCCGGCGATGACGGTGGAGGTGGACGGGGCGGCAAGGGCGATCAGGGTCTGGCCGAGCTCACCGAGGCCGGTCGAGCGGCGCTCGAAGGCGAGGCCGAGCCGTTGCGCGGCACGCTCGGCTCGCGCCGTCAGCTCGGGATCGTCGGTCTGGGCAAGGTAGACCAGCCGCCGGTAGTTGCCGAAGTACATCGGCAGCAGCTCGGGGTGGCGATCGATCCCCAGCCCGGTGATGACCAGTGAGTCGAAATGGCGGGCGAGGAAATCGGTCAGGAAGAACGTGGCGGGGTCGTCGTCGGTCAGCCTGGCGAACGCCGCCCGGCCGGCATAGACCTCGTAGCAGTGCGCGCCGGCGAGGCGCTCGACACCCTCTGCCGCGAGGACCCGGTCGAGCTCGCCGCCGGTGCCGCAGTCCGCGTAGGCGACGAAGATCGTCGCGTAGTGGGGACGGGCCGCCCGGATCTTGCGCTCCACCGCGCCGGCGATCAGAGCCGGACGGTTGTGGAGCCGGGCCGGCAGGCAGGTCACGTCGAGGTGCTCGAAGCCCGGCCGCCGGGCGATCTCGACCAGCTCCCCGGCGAGAGCGCCGCAGCCGATGACCAGGATCCGTGCTGACTCCCCGTCGGCCGGTCGGACGTCAGGCGACGCTGGCACGACGTGCGTCGATGAGTCGTCGTGCGGTCTCGGCGGCCACGCCCGCGTCGCGACAGTAGGCGTCGGCGCCGACCGCGATCCCGAATTCCTCGTTGAGCGGCGCGCCGCCGACCAGGACGATGTAGTCGTCCCGGATGCCGCGCTGCTTGAGTGTGTCGATGACCACCTTCATGTACGGCATGGTCGTCGTCAGCAGGGCCGACATCCCGAGGATGTCCGGCTTGTGCAGCTCGAGTGCGGCGATGAACTTGTCCGCATCGGTGTTGATCCCGAGATCGACCACCTCGAAGCCGGCGCCCTCGAGCATCATCCCGACCAGGTTCTTGCCGATGTCGTGGATGTCGCCCTTGACCGTGCCGATGACGACCTTGCCGACCGGCTCGGCGCCGGTCTCGGCGAGGAGTGGCCGGAGGATGGCCATCCCGGACTTCATCGCGTTGGCGGCGAGGAGGACCTCGGGCACGAACAGGATGCCGTCGCGGAAGTCGATCCCGACGATCTTCATCCCGGCGACCAGGGCGTCGTCGAGGACGCGGGTGGCGGCCCAGCCGCGCGACAAGAGGATGTTCGTGCCCTCGACGATCTCGGCGGCCATGCCGTCGTAGAGGTCGTTGTGCATCTGCTCGGCGAGCTCGTCGTCGGACAGCGCCGAGAGATCGATGTCCTGGAAGTCCTCGGTCATCCGGATCTCCTGCGGCCCCGGTTACCGGCGGGGGTTCCACGATGTGGAACAGTGCCGTATGATGGAACACCAGCGTTCGGTGGAGCGTATCCGAAGAGGGGGTCCGTGTCCAGAGTCCAGTCCATCGAGCGGGCCTTCTCGGTGCTCGAGGCGCTCGCCGACGGCCCGCTTGGAGTGACCGAGGTCGCCGACCGAGTCGACCTGCCCAAGAGCACGGTCGCCCGGCTGCTCGGCTCGCTCGTCCACGAAGGTGCGGTCGAGCAGGTCGAGGACGGGACGGACTACCGGGTCGGTGCGCGGATCGTGACCCTGGCTGCGGGCGTCCGCCCGACGCGAACGCTGGTCGCAGTGGCCCGACCGCACCTTGTCGAACTGGCCGCGCTCGTGGGCGAAGCCGCGGGCCTGTCGATCCCGGACGGGTTCCTGGTCCATTACGTCGACCAGGTCGACAGTCCGCATCCGGTCGGGATCCGCGACTGGACCGGGACGCGCCTGCCGATGCACGTCGTGTCGTCCGGGCTCGTCTTCCTGGCCCACATGCACCCGGACGACATCGACGCATTTCTGGCGAGTTCGCTCGCGCGCTACACACCGACCACCGTGATCGACCCGGCGGAGATCCGCGATCGCCTTCGACTGACGCTTCTCCAGGGGTACGCCTGGACTCGCGACGAGGTGGCCGACGGGATCAGCTCGGTGGCCGCGGCGCTGGCCGACGAGGACGGTGAGGTCATCGCCGCGATCCACGTCCACGGCCCGTCCTATCGGTTTCCGGCGCCCGGCACCGAGATGTCGGTGGCCGAACGCGTCGTCCTGACCGCCGCCCGGATCTCGGCAGGACTACGCCAGGCCGGTTGACGCTGCGCGCGAGCCCGGGCATCGCCGGGCCTCCCCTGCGGGACCTGCAGCGCGAACCACCGACTTGACGACCCGGGTGTCGGGAACGACCCTAGCGGCCACGTCCCGAATCCCCCGAGGCCAGATCGTGCCCAGTCTGTTCATCGACGGCCAGTGGCTGGCTTCCGCCGACGGCGGCCGCAGCTCCGTCATCAACCCGTCCTACGGGACCGTGGTCGCCGAGGTCGACGTCGCGACCGACGAGCAGGTCCAGGCCGCGATCGCCGCCGCCCGGCGAGCGTTCGACGCCACCGACTGGCCGCGCACGCCGACCGCTGAGCGCGCCGCCCTGCTCGACCGCGTCGCCGGTCTGATCGACCGCGATCTCGAGGAGATGGCCCGCCAGGAGACGATCAATACCGGCAAGGCGATGCGCGAGAGTCGCTGGGACATGGCCGACGTGGCGCGCGTCTTCCGCTTCTACGCCGATCTGGCCGACAAGGACGGCGGGCGCCTGGTCGACGCCAGCGATCCGAAGATCGTCAGCCGGATCGTCTACGAGCCGGTCGGGGTGTGCGGGCTGATCGGCCCCTGGAACTACCCGCTCCTCCAGATGAGCTGGAAGATCGCGCCGGCCCTGGCGGCCGGCAATACGGCCGTGATGAAGCCGGCCCAGCTCACGCCGCTGACCGCGATCCACCTCGTCCGGCTGCTCGAGGAGGCCGGTCTCCCGGACGGCGTGGTCAACCTTGTCCTCGGGCCCGGCCAGCGGGTGGGGCAGGCATTGGCCGACAGCCCGGATGTCGACCTCGTGTCGCTGACCGGCGGGCTCGAGGCCGGCAGAGCGCTCCTCCGCGGCGCCGCGGTGAACGTCAAGAAGGTCGCTCTCGAGCTGGGTGGCAAGAGCCCGAACATCGTGTTCGCCGATGCCGACTTCGAAACCGCCGTGGACAACGCGCTGGCGGCGGCCTTCGTCCACTCGGGCCAGGTCTGCTCGGCGGGCTGCCGCGCCATCGTCCAGGACGAGATCTACGACGCATTCGTCGAGGAGGTCGGCCGGCGGGCCGACCGTATCCGGCTGGGCCTCGGGACCGACGAGGCGACCGAGGCCGGCGCCCTCATCAGCGCCGACCACCGGGCCAAGGTCGAGGGCTTCGTCGCGTCGGCCATCGAGCAGGGGGCCAGGCTCGTGGCCGGTGGTCGTCGTCCGGACGAGCCGGAGCTCCAGAACGGCTACTTCTATCGACCGACGGTCTTCGCCGACGTCCGACGCGACATGCGGGTCATCCGCGAGGAGATCTTCGGGCCGGTCATGACCGTCGAACGGTTCACCACCGAAGACGAGGCGATCGAGCTGGGCAACGACACGACCTACGGGCTGGCGGGTGCGGTCTGGACGGCCGACGCCGGACGGGCTCAGCGGGTGGCCGCCCGCCTTCGTCACGGGACGATCTGGATCAACGACTACAACACCTACCTACCCCAGGCTGAATGGGGCGGCTTCAAGCAGTCGGGCATCGGCCGGGAGCTTGGCCCGAGCGGCCTCGACGAGTACCGTGAGGCCAAGCACATCTGGCAGAACACCGATCCACGACCCGGCGGTTGGTTTGCCGGGTAGCGTCCCCGCAGGGCCCGTCCAGACGCGTACGATGCGCGGACTGAGGCACCGAGTCGCGCCACGAGGGACCCCCGATGACGAACGGCAACGGGACGGGGAACGGCACCGGGACAGGAACGCCGACCATCTCGGTCAAGGGTCTATGGAAGGTGTTCGGGCCTGCCGAGGATAGGATCATCGGGACCCCCGATGCCGACCTCCCGCGCGAGGAGCTGCGGGCCAAGACCGGCTCCATGATCGCCATCCGGGACGTCGGGTTCGACGTTCACGCCGGTGAGGTCTTCGTGGTCATGGGTCTGTCCGGGAGCGGCAAGTCGACCCTGGTGCGCTGCATGACCCGGCTGATCGAGCCGACCCAGGGCGAGGTCCTCCTCGACGGCGAGGACATCCGCAAAGCCGATGCCGAGCGATTGCGCGAGCTGCGCCGGCACCGCTTCAGCATGGTCTTCCAGCATTTCGGCCTGCTCCCGCATCGGCGCGTCCTCGACAACGTTGCCTACCCACTCGAGATCCGCGGCGAATCAAAGGCCGTCAGGTACAAGCGGGCACGGGAGATGATCGACCTCGTCGGACTCCAGGGGCATGCCGACAGCTATCCCGATCAGATGTCGGGCGGGATGCAGCAGCGGGTCGGCTTGGCACGGGCGCTCGCGGTCGACCCCGAGGTCATGTTCTTCGACGAGCCGTTCAGCGCCCTGGACCCCCTGATCCGACGCGACATGCAGAACGAGGTCCTGCGGTTGCACCACGAGGTCGGGAAGACGATGGTCTTCATCACCCACGATCTGGCCGAGGCGCTCAAGCTGGGCGACCACATCGTGATCATGCGCGACGGACAGGTCATCCAGTCTGGACGCCCCGAGGACCTGGTCGGCGCCCCCGCCGACGAATATGTCGCCGACTTCGTCCGGGACGTTCCCAAGTCGCACGTCCTGACCCTGCGCTGGGTGATGCGCGACCCTACCCCCGAAGACGCCATGGACGGCCCGTCGTTCCCGGCTGACACGGTCATCCGGACCGCGGTTCACGTGGCGGCGGCCACTGACAAGCCGATCCGCGTCGTCGATGGAGACAAGCTGGTCGGCGTCGTCGACCGAGCTCAGATCCTGACGGCGATCGCTGGAGTCACAGACGCGCAGCCCGACGTCGCGGACGCCCAGACATGACGGCGATCAGCATTCCCTCCGCGTCCAGGGTCGACACCCAGAACGGTCGGCGGATCGTCGCGCTCGCCATCGGTCTGCTGGTGGTCGGGCTGTACGTCGTGTTCCGGGGTCAATGGACGCTGCCACATTCCGCCGATTCCGAGGTGTTCAAGGCGGTCAACACCGCCCGCGACTGGGTCGATGGCAACCGGACCACGCCCATCTTCACCCTGATCATCGATCCGATCCGAGTGGGGATCGCAGCGCTGGTCAGCGGCTTCGTGGCCGCTCTTGCGCTGCTCGGCTGGCCGGGCGTGCTGGCCGTCGCCGGCTCGCTCGGGCTCGTGTTCGGTGGGGTCCGCCTGGCGGCTCTGAGCGTCCTCGGGTTTGCCTCGCTGGGCGTGCTGGGGCTGTGGACCGCGGCCATGGCCACGCTGGCGCTGATGCTGGCCGCGGTCGTGATCGCCCTGCTGATCGGCATCCCGCTTGGGATCCTGGCCGGTCGGAGCGATCGGTTCGCCGCCTTCATCTCGCCGATCCTCGACGTGATGCAGATCATGCCGACGTTCTCCTACCTCGCCCCGATGACCCTGCTGTTCTTCATCGGCGCGCCGTCGGCGACCATCGCGACCCTCATCTACGCCATCCCGCCGGCCATCAGGATCACCTCGCTGGGGATCCGCGGCGTCCCGACCGAGACGATGGAGGCGGCCGTCTCGCTCGGCTCGACACGCTGGCAGGTGCTCCGCAAGGTCCAGCTCCCGCTCGCTCGACGGACCATCGGGATCGGGATCAACCAGACGATCATGATGGCTCTTTCCATGGTCGTGATCACCGCGCTCATCGGGGCGCCAGGCCTCGGCAGGAACGTCCTCCAGGCGCTCCAGAAGGGTCACGTCGGCGAGGCGTTCGATGCCGGTATCGCGATCGTCATCCTGGCCATCGTCCTCGACCGGCTGACCGACCATGCCGGGCAATGGATGGATCCGCGCACCCGGCAGATGGATGACGATGTCCGCCGGCGACGTCTGATGTACGGCGTGGCGTTGGCTGTGTCGGCGGTCGCCATCGTGTTCGCCCACACGATGGCCAAGCCGACGATCTTCCCGACCGTCCTGACGTTCTCGTTCCGCGAGCCGCTCGATGCCATCGTCGGGTGGATCACCTTGAACATGTACGGCCTGACGAGCGCGCTCAAGGTCGGCACGACGGTCGTCCTGATCAACCCTCTCGAGGGGATCCTCACCAGCGCGCCGTGGTGGCTGGTGATGGCCGTCGTCATCGGCATCGCCTGGTGGATCTCCGGGCTGCGCTCGGCGACGATCGCCGGGATCTGTCTCGTTCTGCTCGTCGCGACCTCGCTCTGGGAGCACTCGATGCAGACGCTGACGACCGTGCTCGTGGCGACCAGCGTCACGCTCACGATCGGCATCGCGATCGGGATCGTGTCGGCGCGAAGCGATCGGCTCAAGGCTGTCCTGCGACCCACCCTGGATGCGGCCCAGACGATGCCGGCCTTCGTCTACCTCATCCCGGCCGTGGCGCTGTTCGGCGCGAGCCGGTTCACGGCCATCGTGGCCTCGGTCATCTACGCGGCGCCACCGGTCATTCGGCTGGTGGACGTCGGCATCCGGTCGGTTTCGGCCACGGTCATCGAGGCGGCGATCGCGTCCGGCTCCACGGAACGGCAGCTGTTGTGGAAGGTCCAGCTGCCCCTGTCGCGGAAATCGCTGCTGCTGGCCGTGAACCAGGGCATCGTCCTGGTCCTGGCGATGGTGGTCGTGGGAGGACTTGTCGGGGCGGGTGCTCTAGGCTTCGACGTCGTCGCCGGGTTCGCCCAGCGCTCGAACTTCGGGATCGGGCTGGTCGCCGGGGCGAGTATCGTCCTCCTCGGCATCATGCTCGATCGGATCAGTCAGGGCGCCGGAGCTCGCCCATCGAAGGAGGTCTCCCAGGAAGTGGCTGCACGCTCAGGGCCAGCCGCTGCTGCCGGAGCCTGAGGCCGCTCATCGGGGTGTCGGCCCCCGTCGATGGCCGAGTGGACATCGTCACCGCCAGGCGGCGACGGAACGAGGAGGAGCAGATGACCCAACAGCGCACCGGGATCGCCCGGCTCATCGCCGGTTTCGCGGTCGTGAGCCTGGCTCTCGCGGCATGCACCGGCGCCGGATCTGGTTCGGCGGCGCCGCCCACGACCGCTGCAAGTGCCGCGGCGGCGACTCCCGAACCCAGCACTGCCGCGAGTGCCGAGACCAGCCCCGCCGCCAGCGTAGCGGCCGCCACCTGCAAGGGCGCCGGCGACAAGGGCGACGTCAAGATGATGATCAACCAATGGGTCGGGGCCCAGGCCAACGTCGCGGTCGTCCAGTGCCTGCTCTCACAGCTGGGCTATAACGTCACGACCGACACCCTCGCCGAGGAGGTCGCCTGGCAGGGCTTCGAGACCGGCGACGTGGACGTCATCCTCGAGAACTGGGGCCACCCCGATCTGGAGAAGACCTACATCACCGCCAAGAAGGTCGCCCAGGACGCGGGCGTGAACGGGATCACCGGCCTGATCCACTGGTACGTCCCGCCGTGGCTGGCCAAGCAGTACCCTGACATCACCGACTGGAACAACCTCAACAAGTACGCCGACCAGTTCAAGACGACCGAATCGAAGGGCAAGGGCCAGTTCCTGGCCAGCGATCCGACCTTCGTCCAGGAGGATCGGGCGATCGTCAAGAACCTCGGCCTCAACTTCGAGGTCGTCGACTCCGGCACTGAGGCCGCCTCGATCGCGGCGTTCCAGCAGGCCGAGGCCCAGAGGACATTTCTCATCGGCTACTTCTACGACCCGCAGTGGCTGCTGGCGGAGATCCCTCTGGTGCAGGTCAAGCTGCCCCCGTACAGCGCCGAGTGCTACGGCGACTACTCGGCGGCGGCCCGGGCGAAGATCGCCTGCGACTATCCCGAGTACAAGCTGAACAAGGTGGTCGCCACGAAGTTCGCCGAGACGGGTGGCGATGCCTACACCGTGGTCAAGAACTTCCAGTGGAAGAACTCGGACCAGAACGAGGTCGCCGACTGGATCACCAACAAGAACATGACCCCTGAAGACGCCGCCAAGAAGTGGCTCGACGAGAACCAGGACGTCTGGAAGGCCTGGCTGCCGACGCCGTAGGCCCGCCCAGCGCTTCGAACTGCTACAACCGCCCGGTCCTCCACGACCGGGCGGTTGTACGTCGGCGAGGCGGTCGAAGCCGACTCGTCTGCTATCGTCCGACGGTGGCCACGATCTCCGCCGACCTCTCGGCCGCCGCAGTCCGAACCGGCCCCAACGTCCTCGATGTGCGCTGGCTGGGGCGGATCGGCTATCGCGAGGCCTGGGCCCTACAGAAGCGGCTTGTCGACGAGCGGGTGGCCGGGGACGTCCCTGACACGCTCCTCATGCTCGAGCACCCGCCGGTGCTGACGCTCGGTCGCCAGGCCGACGCTGCGCACGTCCGGGCGACGCCCGACGAGCTGGCCTCCCGGGGCATCGAGCTCATCCGCGTCGAGCGCGGCGGCGAGGTCACCTACCACGGCCCGGGCCAGCTCGTCGCCTATCCGATCGTGGCGCTGAGCCGGCGCGGGCTGCTGATCCGGCCGTTCGTGCGCGCCCTCGAGGATGCCCTGATCGACACCTGCCGTGCGCTCGGGGTCGAGGCTGAACGGCGCGACGGTCATCCCGGCTGCTGGGTCGGCACGGACGGGCCGCGGCCGCGCAAGATCGGCGCGCTGGGCCTGCGTGTCGAGCGCGGCGTGAGTTATCACGGGATCGCCCTCAACGTCAGCGTGGATCTCGACGACTTCGACCTGATCGACCCGTGCGGGATGTCGGATGTCGACTCCACCTCGATCGCTCGCGAGCTCGCGCGGACCGGTGCGTCACCCTCGACCGACAGTGTTGCGACCGCCGGCGCGCTCTTCGCGGACGCGTTCTCCGAGCGCCTCGCCCGAGCGCGCTGAGGGATGTCCGCCGGGCTGTTCGAACTGCGTAAGGACGCCATCACCGGCTGGTGGGTAGCGACCGTGGTCGACCGGACGTTTCACCGGGACCGTTTTCGGCTGGCGGCGGGCCAGGTGGGCGGCGATGACTGCCAGAACTGCCGCGAACCGGCCGGTGACGGGGTCCGGATGCGGACGCTCAAGGACTTCGCGTTCCACGTCGTGGGGACCGAGGAGGAGGCACGTCGGATCGACCGCGACCTTGCCCAGGTCGCCCTCGAGCAGGCTCGATCGTCGGGCAGCTGGCGAACCGTCGTCGCCCCGCCGCGTGAGCATCGTCCGCTCCAGGCGGTCGGCGGAGCGATCGCCGGCCAGATGCTGCGAGCCTGCCGCGACGCGGTCGCCGGTGCCGAGCGGTCCGGCCAGACGGCCTACGTCCAGGTGGTCCAGAACTGGGGCGTTCAGGCCGGCGCCAGGACGGACCACCTGTGCCTCGATCTGTACGACCTGCCCCAGGTCCCCCATCGGGTCGCCGAGGAGATCGGTGGCGCAGCCCGGTTCGTCATCCGCGAGGGTGAGTGCCCGTTCTGCCGACACGTGCGCGACGAGCCGCGGTTGAAGGACCGGCTCGTCTGGGAGGACGACGCCTCGGTCGCCTTTGCCCCGTTCGCTTCGCGCTCGCCGTTCGAGGTCTGGATCGTTCCACGCCGCCACGCGGCCGACTTCGGTGCCGCCTCGGATGTCGACGTGGCTGCGACTGCCGAGGCCCTCCGCCAGGTCCTCGGCCGCCTGGCCGGGCTCGATGGACCGCCCCACAACCTCGTTCTCCACACCGCCCCGGTCGGCGAACGGATCGACGCCACCTATCACTGGCACTGGGAGATCCATCCACGCCTGCGCGAGATCGCCGGGCTTGAGCTGGGGACCGGTCTACCGGTGAATCCGGTCTCGCCCGAGGAAGCGGTCGAGGAGCTCCTGCGGGCGGTATCGGACGATCGAGGCTCCTCGTGAGACTGGCGCGTCACACGCGGCTGCTGAGCCCCGTCTCTCGGCCGTGCAACCCAGCGTTGAGTTCGTGCTCAGCGGGGACCGTGCGATGACCGGAACGCCGGACCGCACGGCCGCCGACGCGTTCATTGAAGATCTGTTCGCCCGTCATCAGGGTGAGATCTACGCCTACCTGTACCGGATGGTCCGCGACCCCGAGCTCGCCGCCGACATGACCCAGGACGCCTTCATCAAGGCCTACCGCAACCACGCGTCGCTGACCGAACCGGCCCATGCCCGGGCGTGGCTGTACCAGATCGCCCATCGGGTCGCCCTCGACGAATTCCGACGGCGCAAGATCGTCCGGTTCATGCCCTGGACGGGCGAGTCCTACGGGTCGGCCCCATCGGCCGAGCACCTGGCCATGGATGGACGCCTGTCGGCACCGCTGCAGCGGGCTCTCGACAAGATCCCCGAGCGGCAGCGCGCGGCCCTGCTCCTGGCCGAGATCCACGACCTGACCGGTGTCGAGCTCGCCGCCGCGCTCAACGTCAGCCACGTCGCCGCCCGGGCGCTGCTGACCCGGGCCCGCGAGAGCCTCCGTCAGGCGCTCGCTGCGGAACGGGCGGCCGAGGCCGCCGCCGAAGCCGACGGGATCTCCGCGGCTCATGGCCTCCCGCCACGCGGACATTCGGGGCATGGCCGATGACCGAGCGCCGTAACGACCCGCTCCAGCGGCACAATGACCCGCAGAGCCCGCACGAGCGTGCTCATACCCTTGCCTCGGACCGGATCGACGGTCCGCTGACGGCAACCGACGCCATCTGGCTGGACGACCATCTCCACGGTTGTGACCACTGTCGGTCGATCTCCGCAGCCTACGCCGAGGACCGCGAGCTTCTCCGCTCGCTACCCGTTCCCCAGCCACCTCGCGACCTGTGGGCCCGGACGTCGGTGGCTCTCGAGCGCGAACGTGCCGCCGGCCATCGGCAGGCCCCGCGCCGGAACGCCCGGCTGAGCTGGCGGGCCTTCCCGGCCGTCCTCGCGGTCGTCCTCGTCGGCGTCGTGGTCGGTCGGTCGCTGATCCCGTCGGGTCCGTCCCCCACGCCTGGGATCGGCCTCTCGACACCGCTCCCCGCCCCGTCCGGTCAGCCGGGTCCCACGGCGGGAGCCGGCGCGACTCCGCTGGCCGTCCCGCCGGGCGACGTCGCCTGGGTCAACCACGCCGCCGACGGCACGTACACGCTGAACATCGCCAACGTCGCCGCGGTCTGTCCGTCGGACGCCGCGCCGTCGCCCGAATGCGCGCCGCTCGACATCGGTGCCAAGCAGCTCGTGTCGTTCGACTCGCAGCCCGGTTCGGTGGTCCTGGCGCCGGAGGCGGCCCAGGCCGCCGTCGTCGAATCGAGCGCCTCGTCCACCGGCGGCAAGATCTTCGTCGTCTCGATCGCCCGAGCTACCCCGAAGCCGTCGCCGACCGCGAGCCCGTCGGCATCGCCGAGCGTCGATCTGACGCCAGACCCCTCGCCGACCTCGGCCGTCACGCCGACCGAACCGCCGTCCGCCAGTCCGATCGCGACGGCCCGACCGTCGTCCGGCGTCGGATCGAGCCGGTCGCCGTCGGCCGAACCGACCGGGACTAGCCAGCCGTCCGCAGAACCGACGTCCACGGCCGCGCCGAGCGTTTCCCCTTCCGAGCTTGCGATCCCGACCGGGACCCCCGCCCCGACCGCGGCGACGATGCTGGCGATCATCGAGGACGTCATCGTCGTCGGGGGCGACGCCGCCTACTCCCGGGACGGCGCCTGGCTCGCGTTCTCGGCTCGTCCGGCGACCGGGAGCGACGGGCCGGACGTGTACGTCTGGCATACCGGCGACGACCACGCCCGAGCCGTCACCGGGGACCACGCCTCGGTCTTCTCGGCTTGGGTCGACGATCGGATCCTGGCCAGTCGAGCCGCCGACGCGGTGGTCGATGGGGCATCGCCGGGAGCCGACATGCATGTGCCGACGTCGTTCCTGATCGATCCCACATCGGGCGACGTGGTCGGCCCGAAACTCAATGGAGTCTGGCGCCCGGTCGTCGATCCGAGCGGTCGCTGGATGGTCTACTGGACAGGCACCCTCGTCCTCGACCCCATCGCCCGGACCTGGACACCGGGCCAGGGACGCCTGGTGATCGATCGATGGCCGCCGGTCGGCAGTGATGCCTACATCGCGGCCGATCCGCAACCGCTGCTCACGCCCAAGGCGGACGGCCCGGTCAAGGATTGGGAGGTCCGCTGGGAACCTGCCGGTCGGTTCATCGGCGTGTGGGTCGGCGACCCGCTCGACACGGCCCTGGGACGCCTGAGCCTCGTCGCGGTCGATCGCTCGAACGGTCACGTGGATGCGGATCGCAAGCCGGTCCTGCGCGATGTGCCGGCGCTGCCGGGCTTCGCCATCGGTGACGGCCGGATCGCCTGGGCCTCGCCATCCGGCCAGGACGGTGAGGGCAGCCGACTCCTCGTGCTGGCCTGGAAGGGACCGGATGCGGGCCGCACCCGGACCGAGCCGGCGTCGTCCCTGGAGGACATCATCGTCGTCCGCTGAGGTGGTTCGGATCGGCCCCGAGAGCGGCCGTTCGCCCCCCATTGAGGGTGCTGTCCGGTGCGGTCCGGTGGGGTTACGCCCCACTTCGGTGTGGCGGCTTGCTGCCTGATGGGCTATGGTTGTCTTCTTGTGCGCCCCAAGATGATCATCGCGGGTGTGGTGCTCACCACCGCCCTCGCACTGGTCGCCGCTCCCGGTTTTGCCGGGTCCCGGACCCCCGCTCCTTACGAGCCGGTGCCGGCAGCAGCGTTCCAGGCCCTGAAGACCAACGCGAACGCAGGATCGACGAACTCGGTCGGCGTGTTCGACCGCGCCTACGACTCGGCCGGCCGGCTCGCCCGCGACGCGGTCTTCGTCGACCCCGGTAGTCCGCTCGCGGCATCGGCCGACATCCCCGTCCTGAAGCGCGCAGCCAAGCAGCCCGACCCGACCGCGACCAAGGTCTACCGGAAGTCGAAGTACACGCTCAGCGGCGAGGCCACGTTCTACGAGAACGGCACGACAGCGATGCGTCTGCCGCGCGGGACGGTCATCCGGGTGTGCGGTGCCGGGGGCTGCCTCGAGCGCGTGATCACCGACTACGGTCCGGTTGCGGGGTCGAACCGGATCATCGATCTGTACAAGCCCGACTTCTTCAAGATCTGCGGCTGCGGCTCGTGGTCCGGGGTGACCAACGTCAAGGTCTACGTCTACGGCGTCCCCTGATCGAGCCCGTCCGTCCGGCCGGCCCTCGGCCGCTGCGGTAGACTCAGCCTGACCCTTTAAGGACCGGTCCGAGAGGCCGGGAAGGAGCGGGCGTGCAGCGACCTTACGGCGGTCCCCGGTGACCGGGCGCCAGATCATGACGGCGGACGAGATCCGCCGAGCGACGATCCGCATCTCGCATGAGATCGTCGAGAAGCAGGCCGGAACGACCGGTCTGGCGCTTGTCGGCATCCAGCGTCGCGGCGTTCCCTTGGCCCATCGGATCGCCGAGGCGATCGCCGAGCACGAGGGCGTCTCCCTGCCGGTCGGGGCGCTCGACATCACCTTCTACAGGGACGACCTGTCGCTCGTGGCGCAGCAGCCGCTGGTCAAGGGGACCGACCTTCCGTTCGACCTCAACGGGGCGACCGTCGTCCTCGTCGACGATGTCCTGTACACGGGCCGGACGATCCGCGCGGCGATGGACGCGCTGGTGGACTTCGGGCGGCCGCAGGCCATCCGCCTGGCGGTCCTCATCGATCGCGGTCACCGCGAGCTGCCCATCCGGGCCGACCATGTCGGCAAGAACGTGCCGACCTCGCGTGAGGAGATCGTCCGGGTCCACCTGGCCGAGACCGACGGCGACGACGGGGTCGACATCGAGCGAGTCGTCGGGGCGGTCGCGGAGCCCGTCGCAGGATGAGCCTGGTGGTGCCGGACGAGACGGGCATCGGCCTGCCGACGGGGGTGCCATCGTCGGTCGCCGCGGGACCGGCCCGCTGGAGCCACCGTCACCTGCTCGACCTGGACGTGGTGTCGTGGCCTGAGATCGAGCTGATCATGCACACGACCGACGCCATGCGCGAGGTCCTGGCGCGGCCGATCGCCAAGGTCCCGGCGCTGCGCGGGACCGGCGTGACGATCCTGTTCTACGAGGCCTCCACGCGGACCCGGGTGTCGTTCGAAGTGGCCGCCAAGAACCTCTCGGCGGACGTCGTCAACATCGCGGCGTCGACCTCGTCGGTGTCCAAGGGCGAGTCCCTGGTGGACACCATCCGGACGGTCGAGGCGCTCGGCGCCGACATGATCGTGATGCGCCACGGGACGTCCGGCGCGCCGTACCTGGCCGCCGAGCATTTCGGCGGCTCGATCCTCAACGGTGGCGATGGCTGGCACGCCCACCCGTCGCAGGCCCTGCTCGACCTGTACACCATCCGCGAGCACCTGGCCGGTGGACCCGAGCTGCGCGGCCGGAAGGTCGTCATCCTGGGCGATGTGCTTCATTCCCGGGTCGCCCGCTCGAACATCTGGGCCCTGACTGCCGCCGGCGCCGACCTGTGGCTGTGCGGCCCCTCGACCCTCCTGCGTGGCTTCGAGCGATGGGCCGCGGCGATGACGTTGACGCCTGGGCACGGGCGGTTCACCGTGACCTCGGACGTGACCGCCGCCCTGCGCGACGCGGATGTGGTCATGGCCCTTCGGATCCAGCGCGAGCGGATGAGCAGCGGGCTGCTCCCGTCGCTGCGCGAATACTCAGCCCGGTTCGGGCTGACCCTCGAGCGGCTTGCCCTGGCCCGGCCCGAGGCCCTGGTGATGCACCCGGGACCGATGAACGAAGGGGTCGAGATCGCGCCCGAGGTCGCCATCCATCCGCGCTCGGTGATCACCGACCAGGTGACCAACGGCGTCGCCGTCCGGATGGCCCTGCTGTACCTGCTGGCGGGCGGCGCCGGGCGGGCTGCCGAGGCCAGCGGTGGTTGAGGCGCGGGCCGCCGGCCTGGAGGTCGGGCGGACGGTCGGCGATCTCGAGCTGAGCCGCGCCTGGCTGGTCGACCCGGCGAGCGGGCGCGACGGTCCCGGCGAGATCGTCGTCGAGGACGGGATCGTGCGCAGCATCGTCTGGCTCGAAGGGGCGGAGGCCGAGGGGATCGACGCCGGCGGCGTGATCGTCGCGCCGGGCTTCATCGACCTGCACGCCCACTTCCGCGAGCCGGGCTTCGAGGATGCCGAGACGGTCGCCAGCGGGGCGGCTGCCGCGGCCCACGGCGGGTTCACCACCGTCTGCCTGATGCCGAATACGTCGCCGGCCATCGACGATGCCAGCGTCCTCGCCCGGGTCCACGATGCCGCGACGCGGTCGGGCTCCCCGATCGAGATCCTGGCCTACGGCGCGGTCAGTGTCGGCCGCCATGGCGAGACCCTGGCGGCTCTCGGCGAGCTGGCCGACGCCGGGGCGATCGGCTTCAGTGACGACGGGTCGCCGGTCCGCTCGGCGGCGATCCTGCGCAATGCCATGGTCTACGCCGGGATGCTCGGTCGGGTGGTCGTCGACCATCCAGAGGACCTGACCCTGACCGATGGCGCCGAGGCGAACGAGGGTCTGGTCGCGACCGTCCTCGGCCTGCGCGGCTGGCCCACGGCAGGCGAGGCTTCGGCGGTCGCCCGCGACCTGGCGATCCTGGCCGACGCACTCGCCGACGAACCGAACGCTCGCCTCCATCTGACCCACCTGTCGACCGCCGACGGGCTCGACCTGGTCCGGCGGGCCAAGCTGGCCGGACTTCCGGTCACCTGCGACATCACGCCGCATCACCTGGCCTTGACCGACGAGTGGGTCGCCGGTGCGCGCCGCTGGGCATGGGAAGCGCTCGACGACGACGGTGGCGCACGAAGTCCGTGGGCCGACGGGGCGCTGACCGCCACTCCGTACGATCCGTCGCTCCGGGTCAACCCACCGCTCCGCTCGGCGATCGATGCGGCCGCCGTGCTGGCCGCGCTCGTCGACGGGACGGCCGATGCGATCGCGACCGACCACGCGCCTCACACCCGTGTCGACAAGGAGGTCGAGTTCGGACTCGCCTCGAATGGGATCTCGGGCATCGAGACCGCCCTCGGGATCGCCCTCGCAGCGGTGGATGCCGGGCGCCTGCCATTGGCCCGGGCGGTCGCCGCGCTGACCAGCGGGCCCGCCGCCGTCCTCGGCCGCTGGGGCTGGAGCGGCGCACGCGGCCTACTGGAGGGGGCGCCGGCGGATCTCGTGGTGTTCGATCGATCGGCGACCTGGCGGGTCGACGCCGCCAGCCTGGTCTCCCGTGGCAAGAACTCGCCGCTGCTCGGACGGGAACTCGGCGGGCGGGTCGTGCTGACCGTGGCCGCCGGCCGGATCGCCTACGAGGATGCCGGTTGACCACCCTGGAATCGGATCCGCGGGCCTGGCTCGATGCCCACCTGGCGGTCCTTGGCGTGCCCTACGAGCTGTTCCCATGCGACCCGGCGCTGGCCGATACGGCCGCCTTCTGCGCCGCGTACGGGTTCGCGCCGGGGGACTCGGCCAACACGATCGTGGTCATCGGCAAGTCGACGGCACCGGTGTATGCCGCGTGCGTCGTCCTGGCCACGACCCGGCTGGATGTGAACCGCACCGTCCGTGACCGCCTCGGGACGCGCAAGGCGTCGTTCGCGGCGGCCGAGCAGACCCAGGAGCTGACCGGGATGGCCATCGGCGGGGTGACGGTGTTCGGCCTGCCGCCCGGTCTGCCCGTCCTCGTTGACGCTCGGGTGATGGCCCGTGAGCGGATCGTCCTCGGCGGTGGCAGCCGCTCGTGGAAGGTCCTCGCCTCGCCGGAGATCTTGCGCGCCCTGCCGGATGTGGTCGTGGTCGACGGGCTGGCCCAGGACCCGCCGCCCGGCTGATCGGTCGGCCAGGGTCCATCGTCGACAGCGCGGGCGTGCCTGGCCGGGCCTGTCAGCGGTTCATCGGGGTCCGATCGGTGCCTCGGGCGAGTCGTCGGGCGGCTCTCCGGACGGCGTCGCCACGGTCGGCTCGGATCCCGCGGGGGCTTCGATGGACCGTGCGCGCTCGGCCAGCCAGGCGTCGCGGAGCGGCTCGTCGGCGGCCAGCCACGGGCTCGAGGCGCCCCAGTCGAGGCTGGACTTCGATCGCCCGAGCTGCTGGTCGATCTTGAAGTCGGGATCGGGCTCCACCTCGCGCGCATCGACCGCCCGGGGCCGGTGACAGCGATAACAGGTGAGATGTGTCGGGTCGTTGAACGAGGTGCACGACTCGCACAGCCAGACGTGATCCGGGAGCACCTGCGGCTTCGGTGCCCGGCGCCCGGCGACCGCCCAGCCCGCCCACGCGGCGACGGCGAAGACGACGACCACCGAACCGAAGTACAGGAAGACGTCGTCCGTCATCGCTCATGAGTCCGGCGGGAACGCGGCCTTGAAGGTGAACGCCGCCGAGGTCGGGCCGTGCGCGGCCAGGTGCTCGAGCCGTTGGCGGGCCTCGATCACGTCCGGGAGATGGCCGGCGGGCACCCACCACAGGACGAGGCTCGGACCGTCGAGCGGGACGAACCACTCACGCCGCCGCCGGAAGACCTCGACGTGAGCGCTCTGGTAGGCGTAGGCGCGGAGGGCCTCGACCGACTCCCAGACGGTCAGGTTGACGATGATCAGCGGGTCGTCGAAGGCTCGGATCGAGGTCGCCCCGCCGGACTCGTCCTTGAGCCGCCAGACGAAGCCGGGGCTTGCGTCACCGAGCGTGTTGACCCGGTCGAGGTCCGCCACGAAATCGGCCATGACTGGGTGGTCGATCGGAGCGACCGAGCGAGCGATGTTGAGCTCGGCCAGATGGCGTCCGGCGGCGGTCGGTCCGGTCATCGAGCGGCCAGCTCGGCAGGCGAGGCGCCATCGGCCAGCGCTCGCAGATCTTCGAGGATCCGGTCGATGTCGGCCTCGGTCGCGAGGTAGTTGACGATCCCGGCGCGCAGGTACGTCGCGCCGCGCAGGACGGTCGTGCCGAGCCAGGCGTCGCCGGACTCGACCAGCGCGGCCTGGAGTCGATCCTGGTGTCGGTCCAGCTCGAGCGCGTCCAGCCTGGCCGCGGCCGCGCCGCCGCCCGGCAGGTGTCGGAAGCAGACCACCGACAGCTCCGGCGCGGCTGGGAGCGCCTCGAAGTCGTCGGCCTCGGCGCAGCGACGCCACAGGTATGCCGCCAGGTCGTCGTTGGCCTCGACCAGCCGACCGAGTCCGCGTGTGCCGAGGTGCTTCCAGCTCATCCACAGCTTCAGGGCGCGCCAGCGACGGGTGCCCTCGAGCGAGCGCTGGTAGAAGTTGAGCTGCCCGCCGTCCTCGTCGTCGGCATCGGTCGCTCCATCGGCGGCCTCACCTCCCCGGTAGTACTCGGGAGCGTGGTGGTAGACGGCGAGCAGGTCGTCGCCCCGGCGGACGAGGAGCCCGCCGATGTCGTAGGCCTGGAAGAACCACTTGTGTGGATCGATCGTGATGCTGTCCGCGCGACCGAGGCCGGGCACCCGGGTCCGATCGCGCTCTGACAGGAGAGCGCCGCCGCCGTACGCCGCGTCGACGTGCAGCCACAGGCCTTCGCGCGCCGCCACGTCGGCCAGCTCCTTGGTCAGGTCGACCGAGCCGGTATTCGTCGATCCGGCGACCGCTGAGATGGCCCACGGGATCAGCCCGGCGGCGCGATCCTCGGCGATGGCTCGGGCGACCGGCTCGCCGTGCAGGCGAAACTGCTCGTCGGCGGGCACGAGGTGGAGCGTCCCGGCCGGGAAGCCGAGCTCGTCGAGGGCTCGGGCGATCGAGAAATGGGTCTGCTCGGACGCGTAGGCGCGGACGCCGTCCAGCTGGCCGCCGCGCGGCGCCCGGTCGAGCCCACGGATCCGGCGCAGGTGGACGTCCCGGGCCACGGTCATCGCCATGAGGTTGGCCATCACCCCGCCCGAGGTGAGGACCCCGAAGCCGTCCGGGCCGTACCCGACGAGGTCGCACAGCCAGCGCCCGACCTCCTCTTCGACGAACGCCCCGGTCGGGCCGGCGTGCCACACATCGACCCCCTGGTTGGTGAACTGGGCGAGCAGCTCGCCGACGATCGACATCGGGAGCGGCGGCGGGGTGAAGTAGCTGAGCGTGCGGGGGTGCCACGAGTTCAGCTGGTGCGGAGCAAGGCGTCGACTGAACTCGGCCAGGATGTCGGCGGACGCAGTCGGGCCGTCCGGCGCAGGGGCGGGGCCGAGTCCACGACCGCGACCGAAGTCGCCGTCCGGGTCGGGCCCATAGAACGCCGCCCGCAGCTCCGGGTAGCCGGTCGGCGTGCCGGCCGAGCGTCGGAGCGCCTCATCGAACAGGTAGTCGAGCGCGGTATGCCAGGCGGCCGACCCGAGCGCCTCGAGTGCCGGTCGCGAGGTCGCCGCGTCGTCCACGCCGATCAACCCCGGCTCCGGGTGCCAGCCGAAGCGCGACTCGGCGGATGGACGAGCGACGGACTCGGTGGGCGGCGGGCGGTCCGGCATCATCCGGATGGTAGAGCGTCGGGCAGCCTCTTGGGCGGATGCAGCCTGAGTCCCGTATCGTTGGCCGTCGTGACCGACCCGACCAACCCGATCGAACCCGCGACCCCTCCGCTCCCGCACCGGCCGAGCGGCGCGATCAACCCCGGGCCGGTCCAGTACAAGGGCGCGCCGCTCGAGCCGGAGCGCGGCCCCGGACTCGGCTGCTTCCGGTTCCAGATCGTCCTGTTGGTGGCCCTTCTGCTGATCACGCCCCTGAGCGTCGGTCGGATCCCCGACGTCGTCACGGCCGTGCTCCTGTTCATGACCATCGCCCTCCTGCTGGTGAGCGGCCAGACGATCATCTTCCTGCTCCGGCTGACGGCAGCCGACCGGCGCGGCCGACGCCAGCCGCTGACGCCGAGATCGCCGACCGTCGGCCAGCTCGAGGACGAGTCCGTCGCGGACACGGGCTCGCCGCCGGACGCCGTGACCATGGGCGTGTCGGCAGACGAGCAGACCGACCCCGAGCACGACGAGCCGGGCTCGTCAGGCGCGGGCACCGTGCGACAATAGCCGTCGATCCGTCGACTCACGAGGAGGAGCGCCGCCCGTGCCCGTGCTCGCGACCTACTTCTCGGTGCGTCGCGGACGCGATCCGTTCTTCAAGTTCTTCATGCGCACGATCTTCCCCAAACAGGTGAAGGAGTACGAGGAGAAGTTCGGGATCAGGTTCATCGGCTGGTACAACGTCGCCCACGGTTGGGACTTCGACAATGTCATCCTGCTGGACCTGCCCGATTACGCAACGCTCGACAAGCTCGAGAAGGACGAAGCGACCCGCGCCCTCGGGCACCGGGCCGGTGAGTGGATCTTCGAGCGTCACCACTCGATGTTCCTCCGCGAGCGGATGGGCACCGACCTCGAATACCACCCGTAGGAGGGCCGATCGATGGACGACCGTAGCGAGCTCCTGGGAGCTCTCGCTTCCGACGCCGCCCTCGAGCGGAGCGACTTCCTGGTCAGCGCCACCGCCCAGCTGAAGCGGTTCCTCGAAGCGAACGCCGACCGGATCGCCGAGTCCGGCGGCCTGACCCTGATCGACGACGATCCCGACTTCCTGTCGGTCGCCCCGGATCTCAGCTTCCGCAGCCGGAGCCGCTATCTCGACGACGCGACCGGCGAATGGGTCAACGAGACCGAGATCATCGAGACGGCCGCCGAGCTGGTGGAGCTGTACAACCCGGCCGACGTCTACGCAGCCTTCACCGAGGCTGCCCGTGAGGCCGCCGGCCTGCCGCCCGAGCCGACCGGCGCCGAGGACCTGATGGAGGTCGCTCACCTTCCGGCGAGCGATCTGGTCGGGCTCGACGGCGCCTACGCGGCCGCGGCCGATCAGTGGGCCGCCGGGGTCGACCTGTCGGCTGAGCCGCCGGACGAGGAGACGGCCGCACAGCGCCTGTACGACCTCGCCCTGTCGTTCCAGGAACGGAGCCAGCAGTCCGAGGCGCGCCTGCTCGACGACTTCGCCGACGTGAGCTCGGTCCTGACGGCCAAGCTCGGCGACGTCGTGGTGGTCGACGACGACGATGAGCGACTGACCCTCAAGGCCGGTCTGGGCTTCCGCGCGGAGGTCGTTCCCGACGACGGCGCGGGTGAATGGCGCAACCTCGTCGGCTCGGATGACCTCGTCGAGTTCTACGACCCGACCGACGTGTTCGGCGATCTGGCCGACGCCCTTGCCGAGGCCTTCCCGGCGGTCGCCCCCGAGTTCAAGGCCGAGGGCGATGGCGACGACGACGGTGATGACGTCGACTCGACCGGACCCGACTCGGCCGACGCCGAGACCGGCGAAGGCGAGCCGCCGATCGCCGCCGACGGCACCCACCGCCCGGCTGGGGACAACCTCCCGCTCCCGTGAGCATGCGCCTCGTCGCGGCGGAGCTCGTCGAAAGTCGGGAGATCCTTCCGCGTCAGTGGCTCCAGGCCTACCGCGCCCCGGCCCTCGCCAGCGGTTCGCGGGCCGGCCAGTTCGTCCACGTCCGGCCCGGTGACTTCTCGGGTCTCATCCTTCGTCGTCCCTTCTCGTTCAACACGATCGACCAGGCGACCGGCGTGGTCACGATCCACTTCCGGACGATCGGCCGAGGGACCGACTGGTTCACCCACCTCCGGCCCGGCGACAGCGTCGACATGCTCGGGCCGCTCGGGCGCCCGTTCGAGGTGGATCCACGCAGCCGGCGCCTCCTGCTGATCGCCGGCGGCCTCGGGATCGCCGGCGTGCGGATGCTCGCCGACGAGGCCATCGCCGACGGTCGCCAGGTCGTCCTCCTGTTCGGGGCCGCCGGCGCGGCCGAGGTCTATCCGTCCAACCTCCTGCCCGACGAGGTCGAGTACGTGGTGGCGACCGACGACGGCTCGCTCGGCCAGCGGGGGTACGTGACCGACCTCGTGCCCGAGTACGAGGCCTGGGCCGACCAGGCGTTCGCCTGCGGCCCGGCTCCGATGCTGGCCGCGCTGGCGCGGCTGGCGGCC
Source organism: Candidatus Limnocylindrales bacterium (assembly GCA_038325875.1). GTDB lineage: Bacteria > Chloroflexota > Limnocylindria > Limnocylindrales > CSP1-4 > Chersky-267. The sequence goes on from JBBQJL010000043.1 coordinate 25,221, forward strand.
GGTCGACGCGAGCGGCTCGGGGTCGCCAAGCTCGGTCGGAAGCGTGGCGGGAGAGTCGACCCGCCGGGGTCGGCCGCGGCCCGTCGGAAGTCATTCCTGCAGGTGGCGATGGAGCAGAACATGGGCTGCGCGGTCGGGGCATGCCTCGGCTGCGTGGTGATGGGCACGTCCGGACAGCCGCAGCGCGTCTGTCGCGAGGGTCCGGTGTTCGCCGCCGACGAACTCGACTGGGATGCCGGCTGGTGAAGTCCGGCAAGGCCGCGGCGAGCGGTAAGGCGCACGCGACGCGTCATCGACCCGGCCACCCGAGCGACCCGGCTGCGCGGCGGGTCGCGGCGAGCGAACCGTCCGCCGCCGCTTCCGGCCAGGTCGACCTGTCGATCGAGCTGGCGCCCGGCCTGCGCCTCGACAATCCCATCCTGGTCGCGTCCGGCACGTTCGGCTACGGGATCGAATACGGCGACGTCGTCGACGTCCAGCGGCTGGGTGCGATCTGCTGCAAGGGGACCACCCTGAAGGCCCGGATCGGGAACATCACCCCGCGGGTGACCGAGACGCCGGCCGGCATGCTCAATTCGATCGGCCTCCAGAACCCGGGGGTGGACGCCGTCATCGAGCGCTATGCGCCGACCTGGGCCGGCTGGCAGGTGCCGGTCATCGTCAACGTGGCGGGGGAGTCGATCGAGGACTACGTCGAAGTGGCCCGCCGGCTCGAGGGGGTGCCCGGCGTGGCCGGCATCGAACTGAATATCAGTTGCCCGAATGTCGGCAAGGGAGGTCTCCAGTTCGCGATCGACGCCGACGCAGCCGGCGAGGTCACGGCCGCCGTCCGGCGGGCCACCGATCTGCCCCTCCTGGTCAAGCTGTCACCGAACGTGGCCGACGTCAGGCCGATCGCACGGGCCATCGAGCGGGCCGGCGCCGACGCGATCACGGCGATCAATACCCTGTCCGGGATCGCCCTTCGGCACGATCGGACGCGGCCGTTGCTCGGCAACATCTACGGTGGGCTGTCCGGTCCGGCGATCAAGCCGGTGGCGCTGCGCATCGTGTACGAGGTAGCCCAGGTCGTCGACATCCCGATCGTGGCCATCGGTGGCGTGTCCGAACTCGCCGACGCCCTCGACTTCCTGGCTGTCGGCGCGAGTGCAGTCCAGGTGGGCACAGCTGTGTTCGCCGACCCGACCCTGCCCGTCCGGATCATCGACGGGCTCGAGGCCGAGTGCCGACGGCGCGGGCTTGACTCGTTCCGACCGCTCGTCGGGACGGCGCTCCCGAAGAAGGCGGGCGTGCCCTCGGCCAACGGCGTCGAGTACTGGCCCTGAGGGCCGGGACCCTGCCGACTCATTCCAGCACCGCCCGCTAGACTGTCCCGCGATGACCACCATCAGACCCGCCCTCGAAGCTGCCGCGCGCGCGGCGATCGCCCAGCGGACCGAGCAGCTCTTCCGCCGATCGGGCGCGTTGCGCGACGGCCACTTCCAGCTCAAGAGCGGCCGCCATTCCTCGGCTTACCTCGAGAAGTTCCAGGTCCTCCAGGACACGGCCGCGACGAGCGAGCTGTGCGGGTTGTGGGCCGCCCGTCATCGCGAACCGGACGGATCGCCCTCTGTCGACCTGGTGGCCGGGCCGACGACTGGCGGCATCATCCTGGCATTCGAGACCGGACGACAGCTGGGCACGCGGGCGATCTTCGCCGAGGAGGTCCGCGCCGACGACGGCGTGGTCCGGCGCGAGTTCCGCCGTGGCTTCATCATCCAGCCTGGCGAAAAGGTCATCCTCGTCGACGACATCCTGACGACCGGCGGCTCCCTCCTGGCGATGATCCCCGCGGTCGAGGCGGCTGGTGGCGAGATCGTCGACTGCCACGTCCTGGTCGACCGTTCGGGCGGGATGACCACATTGACTTCGCCGGCAAGCGGCCAGGTCTACCCGCTCAGCGCCCTGTGGGTGCTCGAGCTGCCGACCTACGAGGCCGGCCTCGGGACCTGTCCCCAATGCGCCGCAGGCGGCCCCGTCCACGCCCCGGGCGGCACCGGGGCCGGGGTCACTGCATGACGTTCCGAGCGGCGGTTGGGTCGGTCGCGCTGGCCCTGGCCGTCG